>NZ_DASVTL010000036.1:0-63590 GCF_036387595.1 Sphingomonas sp.
CTTCATGCGCTTGTACTTGCCGCACAGGCACTCGTAATCCTTGATCGGACCGAAGATGCGCGCGCAGAACAGGCCGTCACGCTCGGGCTTGAACGTGCGATAGTTGATGGTCTCGGGCTTCTTGATCTCGCCGAACGACCACGAACGGATCTTGTCCGGGGAGGCGATGCCGATCTGGATCGAGTCGAAGGTTTCCGGCTTGGCCACCGGGTTCGCGAAATTGGTCAGTTCGTTCATGTTGAACTCCTTAGCCCCTCCCGTGAAAGCGAGGGGTTGAGGTGGGGCTATCCATCAAGCCGCCACCGCAATCCTGTGGGGACAGGCCCCACCCCAACCCCTCCCCTGAAGGGGAGGGGCTTTGAAGGTCATTCCGCCGCGATGGCCAGGCCGTCCGCGTCGAGTTCGGGCGCCATCGTCTGCAGATCGACGTTGAGGCCCAGCGAGCGCATTTCCTTGACGAGCACGTTGAAGCTCTCCGGAATGCCCGCCTCGAACGTGTCGTCGCCCTTGACGATCGCCTCGTAGACCTTGGTGCGGCCGACCACGTCGTCGGACTTCACCGTCAGCATTTCCTGCAAGGTATACGCGGCGCCGTAAGCCTGCAGCGCCCAGACCTCCATCTCGCCGAACCGCTGCCCGCCGAACTGCGCCTTGCCGCCCAGCGGCTGCTGGGTGACGAGGCTGTATGGCCCGATCGAACGCGCGTGGATCTTGTCGTCGACCAGATGGTGGAGCTTCAGCATGTAGATGATGCCTACCGTCACCTTGCGGTCGAACATCTCGCCGGTGCGGCCATCGAACAGGTCCGACTGCCCCGACGAATCGAGACCCGCCAGCGCCAGCATGTCGGTGACGTCGCTTTCGCGCGCGCCATCGAACACGGGGGTGCCCATCGGGATGCCGGTCTTCAAATTCTCGGCCAGTTCGACGATTTCGTCGCCGTCACGCGCCTCGATATCCGCGGCATAATGATCGCCGTAGACCTCCAGCAGCCGTGCCTTGACCGCGTCAGGCATCGCGCCTGGCTTCGGGTTCGGATTGGCCTCGCGCCATTCCTCCAGCGCATCCTTGATCTGGTGGCCCAACTGACGCGCCGCCCATCCCAGGTGCGTTTCGAAGATCTGGCCGACGTTCATGCGCGACGGCACGCCGAGCGGATTGAGCACCAGATCGACCGGCGTCCCGTCCGCCAGGAACGGCATGTCCTCGGCCGGCAGGATGCGGCTGATGACGCCCTTGTTGCCGTGGCGGCCGGCCATCTTGTCGCCCGGCTGCAGCTTGCGCTTCACCGCGACGAAGACCTTGACCATCTTGAGCACGCCGGGCGGCAGTTCGTCGCCCCGCTCCAGCTTCTCACGGCGGTCGTGGAACTTGTCGGTGATCCGCTTGGCCGCTTCGTCATATTGCTGCTTGACCGCTTCGAGATCGCTCTGGACCTTGTCGTCGGCCACCGAGAACTTCCACCATTCGTGGCGGTCGACCTGATCGAGCAGGTCGGCGTCGATGACCGCGCCCTTCTTCAAGCCCTTGGGCACCGAGGTCGAGGTCTGGTCGAGCAGCATCTCGCGCAGCCGGCTCCAGGTCGCGCGGTTGAGGATCGTGCGCTCGTCGTCCGAATCCTTCTTCAGGCGCTCGATCTCCTCGCGCTCGATCGCCATCGCGCGCTCGTCCTTGTCGATGCCGTGGCGGTTGAAGACGCGCACGTCGACGACCGTGCCCGACACGCCCGGCGGCAAGCGCAGCGACGTGTCGCGCACGTCCGACGCCTTCTCGCCGAAGATCGCGCGGAGGAGCTTTTCCTCCGGCGTCATCGGCGATTCGCCCTTGGGGGTGATCTTGCCGACCAGGATATCGCCCGGCTCGACCTCGGCACCGACGTAGACGATGCCCGCCTCGTCCATGTTGCGCAGCGCTTCCTCGCCGACGTTGGGGATGTCGCGGGTGATATCCTCCGGTCCCAGCTTGGTGTCGCGGGCCATCACCTCGAACTCGTCGATGTGGATCGACGTGAACACGTCGTCCTTCACGATCCGCTCGGAGATCAGGATTGAATCCTCGTAATTGTACCCGTTCCACGGCATGAAAGCGACGAGCGCGTTGCGGCCCAGCGCCAACTCGCCAAACTCGGTGGACGGACCATCGGCCAGCACGTCGCCCGCCTGGATCACGTCGCCCACCTTTACCAGCGGCCGCTGGTTGATGCAGGTCGACTGGTTCGATCGCTGGAACTTCATCAGCGTGTAGATATCGACGCCCGACTTGCCGGCATCGACCTCACCGGTCGCGCGGATCACGATACGCGCGGCATCGACCTGATCGACGACGCCAGCGCGGCGTGCCGAGATCGCCGCGCCCGAATCGCGCGCCACGGTCTCTTCCATGCCGGTGCCGACGAACGGCGCCTCGGCCTGGACCAGCGGCACCGCCTGGCGCTGCATGTTCGAGCCCATCAGCGCGCGATTGGCGTCGTCGTTCTCCAGGAACGGGATCAGCGACGCCGCGACCGACACCAGCTGCTTGGGACTGACGTCCATCAGCGTGATATTGTCGGGCAGCGCCATCAGGAAATCGCCCGCCTGGCGCGAGGACACCAGTTCTTCCGAGAAGCCGCCTTCGCCGTTCAACTCGGCCGACGCCTGGGCGATCGTGTGCTTGGCCTCCTCCATTGCCGACAGATAGACGACGTCGTCGGTGACCTTGTGGTCGACGACCTTGCGATACGGCGTCTCGATGAAGCCGTATTTGTTCACCCGGCTGAACGAGGCGAGGCTGTTGATGAGACCGATGTTCGGGCCTTCCGGCGTTTCGATCGGGCAGATTCGGCCGTAATGCGTCGGGTGGACGTCGCGGACTTCGAAGCCCGCGCGCTCGCGGGTAAGCCCGCCCGGCCCGAGGGCCGAGACGCGGCGCTTGTGGGTCACTTCCGACAGCGGGTTGGTCTGATCCATGAACTGCGACAGCTGCGACGAGCCGAAGAATTCACGCACTGCCGCGACCGCGGGCTTGGCGTTGATGAGGTCGTTCGGCATCACCGTCGACACGTCGACCGAGCTCATCCGCTCCTTCACGGCGCGTTCCATGCGGAGCAGGCCGACGCGATACTGGTTCTCCAGCAGCTCGCCGACCGACCGCACGCGGCGGTTGCCGAGATTGTCGATATCGTCGATCTCGCCGCGGCCGTCCTTCAGCCCCACCAAAGTCTTAATGACCGCAAGGATATCCTCGGTGCGCAGCGTCGTCACCGTATCCTCGGCATCGAGGTCGAGGCGCATGTTGAGCTTGACGCGGCCGACCGCCGACAGATCGTAGCGATCGGGATCGAAGAACAGACCCGAGAACAGCGACTCCGCCGTCTCCAGCGTCGGCGGCTCGCCGGGGCGCATCACGCGATAGATGTCGGACAGCGCCTGCTCGCGCTCCTCGGCCTTGTCGGCCTTCAGCGTGTTGCGGATCCACGGGCCAGTCGAGACATGGTCGATGTCGAGCAGTTCGATGCGCTCGATCCCCGCCTTGTCTAGCAGTTCCAGATTCTCGGCGCCGATTTCGTCGCCCGCCTCGACATAGATCTGGCCGGTCGTCTCGTTGATGAGGTCATAGGCCGAATAGCGGCCGTAGATCTCCTCGGTCGGGATCAGCAATTCGGTCAAGCCGTCCTTGGCCGCCTTGTTGGCGGCGCGCGGCGAGATTTTCTGGCTGGCGGGGAACACCACTTCACCCGACTTCGCATCGACGATGTCGAACAACGGCTTCACGCCGCGCCAATTCTCGGGCGCGAACGGGATGATCCAGCCGCCCTGACCACGGCCATAGGTGACGCGGTTGTAGAATTCGTTGAGGATATCCTCGCTGGTCATGCCAAGCGCGTAGAGCAGCGCCGTCACCGGCAGCTTGCGCTTACGGTCGATGCGGACGTTGACGATGTCCTTGGCGTCGAATTCGAAATCCAGCCACGACCCGCGATACGGGATCACGCGCGCCGCGAACAGATACTTGCCCGACGCGTGGGTCTTGCCGCGGTCGTGGTCGAACAGAACGCCCGGCGAACGGTGCATCTGGCTGACGATGACGCGCTCGGTGCCGTTGATGAAGAAAGTGCCATTCTCGGTCATGAGCGGCATGTCGCCCATGTAGACGTCCTGCTCCTTAATATCGATGACCGACTTGGCCTCGGTATCCGGATCCACCTCGAACGCGGTCAAGCGCAGGGTGACGCGCATCGGCGCGGCGTAGGTGATGCCGCGCTGACGGCATTCCTCGACGTCGAACTTCGGCGGCTCGAGGACGTAATCGTCGAAGTCGAGATAGGCGGTGCCCGCGAAATCCTGGATCGGGAAGACGCTGCGCAGCGTCTTTTCCAGGCCCGAGACATGGCCGATCGACTTGTCCGACCGCAGGAACTGTTCGTAGCTCTCGCGTTGCACTTCGATCAGGTTCGGCATCTGCACGACTTCGTGGATATTGCCGAAAACCTTGCGGATGCGCCGCTTTGCAGTCCCGCCCTGGGTCTCACGCCGCGCCGTGCCGCCGTCGATCGCTTTGGTCGCCATGAAATTTTCTCGCCTTCAGCCGAAATATCGTGCCCGGAAACCTCCGGAGCGGAGCGTGCAAATACGCCGAAAAGCCGCGCGCATATCCATGCGGCGGCGTCCGGCGTCCAAGATACCACAATCCCCTATACGTCCGGTGCGCTGCGCGACGGCACGCCGTGTTCCGAGGATCGTGATTACGGCGATATAGGTCGGGGGGCTTGCCCTGTCAAACCGTCGCCGCCAGAAGCGCGTCGCCTCGCCGGAGTTGGCCGACCTTGAATTACACTAATGTTGTCAGGGTTGCGGGGGTCGGGATGCTGTCGAGCATCGCTGCCGCGCAAACCGATCCGCCCACCGGCGCGCCGACCATCCCGATCCCAGCGCCAGCGGTTATCGTTCTGCCCACGCCCGCTCCGGCGTCAATACCGCAAGTTACGCCGACCGCTGAGCCAAGTCCAAGTCCGACACCAACATCCACCCCGTCGGCCACGATAATGCGTCCCGCGCCGACCCCCGGGGCCAAATCGCGTCCAAAACCTGCCCGGGTGCCTGCTGCCGCGACGACGCCAGCGCCGTCGGCCACGCCGGTGTCCTCGGCAGCCGCCCCGCCTCCGCCGGTGTCGTTGGCACCATCGCAACCGAAGCGCAAAGGGGCAGACCTGCTTCGGTGGCTGTTCGGTGGGGCCGGCGTGCTGCTGATCTTGCTGCTGTGGCTTCGTTATCGGCGCGAGACGGGGATTGCGGTGGTCGAGACCAGCGTAGCGGAGCCGGGCGCCGCGGCGCTGCCTCTCGCGCCATCCGGCGCCTTGCTGAACGTGAGCCTTCGCCCGATCCGTGCCGGTCTAAACATCCTGACCGCGGTGGCCGATTGCGAGATCACGGTCGTCAACGATGGCGAGGCATCTGCGCGCTCGATCCGCACCGCGCTCCATCTGATCGCCGCGCATCGCGGCCAATCCACCGACATCGACGCGGTCAATGAGGCGCCTATCGTCCGCCCGATCCTGCCAGCCTTCGATCTGGCACCAGGAGAATCGCGGTCGTTCAGGGGCATCGCCGCAGCGCCGCTCGGCAGCTTGGCAACGATGCGCGCGGGCGGGCGCAACATGCTCGTGCCGCTGGTGGTGCTGAACCTCCAGCACCGCGACGATGCGGGCGCACAGCATCTGACGTCACAGTTGTTCGTGCTGGGTGTAGAGCGCGCGGACTCTCCGAGGCTCGCCCCCTTCTGGCTCGATTCGGTGCGGATGATTGACCAAGTCGCGGCGCGTGCCAGTGGCGCGCCGCTACGTCGCCGAATCCAAACAGGACTCAAGAGGTAGAGTAGCTATGAGAAAGGGACGACTCCGTTGCCGAAATCGCCCCTTATCTTTCGCCCAACGTCATCGGCAAAGCCAATGATGCTGATGCGGCTCCCACGTCGTGCCGCCGGGATTCGGCTTGCGCCAAACCCCGAATGCGTGTAGTTTTACTTGACCTCGACCGTCGCGCCAGCTGCTTCCAGCTGAGCCTTCAGCTTGGCGGCTTCGTCCTTGGACACGCCTTCCTTGACGGCCTTGGGTGCGCCTTCGACGAGGGCTTTGGCTTCGGTCAGGCCCAGGGCGGTGATCGCGCGGACTTCCTTGATGACGTTGATCTTCTTGCCACCGTCGCCGGTGAGGATCACGTCGAATTCGGTCTGCTCTTCAGCCGCCGGAGCCGCTGCGCCGCCGCCTGCTGCAGGCGCTGCTGCAACCGCTGCTGCGGCCGAGACGCCCCACTTTTCTTCGAGCATCTTGGAAAGCTCGGCCGCCTCGAGGACGGTCAGTTCGCTCAGGCTGTCAACCAGCGCGTTCAGGTCTGCCATGTCTATATTCCTTCGTTTGGATTGAATTTACGCTGCTTCGCTCACCGCTTGCGTGTCCTTTTCGGCATAAGCCGAAAGTACGCGTGCCAGCTGCGCCGCCGGTGCCTGGGTAATCGTCGCCAGCTTGGTGGCGGGTGCCACGATCAGGCCGACGATCTTGGCCCGCAGCTCGTCGAGCGACGGCAGCGTGGCCAGGCTTTGGATGCCAGCGACATCCAGCGCGGTTGCGCCCATCGCACCGCCCACGATTTCGAACTTGTCGTTCGTCTTCGCGAACTCCACCGCGACCTTTGCGGCGGCGACCGGATCGGTCGAAGAGGCGAGGCCGACGGGGCCGGTCAGCATGTCGCTGAGCGAACCGTAATCGGTCCCGTCAAGGGCGATCCTGGCGAGCTTGTTCTTCGAGACCTTGTAGGTCGCGCCGGCTTCACGCATCCGATTGCGCAGGACCGTCGATTGCGCGACGGTCATGCCGAGGTTGCGGGTGACGACCACCACGCCGACCTCGGAAAAGGTGCGGTTCAGTTCGGCGACGGCCACGGCCTTTTGAGCACGATCCATGCCATTCTCCACATTCTGGACACAGCCCATAAGGCTGCATCCGGTTACGAGCCGGAGAGTGGGAACACCCCCCGGGGTGTCCAGCGACAAGGGCATGGGCGACGCGGCGAAGCGCGACGGACCGGCGGGCGCAGGAGCACCGGCCGGCAAAATCCATTTCCCCATCTCGGCGGGCGGTTTAAGCCGGTGGGCGAACCCTGCGGCACCTGCTGTCTCGGACGGACCCGCCTGCCGAAGCCTGCGAGGTTGCGCTGCCCATAGCAGCCGCGGCCGGCAAGTCAATCCTGGGCACGCGCGGGTGCAATCGTCGTAACCTGCATCATCTATCCCACCGGATGGCCTATATTGGCGCTGGGCGAGCAACTTAACCACGTCATGGCCGGTCGCGGACATTCCTCTCAAGAAAGGTCCGACCCCATGTTCATGCGCGTCGACAAGCTGCAAGCCGATCTCCCCCCGCCCAAGGAGGCCGATCCCAATGCCGCCGCCGCGCTTCAGGAACTGCTCGGCGGCAAATATGGAGAGATGTCCACGCTGGGCAATTACATGTTCCAGAGCTTCAACTTCCGCTCCAAGAGCAAGCTCCGACCGTTCTACAGCCTGGTCGCGTCTATCACCGCGGAAGAACTGGGCCATGTCGAACTGGTATTGGCCGGCGTCGCGATGCTCAACAACGGTCCCGATGGCGACCACACCGGCGACGGTGGCGACATCTCCGGCGCCGAATGGGAGGGGATGAAGGACATCCGCCTGGCCGCGTCGTTCCTTTCGGGCGCAGGCGGTGCGATGCCGGTCAACAGCAACGGCCATTCTTGGAACAACGACTTCATCACCTCGACGGGCAACGTCATCACCGACCTGCTCCACAATTTCCACCTGGAATGCGGCGCAAGGCTCCACAAGCTGCGCGTGTACGAGACGCTGAGCGATCCGACGGGGCGCGAAGTGTGCGGTTACCTGCTCGTGCGCGGATCCGTCCACGCCCATAGTTATGCGCTGGCGATCGAGAAGCTGACCGGCGTCGATCTGAAGAAGATGCTGCCGACACCCAATATCGACCTGTCGAAGATTCCGGAAAGCCAGAAGTATCTGGACGAGGGCTCGCACCGGCGGCTCTATACCTTCAGCCCCGACGATTATACCGAGATGGCGGGCATCTGGAGCAACGACGAGGTCGCGCTGCCGGGTGATCCCAAGGGCAATCTGGAAGTCGTCTCCGGCATGCCCGACGGCGGCAAGATCGCCGAACTGGCGGGCGTGCCCAACGTATTCACGCCCAATTATGCGCCCGAGGAAATGTACGAGATCGCGAGCAAGCTGACCAAGAAGATGTGAGGGCAGGGGGCGGGTCGCGGCCCGCCCTGGTATTGGTGCAGGCTGAGGCGTGTGTAGAGGGATCTGGAGACTCACCTGTCCTTCGAGACGGCGTTTCGACTTCGCTCAATGCCTCCTCAGGGCGAACGGAAGATATTCGGGGCAGCCTCGCAGGACGAACGGATTAACCCTGGAGTCCGTTCGAAAATCCGCAAGGGAGCGAGTTTCGGCGCCGCCTCACAGCATCTCAGTTGATGATGCTCCAGCGACGGCGCCCGAAGTCATGCAAGCCGGCGGGGTTGATCCTCGTCGGTGGCTGTGGCGGCCGATGATGGCAGCAGAACCTGGGTCAGCATGTCGGCATCGAGCAGCAGCAGCATGTCCGCGCCGTCGGTCGGGTCCGCCCGGACGACAGCCTTGACGATCTGGGCATCTTCGCCGACCGCGGAGCGGCCGATGCGGTCGGTGTCGATGTCGAGGATGCCGCCGAGACTGTCGACCTGAAGGCCGAGCAGCCGACCCCGGC
This sequence comes from Sphingomonas sp., assembly GCF_036387595.1. GTDB lineage: Bacteria > Pseudomonadota > Alphaproteobacteria > Sphingomonadales > Sphingomonadaceae > Sphingomonas. Next base: position 8,777 of record NZ_DASVTL010000036.1, read on the forward strand.
CCTGAAACACGATCACCGGGCGCGTGGCATCGGTAGCGAGTGGCAGCAGGCCGAGGTGGTCGCGCGCATCGAGGATGATGATGCTGCCGCGCCCGTGCGGCACATAGCCCGCGATCGACACGGGTGTGTTGGGGGCGGGGGCGATGTGGTCCGGCAGGATCGCCTCGACGATATCGTTGCGGTCGAAGGCGAAGCGGCTGTTGCCGATCGCGAACGTCGCCAGTTCACGGCGCGTTCCGGCGTCTCGCCGGGGGGCAGTGGCGGACGACGTGCGCGCGGGCGGCGCGGCCATGGCAACCGCGTCGTCGGCACCGAGATGGAGCAGCGAGACCGCGAACACCGGATTGCGATAGGCATCGCCTGGCCCCTTGTATTCGCGATAGCCGATGCTTGCGCCGATTCCCACCGCGAACAGTTCCCCGCCGATCGCGAGCACGCGCGCCAGTGGTCGGGCCGTGGCTTGGGTGAGGAGGTCTGCCGGCACCTCTAGCGTCGTGCCGATGACGTCGTCCGCCGCAGTGCTGGCGATGATACGGCGCTGAGCGTCCACGAACAGGCTGCGGCTGCCAGATGCGAGCCGCCCGGCCGCCTGGAACAGGCCCGCATCGTCCAGCATGGCGCGAAACTGTGGTTCGGCATCGAAGACGATCGCGATGCCGCCGACGGCAATGTGTGGAGCGGCTTCACGCAACACCGGCGCGCCGTAGATGTAGGTGGCGCGATCGTCGTAGAGCGGGCTGTCCACGAAATCGGAGACGCCGTAGAATGCAGTCTCGGCGCGTGCGGTGAGGCGCTGGGCGAGTTTGGGCGGTAACGGGGTGCCGACGAGCGCGCCCTGGCGGGGATCGGATACCGCCTGGATCAGCCCGTGCCTGTCGAACAGGATCAGATTGGTATAGACCGTGTAGAGATCGTTGATCCGGGTGAGAATCTCGGTCATTTCCGCCCGTGCCGCCTCGTCGATCATCGGCGTGGTCAGGATCTGGCGGAAGCGCGTGGTCAGCGCCCACCACCGGCAATCGTTGGCGCGTTCATAAAGATTGCGGTCCATCAGATCGACAGCGAGCGCGGCGGAGAAGGCGCAATTTTCGATCAGAGTGCCGATCGCGGTGCGATTGAGCGCACCGACCGCATCGGCGAACACCTGTTGCGTGCGGCTGCCTGCGGCGCTGATTTCCGAGAGCAAGGTACGCCGCGCGGCATTGTCGTCCGTCGCGGGATCGCTGGCGTCGGTCAGCCGCGACATGGCCAGCTTGCCGTTCCATACGGTTCGGTTCAGTTCCGCCTGAACCGCGTCGGCGCGCTGCGGAATACCGCGCACCGTTTCGGAGAACAGCCGCGGATTGCCCGCGATCGCGCGGTAATGCCGGTCGGCGAGCACGACACGGCTGTCGTCATTCTCCTCGAACGCGCCCTCCACCGGAATCAGCGCGCAGCCGCGCCAGCCGGGGCCGAGATAGCCCTGATAGCCCTTGGTCGTCCGGGTAGCGGCGATGTAGCGGCGGCCGGCGTGGCGGATGAACTGATAATCCTTGGCAGGATCGACCAGGAGCCGGCTGGCCAGCGGCAATTGCACGACGTCGCTGCACGCCAGCACCGCGCCGGAGGCGTCGAGGAGCGCGAGGACCGTCCAGTCTTCCGGCGCCAGCAGCTTGGCGAAGACGCCGTCGAGTTCGTCGGCGAAGCGGAACACCAGTGCCAGCACACCGAGGACACGTGCCGCCGGCCCGCCGGATTCGGCGACGCGCGCGGCATAGATGAGGGCCGACGCCCCGCCGGGGCTGAGATCGGACGGCGCGAAGGTTTCCAGATAGCTGCCCGCGTCGACCAGGGCGCGAGCTACCCAGGGGTCTGCGCAGAGAGCAGGTAGCGCGGCGGTGCCCGCCTGGGCACGCACCTTTCCTTCCGCGTCCATCAGGACGACGTTTTCATAGACCGAATATTTATCGCGATATTCGATCAGCCGGGCGTGAATCGCGTCGGGGGAGGGGCCGTCACCGCCCTTCAGAAAGTCGCGCAGATCGTCGTCGGTCGCCAGGAAGCCGATGTCGGCGGTGCGTTCGAACAGGTTCCGGATGACGATGTCGACGCTCACCTGGGCCTTGGCGGCGAGCGCACCCACGAGTTTGTTCAGGCTTTCGTCGCCCAGCGCCGCGATCAGCGCGGCGTTCAGGGCCTGAAAATCGGTGCGCGTCCGATCGACCTGGGTTCCAGTCTGCACGACGCGGCTGAGCACATCGAGCAGATCCCATTGCTGGCCCAGGATCAGCAGCGCCTCTCGCGTCGCCTCCACGAGCCGCATGTGCGGCAGGACGCCGTGAAGATGATCGGGCACATCCATCCCGCGATACGTCGCCACGCTTCGTAAACTCCCGAACCCCTCGGCCATTATAGGCTGTCCGGGCAGGATGGCGCGCCGGGGGCAGCAAAGATGCTGGAGAACCCTGTGTCGGCGCGGGCGATTGACTTGTTGGAAAAGCAATGCGCGAAAAGGCGCGGCATGGCCGACGATCCGCAACCCAGCCCCAAGCGCCAACCCAAGACCCGCCGGCCGCGGCCGATGCGCCCGGCCGCGGTGCAGGAATGTGCCGCATTCGTGCGTCACCTGCGGCAGACCGGCAATGCGCGGATCGCCGCCGAGGCGGTCGGGGTGAACGCGACGACTTTGTGGTGCCGCCGCCGCGATCACCCCGACTTCGCGGCCGAATGGGATGCGGCGCTCGTCTTCGCGCGGGCCGCGCTGGCCGACAAGCGCAGTGCCCCGGCCGGCGAGGGGTTGCGCACTGCGGGCGGCGAATATCAGATCCGGACGAACAAGCACGGCCATCTCCAGGTCAGCCGCGCGGCGCGCGGGCGACTGACGCGGGCGGGCGAGCGCGCCTTTCTGAAAGCGCTGGCGAGCACCGCCAACATCCGCCTTGCCGCACAGAGCATCGGCTTCGCGGTCAGCGCCCTTTATGAGCGGCGCTATCGGTCGAACGCCTTCGACGAGGAGGTGCGTGCCGCGCTGGCGATCGGTTACGAGACCGTCGAATTCGCGCTGCTGGCCTGCGCGCGGCAGTCGCTGGGGGCGCCCGAGGACGTGCTGGATGGCGGGGCCGAGACCTGGGAGGGGGGCACTGGCGTCAACCCGCTGATCCGGACGACGCCGTTCGAGGCGATGATCCTGCTCGGCCTGCACCGGCGCACGGTGAAGGAAAGCGCGCACGGCTGCCACCGCACGCTGCCCACCGCGACGCGCGAGGAGACTAACGCCGCCGTCATGAAGGAGTTGGAGCGCCTGGAGCGGCGGCGGCGGCGCGACGCCGGCGAAGCCGAAGGGGGTGGGCTATAGCCGGGCGGTATCGGCGACCTTGCGGAATTGATCGACGCTTCGGTCGAAATAATGGAGCCGGGGCGCCTCGAAGGTCATCATGTACAGCTTGCCGTCGATGATCGCGGTGCGGCCTTCGCCCTTGCGCGGGAGATCCTCGCCCGGACGGGTGTAGCTGTAGGTGAAACGCAGCCCTGCGCGGCCCGCGAACAGCGCGGGCTCCATCGCGTCGAGCGTGAACAGCGGCGTATTGAGCGCGATGCGATAGCTGTTCTCGACCAGCACGGGGACGTCGGTAATCAGCATCGTCGCGGAGACGCGGGGCAGGGGGCGGTTCTTCTTGTCGACTTCGCGGAACAGCGTCTTGCCCGCCGGAATGCCGCCGTAGAAGGTCAGGTCGTTTAGAGCATCGCCGTCGATCGTCCACGTTTCGGAATTGCGGCCAGGCCGCGCGCCCAGCTTGTTCCATTCGGATGGCGGCGCGACCGTCAGCGCCGATTTGGCGACCGCGACGCGGGTGCCAGCGGCGATCAGCGAATTGCCCGCCTGCGCGGGAGACGCGACCATGGCGAGTGCGATCAGGAAGGCGGCTGGCTTCATTTTACGTCTCCGGGGCCGATGAGCATGGACATGGCGGCGCGATCGGTGGCCTGCGGTGCGCGTTCCAGATAGGTGGTCAGCGCGGCGCGGCCCGCCTCGGCCTGCTGCGCGCGGAGCAGCGACACGCCCAGCCCGCGCCAGGCGATCGGATCGTCGAACCCGCGGTCGATCGCCTCGCGGTAGAATTCCGCCGCGCTGACGAGGTCGCGCGGGTTGCCGCGTTCGCGGTAGAGTTCGGCGCGGGCGAACAGCAGGTCGGGGGACCAGTCACGATCGGCGAGTTGACCCAGCAGGTATTCGGAACCGCCGAAGTCGTTCAGCTTGATCTGGTCGGCCAGGAACTGCGGCCGCCACGCACGCATCGCCGCCAGGAACGGGTCGACCCCTTCCTCGCCGGTGTCGATTTCGGCGCCGGCGGCGGCGCGCAGGTTGGCCGCGCGCGCCAGTTCGGTCGGGTGCGAATCGAAGAAGCCGGCGCTGTACCGATGGGTCACCTTGCGACGGCGGCCCAGCGCGGACGCGTCGGTTTCCGCCATCATCCGCTCCCACACCCGCGGAAACGCGGCGGGGCGATAGCGTGCGGCGCGCATGTAGCGCAGGCCCATCAGGTCGGCGTCGCTCTCCTGCGTGCGGCCATAGGAGAAGTGCAGGCCGATGAGCGACGTCGCCAGCGAGCCGCTGTTATACGGCGCCAGCACCGACGCCCAGGACATGATGTCGGTGGTGGTCCGCGCACGCTTGAAGCTCGACAGGCTGTGGCGAAGTTCGAAATGGCCGAATTCATGGCCGAGGATCGCGGCCAGTTCGGCCTCGTTGCGAACGCGCAGGAGCAGGCCGGTCCACACGATCATCGTGCCGTTCGGCGACATCGACGCGTTGAAGGCGGGCACGCGGACGATGTAGAGCCGCACCGCACGGCAGCGATCCTCACCGACCGCATGGCACAACACGCCGCGTACATAGGCGTTGAGCGCCGCGTCGCGGATCACCGCCGGCGAATCGCGCAGCGCACGCTCGTGCTCGTCGGCCTGTTGCCACAGCCCGCGTTCGTCCACGGTCACCGGCTGATAGGCGGCGGCATAAGGCGGCAATGGCGCGAGCGTCTCGGCTGTAGCCGGGGCGGGGAGAAGGGCGGTGGCGAGCGCGGCGGCGATCAGTCGGCGCATGCCCTATTTGCCCGCGATGGCGGGCACCACGGCGAGCGGCGCGCCGGGGAAGCCTTCGAGCAACTGGCCGACACGCTTCTGCGCGCCTTCGGGCGAGCGGACATCGCCGCCCATCTTCAAATCCGCGTTCAGCCAGACGAGATCGCCGGTCTTCAGGTCGATCAACCCGGCATAGCCCTTGTGCACGCCCGACGACACGCCCGCCCCCAGCAGCCCCGCCGCGGCGAACTGGAGCAGCTTGCGGCCGGTCGAGCCATATTGGTCCTCGGTCGTGATGAACAACGCGTAGTCCGCGCCCTCCAGCCCCGGCAGCGCGGCGACGTCGCGGCCGATCCCCCATTCGAAACTGCCTTCGCGCTTCTTGGTGGGCAGGCGGTTGCCCTTGAAGAACTGATACGCGATCACCGAATCCGCCACCGCCGAGAACAGCGCGCGATATTCGGCGGTCTGGCGCACCGCGTCGCCCGCGGGTTCCACATAGTCGGCGACCGTATTGCCGAGCTTGCCCTGCGCCTGGGCCAGCGCACGGCCGAGGTTTTCGCGCGCCTGATCCGTCCAGTCGGCATTGGGTTCGAACATGCCGCCCGTCGATTGCGCGCCGACCTTGATCGAAGGACGCATCAGGACGATGCGCGCGGAACCGGGGGGAAGCGTGAAGCCGGGCTTGTTCCCGGTCTTCTCCTGCGCGAACACCGGCGCGGCGGCAAGCGATACCGCCAGGCCGAGCGCGAGTGCGCGGCGAATCATGGTCATCTGGTCCTACCCCCCTCAACGGGCCTCCCCAGGCCCGGCACACGTACTTGTCGCAAAAGCGTTGCGTGATGAAAAGGGGGTTTCTTTCCTCACACCCCGGGGCGGATCGGCAGGCATGAAAAAAGGGCCGGGGATGACCCGGCCCTTTCGTCTCATCAACGGCGGCGTGCGCGTTGGGGGGTTAAGCGCCCGCCACTTCCGCGGTGTCGACCTTGATCCCGGCACCCATCGTGCTGGAGATCGCGACCTTGCGCACGTACTTGCCCTTGGCGCCCGAGGGCTTGGCACGGACCACCGCATCGACAAGCGCGTCGAAATTGGCGCGCAGGTCTTCTGCCGGGAAGCTCGCCTTGCCGATGCCGGAATGGATGATCCCGGCCTTTTCGACGCGATATTCGACCTGGCCCGACTTGGCGTCCTTGACCGCCTGCGCGACGTTCATCGTGACCGTGCCGAGCTTGGGGTTCGGCATCAGGCCCTTGGGGCCGAGCACCTTGCCCAGGCGGCCGACGATGCCCATCATGTCGGGCGTCGCGATGCAGCGGTCGAAGTCGATCGTGCCACCCTGGATTGATTCCATCAGATCCTCGGCGCCGACCACGTCGGCCCCCGCCTCACGCGCCTCGTCGGCCTTGGGGCCGCGCGCGAACACGCCGACGCGCACCGTCTTGCCGGTGCCCTTGGGCAGGTTCACGACGCCGCGGACCATCTGGTCAGCGTGACGCGGATCGACGCCGAGGTTCAGCGCGACCTCGATCGTCTCGTCGAACTTCGACGTGGCGCCCGAACGCGCCATCGCGATGGCTTCGTCGATGCCGTGCAGCTTCTCGGGATCGACGGTCGTGGCCTTCTGCTTCTTGCTGAGCTTCGCCATCGTCTTAACCCTCCACCACTTGCAGGCCCATGGCCCGTGCACTGCCTTCGATGATCTTGATCGCCGCGTCGATGTCGTTGGCGTTCAAGTCCTTCATCTTCGTCTCGGCGACCTGCTGGAGCTGCGAGCGCCGGATCGTGCCCGCGGACACCTTGCCCGGCTCCTTCGAACCCGACTTGATGTTCATCGCCTTCTTGATGAGGAAGGTCGCCGGCGGCGTCTTCGTCTCGAAGGAAAAGCTGCGGTCGGCATAGACGGTGATCTTCGTCGGGAGCGGCGTGCCCTTTTCGACGTCGGTCGTCTGCGCGTTGAACGCCTTGCAGAATTCCATGATGTTCACGCCGCGCTGACCCAGCGCGGGGCCGATCGGCGGGGCGGGCTTCGCCTCGCCCGCGGGCACTTGCAGGTTGATGTAACCGGTAATCTTTTTAGCCAAAACAGCCTCCTAGTGGTGCAAGCGGGCGCAAACGCCCTCCCACGGTCCGAATCCATAGCGTATGTGCGGTGGAAGCGCCGGCGCATAGCAGCGAGGCCGCGCGCGTGCAATGCTTGGCAAAACCGCGAAACGCCGTAAGGCCAGGCGCGCAGGGGCGGGAGCGGGCGACGCCGGGTTGCCGGGCGCGCCCGACCGGCTAAACCGGCCCGATGCCCTTATTCAACGAAAAGACGATCGCGCAGGCACTGGCGAGCTGGTCGCGCGAGCCGAGCGAGGCGGAGCGCGAGGCTGCGGCGCAATGGGCCGCGCTGGCCGCCGTGGAATTCAACGCGCAGAACGAATCGCAGCTGGAGCCGGAATTCAACGCGGTCGTGATGCAGCGCGTTCTTGGCTATCGCGCCGCGGGTTCGGACGGCGTCGGCACGATCAAGGCCAAACAGCCGATCGGCGGCGGCATCGTCGATCTGGCGCTAGGCGCCTTCACGGCCACCGCCGCACGCGTGATCGCACCGGTCGAGCTGAAAGGGCCGAAGGTGCCGCTGGACGCGATCATGGCGGGGCGGGCCAAGACCCCGGTCCAGCAGGCGTGGGAATATGCGATGGACGCGGTTGGCGCACGCTGGGTGCTGGTCAGCAACATGCGCGAGCTGCGGCTGTATGCGGTGGGCCATGGCCGCACCGTCCATGAGCGGTTCGACCTGAAGCGGATCGCCGAACCCGCCGAACTGACACGGCTCCAGATGATGCTCCATGCCGATCAACTGCTGTCGGGCGGGACCGCCGACCTGCTGGCACGCAGCGCGAGCGAAGACCGCGACATCACCGGCCAGCTTTACGCCGATTTCCGCAGCCTGCGCGACGACCTGCTGCAGTTCGTGCGCGACCAGCGCGCGCATGTCGGAGCAGAGGCGCGCATCACCCTGGTCCAGAAGCTGCTCGACCGTATCGTCTTCATCGCCTTTGCCGAGGACGGCCCGCTGCTGCCCGACGACAGCCTTCGCAAGGCGGTCGAGTTCCACAATCCCTATGACCCGCAGCCGCGCTGGACGCAGGTGAAACGGTTGTTCGACGCGGTCGACAAGGGTGCGCCGCCACTCGACATCCCGGTCTATAACGGCGGTCTGTTCGCCAGTGACCCGGCGATCGACGCGCTCGACCTGCCCGATCATCTGGTCGAACGCTTCCTGGACATCGCCAAATACGATTTCGCGAGCCAAGTGTCGGTCACCATCCTGGGCCACATCTTCGAACAGTCGATCAGCGACATCGAAGCGCTGCGCGCCGAAGCGATCGGCCAGGCCCCGCCAAAGACGACCACGCGCAAACGCTTCGGCGTGGTCTATACCCCCGATTTCGTCACCCGCTTCATCGTCGAACAGACGATCGGCCGACATCTGGCCGAGATCGCGGGTGCATTGATGGCCGATCATGCCGACGGCATCGACGAAAGGGGCGCGCGGGGCGGGGACATCGTGCGGTGGCGCGACGAGCGCGGCTATTGGCGGGCGTATCTGGATCGGCTGACGACGCTGAGGATCGTCGATCCCGCGTGCGGATCGGGCGCGTTCCTGATCGCGGCATTCGACGTGCTGCTGGCGGAACAGCGCCGGGTGCGCAACCGGCTGGGCGAATTGGGGGGCGGCATGTTCGACTATGCCGATCCCAATTCGGATGCCGAGATCATCACGCGCAATCTGTACGGGGTCGACGTCAACGCCGAATCGGTCGAGATCACCAAGCTGGCGCTGTGGCTGAAGACCGCCAAGCGCGGCAGGCCGCTGGAAACGCTGGAACTCAACATCCGTAGCGGCAATTCGCTGATCGAGGACAGCGACGTCCACCAGCGCGCGTTCGTTTGGAAGGACGCGTTTCCGCAGGTGTTCGAGGAGGGCGGATTCGACATCGTGCTGGGCAACCCGCCCTATGTGGCGATGGGGCTGATAAAGGACATCAAGCCGTATCTGGCGCGGCGCTATGCGGTCGCGGCGGATCGCGCCGATCTGTACGCCTATTTCTTCGAACTGGGCGTGCGCATCCTGCGCCCGGGCGGGCGGCTGGGCTATATCTCATCCTCCACCTTCTTTCGCACCGGATCGGGGGTCAACCTGCGCCGCTATCTGGCGGATGCGGCGGCGATCGAGACGGTGGTCGATTTCGGCGACCTGCAGGTGTTCGAAGGCGTGACGACCTATCCCGCGATCGTGACGCTGCGGCGGGACGGGGGCGAAGCGGGTGAGGGCGAAACGGGTGAGGGCACGCAGGACGACGTGCGTTTCCTGAACGTGCGTGCCTTGCCCGCCGATCTGTCGCTGGCGTTCCGCGAGGCGGCCGAGCCGATGCCGCGCGCGCGGCTGACCGCGGGGTCGTGGCGCTTCGAGGGCGACCGGCTGGACGCGATCCGCGCCAAGATGGCGGCGGGGCGGCCGACACTGGCGCAGGTCTACGGGGCGCCGCTTTATGGCATCAAGACCGGGCTGAACGAGGCGTTCGTGCTGTCTCGGGAAGAACGCGACGCGCTGGTCGCGCGCGACGCGCGGTCGGCCGATCTGCTGAAACCGTTCCTGATCGGCGAGAATCTGAAGCGGTGGCATGTCGAGAGCGACGATCTGTGGCTGATCTATACGCCCAAAAACCGGGTGGACATCCAGGCCTATCCCGCGGTGCGCGATCACCTGCTGCCGCACCGCGCCCGTCTGGAGGCCCGGGCGACAAAGCAGGAATGGTGGGAATTGCAGCAGGCGCAGGCGGCGTATGCGGCTCGGTTCGCGGCGAGCAAGATCGTCTACTGCGACATCTCCAATCAGCCCACTTTTTCCATTGATCGTTCGGGAGCGATGCTGGCGAATACCGCATATTTCCTGCCGACAGACGATGCGGACGTCTGTGCCCTGACCGGAAGCAGGGCGGCGTGGTTCTTCTTCTCGGGCCTGACGAATATCGCACAAAACGGCTACCTGCGACTTCGGACGGAATTCGTCGGCCAACTCCCTGTGCCGACATTCGACGGATCGCTTGCGGCACTGGCATCTGGGGTGCAGTCCGCAGCAGAACAAAGAAGTGCGATTATCGGCGCAACGCTCCACCGCCTCGCCGATATCGACCCGCGGATCGAACAAACCGCCGCTTTCCGCGCCTGGCCGGACCTGCCGCTCAAGGCCCTGCGCGCGCTGATCGCCAAGCGTTTCCGCGGCGTCGACGTGCCACTGGCCGAGCGCGACGCCTGGGAGGCGTGGTACGAGGGCAAGCGCGCCGAGGTGGCCACGCTCGGCACCCGCATCGCCGATGCCCAGGCCGAGATCGACGACCGCGTCTATCGCCTGTTCGCGCTGGACCCGGACGAGCGCGCGATGATCGAGGAGTCGCTTGCGGGGCGGTAGCGACCCGGTTCGTCATGGCGGGGCCGGGTTGCGGTATGTGCTTGGCCGCGGACCTGATGACGCGGGTGTGGAACGAGGGGGGTAGCGGCATCCCCCCTCGTTCCTCCCGCTCAATCCTGCGGGCATTCGCGCTTCCCGGTTATGGGCCGGGCGCCGCATATGCCGCGCGATTACCCCGGCAGCCAGTCGAACGCCAGCCTGACGTCGCGTGCGCGGGAATCGAGGCGGGACGCGGGCCTGGAAACGCCCGCCCGCGTCCATCATGGGTGCGATCGCAAGATCGAACGGGTTTCGGCCGAACGGGTTTCGATCGGGGGGCGGGCATCGGCGGAACAAACGTGTGAACTTGGATCAACCGCCGAAACCCTTGAGTTTCAAAGGCGTTTTGAGGGGCATGACCCAGTTTCTCCTGCGAACATGCGACCGTGCCGGGCGCATCCTCCATGACCGGAGCGTCGAGGCCGGCGACGTCTATGCCGCGCTCGCCCATGCCCACCGCTCCTTGCGCAAGATGGTGCACGGCGCGGGCGACGGGCGGGTCGATCCGCAGGGGTGTATCGACGTGACGGACCGTAACGGCTGCACGGTGGCGCGCCTGGTGTGCGCGGAGGCCATCGCCACGATGGCGAAGGGCCAAGGCTGGTCGCGGTTGCGCAAGGATCTGCCGGTCATGCCGATGCCCGCGCGATAGCCGCCGGAGCCGGCCACACCATTAGGAACAAGGGAAATCCGTCATGGGACCAGGCACCAGCAGCGACATCCTCGTCATCCTCTATGTCGCGATCGCGGCGACGCTGCTGATCGTGGCGGTCGGCTTCGGCGCGCGCAGGAGCGGGCGCTGGCGCGGACGGCGTGCGGGCCTGGTGTTCGCCTGCGCCTGCGTGCTGCCGATGCTGGTGGGGCTGATCGCCTTCGGGGGCGCGTCCGTCTAGCCGGCATCCGTTTTGCCCGAGAGGCGAGCGTTTGCCCGAGAGGCGGGTGGACGCGGGAGTTGATCCCGCGTCTGCACGTCGGACGGGTTCGCTCGCGCGCCCCGCCGGCCGGTCGAGCGCTCGAAGTCGGGCCGGGCCTTACTTCGAGCGTTCGACCTGCTCGAACTCCAGCTCGACCGGGGTCGCGCGGCCGAAGATCGAGACCGACACCTTCACCCGCGAGCGTTCGAAATCGAGTTCCTCGACGATGCCGTTGAAGCTGGCGAAGGGGCCTTCGAGCACCTTGACCGCATCGCCGATCTCATAGTCGACCTTGACCTTCTGCTTGGGCGCGGCGGCGGCTTCTTCCTTGGAATTGAGCATCCGCGCGGCTTCGGTCTCGCTGATCGCCTGGGGCTTGCCCATGCTGCCCAGGAAGCCGGTGACCTTGGGGGTGTTCTTGACGAGGTGGTAGACGTCGTCGTTCATGTTCAGCTTGGCCAGCACGTAGCCGGGCATGAACTTGCGCTCGACCGCGATCTTCTTGCCGCGGCGGGCCTCGGTGATCGTCTCGGTCGGCACCTCGATCTGCTCGACCAGCTGGTCGAGGCCCATGCGGGTCGCCTCCGCCATGATCGAATCGCGGACCTTGCCCTCGAAACCCGAATAGGCGTGGATGATGTACCAGCGTGCCATTTTTACTGCCCCAATTACTGGCTTTGCGCGATCTTGAGCAGCGCCCGCACGATCGCTTCGAAGATGGAATCCACGGCCAGGAAGAACAGCGCCAGGATGGTCGTCATGATGACCACCATCACGCCCGTCATCACCGTCTCGCGACGCGTCGGCCAGGTGACCTTCTTGCGCTCGGCTTGAACCTGGCGGAAGAATTCGGATGGGGACGTCTTGGCCACGGTCTCGGCTCTACCTTTGTTCGTGGACCGCGGGACATGAGGCCCCGGTCGCTGCCCTGCGGGGCAAGCGAGAGGAACCGTCCGCGCTGTCGGATGGATTGGGGAGATAGCGGCGGTGTGCGCCCAACGCAAGCGGCACCGTGAGGGAGGTCGTGCTACGGCCGGTTGTGCTGCGCACCCTCAGCGCAGCAGGACCAGTTCCTCCGCCATCGTCGGGTGCAGCGCCACCGTCGCGTCGAAATCGGCCTTCGTCAGCCCCGCCTTCACCGCGACGGCGGCGACCTGCATCATCTCGGGCACGTCGGGGCCGATCATGTGGATGCCGACGATCCGGTCGGTCTCTCCGTGGCAGACCATCTTATACAGCGCGCGCTCGTCGCGTCCCGCCAGCACGTTCTTCATCGGGCGGAAGTCGGCGGTGTAGACGCGTACCGTTCCCAGCTTCTGGCGGGCCTGCGTCTCCGTCAGGCCGACCCCGGCCATCGGCGGGTGGCTGAATACTGCGGAAGGGACGCAATCATAATCTATCCGCGTCGGCTTGCCGCCGAAGAAGGTGTCCGCGAACGCCTGCCCCTCGCGGATCGCGATCGGGGTCAGCTGGATGCGGTCGGTGACGTCTCCGACCGCGAAGATCGACGGGCAGGTCGAGCGGTTGTCCGCATCGACGCAGATCGCGCCGCGATCGTTGATGGCGACGCCCGCGCTCTCCAGGCCGAGGCCGTGGGTGTTGGGCACGCGGCCGGTGGCGAACAGCACGAGGTCGACCGTGATCGGCTCATGCCCCGACATGCTGACGGTGAGGCAGCCGTCGTCGTGCTTCTCGATGCCCCGAAAGGTGGCGTCGAAGCGGAATTCGAGGCCCTTCATCATCGAAATCTGGAGGAGCCGGTCGCGGATCGCCAGATCGTAGCCGCGCAGGATTTCCTTGCTGCGGTTGATGAGGGTGACGTGGGCGCCGAACTGGTGGAAGATGCCGGCGAATTCATTGGCGATATAGCCCGCGCCGGCGATCAGGATGCGCTTGGGGATGTCAGGCAGGTCGAACACCTCGTTGGAGGTGATGCCGTGCTCATGCCCCGGACATTCGGGAATGGCGGGGTGCGCGCCCACCGCTACGAGGATGGTCTTGGCGGTGACCTCCCGCCCGTCGCCCAGGCGCAGGCTGTTCGGGCCGGTGACGACGGCGCGCGCGTTGATGATCTCGACGCCGTTGTTCTCCAGCGTGGCGGTGTAGGCGCCGTTGATCCGGTCGACCTCTGCCATCACGTTGTCGCGCAACGTCGGCCAGGAGAAGGCGCATCGATCCGGCACGTCCCATCCGAAGCGCTTGGCGTCCTTTAAATCCTCGGCGAAATGCGATCCGTAGACGAGCAGCTTCTTGGGCACGCAGCCGCGGATAACGCAGGTGCCGCCGACGCGATATTCCTCTGCCACCGCGACCCTGGCGCCATGCGCCGCCGCGACGCGCGATGCGCGGGTGCCGCCGGAGCCTGCGCCGATGACGAACAGATCATAATCGTAGTCGGGCATCAGTTCACTCCGATATCGTCGAGCGCGGACCGAAGTCCGAGATGCTGGACGAAGGGGTCGAAATCGCGGTCGCTATAGAGCAGCGGAATATCGTCGACGATGCAGCGGGTGGCGATCAGCGTGTCGATCGTCTTGCGGATCGTGATGCCCTTGCCGCGCAGAAGGCGGTAGTTGCGGGCGGCCTGGACGGCAATCCTGTGATCGACGATCCTGACCGGCCTGAACTCCGAAAGTCGCACGCCGATCTCGGCCGCGGCGCCTTCATCGCGGGCACCTTGCAGAACCTCGGTCAGTACAAGGTCGCCGATGGCGATCGCCCGCTCGGATCGAACGCACGCACGTACAGCCAGCGTCTGCAATGTCACGCGCGCGGCGAAGAAGTCGATCCATACGCTGCTGTCGATCAGGATCACCCGTATTCCGGCAGCGGCTTGTCGGTGCGCATCTCGTCGAGATCGCCTTCCCAGCCGATCCCCCAAAGCGTGTCGAGCGCCTTCGATTGACGCGCGATCTGGACCATACGCTTCAGGGCAATCTCGACTGCCTCGCGCTTCGTTTTGGCACCGCTGGCCGCCATTGCCTCAGCGATCAACGTCTCGTCGATCTCGATGTTGGTCCGCATGTGTATGACTCCGCTGTTCCATACACATAAGCCCGCAGTCTGCCTCAGTCCAGACCCGCCCGGCGGATCAGGTCATTGGTCGAAGCGTCGAAATCGCCGCCGCCCTTCTCCGCCGCTTTGGCCATCTCCTTGCCGAGTTCGACGCCGAACTGGTCGAAGCTGTTGATCCCCAGCAGCACGCCGTTCACGAACACCCGGTGTTCGTAGAACGCGATCAGCGCGCCCAGCGTGCGCGCGTCGAGGACGTCGAGCAGCAGCGTCGAGGACGGGCGGTCGCCCGAATAGCTGCGTGCGGGGTCATCCGCCTGCTTGCCCGCCATCAACGCCGCCCCTTGCGCAAAGGCATTGAGCAGCAGCGCGCGGTGATGATCTTCGGCCAACGTGTCGAACGGCTCAACGACCGCGAGAAATTCGACTGGCACCAGATGGGTGCCCTGGTGGAGAAGCTGGAACACCGCATGCTGCGCATCGGTGCCGACCCCGCCCCAGGTGATCGCCGCGGTCGGACGGCCGACGGGCTTGCCGTCGACGGTCACACCCTTGCCGTTCGACTCCATCTCAAGCTGCTGGAGATAGCTCGGGAGCAGCCGCAGTCGTTCGTCATAGGCGAAGGGGGCACGCGTCTCGGCGCCGCGTACCTGCGTATAATAGAGGTCGGCGAAGGCGGCGATCGCCGGCGCGTTCTCGTGCAGTGCGGACAGGCGGAAATGCCGATCCATCTCGGCGGCGCCTTCGAGCAGTTCGGAAAAAGCGTCCCAGCCGAGCGCGAGCGCGGCAGGAAAGCCGATCGTCGACCACAAGGAATACCGTCCGCCGACACTTTCGGAGAACGGCAGGATGCGCGTTTCGTCCACGCCCCATTCGACCGCCTTTTCGGGCGCCGCGGTCAGCGCGACGACGCGGCCATAGGGGTCTTCCACGCCATGTTCGCTCATCCAGGCGAGTGCGGAGGTGGCGTTTAGGATCGTCTCGGTCGTGGTGAAGGTCTTCGACGCGATCACGATCAGCGTCGCGGCGGGATCGAAGCGGTCGAACACGTCCTCCAGCGCGATGCCATCGACGTTGGAGACGATCGCGACGTCGTAGCGCTTCTCCTCGCGCCCCAGCGCATCGACCAGCAGGTTCGGTCCCAGTGCCGATCCGCCGATGCCGATGTGCAGGATGTGGCGCACGGGGCCGAGGGCCTCGGCTTCGATCGCGTCGATCAGCGTGCGCATGCGGCTGTGGCTGGCGCGCGCGATCGCGACGCTCTCCGCCTTGCCCTCGCCGCGTTCGGCGGTGTGTTCGACCGCGCGGCCCTCGGTGACGTTGACCGCCGCGCCGCCGAACAGCGCCTCGCGCTTGCCCGCCAGGTCGCTTGCCTTGGCCAGCGCCTCGAATGCCGCGATGGCATCGCGGGTCAGATGGGTCTTGGCCCAGTCGAAATGGATGCCGCACACATCGAGGCTGAGTGCGCCCAGCCGGTCGGGATCGTCGGCGAAGAGTTCGACAAGGGTTTGCCGGGGCAGGGCTTCGATCGTCGACCAATCGGTCATGGGGTCTCGTCCTCCAATGAAGGTGGGGGGAAGAAGGTTCGGGCGCGTCGTATCGGCTGTGCGCGCTAATGGCTACTCACGACGCACGGACGCGGGTAAGGGTCCGCGCATGGCCGCCAAACCCGCCCGCTCGACCGCCGTTCCCTCCGAACCAGGCGACACGATCCGCTTCCTGCTGAAACTCGCGCTGTTCGTGCTGATCTTTCGCAGCTTCTTCATCACGTCCTTCTCGATTCCCTCGGAATCGATGCTGCCGCGGCTATTTATCGGCGACTACCTTTTCGTCTCCAAATGGAATTACGGCTATTCGCGCTGGTCGATGCCGTTCGGAGTGCCGCCGGTGCCGGGCAAGATATTCAGCCGGGTGCCGCCGCGCGGCGATGTCGTCGTCTTTCGCGCGCCGGAGGTGCTCGATCACGATGTCGTCAAGCGCGTCATCGGCCTGCCCGGCGACACGATCCAGATGCGGCGCGGGCAGTTGATCCTGAACGGCCTGGCCGTGCCCAAGCAGCGCATCGCCGATTTCGTCCTGCCGCTGACGCCCAGCTTCGGCGCGGATAAGTGCGACGCCGCGTTCCAGGATGTGGATGACGGACGCCCGGTCTGCCGTTACCCGCAATATCGCGAGACGCTGCCCGGTGGCGCCAGCTATGCAGTGCTCGACCAGGGGCAGATGCCCGATCGCGACGATACCGACGTCTATACCGTGCCCGCAGGACATGTGTTCCTGATGGGCGACAATCGAGACGATTCGGGCGACAGCCGCTTCGCGCCGCCCGGCGGCATGGGCTATGTCCCGCTCAAAAATCTCGAAGGCCGGGTGCTGGTCACCTTCTTCTCGACCGACGGCACCGCTGAGTGGATCAAGCCGTGGACGTGGTTCTCGGCGGCGCGCTGGAACCGGATCGGCGGTTGAGCGACGCACTGCGATCCTGGCTCGTCGCGACGTTCGGGCGGGCGCCGTCCGACGTGGCGCCGTTCGAGCGCGCGCTGACCCACGGCAGCCAGGCGGCGGCCAATTACGAGCGGCTGGAATTCCTGGGCGATCGCGTGCTCGGGCTGGCGATGGCGGAATGGCTGTTCGAACTGTTCCCGCAAGAGGCCGAAGGGCAATTGTCCAAGCGGCTGAACGCGCTGGTGACCGGCGCGGTGTGCGCCGACGTCGCACGGACGCTGGGCGTGCGGACGCATCTGAAGCTGGGCAAGCAGGCGCGCGACGATGGCGCGTTCGACAGCGACAACGTGCTCGGCGACGCCATGGAGGCGTTGATCGGCGCCTGGTATCTGGACGCGGGCTTTGCCGCCGCACGCGATTTCGTCCGCGCTTCATGGGGTAACCGGGCGCAGGCGCATCTGAAAGCACCGCAGCATCCCAAGTCGCAGCTTCAGGAATGGGCGGCCGCGCACAACCGCCGAACGCCTGACTATAGCGTGGTCGATCGCTCAGGCCCGGGCCACGCGCCGCGTTTCACGGTCGCGGTCACGATCGGCGCCGATGCGCACGCGTCGGCCAGCGGCAGCAGCAAGCAGGAAGCCGAGACAGCGGCCGCCCGAGCCTTATTGGACAAATTGACATGATTCAGAAATGCGGCCTGGTGGCCGTCGTCGGCGCGCCCAATGCGGGCAAATCCACCCTCGTCAACGCGCTGGTCGGCCAGAAGGTCGCGATCGTCAGCCCCAAGGCGCAGACGACGCGCGCGCGGCTGCTCGGCGTGGCGATCGAGGGCGAGACCCAGTTGCTGCTGGTCGATACGCCCGGCATCTTCGAGCCGAAGCGCCGGTTCGACCGCGCGATGGTGGCGGCGGCATGGGGCGGTGCGGAAGGCGCGGACGTGCTCGCTCTGGTCGTAGATGCCAAGGGCGGGCTGGGAGCCAAGGTGACGGCCATTGCCGAAGCGCTGGCGGCGCGGCCCGAGCCCAAGCATTTGATCCTCAACAAGGTCGATCTGGCGGACAAGGCCAAGCTGCTCCTCCACGCCGAGCGCCTCCACACATTGGTCAATTTCGCTGAGACCTGGTTCGTCAGCGCGCAGACCGGCGACGGCCTGCCCGAATTGAAGCGTGCGCTGGCCGCGGCGATGCCCCAGGGGCCGTGGCATTATCCCGAGGACCAGGTATCCGACGCGTCCGAACGCGCGCTGGCGTCCGAGGTGACGCGCGAACAATTGTTCCTCCAGCTCCACGCCGAACTGCCTTACGCCAGCACCGTCGAGACCGAGAAATATGTCGAGCGCGCCGACGGATCGGTCGAGATCCACCAGCAGATCCTGGTCGAGCGCCCGACCCAGCGCGCGATCGTGCTCGGCAAGAGCGGCGAGCGCATCAAGCAGATCGGCGCCCGCGCCCGCGCCGAACTGGCGGCGATCACCGGGCGCGGCGTCCACCTCTACCTCCACGTCAAGGTGAAGCCCGGCTGGGACGAGGACCGCTCGATCTACCGCGACATGGGGCTGGACTGGGTGGACTGACCCGTTCCGCGCGCGTCGGGCGCGCGGGTGAATTTATTGCCGCTTGCGCGCGCATGCCCCCTGTTCGCTGCGTTGCGGCGGGCGTAGGGAAGCGGGGTGATCGCCGCCCGAGTCCTCGCGTCGTTTCGCCGCCTTGCGCTGCGGTTTGCGGTGCTTTTCGCAGGATTGGCATTGCTGCCCGCGTGCGAGCCCGGTGTTCTGTCGCCGGCCGGCCCGGTGGCCGCTGGTGAGCGGACGATCCTGCTCAACTCGCTCGGCATCATGCTCGCGATCGTCATCCCCACGATCCTGCTGACCCTCGTCTTCGCGTGGTGGTTTCGTGCAGGCAACGCGCGGGCGATCTACCGCCCCGAGTTCACATATTCGGGCCGGGTCGAATTGCTCGTCTGGTCGATCCCGGCGCTGGTTGTGATCTTCCTTGCCGGCATCGCGTGGATCGGCAGCCACGAGCTTCATCCGCCCAAGCCGCTGGTGTCGAAGGTCCGTCCGCTCCAGGTCGAGGTGGTCTCGCTCGACTGGAAATGGCTGTTCATCTATCCCGAGCAGGGCGTCGCCAGCGTCAACAGGCTGGTGATCCCGGCGGGCACGCCCGTCAGCTTCCGCATCACCTCGGCCAGCGTCATGAACAGCTTCTTCGTGCCGCGGCTGGGCAGCCAGATGTACGCGATGTCGGGGATGACGACCCGGCTGAACCTGATGGCCGACCAGCCCGGCCGGTATCGCGGCCTGTCCGCGCATTACAGCGGCAAGGGCTTTCCGGGCATGGCCTTCTTCGCCGACGCGGTGACGGCGCAGCAGTTCGCCGGATGGGCGGCGGGGGCGAAGGCGAACGGACCGGTGCTCGACGGACGCGGCTATCTGGCGCTGCTTGAGGAAAGCGAGAACGTGAAGCCTTTTACCTATCGTGCCGTCGGGCCGGGACTGTTCGACGAAATCGTCCGTCAGTCGGGCACCCTGTCGGCACGGACCGCGTCCAGCGGCCGGGAACGCTGATGCTCGGCAAGCTCACCCTCGATTCGATCCCCCTGCACGAGCCGATCCAGATCGTCGCCTCGGTCGTCGTCGCGCTGGTCATCACCGGCGTGCTGGCCTGGGTCTGGCGCAAGGGGCATTTCCCCTATCTGTGGCGCGAATGGATCACGTCGGTCGATCACAAGCGCGTCGGCATCATGTATTGCCTGCTGGCGGGCGTGATGCTGCTCCGCGGGTTTTCCGACGTGCTGCTGATGCGCTCGCAACAGGCGATCGCGATGGGCAATCCGGGCTATCTGCCGCCCGACCATTACGACCAGGTGTTCACCGCTCACGGCACGATCATGATCTTCTTCGTGGCGATGCCGTTCATGATCGGGCTGATGAACTTCGCGCTGCCGCTGCAACTCGGCGTGCGCGACGTCGCCTTTCCGACGCTCAACTCGGTAAGCTTCTGGCTGACCGCGAGCGGCGCGCTGCTCATCAACATATCGCTCTTCGTCGGCGAGTTCGCGAAGACCGGGTGGGTCGTCTATCCGCCACTGAGTGAACTTCGCTATTCGCCCGGCGTCGGCGTCGATTATTATCTCTGGGCGATCCAGATATCGGGGGTCGGCACGCTGCTGAGCGGCGTCAACCTGGTCACCACGATCCTCAAGATGCGCGCGCCGGGCATGGGCTATACCCGGATGCCGATGTTCTGCTGGACGTCGCTGGCGACCAACCTGCTGATCGTTGCCGCCTTTCCGATCCTGACCGCAACGCTCGCGATGCTGACGCTCGACCGTTATCTGGGCTTTCATTTCTTCACCAACGATGCCGGCGGCAACCAGATGATGTTCGTGAACCTCATCTGGGCATGGGGGCATCCGGAAGTCTATATCCTGATCTTGCCCGCATTCGGCATCTTCTCCGAAGTCGTCTCGACCTTTTCGGGCAAGCCGTTGTTCGGCTATCGCTCGATGATCGTGGCGACGATGGTGATCTGCATCCTGTCGTTCATGGTGTGGCTCCACCATTTCTTCACGATGGGGGCGAGCGCGGACGTCAATGGCTTCTTCGGCGTGATGACGATGATTATCGCGGTGCCGACGGGGGTGAAGGTCTTCAACTGGCTGTTCACGATGTACGGCGGCCGCATCCGCTTCACCACGCCGATGCTGTGGGCGGTCGGCTTCATGGTCACCTTCGTGATCGGCGGGATGACGGGCGTGCTGCTGGCGGTGCCGCCCGCCGATTTCCAGCTCCACAATTCGGTCTTCCTGGTGGCGCACTTCCACAACGTCATCATCGGCGGCGTGCTGTTCGGCGCGTTCGCGGGCTTCACCTACTGGTTTCCCAAGATGTTCGGCTTCCAGCTCGACGAGACATGGGGCAAGCGCGCGTTCTGGCTGTGGATCACCGGCTTCTACGTCGCGTTCATGCCGCTCTACGTGCTCGGGCTGATGGGGATGACGCGGCGCCTGCAACGCTATGACGTGCCCGAATGGCAGCCGTGGCTGATCGTCGCGGGGATCGGCGCGCTGATGATCTTCGCCGGCATCCTCTGCCAGATCGTGCAACTGTGGGTGAGCATCCGCGACCGCGAGCGGCTGCGCGATGTGAGCGGCGATCCCTGGGACGGCCGCACGCTGGAGTGGATCACCACCTCGCCGCCGCCGGTCTTCAACTTCGCGGTGCTGCCCGACGTGGAGGGCGAGGAGGCGTATTGGGATTTGAAGGCCAAGGCGCGCGAGGAACGCCGCCTGAGCGAGCGTCCCGATTACGAGGACGTCGAAATGCCGAAGAACTCCCCCACCGGCATCGTCACCGCCTTCTTCTCGACCGCCATGGGCTTCGCGCTGATCTGGCATATCTGGTGGCTGGTGATCCTGGGGTTCGTCGGCGCGTGGGCGACCTTCGTGATCTTCGCCTGGCGCGACGAGGCGGAGTATGAAATCCACGCCGGCGAAGTGGAACGCCGGGATCACGCGCGGCGGCAGGGCAAGGCGAAACTGCTCGACCTGCCACCGGAGGCGCACACATGAGCGGTGCTGTACAGGCAAAGGGTGGAAGCAGGCACGGCGACCCCAACCGCCTCGGTCATGGCGAAGTGCCCGCCAGCGAACGCGGGCCTGCGTCCAAGCGGATCGTGGTATCCTATGGCTTCTGGATATTCCTGCTCTCCGACTTCGTGATGTTCTCCGGCTTCTTCGCCGCCTATGCGGTGCTGGTCGGGAACACCGCCGGGGGGCCGAGCGGACGCGAACTGTTCGACCTGCCGCTGGTGGCGGCAGAGACCGCTTTCCTGCTGCTGTCCTCCTTTTCCTGCGGGATGGCGGGGATCGCCGCGGCGGCGCGCAATGCGTTCTGGTTCCAGGTCGCGATGGCGGTGACCGCGCTCCTGGGCGCGGCTTTCCTTGCGCTTGAGCTCTATGAGTTCGTCCATCTGATCGGCGAGGGGGCGGGGCCGGATCGCAGTGCCTTCCTGTCCGCCTTCTTCGCGCTCGTCGGTTGCCACGGGCTGCACGTCGTGCTGGGGCTGCTGTGGCTGACGACGATGATGGCGCAGGTGTGGGCCAAAGGTTTCCGCGAGGACATCCTGCGCCGGATCACCTGCTCCGCGCTGTTCTGGCATGCGCTCGACATCATCTGGGTCGCGCTGTTCACAATCGTCTATCTGCTGGGATCGGGAGCCGGTGCATGAGCGAGGAGATGCAGGACCACCCCGGCATCGGCGACGATCGCGCGCCCGGCGACAGCCCCGACGACGTGCCGATCGGCCAGGAAGTTCGCGGCTACGTAATCGGTCTGGGCGCGGCGGCGCTGCTGACCGGGGCGTCGTTCTACGTGGCGGGCAGCGGGCTGATCTGGGGGCCGGGCATCCCGGTTGCGCTGATCGCACTGGCGGTGGGGCAGATGGGAATCCATCTGGTGTTCTTCCTCCACGTCACCAGCGGCCCCGACAATACCAACAACGTGCTGGCGCTGGCGTTCGGAGTCCTGATCGTCGCGCTGGTGCTGGTCGGCACGTTGTGGATCATGGCCAACCTCGACCACAGCATGATGCCGATGGACGAATTGATGAAGATGCAGCGATAGCTTACGCGGCGTCGGCGGCAGGCGCGGCTGCCCGCCGCCCATAGCGGGCGCGTTCGAACCACCACAAGCTTGCCGCGGCCACGAGGAACGCGAGGAACCACGGCCACGACGCGCCGGGCGCTGCCTTTGCCGCATCCGTCGGTGCGGTCATGCGGCGCAGACGTGCGGTCGCCTCTATGCGCGCCTGCGCGCGCACGCCCGGCAGGGCGTCGGGCGGATACACGTAGAAGGGTTCGGTTTGGCCGCGGTCCACCAACGCGTGCCATCCCGCACGTCGCGGCCAATATCCCGCGCATCCGCCGCTGGAGCCGTCGATCTGGAGCGCGCCATCGTCGCCGGGCGCCTCGACGCGCGCAGCGGGGCTGATCGCGCACAGGGTCATGCGTTCGCCGGCGCGGGGCAGGGGCGTGATGTCCCGGCTACGCGTGTCGCGGGCACGCGATACCGCGGCGAGCGCGGACGCCCACGCGCCGCCATATCGATCGCCGTGTCCGCTGAGCACCAGTGCGAAGGCGTCGTCGACAGCCCAGAGCGCCACCCGCCCGCGTCCGAGCGCACGCCAATCGGCCAGCACCGCACCGCGCGCATCGCGCCAAACCGGCACCGCATCGGCTGAGCTGGCGACGGTTCGGCGATTGAGGATCGGTACGCCACTGGCCAGTGGCGCGGGCATCGTCTTGCCGGCGGACCCGACCGCTACGCCCAACGATCGCCACTGGCGGCTGGTTGCGGCGGGGACCGGGCCGGTGATGCGGAGGATCAACCCCATGCCGCTGCGAACCGCGCCTGCAACAGCCGCGCGCTGACCCGCGGCAAGGCCCGCCCAGCTGCGCTCGTCGATGATCGCGGCGTCGAAGCGGGCGAGCGTCGCGGAGTCGATGAGTACCGGCGCGTCGCCGAGTACTACGCCAGCGCCCGCGGCGATGCGCGTGGTGACGGCAAGTCCCGCATCGGTGGCCCAGCGGCGCAGGTATTTCACCTCCGGGTGCGCCGCGCCCGCCAGCAGGAGCAGTCGCGGCTGCGGATCGTCGACGGTGCGGATCGGCACCTCCGCCTCCTCCACCGATCTGCCCGCTGCGTCGCGCACGCGGACGCGGGCCAGCGCCACTCCTGCGGCGCGTGCGGTGCCAGTGAGCCGGAAACCGCCGTCTGCATCGAGCGGAACCACGTCGATACGTGCGCCTGCGGGATCGAGGAGTTCGACCCGGCCACCCGCCACGCCCAAGACGCGTCCGCCGATGCGATATGCGGCTCCCGGCGCGGCGGGCGCTGGCGGGGCCAGCCCGACGAGGCCGCGGGGAGGTCGAGGGGGATCGAAGGCCAGCGCCTGACCCTGCACCGCGGGCACGTCGCGCGGCTCCAGCCCTTCGCCGACGACGCGGATGCGCGCCGTGCCCGGATGGCGGCGCAGCGCGGTGGCGAGATCGGGCATCCGTTCAACGCCGGCCAGTGTGGGTGCTTCCGGCAGTGCGACGATCGCGGCGGCGGTGGCGGTGCGCGGTGCCTGCGCCGTCGCGACGATCAGGGTGGCCACCGCGCCCGGCGTCGTCGGCGGTGCGAGCGTGCAGTAGAGCAGTGCGGCGCAGACTGCCTGCATGGCCGCAAGCACGCCCACGCGCCAACCGCGCGCGCGGACGGCACGTGGCGCGCTCGCCTGCCACCAGGCGAGCCGTGCCCAGGCGAGCACGACCGCGGTGGTCAGGATTGCGGGCAGCATAGCCGCGTTCATCGCGCGATGGCGTCCAGATAGCGGCGCCCCTGCGCATCGCCGCCCTCCCTACGCGCGACCCGCGGGACGGGGCGGGGCAGCGCGGTCCACAAGGCCGCACGCAACGCGGCGCGGCATGACCCGCATCCGGGATCACGCCGCACCGCGTCGATCGCGGCCGCGAGCGCCAGCCGATCGGGCACCCGGCCGCCGCCGCGCAGCCAGCGATCGAGCGCATCCAGCCCGACCGGACCCGGCGATGCCAGCGCGCGCCAGGTGGTTGCGGGTTCGGGGCCATCGGGAGTGGGCGGGGTGAGTGCCAGCGTCCCGACCGCCAGCCCCTCGCGCTTGCCCGTCATCCGCCGTGCCTCCTCGATCGCAGGCTGGGCGCTGCCGGTGCGGGCAAGGTAGATGCGGGTCGCCTGCTGGACGCGCTTGATGAAAACCAGCGCCCGGTTTGCGAAGGGCAGCGCGCCCGCCGGGTCGCCCTGCCGCAGGTGCAGTTCGGACTGCCACATCTGATCGAGCGCCTGGCGCAATGTCGCGCGGGTACCCGGATCGAGTAACGTCGCCGCCTCGGGCTCGTCGTGGGTATGGCCGAAGTCGGCGAGCACGTCGGTGTCGCGGCCGAGCGTGGGGGACGGTTCGGTGGCATGATCGTGGCCGTCGTCGGGGGTATGGGCTTCCGCCTTCTCCGTGTCGCTGGTGGGCAGCGCGACGCTGGGGCCTTCGGCTTCTTCGCCGAGGAACTGGCCGTAGCGCATCCGCAACAGCCGTTGATCGATCCCGATCGTGTCGGATCGCGAAACGAAATCGTCCGGCGCCAAGGTGCGGCGCCGGCGGATGAGCGCTTCGGCGTCGATGATGATCTGACGCTGACTGCGGAAATACGCCGGCAACGCCTTCTTCACGGCGCCATCCAGCCCGGTTCCCGCCTCGGCGGTCGGGGCGGCGCGGCGCAGGATCAGGCTGGGGCCGCGCACCGCATGCCCGCGGGCATCGGCGACGGTAAGTTGGACGATCAGGTCGCCGACGCCGCCGAAGCCGACGCCGGCGAGATCGAGGCGTGGTGCGAAGCGGCGCGCGCGCGGCGCGCCGGTGCCGTCGATCGGCATCATGCGCTCGCGGAAGGTGACGTTCTCGCCTTCCCCTTGCGCCAGGGTAATGCGCAGCGATCCCCGGACGGCGACGCCGTAATCGTCGGTGGCGGCGAAGGCGGGTGCCCACATGCGCTGGCCGGCCGCGACGAGGGCGAGGGTGGGCAGTGCCGTGGTGATGCGTGGCGGCCGATCGGCGATGGCGTCTAGCCGGTGGAGCGGGGGCAGGCGATCGGTGCCGCGTGGCACGACGCGGTACAAGGCGGAGCGGGCGAGGACGATACTCGTCCGCCAGGTCGCGCCGCCCCTTGCCATCGCCACGCGGCCGCCGTCGTGGAATGCGAGTGCCGCCGCATCGGGCGCGGGCGCGAAGCTCAGGGTCCAGGCGATGCGCGATCCCTCGGGTGCGCGTGCGTCGAGCGTGGTCACGTCGCGGGGCGGCAGGCCGGTGTAGGCGGGTGGCGTAATGCGCAGGGCCTGACCGGTCAGGCGCGGGATGCCGGGTGCCGCGGGCAGACCTTCGGCACTGGGCGACAAGGCGGGGGGGCTTTTCGTAAAAGGTGAGAGCAGCGCGACGGCGGCCAGGGCACCGGCGATCCACGCCAGGAGGATCGCGCGCCGTGACCAGGCCGGGCGGAGGTCCGGCCCGGCGTCGGCGGCGAGCCGTTCGAGAAGGCGCGCACGCTGAAGCTGCTGGAGCGCGGTCAGCGGCGCATCGGTCGCGAACAGGAGGTCCGCGCTATCCTCCATGTCGCTGCGCCGCGCGTCGAAGCCCCGGACGAGCCAACGGGCATCGTAGCCGCGGGTGCGGACGTGCGCGATGGTCGCGACGATCGCCAGGGTTGCGACGACGACGAGAATTGCCGCGATCGTGCCGCCGAAGCGCCATGCTGCCACCACGGCGGCGATCGCGAGTGGCGCGCTGATCGCGGCGGTGTCGGCCGCGGCGCGGGTGCGGGCGGGGGCGATGAAGCGCTCGGGTGCGGTCATGGCGCCACCGCCCTTCGCGCGCGCGTCGCGAGCAGGCGTTCGATGAGGAACAGCGCAGCGATCACCAGCGCCAGCCAGGGCCGCAGGTCAGCCGCGGGTTGCGAATAGGCGGCTGCGCCGGCAGACGGCGCGTAGTCGGCTGCGGCGACGCGCACGGGCGCTGGTGCATCCGGGGTGAAGAGCGCGCGCAGGCGGCGGGGGAAATCGGGGTCGAGAAGCTCGGGCATCGCAGCGGGGGTGAGCGGACGGGTGAAGCGGAGCAGTCGGCCGCGGGGAACCGCGATGCTTTCCACCAGCGGCATGCCGAGCGTATCGCGCCAGACGGCCACCGTCGTATCCTGCTCGATCGGAGTGGTCGCACCTGTCAGCACGGTGCCGCCGCCATCGAGGACCGCGCGTATCCTTTCGGGCAGAGGGCCGGCCGCGATCCAGGCCACCGCTCTGGTGTCGCTGCGCAGCGCGACGTCTGCCGATGCGATGTCTCGCGTTCCCCACGCCGCTGCCGCCGCGGCTATGTAGCGCGACGCCCCGCGCACCGCGATCACCGGCGCCGATGTGCGCGCTGGCGGGGCAGCGGGCATGATGCCCGGTACGATCTGCCAGTCGACCGCGCGGGTGAGGCGCGGGCGTTCGGCGTCGGCACCTTGCAGGATGGTGGGCACGACGATGCGCAGACGCACGCCCGCTGGCAGTTCGGCGTCGAGCTGGCGAATGAGGCTGGGGATCGGTCCCGATGCAGCGGGTGCGTCGCTGACCGACGGGAAGCCGGGGGCGAGCCACAGTGCGCGAACGCCGCCGGCCGCAAAGCGTGTCGGGTCGACCCCGGGCGCGAGCGCGACGACCGGGGTGTCGTCGGCGGCACCGAACACCGCCGGGCGCGCCAGCCACAGCGCGAGCAAGGCCAGCAGCGCCAGTCGCGCGATCAGCAACGGCCATTCGTCCAGGCGCGGACGGTGGCGCGGGCGGGGCCGTTCACGCAGCCAGCGCAATGCGGCAAAGTCGGTCGGGCGTTGCTCGGTCCGCCGCGCCAGATGGATGAGCAGCGGCAGCGCGAGCGCGGCCAGTGCCGCCAGCGCGGCGGGCAGGAGCAGGACGGGCGTCATCTGAACAACGCGCGCAGCGGCGCATCAAGCGGTCGATCGAGGACATGCTCGACATGGGTGACGCCGGCGTTTTCGAGTTCGGCGCGAAGCGCCGCGCGTGCCGCGCCAAAGCGGGCCAGGTAATCGGCGCGCATTGCGGGCGCATCGGCGATCAGTTCTTCGCCGGTCTCGGGATCGCGAAACCGGTGGCCGCCGTCGAAGGGGAAATCGCGCTCCTCGGTCGTGAGCAGCTGTATGCCGAGCACCTCGCGCCCCGCCGCCGCCAGCTTGGACGCGGACGCGGTCACCGCCGGATCGAACCAGTCGCTGATGACGACGACCAGATCGCGCTGGCCGATACGCTCCCAAAGCGGCGCGAGCGTGGATTCTGCCGGAAAGCCGCCGGCCGGAGACAGCGTGTGGAGCGCGAGCAGCAGACGGTCGCGCTGGCGGGCGCCGGTGCCGGGGGGGACGAGCGCCAGCCCGGCTTCGCTGAGCCCGATCAGCGCGAACCGATCTCCGCCCGCGATGGCGAGTTCGGCCAGGCACGCGGCCAGCGCCTTCGTGGCGCCGAGCCGCTGCGCCATCGAGGCGCTGCCGTCGACGACGATCCACAGCGCGAGCGGGCTTTCGCGCTCGGCTTCGCGCACGAAGAACTTGTCGGAGCGCGCGTAGAGCTTCCAATCCACCTGCCGCAATTCGTCGCCGCGCTCATAGGCGCGGTATTGCGCGAATTCGAGGCCGGCGCCCCTGCTGCGGCTGGAATGCAGGCCCAGGCCGTGGCCACCGATCGCCCGGCGCGAGACGAGGACGAGACCCTTCAGGCGCGCGCGGACGTCCGCGGGGATCAGGTCGTCCGCCACTGCGTCAAGCGGCCGGAGGCGCCACGTCGCGCAGCACGGCGGCGATTATGTCGTCGGGGGTGCGTCCCTCGGCTTCCGCGGCGAACGACAGCAGCAGGCGGTGGCGCATGACCGGGGCAGCGAGCGCCATCACGTCCTCGCGCGTCGCCGCCAGGCGCCCGTGGAGAAGCGCGCGGGCCTTGCTCGCCAGGATCAGGGATTGGCCGGCGCGCGGGCCGGCGCCCCAGCGCACGTAGCGTGCGACGACCTCGGGCGCGCCCTCTCCGGGCCGGGTCGCCCGGACGATGCGATTGACCCAGCCGAGCAGGTCGCCGCCGACATGGACGTCGCGCACCCAGCGCTGAAGCGCGAGGACGGTCTCACCCGTCATTACCTGCGGCACCTGCCCCCCCGCCGCGCCGGTCGTCTGCATCAGGATGTCGCGCTCCTCGGCTTCGGTCGGATAGCCGACGCGAACGTGGAGCAGGAAGCGGTCGAGCTGCGCCTCGGGCAAGGGATAGGTGCCTGCCTGCTCCAGCGGGTTCTGCGTCGCCAGCACGAAGAATGGGGCGGGCAGGACGTGGGTGACACCGGCGTAGCTGACGGTGCGTTCCTGCATCGCCTCCAGCAACGCGGCCTGGGTCTTGGGGGGCGTGCGGTTGAGTTCGTCGGCGAGCAGCAGGTTGGTGAACACCGGACCTTGGCTGAAGCGGAAGGCACGATGGCCGGTGCCATGATCCTCCTCCAGCACCTCGGTGCCGAGGATGTCGCTGGGCATCAGATCGGGGGTGAACTGGATGCGGCGGAAGTCGAGGTGCAGCGCCTGGCCGAGCGTGCGCGCGAGCAGGGTCTTGCCCAGCCCGGGAACGCCCTCGATCAGGCAATGGCCGCCCGCGAGCAGCGCGATCAGCAATTGTTCGACCACGTCGTTCTGCCCGACGATCGCCTGGCCGATCGCCGCGCGCAAGGTGCCCAGCTTGGCGAGCTGGTCCTGGACCTCCTGCTCGGTCATCGCTTTGTATTCCTCAAACGCTCAGCGCATACATCACGATGTTGACGGCAAACCGGGTGTTGTCCTCGGCCAGGAAGCGCTTGTTGCGCCAGTCGTAATCCCATTCGCACCCGTAATCCTTATTGCTGTAGAGTACGCCCAGCCGCCCGCCGATCTCGATACCGCGCAGATAGTCGTGGACCAGATCGTCGCCCCAGCCGTTGAGTTCGAGGCCGGTATTGGGCGGCCCGGGGAATTTGAAGAAGCTGCGGTAGAGCGGATGGGCGTTGGGCAGTTTTCGGAGCGCGCGCGGGCCGAAGATCGCCGCCATCTGACGCTCGAAGGATTTGGCGAACAGCCCGTCTATGTCGTGGTTGCAGTCGTCGACCAGCACGAACCCGCCGTTGCGGACGTAGCGTTCGAAGTTGCCGCGTTCCGCGGCGGAGAATTCCACCAGCTTGTGCCCCGCGAGGTAGCAGAAGGGCGCGGTCAGCATCTTCGGGTCGGCGAGCGCGACCACGCGTTCCTTGGGATCGACCCGCAGGTTGGTGTAGTCGATCAGCGCGGTGATGACGCTGGCGGGCATCCGCTGATCGACGTCCCAGTCGCCCGATTGATAGCTGAGGCGGGTGAACCAGAAGTCGTAGGCTGGGGCGGCCGCGAGGGCGCGGGGGAGCGATGCGGCGCCTAGACCGGCGACGGTCAGCCGTAGGAACTCCTGCCTGGTCACCCTCACCCTTTCCACTGCCTTACGGCAGCGGGCCCCTTCCCTCTCCCGGCGGGAGAGGGAGGGAGCGGCGAAGCCGCGGAAGGGTGAGGGTGATGCGAGGGATCACACCGCGTCCGACAGCGAGGTGAAGGTGAAGTCGCGCAGTTTCATCGGCGGGATCACCATGATGAGGTTCGATTCGTCGCCCTGCACGCGGATGGGGCGGCCGAATTCCTCGACGTTGTTGAGCATGATGACCGGCGATTCGTTGAAGCGGAAGTTCTTCACCGGATATTTGATCTGACCGCCCTCGATATAGAAGGTGCCGTCGCGGGTCAGGCCGGTCAGCAGAACGGTCTGCGGATCGACCATGCGGATGTACCAGGTGCGGGTGACCAGGATGCCGCGCTCGGTGGTGCGGACCAGGTCGGCGGTCGATTTCGTGCCGCCTTCCATGATGAGGTTGCCCGGCTGGCCCACCGCGCGCTTGCCCTGCTTTTGCGCCCAATAGCGCGAATATTGCAGGTTCGCGACCTTGCCCTTGTCGATGATCGGCATCCGCTCACGCGCCAGGAAGTCGTTGTCCCAGGGCAGCACGGGTGCGCCGGCAAAGGAGGGGTCGGTGAACATCGTCACGCGCGGGTCGTAGACCTGCTCGCCAATCTTGTTGCCGCCGCCCTTCTTGGACAGGAAGCTGCGGCCCTCGTCGGCTTGCCGGGCGTCGAAGAAGTTCATCATGAACGAGATGAGCCCCGCCGCGGCGGCGGGTTCGAGGATCACGGTGTATTTGCCCGGCTCCAGCGCCTTGGCATCGGCAGACGCGCTTGCCTTGCGCATCGCGGTGCGGATTTCGGTGCCCGCATCGAAGCTGGTCGCGTCCTGAAGATTGCGTCCCACCCAGCCCGATCCGCGGCCGTCGTCGGTGCGCACGGTGCAGGTGTAATCCAGGCTGGTCGCGCGCTGGTAGCCGCGGTTGCCCTTGGAATTGGCAAAGGCGCTGAAGCTCTGCCCGTCCTGGAGGAAACCCGCCGCGACCAGCTTGCTTGCGCGGCAGGGCTGGATCGAATCGGCGGCCACCTTGGCGCGATAGTCGGGGGTGATCGCCGCGGTCGCCGCGCTGAACGTCGACGTCGGCTTGTACTCCTGCTTCGCGACAGCGGGGACGAATTCGGGGTTCTCGGGCGCTAGGCGTGCCAGGTCTTCGGCGCGTGCGACCACGCGCGCCAGGCTTGCGTCGTCGAACTGGTTGATCGTCGCGATGCCGACCCGCTTGCCGAACGCCACCTCGACCGCGAGATCGACGTTCGAGACGATGCCGCTGGTCGATACGTTGTTCAGCGCGAAGCGCACGTTGCCGTCGATCGAACCGGTCAGCTGCGCGGTACATTGGTCGGCCTTGGAAAGCTTCACGACCTTGTCGAGGATCGTATAGGCTTCAGCCTCGGTGAGGATGCTCATGGGTTCAGTCTCCTCAGCCGAGCGTGCGGGCGGTGTTGATGACGTTGATGCCGTCGAAGCGGGCGGTCGACGAGCCGTGGCTGACCGCGGACGACTGGGCAGGCTGGCCCTTGCCGTCGAAGAACGATCCGCCGAGGCGGTAGTCGCTTTCGTCGCAGACCGCCGAACAGGCGTTCCAGAATTCGGGCGTCCTGATCTGATAGGCGACGTCTTCGATCTGCTGGGTGATCTTGCCGTTCTTGATCTCGTAGAACAGCTGACCACCGAATTGCGCGTTGTAGCGCTGCTGGTCGATCGAGAACGATCCGTCACCGACGATGTAGATGCCGTTCTCAACGCCTGCGATCATGTTGGCCACCGACAGCTTCTTCTTGCCGGGCAGCAGCGAGATATTGGCCATCCGCTGGAACTGCACGTTCGACCAGCTGTCGGCATAGCAGCAGCCGTCCGACGCAGTCTTGCCCAGAATGTGCGCCTGGTCACGGATCGCCTGGAAATCGACCAGCTTGCCGTCGCGGATGATGTCCCAGCGCTTGGTCTTCACGCCCTCGTCGTCATAGCCGACCGCACCCAGGCTGCCCGGCTGCAACTTGTCGGCCACGATCGTCACCTCGGGGCTGCCATATTGAAACCGCGCCTGACGCTTGTCGAGGGTGGCGAAGCTGGTGCCAGCGTAATTGGCTTCATAACCGAGCACGCGGTCGAGTTCGGTCGGATGGCCGACCGATTCGTGGATCGTCAGCCAGGTGTGCGAGGGATCGAGGACGAGGTCGTATTTGCCGGGCTTGACCGAGGGCGCGGTGAGCTTGGCACGCGCCTGCTTGGCCGCGGCAATTGCGTCTTCCTTCATGTCGTAGGACAGGCCGTAGTTGACCACGCCGTTCGGGGAGACGAACTTGCCCGATGCCGCTCCGTCGAGATATTCGAAGCCCATCCCCATCGGCGAAGACAGCCCCTCACGCGTGCGGAATTTGCCACTGGCCTTGTCGATCGCGGTGATCGTCATCGGCGCCCAGATACGGTGCACGTCCTGGTCGATATACGATCCATCGGTGGAGGCGAAATACTTCTGTTCGTTGACGAGGAACAGGATCGAGTTGACGAAATCGGCGCCCGCGGCGGTCGCGGCGGCATTGACCGACAGCAGCAGGTCGGCCTTGTCCTTGATCGGCACCGCCATCGAATTCTTGACGATCGGCGTCTTCCACGAAACTTCGCCGACGCCCTTCACGGGGGCGAGCTGGACCGGCGCGGTCTGCGTCCTGGCGTTGGCCTTGGCGATCGCGGTCGCCTGACGCGCGGCGGCGGCAACGGCATCGGGCGACAGATCGTTGGTTGCCGCAAAACCCCAGGCGCCGCTCGCGATCACGCGGATGCCGACACCGGTCGATTCGGTGTTCACGACATTCTCCACGTTCTTCTCACGCGTGATGACGAACTGGCGCAGATAGCGGCCGACACGGACGTCGCAATAGCTGGCACCCGCGGACGTCGCGGCGTTCAAGGCGGCGTCGGCCAGGCGCTTCTTGAGCGAGACGTCGATCGTCGATTGCAGATCCTGCGCGGCGATCGCGCGGCCCAGGAATGCGGGCACCATGCCACCGCCCAGCGCGAGGCCCGTTGCGGTAAGGAAGTCGCGTCTATGCAATGCCTTGTCTCCACACGATGGCTGAACGCTCGAAAATCTTGCCGATTATTCGCCCCAGGTGTCTTACATCGCTCAAACGCTTCGCGACGTCAATTCGCGCTGTCGAGCCAATGATGAATAGCTCCATCAGCCCAGCGACCGGGCGGTGTTGATGACGTTTATCCCGTTGAACCGGGTCGTCGCCGATCCATGGCTGACCGCAGAGACCTGAGAGGGCTGGCCCTTGCCATCGAAGAACGATCCGAACAGCCGGTAATCGCTTTCGTCGCAGATCGCGCTGCACGCGTTCCAGAATTCGGGGGTGCGGATCTGATAGGCGACGTCGGCGAGCGGCTGGGTGATCTTGCCGTTCTTGATCTCGTAGAACAGCTGCCCCCCGAATTGCGCGTTGTAGCGCTGCTGGTCGATCGAGAATGATCCGCGGCCCAGGATGTAGATGCCGTTGTCGACGCCGGCGATCATATCGGCCGCGCTCATCTTCTTCTTGCCCGGCAGCAGCGATACGTTGGCCATCCGCTGGAACTGCACGCTGGACCAGCTGTCGGCATAGCTGCATCCGTCCGATGCGGTCTTGCGGAGGATGTGTGCCTGGTCGCGCGTGGCCTGGTAATCGACGAGCTTGCCGTCGCGGATGATGTCCCAGCGCTTGGTGGCAACGCCTTCGTCGTCGTAGCGTACTGCCCCCAGGCTGCCGGGCTGCGTCTTGTCGGCGACGATGGTGACCAGCGGGCTGCCATATTGGAAACCGGATTCGCGCTTGTCGAGGGTGGCGAAGCTGGTGCCCGCGTAATTGGCTTCATAGCCCAGCACACGATCGAGTTCGGTCGGGTGACCTACCGATTCGTGGATCGTGAGACCCAGATTATTAGGATCGAGCACGAGGTCGTATTTGCCCGGCTTCACTGACGGAGCGCTCAGCTTTTCGCGCGCCTGCCGGGCGGCGGCGACCGCGTCCTCCTTGATGTCGTAGGACATGCCGTAGCTGACCACCCCATTCGGGGCGACGACCTTATCCTTCGCACGGCCGTCGAGATATTCGAACCCCATACCCATCGGCGCGGACAAGCCGTCGCGGGTGCGGAACTTGCCCGTCTGCTTGTCAATCGCGGTGACGGTGAAGGGGGCCCAGATGCGGTGAACGTCCTGGTCGATGTACGATCCGTCGGTGGAGGCGAAATACTTCTGTTCGTTGACCAGGAACAGGCGCGAGGCGACGAAACTGGCACCCGCGGCCTGCGCGGCGGCATTGATGCCCAGCAGCAGGTCCGCCTTGTCCTTGATCGGCACGGCCATCGAATTCTTGACGATCGGCGTCTTCCAAGACACCTCGCCGACGCCTTTGACCGAGGCGAGCTGGACCGGTGCGGTCTGCGCCCTGGCATTGGCCCTGGCAATCGCGGTCGCCTGACGCGCGGCGGCGGCGACGGCGTCCGGCGACAGATCGTTGGTCGCTGCAAAACCCCAAGCACCGCCCGCGATGACCCGGATGCCGACGCCGGTCGATTCTGTGTTCACGACGTTTTCGACATTGGCTTCGCGGGTGATGACAAACTGACGCAGATAACGCCCGACACGGACGTCGCAATAGCTGGCCCCGCCCTGTGTAGCCGCATTGAGCGCGGCATCGGCGAGGCGCTTCTTGAAGCCCATGTCGAGGACCGAGATCAGATCCTGCGCGGCGATCGCGCGGCCCAGGAACGCGGGCACCATGCCGCTGCCCAAGGCGACGCCGGAGGCGGTGAGAAAGTCACGTCTGTGCACGGTCACACTCCAGGGGATGCCGGGCTGCTGCCCCTTGAAGTCTCATCCTAATGCCGACGGTCGGGGCGTCAATTGGTGAATGAGGCTGTCGTACTTTCGCGCGCGCGCCCGACCAGCGGTTGCCGCGTCGCCGAAGCGGCGATAGCGTCGACGGCGAACCGGAGACCATCATGATCGACGACGCCTTCCTGACCGCGCTGCCCAAGGCCGAACTCCACCTGCATATCGAGGGTAGTCTGGAACCCGAGATGATGTTTGCGCTCGCGGCACGCAATCGCGTGGCCATTCCGTTTGCCAGCGTCGACGCGGTACGCGCCGCGTACAGCTTCACCGACCTCCAGAGTTTTCTCGACATCTATTATGCGGGTGCCGAGGTGCTGCGAACCGAGGAGGATTTCCACGATTTGGCGCTCGCCTATTTCGATCGGGCGGCAGCGGACGGCGTCGTCCATGCGGAAATCTTCTTCGATCCGCAGACCCACACGCATCGGGGCATAGCGTTCGACGTCGTCGCGCGCGGCCTGCTTGCCGGGATCGACGCGGCGCGCGCCAAGCACGGGATGACGGTGGGCCTCATCATGAGCTATCTGCGCCACTTGGACGAGGAGGATGCGTTCGCTACCCTTGCCCAGGCCGAGCCGTGGCTGGATCGTCTGGTCGGTGTCGGACTCGATTCCTCCGAGGTCGGCCATCCGCCGTCGAAGTTCGCGCGGGTCTTCGCCGCATCACGCGAGCGCGGGCTGAAACTGTGCGCGCATGCCGGAGAAGAGGGGCCGCCCGCCTATGTCCGCGAAGCACTGGATGTGCTCCACGTCGACCGGATAGACCACGGCAATCGCTCGCTCGAAGATCCGGCGCTCGTGGCGCGGCTGGCGCGCGACGCGATGACGCTGACCGTGTGCCCGCTATCCAACGTCGCGCTGCGCAACGTCGCCTCGCTTGACGTCCATCCGATCGACCGCATGCTCGATCTGGGCCTGCGCGCCACGATCCATTCGGACGACCCGGCGTATTTCGGCGGCTATATCGGCGATAACTTCCGACAACTCGCGGCCGCGCGCGCGTTGTCGCGCGAACAGATGGTGACGCTGGCGCGTAACAGCTTCCTTGGCAGCTTCATCGACGACACCGCGCTGCCCGCACAGCTGGAGCGACTCGATGCCTTCGTGAAGGCGCATTGATGAGCGTGTGCTGACCCGCGTCGTGCTCTGCGAGCCCAAGAAAACCCGAGCGTCTGATGTCCTGACGGCCCGTGCTTTGTTTTCGGTAGCCGAGGCCGGCGTGGTACTATCGCCGTCGATGCTGGCCGGCCAGACGACCTGATCGTATGCGTCATGATCGCCGCACCCTCGGCCATGACCGCACAAGCACGTACCCTTCAAGCGGCGCCGCGCGCCAACCGTAGCGTCAAGGCTAGGCGTGTTTGCTGCCCAACTACATTGTGACTTCCAAGGAAGCAGCCCGGTCCCCATACAAATCCGCGAGGCTGAAGCGGCGTTCATCATGCTGTGCGTGTCGTATTCGTACAAATAAGACATTGACGTCCGTTGTCACGTCGCTAGTGACCAGACGGCAGGAGTATTAGATGAACGAAGATCAAAACGACACCAGCGCCGTGGAGCTGGCAACCGAACTGACGATTGCATGGTTGGGCAATCCCAACACACGTACCACTGCCGAAGATGTTCCGGCATTCCTCGGAAAGATGCACGAGACCGTCTCGATGCTCTTCGGGCGAACCGCTGCGCCGGCTCCGGCCGAGTCCGTGGCGGAATATACGCCCGCTGTATCGGCGCGGAAGTCGCTCGCGTCGAAGGACCACATCATCTCGATGATCGACGGCAAGCCCTATAAGACTTTGCGTCGTCATCTGGCGACGCACGGCATGACGCCCGCCGAATATCGCGAGCGTTATGGCCTGAAGGCCGATTATCCGATGGTTGCCGAGAATTATTCGGAAAGCCGCCGTGCGATGGCCAAGAAGATCGGACTCGGCCGCAAGCCCGGTGCGCGCAAGCCCGTCGAGGACGCGGCTCCCGCACCTGCGCCGCGTAAGCGCAAGGCGGCGGCGAACGTGGAGGCGTAGTCTTCCCGATTTCACCATGCCGATAGAGGCCGCGGACGTTGACGTCCGCGGCCTTTTTTCATGCCTGTGACGAGGCGTTCACGCCTGACCAGCGAGAAATGGGAATGCCGTGCTGCCTGCGCCGTGGGTCAATCCAGGCTCTTGGACGCTTGTTCGAACGTGTCCTTCGACAAGCCCGGCGTCTCCACGATCCTTTGCAGTTCTGCGCGCATCAGCGCGGCGCGTGGTTCGGCGAAGCGGCGCCAGCGGCCCAACGGCGGCAGCAATTTGGCCGCCGTCTGCGGGTTCAGCGCATCAAGCGCGATCAGCTGGTCCGCCAGGAACCGGTAGCCGCCGCCGCCGGGGGTGTGGAAGGCGCGCTGGTTGACTCCGAAGGCGCCGATGAGCGCGCGGGCGCGATTTGGGTTGGACAGGGTAAAATCGCGGTGATGCGCCAGATCGGCGACGATCGTGGCCGTGTCGTCCCGGCTCGCAAGCGCCTGGGTCTGAAACCATTTGTCGAGCACAAGCGCATTGCTCAAATAGCGATTGTAGAAGATGTCGAGCGCGGCGACGCGCCTGTCCGACGTGCCGCTCGCTAGCGTGGTCAGCGCACCCTGGCGGTCGGTCATGTTGTCGGCCGCTTCGAACTGCGCGAAGGCGAGCGCGTCGGCGTCGGCCGCGCCGCTGGCGGCGATGTAGCCCAAGGCGACGTTGCGCAGGCGGCGGCAGCCTTTGGCGTCGGGGGTAAATTCGTAAGGGCCGGTCGGTGCCTGTTCGAGCGCGGTTCGCCATTGATCGGCGAGCGCGCGGCCGAGATCGCGGCGCAACGATTCACGTGCGCGGAAGATGGCCTCGGGATCGACAAGCGGCATCTGGTCGCCAATGAAATTCTCTGACGGAAGCAGCACGGCCTCGGCGACGAAGGCGCGATCGAGCATCGGATCGGCGAGGGTGTTGCGGACTGCGGCGACGACCGCGTCATGGTCCGCGCGCCCGTGGGCGGCGCTCGCGACGAGCGTATCGAGCATGAGTTGCTGCATCGCTTCATAGCGCGCGAACGGATCGTCGTCGTGCGCGCTGAGGAAGGCGAGATCGGCGGCGGTACGATCGCTTTCGATCGCCACAGGCGCGGAGAAACCGCGATTGACCGACAGTATCGGACGTTCCGGAAGGCCTTCGAAGGTAAGCGCGGCGTCCGCACGGTCGAGCAGGATAAGTTGTTCGTCGGTCAGCGGCCGGCCGGTTTCGGCACCGAACAGGCGCAACTTCAGGGGCAGGACCATCGGCTGCTTGACCGGCTGACCCGGGGTCGGTGGCACCGTCTGCGCTAGGGTCAGCGTGGCGCGACCCCCTTTGTGGTCGAGCGACGCGGCGACCCGCGGGGTGCCGGCCTGACTGTACCACAAGCGGAATTGGGTCAGGTCGATGTCGCCTGCCTCCTCCATGCACGCGACGAAATCTTCGCAGGTGGCGGCGGTGTTGTCGAACCGCTGAAAATACAGGTCGGTCGCGGCGCGGAATGTCTGCGGCCCGAGGATCGTCGCCAACATCCGGACGATCTCGGCGCCTTTGTTATAGATAGTGGCGGTATAAAAGTTGCTGATTTCGAGATAGCTGTCGGGGCGAACCGGGTGCGCGAGCGGGCCGGAATCCTCCGGGAACTGCGCGGCGCGAAGGCCGCGGACATCCTCGATCCGCTTGACCGCGGCCGAACCCTGATCCGCCGAGAAACCCTGGTCGCGGTAGACGGTGAACCCTTCCTTCAGGCTCAGCTGGAACCAGTCGCGGCAGGTGATGCGGTTGCCCGACCAGTTGTGAAAGTATTCGTGCGCGACGACTGCGGCGATGGAATCGTAATCGTAGTCGGTGGCGGTGTCGGGATCGGCCAGGATGTAACGGCTGTTGAAGATGTTCAGCCCCTTGTTCTCCATCGCGCCGAAATTAAAATCGTCGACGGCAACGATGTTGAACACGTCGAGATCATATTCACGCCCGTAGGTGCGCTCGTCCCACGCCATCGCCAGTTTCAACGCGTGGAGGGCGTGTTCGGTACGCGCTAGGTCGGCTTCTCGCACCCAGATGCCGAGTTCCACGTCGCGCCCCGACATGGTCGTGAAGGTGCCGCGATTGACGGCCAGATCGCCAGCGACGAGCGCGAAGAGATAGGATGGCTTGGGAAAGGGATCGTTCCACTCCGCCCAGTGGCGGCCGTCGTCGAGCTTGCCCTGCGCGATGGGATCGCCGTTGGCGAGCAAGACGGGAAAACGCGTGGCATCTGCGGTCATCCGCACGCGGTAGGTGCTGAGCACGTCGGGGCGGTCCGGGAACCAGGTGATGCGCCGGAAGCCCTCTGCCTCGCACTGGGTGCACAGATTTCCCCCGCTGGCATAGAGGCCCATCAACTGGGTATTGCGATCGGGGGCGATCTTCACTTCCGTCACGATCGTGTGCGCGGGGCCGGTGAGCGGTATGACGAGCTGGTCGCCCTCGATCCGCCAGTCGTTCACCGCGACGCCGTCGACCAGCACCGACAGCGGCGTCTGCCCGGCACCGTCGAGGCGAAGATCATGCGACGTGCCGTTGCGGACGACGGAAAGGGTGGCGCGGACACGGGTGGCGGCAGGGTCCAGGTGAAATTCCAGCGACACATCGGGCACGAGCCAGGCCGGCGGCGTGTAGTCGGCGCGACGGATCGGCTGCGGGGCGAGCGCGGGGCGGCTGGGGCTGGTCTGCATGTCCATGAGGATGGATATAGAGGGTGGCGGTGAAGCTGCCAGCCCGTTCGATCCTGCACGGGGGGAGGATTGCATGGTCGTTGCGCTCTGCTACCGACGAAGGCTTGTTCCGGCGAAGGTTTTTCCGATGGTTCGCAGGTTTGCAGCAGTTTCGATGATGGTGTTCGCGGGGTTGCCCCTACAGGCGCAGACGCCGCCTGCGGCTCCGGCCAAACCGCTGTCGGTCGCAGCGATCAATGCTAGGCTCTACGCCCCGCTTCCCGACGATCAGGCGGCGCTGAAGGCGCATGTCCTCTTTCTCGCGTCCGACGCTATGCGGGGGCGCGAGGCGGGAAGCCCAGAATATGACATCGCTGCGCAATATGTCGCTGCGCAATTCCATGCCGCGGGGCTGAAGCCTGCGGGCGACGAGGGCGGTTACCTGCAGCAGGTGCCGCTGGTCACGTACACGGCGGCAGGGGAGGGCGAGTTCGTCTGGACGCGGCGCAAGGGTTCGGGCGAACGGCTGGTGTTCGGGCAGGATTATGTGCCCGCCGGCAACCCGACCAGAGCAGCGCAGTCGATCGCGGCGCCGGTGGTATTCGTCGGATATGGTATTCGGGCGCCGCAATACGGCCAGGACGATTACCGCGGGGTCGATGTGCGCGGCAAGATCGTCGCGTATCTGGGCGGCGCGCCGACGCGGTTCGGGGGCGAGGAGCGGGCTTTCTTCGGATCGCCGCGTACCAAGTTGCAGACGGCGGCGGCGCGCGGGGCGGTGGCGGTGATCCAGATCGCCAGCCCGAAGGCAACGCCGGCCGACGTGACGCGCAGTGCCACCGCGTATCGAGCCGCGCGCGTCACGTGGGCGAACGCCGACGGCACCGGCCATGCCGAGGCGTCGATCGCGTTGCTGGGCACCTTGTTTCCGGCAGGGGCGGCTAAGCTGTTCGGTGGCGCGCGCATGCCCTGGGCCGCGGTGGTCGCCGAGGCCGCCAAGCCTCAACCCGCCTACACGGCTACGCGGCTGGTTGGCACATTGTCGGCGGCGACGAAGACCGCATTCGCGGCGGCGCGAAGTTCCAACGTAGCGGGGATAATACCGGGCAGCGACCCCAAGGTCGGGCGCGAGGTCATCGTGCTTTCGGCGCATCTGGACCACATCGGCGTATCCTCCGGAAGCGAAGGCGACCGGATCAACAACGGCGCGCTCGACGATGCGGTCGGCATCGCCAGCCTTATCGAGGAAGCAAAGCGGTTCAAGGCGAGCGGGGTGGCGCCCAAGCGCTCGATCTTGTTCCTGGCGGTGACTGCGGAGGAGAAGGGGCTGATCGGGAGCCAGTATTTCGCCGAACATCCGACTGTTCCGCTGGAGCATATCGTTGCGGATGTGAACCTGGACATGCCGATCCTGCTCTACCGGTTCGAGGATATGGTGGCGTTCGGCGCGGAGCGATCGACTTTGGGGCCGATCGTGCGCCGCGCCGCCGCCGCGGTGGGCGTGGCCTTGTCGCCCGATCCTATCCCCGAGCAGGGCATCTTCGTGCGATCGGATCATTTCCGCTTCGTCGAGAAGGGCGTGCCGTCGGTCTTCCTCTGGCCTGGGCCGGCGAACGCGGGCAAGGCGGCGAGCGAGGCGTTCCTGGCGGGGTGCTATCACAAGCCGTGTGACGACGTGAATCAGCCGATCCTGTGGGACCAGGGCGTGCGCTTCGTCGACATCAACTACCGCATCGCGCGCGAGATCGCCGACGGGGAGGAGCGACCGGTGTGGAACCGCGGCGATTATTTCGGCACGCTCTACAAAGGGCGGATGGCGGTGAAGTGAGGCTGCTGGTTTTCGGGCTGGGCTATACCGCGCAGGCGATTGCGGCGCGTTTGTCGGGGTGGACGGTGACCGGAACGACGCGCGACGGGCGCGGCGGGACGTTGCGCTTCGACGACTCGCAGGGAATCGCGCGGGAGATCGCCACCGCCACGCACATCCTGTCTTCGGTGCCGCCGGCAGACGGAGTCGATCCGGTGCTCGCGGCCTATGGAGCGGCGCTGGTGCGTGCGCGGACGTGGATCGGGTATCTGTCGTCCACCGGCGTGTACGGCGATGCGCAGGGTGCCTGGGTCGACGAGACCGCGCCGGCGGGGGGCGGGCGGCGGGCCGCGCGGGTGCGCGCCGATGCGGACTGGCTCGCGCTCGGGGCGCGGGTGTTCCGGCTGCCGGGTATCTACGGACCGGGGCGTTCGGCGCTGGAGCGGGTGCGCGAGGGCAAGGCGCATCTGACCGGGCTGGGGGATCAGGTGTTCAGCCGGGTTCATGTCGAGGACATCGTGGCCGGGGTGATCGCCGGGTTCGACGGGCCGCCGGGGGCCTATAACCTCGCCGACGACGGGCCGTGTTCGCAGGACGACGTCGTGAGCTTCGCGGCGCGGTTGCTTGGCCTGCCGCCGCCGCCGCTCGTGGCGCTGGAGACGCTGTCGCCGATGGCGCGTGGCTTTTATGCGGAAAACCGGCGGGTCGCCAATGCGAAGGCCAAAAGACTGCTCGGCTGGCGTCCGCTCTACCCCGA
Source organism: Sphingomonas sp. (assembly GCF_036387595.1). Lineage (GTDB taxonomy): Bacteria > Pseudomonadota > Alphaproteobacteria > Sphingomonadales > Sphingomonadaceae > Sphingomonas. The sequence continues at coordinate 50,961 of NZ_DASVTL010000036.1, forward strand.
TTACCGCGCGGGCCTGCGAGCCCTCAGCGCGATGACCAGCCCGATCCCGGCGAGCACCGCCCCGGCGAGCGCGAGTGGCGACCAGCGGTAACTCTCGAACACGGTCGACAGCAGCATCGCGATGACCGGCACGATCACGCCGGAATAGGCCGCCTTCGCCGGGCCAATCGCGCGGATAACCTGGAAATAGAGCGTGAACGCCACCGCCGACGCGAACAGCCCGAGGTAGAGGATGCCCAGGATATAGCCGGCGCGCCATTCGAACGTCGGCGACCCCGCGGTGGCGAAGGCAAAGGCGGCGTCGATAGCGGCGCCGATCAGCATCGCGACCGCAAGCACCGAGGCCATCGGATAGCGCTTGGCGGTTTCGCTCGCCTGCATGACGTTGGCGGTGGAGGCCGAGACGATGGCACACAAGGTCAGCCCGATCCCGATCAGGGAGGCGGCAGGGCCGTTGGGGTCGCTGCGCGTCTCGTGCACGAACAGCAAGGCCACGCCCGCCATCGCAACCGCCGATCCCGCGATCAACTGCCGTCCCATGCGCTGTCCGAGGAAGATGCGCGCGAACAGGGCATTGGGGATCAGCAGCATGCCGAACACGACCGCGACCAGCCCCGAGGTGATGTAGCCTTCCGCCCGATAAACGAAGTTGAAATTGAGGACAAATTGCGCGGTGCCCAGGATGGCCGCAAACCCCCAGCCGCGCGCGCCGAGTGCCAGCCGCTCGCCCTTTGCCAGCGCATAGACGGCCATGGCGACGCCGCCGATCAGGAAGCGGTACGAGATCGACCAGGAGGCCGGCACGACCGCGATCTGATCGCGGATGACGATCCAGGTCGATCCCCAAAGCAGGGTGACGATCGCGAATGGAATGAGGATCGCCGCGCGTGTCGATTGTACGGGGGTTGCGCTCACAGGGCTGCGATCGCCGCGGCCAGCGCCGCGACGTGCGCCGGGTCTGTGTCCCAGGCGGTGACCAAGCGGACTTCGCCTTCCGCCCAATCATAGAAGTCGAAGCCTGCGTCGCGCAGCCGAGCCGCCTCCTCCGGAGTGGCGCGCAGGAAGACTTCATTGGCCTCGACGGGGTGGATCAGGCGCGCGCCTGCGCTTGCCGCCAGCGTGGCCGCGGCGGCGTTGGCGGCGCGTGCGGTATCGAGCCACAGGTCGCCATCGAGCATCGCCAGCACCTGCGCCGCGAGATAACGGCCCTTGCTGAGCAGCAGCCCGGCCCGCTTGCGGCGCTGCAAGGTGGCGCCGAACAGGTCGGTGCGGAAGAACACCAGCGCCTCGGCGCTCATCGCACCGTTCTTGACGAAGCCGAAGCTGAGCGCGTCGACGCCAGCGCGCCAGGTGACATCGGCGGGTGAACAGCCGAGCGTCGACACCGCATTGGCGAAGCGGGCGCCGTCCATGTGGAGGCTCAGGCCCTTCGCCTTCGCCAAGGCGCCGATGGCGGCGACCTCGTGCGGCGCATAGACGCGGCCGTACTCGGTGGCGTTGGTGATCGAGATCGCATGCGGCTGGACCCGGTGAACGTCGTTGGCGATGGCGTCGATCACGGCGGCGAGCGTCTCCGGCGCTACCTTGGCGCCGTCTCCTTCGGCCAGCAGCAGCTTGGCGCCGTGGGTGTAGAATTCCGGCGCCCCGCATTCGTCGTTCTGGATGTGCGCGTCGCGGTGGCAGACCACCCCGCCGTGTGGCGGGCACATCGCGGCGAGCGCAAGGGCATTTGCGGCGGTGCCGCTGGGCACCCAGATCACGCGTACGTCGGTCTCGAACACCGCGGAAAGCCGCGCGTCCAGGCTACGGCTGAGCGCGTCGCCGTCATAGGCGGTGTCGAGCGTGTTGGCGGCAGCCATCGCCGCCATCACCTGCGGATGGACGGGGGCGGCGTTGTCGGAGAAGAAGCGCATCGGTGACGCATGCTGCGGGTGCGAGCGTGCGTCAACATTGGGGTGAGCCTCAAGGCGGGGAGAGGCATGCGCCGGTCTGGCGGTTCCGGGTTCTTGCATGGCTGAACGAAGCCAAACCCCGGCCCTGCTCCGGGTCGACTATCCAGTGGCCGCCACGAACGAAAAAGGGATCCGGTCGCCCGGATCCCTTGTCGTCGGTCATCGCTTACGCAAAGCCGATCAGTCGCGATCGCCCGTCAGGAAGGCGGGTGCGAATTCCGGCGCGGGGCCGTCTTCGTTGCCCGAACGCTCGGCGCGGGGGGCGCCGCCTTCGGGGCGGGGACCACGGTCGCCGCGGTCGCGGCGCGGGCCGCGGTCGCCGCCTTCACCGCGGGGGCCGCGATCTCCGCCGCCGCCGCCGCTGCGCGGACCACGGTCGCCACCGCCACCGCCGTCGCGGCGTGGGCCGCGCGGGCCGCGGTCGCCGCCCTCACGGGGTTCGCGGGCCGGACGGGTATCCTCCAGCTCGGCGCCGGTTTCCTGATCGACGACGCGCATCGACAGGCGAACCTTGCCCCGCGGGTCGATCTCGAGAACCTTGACCTTGACCGCCTGGCCCTCGGTCAGCGCATCCGAGACCTTCTCGACCCGCTCGTTGCGGATTTCGGAGACGTGGACGAGACCGTCCTTGCCACCCATGAAGTTCACGAACGCGCCGAAATCGACCATGTTGACGACCTTGCCGTCATAGACCTTGCCGACTTCGGCTTCCTCGACCAGGCCCTTGATCCACTTGATCGCGGCTTCGATCTGCGCGGGGTCGGAGGACGAGACCTTGATGACTCCCTCGTCGTCGATGTCGACCTTGGCGCCGGTGGTCGCGACGATCTCGCGGATCACCTTGCCGCCGGTGCCGATGACTTCGCGGATCTTCGACTTGTCGATCGTGAAGCTCTCGATCCGCGGTGCGTGTGCCGACAGCTCCTCACGCGTGTGGTCGAGCGCGCGCGCCATCTCGTTCAGAATATGCGCACGGCCTTCGTTGGCCTGGGCGAGCGCGACCTTCATGATCTCCTCGGTGATGCCGGCGATCTTGATGTCCATCTGCAGCGAGGTGATGCCCTCGCTGGTGCCGGCCACCTTGAAGTCCATGTCGCCGAGGTGATCCTCGTCCCCGAGGATGTCGCTGAGCACCGCGAAGTCCCTGCCCTCCAGGATCAGGCCCATCGCGATGCCCGAGACGGGGCGCTTGAGCGGCACGCCGGCGTCCATCATGCTGAGCGAACCGCCGCACACCGTCGCCATCGACGACGAGCCGTTGCTCTCGGTGATGTCGGACAGGACACGGATCGTGTAGGGGAAATCCTCCTTCGACGGCAGTACCGGGTGCAGCGCGCGCCAGGCGAGCTTGCCGTGGCCGACTTCGCGGCGCCCCGGCGCGCCGAAGCGGCCGACTTCACCGACCGAATACGGCGGGAAATTGTAATGGAGCATGAAGTTTTCGTAGGACAGGCCGTTCAGGCCGTCGATCATCTGCTCCGCGTCGCGGGTGCCGAGCGTCGTGGTGCAGATCGCCTGCGTCTCGCCGCGGGTGAACAGCGCCGAACCGTGCGCGCGCGGCAGGAAGTGGACCATCGCCTCGATCGGGCGAATCTGCTTGGTGTTGCGGCCGTCGATGCGGATGCCGTCCTTCAGGATCGCGCCGCGGACGATATCGGCTTCGAGCTTCTTCACGAGCTTGAGGCTCGCGAGATATTCGGCCGGGTTCTCGGTCTTGGTCGCTTCCATCTCGGCGCGCGCCTTGGCGCGGGCGTCGTTGATCGCGTTCTGGCGCTGCTGCTTGTCGCGCAGCTTATAGGCGGCGGTCAGGTCGTCGCCGATGATCGCCTTCAGCCTGGCCTTCACCGCGGCGGTGTCGATCCCGGCCTTCAGCTCCCAGGGCTCCTTGGCGGCCTGTTCGGCGAGGTCGATGATCGCGTCGATCACCTGCTGCGACGCCTTGTGCGCGAACATCACCGCGCCGAGCATGACGTCTTCCGACAGCTCCTTGGCTTCGGATTCGACCATCATCACCGCATTCTGCGTGGCGGCGACGACGAGGTCGAGATCGCCGGTCTTCACCTGGTCCAGCGTCGGGTTGAGGATGTAATCGCCATCGACATATCCGACGCGCGCGGCGCCGATCGGCCCCATGAAGGGCACGCCCGAGATGGTCAGCGCGGCGGATGCGGCCACCATCGCGAGGATATCGGGCTCGTTCTCGCCGTCATAGCTGAGCACCTGGCAGATCACGTTGATCTCGTTCAGGAAGCCTTCGGGGAACAGCGGGCGGATCGGGCGGTCGATGAGACGGCTGGTCAGCGTCTCCTTTTCGGTGGCGCCGCGCTCGCGCTTGAAGAAGCCGCCGGGGATGCGGCCGCTGGCGGAGAACTTTTCCTGATAATGGACGGTGAGCGGGAAGAAATCCTGGCCCTCCTTGATCGAGCGCGCGGCGGTGACCGCGCACAGTACGACGGTTTCGCCCAGGGTTGCGAGGACTGCGCCATCGGCCTGGCGCGCGACGCGGCCGGTTTCGAGGGTCAGCGTCTTGTCGCCCCACTTCGTCGTAACGGTTTTCGTATCGAACATCTTATTTCCTTCACTCCGCGACGCCAAATGCGTGCGGGGCCTCTAGTGCAGGCTAAGCCGGCCTGCGTCGGTGTGAGGCGCGTTGTCGCCCCATGCCGCGTCGCCGGATTGCGGCGCGGCGAATACGAGAAGGGCGCCCGAAGGCGCCCTTGTTACTTGCGAAGGCCGAGCTTCGCGATCAGGTCCAGATACCGCTGGCCTTCGGTCTTGCGCAGATAGTCGAGCAGCGTGCGCCGCTTGTTGACCATCATCAGCAGCCCGCGGCGCGAATGGTTGTCCTTCTTGTGACCCTTGAAATGCTCGGTCAGGTTGCGGATGCGCTCGGTGAGGATCGCGACCTGGACTTCGGGCGAACCGGTGTCGCCCTCGGCGCGGGCATGTTCCTTTACGAGTTCGGTCTTGCGCTCTGCGGTGATCGTCATGTGTATTCCTTCGACATCGTCTAAAGATTGAACCCGCGGACGACGCGGACCTCGCGGTCCAGAACCTCGACGAGCGCGACGGGAACGCAGTCCAGCATCGCGAAGTGTTGGCCATCGTCTGCGACGATCCCGGCCAATAGGCGCCCCTGTCGGAGCGCTCCTGCCTGGTCGGGGGTGAGGGGTAGAGCCGGGATGTCGTCCAGCCCCGCCCTCAATGGCAGGAGTAAGTATTCAAGATCGCGCGCCTTAGCGGCTTCATCGAGTTTGTCCAGCGATATCGCCTGTGTGAGGTCGAACGGACCCGCCTTCGTCCGGCGCAACATGGTGACGTAGCCGACCGTGCCGAGCGCCAGCGCGATGTCGCGCGCCAGGCTGCGGATATAGGTGCCCTTGGAGACATGGGCGGTTAGGGTGATGCCGTGCAATTCCTCCCCGGGACGGGGAGGGGGACCATCGCGAAGCGATGGTGGAGGGGGTTCGCCGCCGGGTGATCCGCTCGTGGCGGCCCCCCCTCCACCATTCGCCTTCGGCGAACGGTCCCCCTCCCCACGATGTGGGGACGAATGGAGGGCGTGGATCACCACGTCGCGGCTGGCGAGCACCACGTCCTCGCCGGCACGCGCGCGGTCGTAGGCGCGCTCGCCGTCGATCTTGAGCGCGGAATAAGCGGGCGGCACCTGGGCGATCGCGCCGGTGAAGCGGGGCAGGATTGCCGCGACCTGCGCCGCGGTCGGGCGCAGGTCACTGGTCGCGATCACCGCCCCTTCCGCGTCCAGCGTGTCGGTCTGTTCGCCGAACGCAATCGTGAAATCGTAGATCTTGTCGCTGTCGAGCAAGCGCCCGGCCAGCTTGGTCGCCTCGCCGATCGCGATCGGCAGCACGCCGGTGGCCAACGGATCGAGCGTGCCGCCGTGGCCGACCTTTGCCTTGGCATAGCCGCCCTGGCGCAGAGCGCGCTTGACCGCGGACACGCCTTGCGTCGAGCCGAGCCCGAGCGGCTTGTCGAGGATGATCCAGCCGTGCATCAGCCGCGTGCCTCGGCGCAATGCTTGCGGCCGAGCGCTTCGTTGAAGTGCCTGCGGCATAAGGCGACATAGCGGTCGTTGCCGCCGATCTCGGTCTGGCGGCCGTGCGCGACCGCATGGCCTTGCGCGTCGATGCGCAGGTTCATCGTCGCCTTGCGTCCGCAGTCGCACACCGACTTGATCTCGACCAGCGCGTCCGCCAGCGCCAGCAAGCGTGCCGCCCCCTCGAACAGGTCGCCGACGAAATCGGTGCGCAGGCCATAGGCGAGGACTGGGATGCCGACGATGTCCGCCAGGTATGCGAGCTGGTCGACCTGGGGTACGCTCAAGAACTGCGCCTCGTCAACGAGGATGCAGGCGAGGGGAGCGTGCGCGTGCTCTGCCTCGGCCAGCGCGGCGAGGTCGGTATCGGCGTCGAACGGCGTCGCCGGCGCCTCGACCCCGAGCCGCGAGGCGATCACGCCATGCCCGGCCCGCTCGTCCACCGCGGCGGTGAACAGCATCGTGCGCATGCCCCGCTCGCGATAGTTGAAGTCGGCCTGGAGGAGGGTGGTCGACTTTCCGGCATTCATGCTGGCATAGTAGAAATAGAGCTTGGCCATCAGGTGCTCCAAGAGCCGTAAGGGACGACAATGTCCAGCGATCCTCCGATAAACCTTTACCCGATCATGGTGGTGGAAGACCGATATCAGGGCGTCTATAGCGGCGGATGCTGGTGGGCGGTGGCGTGTGCTGACGAGCTGCTCGAAAACAAGATGCGCGGGCAATGGCTCATGGAGAACGGTCCGGGTTCTGACGACGTGACGTGTGGCGTGTTCTGGAGCAGGCCGCCGCCCTGGATCGCTGCCGGGCAAAGCCCGGACGATGCGGTAGCTTCGCTGGTGGCGAAGGCTCATGGAACGGACGAGTCGAAACCGCCGGCGTGGGCGGACGACCCCGCTCTTCTAAATTACTTTCTTGAACTTGCGGATTAGTCGTCGCCACCAGCCTTCATTGGGCGGGGTTGATGAAAGAGGTAAGCCTCCCGGGCGGGCTTCCGGATGATTGCTGAAGACAAGATTGACGAAGTCACGGGTTAACAGCAAGCCGGTGTCGGGCGCCGCATAGCTCGCCGAGAAGCTGTCCTGATCTACTCCGTCGATTAGAACGGCGATGCGGCTGCTGCCCGTCCCCAGACTTTGATGACACCTTCCGAAGTCTCGATTTCCGGTAGCGGATCAGTGTCGCCATCTGACACGCAACGAAGTAGCAAAACAGCTCGTGGTGGCAGCACAAATTCCTGCGCCCACGGTTCGAGCCATATGACCAGCTCATTGCCGACTGCATTGCAGAGCTGAAATTCTTCCACTCTCGATCCGCGGGACACGATCAACCGTCTTCCAGGTCTCGCGCAACCTCGGGCTTCCTCAACAGCGCGTCGATATGGCTGCCTTCGTCGAAGCTCTCGTCGGCCAGGAATTTCAGCTTGGCGGCATATTTCATCTGCACCCGCGCCGCCACCTCGCGCTGGAGATAGGCGGTGTTGGTGCGCAGCGCCTTCAGCACGGCCGCCTCGTCGCGGCCGAGGAGCGGCTTCACGAACACCGTCGCATGGCGCAGGTCGGGGGACATGCGGACCTCGGTGACCGAGACCATGTGTTTCGCTAGCGTATCGTCATGGACGTCGCCGCGCGCCAGGATCTCCGACAGGATGTGGCGCATCTGTTCGCCGACGCGCAACGTGCGGACGGACTTTTCGGGCTTGTCGGTGTTCATTATCGTCTCCCTCTCCCCGCTTGCGGGGGAAGGGCAAGCGAGCGAAGCGAAGCGCGGGAGAGGGGCAGTCTCGAGAGCGACAGCCCGCGTGACGGCCCCTCTCCCCGACCCTCTCCCCCGAGGGGAGAGGGAGTGATTAAAGCGTGCGTTCGCGCATCTCGACTTCGAACGTCTCCAGGAAGTCGCCCGCCTTGATGTCGACGAAGTTCGACGTGAACGTCACGCCGCACTCCAGGCCTGCGCGGACCTCCGGCACGTCGTCCTTGAAACGGCGCAGCGAGGCGATCTCGCCCTGGTAGATGATGACGTCGGCACGCGTGATGCGCGCCTTGAGCGCCTTGCGGATGGTGCCTTCGGTGACGAGCAGACCAGCGGCCTTGCCGTGCTTGCCCGCCGAGAAGACCTCGCGGATTTCGGCGCGGCCGACGACCGTTTCGAACGCCTCTGGGCCAAGCTCGCCCGCCATGCCGGCGCGGATATCGTCCGTCAGCGTGTAGATGACGTCGTAATATTTGAGCGCCACCTTCTGCCGTTCGGCGATCTCGCGTGCCTTGGCGTTGGCGCGGACGTTGAAGCCGATGATCGGCGCGCCGCTGGCGGCTGCCAGCGTCACGTCGCTCTCGGTGATGCCGCCGACGCCCGAATGCAGGATGCGCGCGCGAATCGCCTCGGTGCTGATCTTGTTGATCGCACCGACGATCGCCTCGACCGTCCCTTGCGTATCCGCCTTCACGACCAGCGGATATTCGATCGCCTGCTTTTCCTTCATCGCCGAGAACATCGATTCCAGGCTGGCCGGGGCCGACGTGGTACGCTTGTTGGTGATGACGCTGGCGCGATATTCGGCGACCTCGCGGGCGCGTGCCTCGTTTTCGACGACCTGGAGCGGATCGCCTGCCGACGGCACGCCCGACAGGCCGAGGATCTCGACCGGCATCGCCGGCCCGGCTTCCTTGACCTGGCGGCCCTTGTCGTCGACCAGCGCGCGGACCTTGCCGCTCTCGGCGCCGACGACGAAGATGTCGCCGACCTTGAGCGTGCCGCGGTTGACCAGCACCGTCGCGACCGGACCGCGGCCCTTGTCGAGCTTGGCCTCGATCACCGTGCCCTCGGCCGGACGATCGGGGTTGGCGGCGAGTTCGAGCAACTCGGCCTGGAGCAGGATCTTCTCGATCAGTTCGTCGAGACCGGTCTTCTTGAGCGCGGATACCTCGACGTCCTGGACGTCGCCGCCCATTTCCTCGACCACGACTTCCTCGCTCAGCAGGCGCTCGCGCACCTTTTGCGGATTGGCGCCGTCCTTGTCGATCTTGTTGATCGCGACGATCATCGGCACGCCCGCCGCCTTGGTGTGGGCGATCGCCTCCACCGTCTGCGGCATCAGGCCGTCGTCGGCGGCGACCACCAGCACGACGATATCGGTGACGTCGGCACCGCGCGCGCGCATCTGGCTGAACGCCTCATGGCCCGGCGTGTCGAGGAAGGTGATCTTCGACTTGTCCTTCAGCGTCACCTGATACGCACCGATGTGCTGGGTGATGCCGCCGGCTTCGCCGCGCACCACGTCGGTGCCACGCAGCGCGTCGAGCAGGCTCGTCTTGCCGTGATCGACGTGACCCATGATCGTGACGACCGGGGGGCGGGGACGCAGCGATTCGACCGCATCGCTTTCGGTGTCGACCGCGAGGTCGATGTCGCTGTCGCTGACACGGACGATGTTGTGACCGAATTCGGTGACCAGCAGTTCCGCGGTATCCTGGTCGATCAGCTGATTCATCGTGACGGGCGAACCCATCTTGAACAGCGTCTTGACCAGGTCGGCGCCCTTTTCGGCCATGCGGTTGGCGAGTTCCTGGACGGTGATCGCCTCGGGAACCTGGACGTCGCGAATCTGCTTGGCCTGCGCCTCGCGGGCGCCGCCATAAGTACGCTTTTCCTTTTCACGGGCACGCTTGAGCGCCGCGAGGCTGCGCGAACGCGCACCGTCGTCGCCGAGCGCGCGGTTGACCGTGAGCTTGCCCGACTGGCGGCGATCGTCGCCCTTGCGGTCGCGCTGCTGCGGACGGCTCGGCGGCGCGTTGCGCGGCGTGGCCTGGCCGCTGGGCAGCGGACGTGGGCCACCTGCGCCGGCCTGCGCCGCGGGGGCCGCAGCGGCGGGTGCGGGAGCCTCCTTGGGCGGCGGCGGGGGCGGAGGAACCGGACGTGCAACCGGCGAGAACCGGCGAGGTGCCGGCATCGACGGGTCGCGGGCGAGTCCGACCACCGGGGGCGGTGCGGCTGGCGTCGGCGCGGCAGCGGGCGCAGGCTCGGCGATCACAGCCACCGGCTCGGGAGCCGGTGCGGCGGGGGCCGAAGGTTCCGCCGCGGGCGCCGGTGCAGGCGCCTGGATGACCGGACGTTCGACCGGCTTGAACGGACGCGCGGTGCCCGTCACTGTGGGCGCCGGCGCGGCGGCCTCGACCGGCGCAGGAGCGGACTCCGGCACAGCGACAGGCGCGGGCTGCGGTGCTTCGATTGGCGCAGCGGCAGCTTGGGCACGTTCCTCCGTGCGGCGACGCTCGTCTTCGACCGCGCGCTGACGATCGCTTTCCTCGCGACGGCGGGCGTCCTCCATCGCGGACATGCGGCCTTCGGCCGCTTCGCGAAGCAGTCTCGCCTGACGTTCCTGCGGCGTTTCCCCGGCGGGTGCGCGTACCGGCGGCGCCGTCGCTGCCACGGGAGCAGGCGCGGGCGCAGGTGGCGGCGCAGCTTGCGGCGCCTCGGCGACGGGCATGGGATCGCCCGGACGGCGCAGGACGCGCGCCTTCTTCGTCTCCACGATCACCGTGTTCGAGCGGCCGTGGCTGAAGCTCTGCTTCACCTTGCCGGTCTCGACCGTGCGCTTCACGCCCAATGGCGCGCGCATGCCCAGCTTCGGCTTGTCGTTGTCGGTCTCGCTCACTCAAATTCCTCGTGCGTACGTACGGCCGGTCGGTCTGTCCCGGATGAACCGGGGGCCGATGCTCCCTGCGAGGCCGTTTCGCAAGGTGGCGACAGGGATTCTTCGGAACTCGGTTGTTCCGGAGAGGCCCTGAAGGGTGTAAATCCGATGAAATGCAGCCAGCGGTCGAGCGCATCGCTCACCCGCTTCGCCGCAGCGCGGTCGGTCAAGCCGATGTGTACCACATTCTCACGCCCCAGCGCCAACGCCAATATGGTGCGCGGCACCGGCAACGCCAAGCCCCTGAGGTCCGAACCTTCGCGGTCGGAGCCGACTCGCCACGCCTGCGCGAGCTTGCCCGCGCCGTCGGCGGCGGCATCGGCGGCGTGATAGAGCGCGTGAAGCTGGCCGCCGCGCGCGGCCGAGGCGATCTTGTCGGAGCCGGTGAGCAGGGTGCCCGACCGCGCCTCCAGCCCGAGCCGGTCGAGCGCGTTGCGTTCGAGCGCGTCGGCGATCCGCTGCGGCAGATCGGGGAGAATCGTGAAGTCGGCGGTCTTGAACGCGCGGGCGAGCACGCCCTTGAGCCTGCCCTTGGCGAGCGCGGTTTCCAGCTCGGCGCGCGACACGCCGATCCACGCGCCGCGGCCGGGGGCCTTGGCGCGCACGTCGGGCAGGATCTGGCCATCGGGGGCGAGAGCCAGACGGACGAGGTTGTCGCGGACGTCGCGGTCGCGGGTGAGGATGCAGGAGCGGATGGGGTCGGTCATAAGCGACCTCCGCCAGCGCGTATTACCCTGTCCTCACCCGTCGACGCTTCGCGTCTCTCCCTCTCCCGACGGGAGAGGGAAGGGGCCCGCTCGCCGCAGGCGAGTGGGAAGGGTGAGGACAGTTCTAGCTGGTGCGAATCATCGGGAAGGGGCCGCATTAGCGTCTCCCTTCGGCGAGTCGCGGTCGGCGATCAGCTGGCCGCCGGCGCCGTAATTCTCGAGCGACACTTCCTCGATCACGATCTGGACCGCGGCCGGGTTCTTGCCCCGCCGCGTGACGAGCGAGCGCGTGACGTCGTCGACGATCGCCGCCTTCTGCGCACGCGTGGCGCTGCCCGCCATCCGGATCGACACGAACGGCATCAGGCCTGCTCGTCCTCCGATGCTTCTGCGGCTTCCGGCTCGGCGGCCGGCTCCTCGTCCGCGAACCAATGCGCGCGGGCGGCCATGATGATCTCGTTGCCCTGTTCGTCGGTCAGGCCGTATTCGCTGAGGATGCCGCCCTTGTGCTCGGGGCGCTTGGGGGCGTCCTCGTTGCGGCGGCGCTGCTCCTGGCGCTTCTTCTCGACCAGTTCGTCGGTCGCCAGATCGGCGAGATCGTCCAGCGTCTTGATCCCCGCCTTGCCCAGGGTGACCAGCATCGCCTCGGTGATATAGGGCAGTTCGCCCAGCGCATCCTCGACGCCCATCGCGGTCCGCTCCTCGCGGTTCGCGGCCTCGCGGCGGTCGAGCGCTTCGAGCGCGCGGCTCTGGAGTTCCTGGCCCAGGTCTTCGTCGAAGCCCTCGATGCTCGCGATCTCGTCGAGTTCGACATAGGCGACCTCCTCGAGCACGCCGAAACCCTCGGCGACGAGCAACTGCGCCAGCGTCTCGTCGACGTCCAGTTCGGTCTGGAACATCTCGGTGCGTTCGGTGAATTCCTTCTGGCGCTTCTCGGATGCGTCCTGCTCGGTCAGGATGTCGATCGCCTTGCCGGTCAACTGGCTGGCGAGGCGGACGTTCTGGCCGCGGCGGCCGATCGCCAGTGAAAGCTGGTCGTCGGGAACGACGACTTCGATCCGATCCTCTTCCTCGTCGATCACGACGCGGCTGACGCTGGCGGGCTGGAGCGCGTTGACGACGAAGGTCGCGGTGTCGGGGGACCAGGGGATGATGTCGATCTTCTCGCCCTGCATTTCCTGCACCACCGCCTGGACGCGGCTGCCCTTCATGCCGACGCAG
>NZ_DASVTL010000037.1:0-4272 GCF_036387595.1 Sphingomonas sp.
AGGGCCGTGACGTCGCCCGACAGCTGCTGCATCGATCCGATCGCGTCCTGCACATTCGCGGTGAAGCCCGCCACCGCCTGCGTCGAGCTCGGGTCGGCTGTCATCGCGATCGCCGAGGAGCGGATCTTATCAAGCTGTGCCGGAAGACCGGACTCGGCACCGGGCGCGCCCAGCAGGGCTTGGAGCCGGCCCAGGTAAGAGGAGGTGACATCTGCCTCCCCCACGTCGCCGGCGCGCTTGTACACCGTGGTCTCTAGGAAGCGATCCGCCACCCGGCTGGTCTCGCCCACGGAAACGCCATTCACCTTCCCGCCCGACACCGCGGTGGTGATGGCCACCTTCTCACGCGCGTAACCGGGCGTGCCGACGTTGGCGATGTTGTTAGAGACGGTTCGCAACCCGGCCTGGGCAGCACCAAGGCCCGACATGGCCGATCCGAAGATTTCGTTCAACGACACGAACCGTTTCCTTATTATGGGCGGCGTTCGACGCCGCCCCTGTCATCAGCGCTTCAGATTGCTGACTTCCTGAAGCATGTCGTCCACTGTGGTGATGATCTTCGACGACGCGCTGTAGGCCCGCTGGAACCGGATCATGTTGGTGAACTCGCCAGCCAGGTCGACCGTCGAGGCCTCCAGGTTGTTGGACGAGAGTTTACCCGCGCCCGCTGCTCCGCCCTCGTTGATCGCCACCAGACCCGACAGGTCTGATGCGCCGTAGGCATTGCCCGACAGGCGAGTCAGCCCATTGGGGTTGGGGAAGGTCGCCACGGGGAGCTGGAACACCTCGCGTGAGGTTCCGTCGTCGAACAACGCGCTCACCCGGCCGGTCTCGGAAATCTGGACGGTGAAAGCGCCCTGCAGACCGCCGTCGACGCTGGAGGAGATCAGCGCGGACTCGCTGCCAAACTGCGTCAGACCATTCAGGCTGCCGTTGTCCCCAAGCTGAAGCCGGATCGGGCTGGAGCCCGCACCGTTCGTCCAGCCGATGTTCAGCGCGCCGAACAGCGCCGGGGAGCTGTTGGTGAGATCAAGGCTGCCGTCGCCGTTGAAGCGAACCGTACCGCTCGCGACCAGTCCGTTGGCAGCGGTCACCTCGGTTGCCGGCGCAGCGTAGATCTCGGCCGCCCATTCATTCGGATTGCGCTTGACGAAGCCGACGTTGAGCTGGTGTGCGCCACCCTGCGCGTCGTACACCGTAACCGCGCGGGTGAACTGCGGGGTCAATGCGCCCGACGCCATGTCTCCGGTGGCGTAGGCGCCCGTATTCACCGCGGTGGTCGACTGTAGGTTCACGCGCATCGCGATCTTGGAGGTCGGCGCTGCCGTGCCCGTCAGGTCGCTCAGCCGCACAGGCTGCAGCGCATTCAGGTCGCCCGTGTTGGTGTAGTTGCCCGCGTTATCCAGCTTCCAGCCCTGCAGGTAGTAGCCGCCGGTATTGCGGAGGTAGCCTTCCTTGTCCGCGCTGAACGACCCGGCGCGGGTGAACGTCACGCTGCTGTCCGGCTTGCTGCTGTCGCGGGTCACGAAGAAGCCATTCCCATCGAGCGCCATGTCGGTGGCGCTGTTCGACGCGGAAAGCAGACCCTGCTGCGATATCAGGGAGCGCGGTGCCGCCTGGACGCCACCCGCCGAATAGGTCGACCGGGACCTGCCATCGGTTACCATGGTGCGGAACTGCGTCTCCACGCCCTTGTAGCCCACGGTGTTGATGTTGGTGATGTTGTCGGCGACGCCTGCCATGGCGGCAGCTTCGGCACTGAGGCCGGACACACCGGCGTAAAGGGCGGAATAAAGGCTCAACGATGGTCTCCTACGGGTGCTTAGGCCCACCGGCTTTGCTGCCGAGCACGCCCGTCTAGACTTATTGTAGAAGAGAGCTGCCCTGTTTGGTGGAAACGCGCAGGAAAATCAGATCGGCAATTTTTGCCGACTTCTTCCTGCTATGGCCCTCTGCCGTCCTATAAGTTGGTAAAGGCACAAACAAAGGCGCCGACGATGACACTGCGTATCTCGCTGAAGGACGGCGAAAAGATGATCGTGAATGGCGCGGTGATGCGCGCCGTCGGCCGCACGAACCTAGTGGTCGAGAACCACGTCGCGCTGCTGCGCGGCCGCGAGGTGATGTCGCCGGAAGAGGCTGTCACGCCGGCACGGCGGCTCTACTTCGCGTGCATGCTCGCCTACATCGGCAGCGAGGAACGTCAGGCGGCCCAGCAGGAACAGATCGTGAGCCTGCTGGGCGATATGGTGAAGGCGCTGGAGACCGAGGAAGCACGCGCAATCTGCACCGCCCTTGCGCACCAGCTCGCCACCGGCGACTATTACCGTGCGCTTGCGGAATGTCGTGCCTTGATCGCCTATGAGAACGAGGCGCTGGGCCGCCTGCCGATCCAAGCGGCCTGAACGGTGCAGACGCTCGGTTCAGCGGCTCGCGCGCTTCGTGCGCTGTCCCCCGACCAACGCTTCGGCAAGGTGGTGGCGGTGCGCGGAGCGCTGATCGAGGTGGAAGGCCTGACCGGCGCCGCCCAGATCGGATCGCGTATAAGCATCGGCGGGAGCGGCGAGGCGGTGGAAGCAGAGGTCACCGGGCTCGACGCCGGGGTCGCACACTGCCTTCCGTTCAGCGATCCGCACGGGCTCTCATCAGGCACGCGTGCGCGGCTGGCGGCGGGCGAGTTCGCGCTCCGGCCCAGTAATGCCTGGCTCGGCCGCATGGTGGACGGGTTGGGCCGGCCTGTGGACGGCAAGGGTCTGCTACCGCGAGGCGCTGAACCGCGCCTGATCAAGGCCGCCCCCCCGCTCGCCGCCCATCGCGCGAGGGTCGGCGAGAAGATCGAGACCGGCGTTCGCGCGCTGGACGTATTCGTGCCGCTCTGCCGGGGGCAGCGCCTTGGGCTCTTCGCAGGATCGGGCGTCGGCAAGTCCGTGCTGTTGTCCATGCTTGCCCGCTGGACCGAGTGCGACGTGGCGGTGATCGGCCTGATTGGCGAGCGCGGCCGTGAAGTGCAGGAGTTCGTCGAGGACGACCTCGGCCCCGAAGGGCTCGCCCGTAGCGTGGTGGTGGTAGCCACGTCGGACGAACCTGCCCTGATGCGGCGTCAAGCGGCCTGGACTACCCTCGCGATCGCGGAGCACTTCCGCGATCAGGGCCTCCATGTCCTTTGCCTGATGGATTCGGTCACTCGTTTCGCGATGGCGCAGCGGGAAATCGGCCTTGCGAACGGCGAGCCGCCGGCGACGAAGGGATACACCCCTACCGTGTTCGCCGAGTTGCCGCGTCTCTTGGAACGGGCCGGCCCAGGTCTGCCGGGCCAAGGCTCCATCACCGGGCTATTCACCGTACTGGTGGACGGCGATGATCATAACGAGCCGGTGGCCGACGCAGTACGCGGCATCCTCGATGGCCATGTCGTGATAACCCGGCGCATCGCCGAGCGCGGCCGCTACCCTGCGATCGACATCCTGAAGTCAGTGTCGCGCACGCTGCCGAATTGTCAAACCACTCAGGAGAACGATACCCGTCTCGCTGCGCGCCGCCTGCTATCCACCTATGGCGACATGGAGGAGATGGTGCGGCTCGGTGCGTACAAGGCAGGATCGAGCGGAGAGGTGGACGAGGCGATCCGCCTCGCTCCCGCGATCGAGACGTTGCTGAAGCAAGGCAAGGGCGACCGCGGCCACGCCGCCGAGACCTTTGCTACGCTGGCTGCCATGATGGAGCCTTCCGCATGAGGACCCCGTACGATACGGCGCTGCGCGCACGTAAGCGTGAGGTAGACGACCTGCGCGCGGCGATCGGGGGCGCTACCCGTAAACTGGTGGAAGCGGATGCTTCCGCCAAGGCGCTCAGCGACACGTTGGCCCGCGAGAAGCAGATCGCGGCTGGCAACCTCGTCTTCTCGCCGATGGCCTATCTCCTGCGTGCGCGTGCCGAGGCCACTCGGCTGCAGGAGATGCGCCACGCCGCTGGTGCAGAGCTAGACGCACTGCGGCACCAGGCCATGGAAAGCTACGGCTCGCTTCGCGCGCTCGAAGGTGCTGCCGAGGAATTTCGCGAACAAGCCTCGCGAAACGCTGCCAGCGTCGAACAGACGTCGGTGGACGATTTCGCTGGCGCGCGCTTCGCGCGGGAGCTGCAGCGTGCCCGTCAGGCGCGTGCGCACCCACAGGACGCCCGATGACGACGATCAGCAAGGAACTGCAGGCTCTACCGCCACAGCAAAGAGCCGAGTTGATCTACAGTAAGGCACGGTCGGAGTTGTCCACTCGT
>NZ_DASVTL010000038.1:0-5638 GCF_036387595.1 Sphingomonas sp.
TTCGCGGTCTACGGCATCCTGTCGGCGGTCATCGGTCGCGAGAAGACCGGCGAAGGCCAGCTCATCACCGCGTCGCTGTTCGAGGCGGCGCTGGGTCTGTCGATCTGGGAAACCGCCGAGCTTTGGGGCACCGGCAAGAGCCCCAAGCCGCTCGGCAGCGCCAATCGCATGTCGGCGCCCTATCAGGCGGTCGAGGCGTCGGACGGCTGGTTCGTGTTCGCCGCCGCCAACCAGAAGCTGTGGCTCGCATTGCTCGAGGTGATCGGTCGGCAGGATCTGGCGGACTCGCCCCGCTTCCACGATAACAGTAGCCGCGTCGCCAACGCGCGCGAACTGATCGAGACGCTGCGCCCGAACTTCCGCACCCGCACCGCCGAAGAGTGGGTCGAGACGTTGCTCGCCGCTGGTGTGCCGTCGGGCCCGATCCTCAACTACGAACAATCGCTCGCCAGCGAGCACACAAGGGCACGCGCCATGGTGCAGGACATCGCCCATCCGGTGGAAGGCAGCTTCAAGGCGCTCGGCTTCCCGGTCAAGCTGTCGGCCACGCCGCAGTCGGTGCGCTTCCCGCCGCCGCTGCTCGACGAACATGGCGCGGAGATCCGCCGCGAACTCGCCGACAAGGGGCTGATCGCCGAGCCGCAGGCGGCATGAGCGAAGGCGTCACCCGCTACGAGAAGATCGGGCCGGTCGGGCGCATCATCTTCGATCGTCCTGCCGCGTATAACTCGCTGACCTGGGACATGTGGCGCGGCCTGGGCGAGGCGTGCGCCGCCTTGGCCGCCGACCGCGACATCCGCGTGGTGACGCTGCGGGGTACCGGCGGCAAGGCGTTTGTCGCGGGCACCGATATCGCCGGCTTCCAGTCCTTCACCGACGGGCAGCAGGGCGTCGCGTACGAAGCGGAGATGGACTCCTATGTCGGCGCGGTCGAGGCGTTGCCGCAACCGACCATCGCCATCGTCGATGGCTGGGCGGTCGGCGGCGGTCTCGCCCTCTCGTTCGCCAGCGATTTCCGCATCGCCGCCACCGGCGCGCGGTTCGGCTCGCCGCTGGCGCGCACGATCGGCAACTGCCTGTCTGCGCGCGGTTATGCCCGGCTCGTCCAGCACGCCGGGATCGCGATCGCCAAGCGGCTGCTGCTCGGTGCCGAGATCATCGGCGCGGACGAGATGAAGGCGCTCGGTCTGCTCAACGACCTGGTTGCGCCCGATCAGGTCGACGCTGCCGTCGATGGGCTCGTCGAACGGCTGCTGACCCACGCCCCGCTGACGATGCAGGTCAGCAAGGAGGCGATCCGGCGCCTGTCCGTGGCGAACCAGCCCGATATCGACGACCTGATCGCCACCATCTACGGCAGCGCCGACTTCGCCGAGGGGGTCCGCAGCTTCCTGGCGAAGGAGAAGCCGGAATGGACCGGGCGATGAGCACGCGGCCATGACACCGGCCGGCATCGATGATTTCCGCGAGATGGCGCGCCGCCGCCTGCCGCGTTTCCTGTTCGAATATATCGACGGCGGTTCTTTCGCCGAGGAAACGCTGCGCGCGAACGTAGCCGACCTGCAACGGCTGAAACTGCGCCAGCGCGTCATGCGCGACGTCGGCGACGTCCAGCTTGGCACCACCTTGTTCGGCCAGCCTGCCAGCTTCCCCGTCGCGCTCGCGCCGATCGGACTCGCGGGCCTCTACGCCCGCCGCGGCGAGGTCCAGGCGGCGCGCGCGGCTGAAGCGGCGGGCATCCCGTTCATCCTGTCCTCCTCCGCCTGCTGCGCGATCGAGGAGGTCGCGGCCGGCGTGACCAAGCCCGTGATCCTCCAGCTCTACATGATCAAGGATCGCGCCTTCATGGAGGACCTGCTGGCGCGCACCGCCGCGCTGGGGGTCGAGACGCTGATCCTGACCGTCGACCTCATCATCCATTCGCCGCGGCGCCGTGACGTGCGCACCGGCCTGACCGGCACCCAGGACCTGTCCGCAAGGCTGCGCCGCTCCTACGAGATCGTGCGCCATCCCGGTTGGGCGTGGGACGTCGGCGTGCGCGGTCGTCCGCACACGCTGGGCAATTTCGCCGCGCGAATGCCCGACGGCGCCGGTCTGGCGCAGTTCACCGCGTGGGTCGGGCGCAACTTCGATCCGACCGTCACCTGGGCCGATCTGGACTGGCTGCGGAAGCACTGGCACGGACGGCTGGCGATCAAGGGCATCCTCGATCCCGACGATGCGCGCGACGCGGTGTCGGCGGGGGCGGAAACGATCATCGTGTCCAACCATGGCGGCCGCCAGCTCGACGGCGCACCCTCGTCGATCGTCGCGCTGCCCGCCATCGTCGAAGCGGTGACCGGACGCGCCGACGTGCTGATGGACGGCGGTATCCGCTCGGGAGTCGACATCCTTCGCGCCCTCGCGCTAGGGGCGAAGGGCGTTCTGCTCGGCCGGGCCTGGGCCTTCGCGCTCGCCGCACAGGGTGGTGCTGGCGTGACGACGATGTTGTCGCTGATGCGCCACGAGCTTGCGGTCGCCATGGCACTGGCCGGCCAGCGCGACGTTCGCGCGATTACGCGCGACACGCTCGTCGCCGAACCCTCCGCCGGTTAGCGTTCCGCCGGATAGTTGGTGGCGAGATAGGTCACCAGCGGATCGAACCGGTCCTCCGGCACCTGCGCGCCGAAGCCGACCATCTTCTCCACGGTCGCCGCCCAGTCCGCGCGCGACTTGCGCTGGTTGGTGACCTGCGCCGCGACATGGCATGAGGTGCAGGCCTTGTCGGCGAACGCCTTCTCCGGTCCCGGCGCGAACGACGCAGAATCGCTATGCGCTGCCGCGACCGCGACGACGCTGTCCCTGGGTTCGACCGGCACCGCCTGCGCGATGGCGGCGTTCTTCGCCGGCTGCTCGCCGTTGCGGGGCAGCGCGAACACCACCAGCCGGCTCGCCGTGCCGGGGCTACCCAGATACGAACCGCCGGCGGAGACGACCGCGACATATTGCCGCCCATCGCGCCCGCGATAGCTGATCGGCGTCGCATGTGCCGACGCGCCCAGGCGGAACGTCCACAATTCGCGCCCGGTCGCGGTATCGAAGGCGCGGAAGCGCGCGTCGTCCGATGCGCCGATGAACACCAGCCCGGTTGCGGTAACCAGCGGCCCGCCGACATTGGGACGCCCGGTCTTCTGCAAGGCGGGCGGCAGGCTGTCGGTCACGCCGAGCGGCACCTGCCAAGCGATCCGCCCCTTCGACACGTCGATCGCAGTGAGATTGCCCCAGGGCGGGCGCTGGCACGGCATCCGGGTGCCGCCCATGCCAAACCATGAGGGCTGCGGCCCGCTATTGTACCAATTGCCCTTGGCATCCTTCCCCATCTTTTCGACGGACGGAAGCTCGCTGGTGTTGATGATGTACAGCCCCCGCCGGCCGTCGAAGGCGCCGCCGCCCCAGTTCGGCCCGCCGCCGCTGCCGGGCAGGCGTACCATCGGCCGATCGGTCCTGAGCGGCTCCCACGCCGCAGCGAAGCCGATGCCCTGGCTCGCCACGCGTGCGCGGCAATGCGCGGTCAGTTCCGGGGTCACCGTCGCCAGATCGTCGGCGGTCAGCGCCTGACGGATGATCGGGGACGGCGCGGCGGGAATCGGCTGGGTCGGCCAGGCCTGCTCCCCGGCTAGGCTGCTCGCGGGCATCGGCGTCTCGCGCACCGGGAACAGCGGCTTGCCGGTCACCCGGTCGAGCACGAACAGATAGCCGCTCTTGTTCATCGCCGCGACCGCGGGGATCGTCCGTCCGCCACGCCGCACCTCGAGCAGGGTCGGCTGCACCGGCAGGTCGAGGTCCCAGATGTCGTGATGCACGGTCTGGAAATGCCACAGATAGCGCCCGGTCCGCGCGTCGAGCGCCACTAGCGAATTGGAGAACAGGTTCGCCCCCGCCCGGTCGATGCCGATCCGGTCGTAAGCGGGCGCGCCAAAGGGCACGAACACGATGCCGCGCTTCTCGTCGACCGACATGCTGCTCCACGCATTCACGCCCGATCGTTTGGCCCAGCTGTCGCCCTGCCATGTACCGTGGAAGCGCTCGCCCGGCTGCGGCACCGAATGGAACGTCCAGAGCAGCTTGCCGGTGCGGGCATCCCAGCCACGCACGTCGCCAGCCGGCCCCTCGACCGGCGATTCCTGCAGTCGCGCGCCGGTGATGACGACGTCGCCGGCGATCGCCGGCGCGCTGTTGATCTGATAAGTATAGCCGGCCGGAAACCCGCCGCCGTTGGTGCCGTTCATGATCTCGGCGGTGCGAAGCTGGATCGGGACGAAGTCGGCCGGTGGCTTGCCCGTGGCGAGATCGAGCGCGATTAGCTGCCCCGAGCGCGTGCCGAAGAACAATCGCGCCGATGCGCCTTTCCCGCCCGGCCAATAGCCCATGCTGCGCCCCGCGATGCCGTCCTCGGCCGGCAATCCGAATGTCCAGCGGATCGCACCGGTGGTCCCGTCCAGTGCGACGATCCGGCCATAAGGGCTTGCCAGGTACAGATTTCCGCCGATCGCCAGCGGCGTCGTGTTGCTCACCAGCAGGCGCTTGCTGCTGCTGTCGGCGGGCTTCAGCTCGAACGTCCACACCGGGATCAGCCGCGCCACGTTGCCGGGATCGATCTGGGTCAGCCCGGAATAGCGGGTGCCGGCCTCGTCCCCCCCGAACCCCGTCCAGTCGCCGACCGAAGCGACCGTGGCGGTTGCCGCGCTCGCCATCGTCAATGCCAGGACCGCGGTCTTCCATCCCACCTGCGACACGCATACTCTCCTCATCGCGGCCCACTTTGCATCGACCATTACGATGTTGCATACATTAGCTTATGGTTGCATGCATAGTGTCGTTACGGTCGCTGGTGCTGACGAAAGATCGGCGGAGACGACCCATGCAGCGGCACGACGGACCAGATCCGCTGCTCGGCAGAAGGAGGGTGACGATGACGGCGCGATTGAAGCGGCTCGGGTGGGGACTGCTGGCAGGAGCAGCGATCGGATACGCCGGCAGCGCGCCGGCGGCGCCGGTGGTGTACCACGGCTTTACCCTGATCGACGGCAGCGGCACCGCGCCGAAGGTCGATCAGGCGATGATCGTTGACGATGCGGTGATCAAATGGGTCGGCCCCACCAAGCAGGCACCGCGCACCTCCGGTGCCACGCGCGTCGATCTGCGCCGCAAGTTCCTGATGCCGGGGATCGTCGATCTCCATGTCCATATCGGCACCGTCCGCGATCTGGTTCAGAAGGAGGAATATCTCACGCCCGACAGCGTACGCAAGGACCTGCGCACCTATGCCGCGTTCGGTGTGACCACCGTCCAGTCGATGGGCACCGACAAGGACAGCATCATCGCGATCCGCGATGCCGGCCGCACCGGTCCGCAGACGATGGCGCGCCTGCTGACCGCGGGCCAAGGACTGGTCTTCAAGGGCGGCTATGGCGGCGTTCCCGGCATCAACCACCCGGTCGCCACCCCCAAAGAGGCGACCGCGGAGGTCGATGCGCAGGCGAAGAAGGGCGTCGACTACATCAAGCTGTGGATGGACGACGAACTCGGCGCGATGCCCAAGATGCCCTATTCGATCAGCAAGGCGATCATCGATGCGGGACACCGCAACGGCAAGCGC
>NZ_DASVTL010000039.1:0-27909 GCF_036387595.1 Sphingomonas sp.
AGCCCCACCGGCCGAACTACCTGGGACTGCCCCTCCACCACCGCCTTCGGCGGCGGTCCCCAGCGTCGGGTCGATCATGCCCCCGGCATGATCTTGAACTGCCGGGGGCAGTTCAACCCGACACTCCGAGCAAGCTCGGAGAGGACAAGGGGATCGCTTGCCTTATGTCCGGATCGGGCGCATGTCGGGCCATGCGTTGGTGGGTTGTCCTGGCCTTGCCCTTATCCGCCGCTTCGGCGCAGGACGCGCCTGTTGGCGTCGATCCGATCGACCCGCTGGCCCAGGAAATCGCCTTCGTCACCGATCTGACGCGGATGACGGTGCCCGTGTCGCTGGCGGGGGCGGGACCGTTCCGCTTCATCGTCGATACGGGGGCGGAGCGCACCGTCGTCAGCCACGAACTCGCGCGCAAGCTGCGCCTGCCGCCGGGGCGGGTCGTCCGGCTGACCGCGATGACGGGGACGACGTCGGTGGGCACGGTCATCATCCCCTCGCTCAGCGTCGGTGCGCTCACCGCGACCGGCCAACCGCGGATCGAGGCGCCGGCGCTGTCCGCGGTGGACCTCGGCGCGCTGGGCATCCTGGGGCTCGACACGTTGCAGGGGCGCAAGGTGACGATCGACTTCGACACGCAGACGATGACGGTCACCCCGTCGATCAAGCGGCGGTCGCCGCCGGCGGCCAGCGACGAGATCGTGGTGCGCGCGCGATCGGTCTTCGGGCAATTGGTGGTGACCGACGCGCGCTATCGCGGGCAGACGGTGCGGGTGATCCTGGATACCGGCTCCGTCGTCAGCATGGGCAATGCGGCGCTGCGCGAACGCCTGGCGCGCGCGGATCGCAAGCGCGACAAGCCGATTGAGCTGGTCAGCGTGACCGGAGAGACGTTGCAGGCGGGCTATACGCAGATCGGGCGCGTTTCCCTGGGCGACATCGTCTTCGACAATCTGCCCGTCGCCTTTGCCGATGCCGCTCCGTTCGCCAAGTTCGGGCTGGTCGAGCGGCCCGCGATGCTGCTGGGGATGGACGCGCTGAGACTCTTCCGCCGGGTAGATATAGATTTCGTCAATCGCGAGGTGCGCCTGCGCAAACCGCGCAACATGCGAACCGCCAACTGAGTTGCCAGCCGCCGTGCAGGCGTTACGCTGCGGGCAAACGGGTTGGAGACGGTGATGCGCGGATGGATGTTGGGGATGGCGGCGGCGGCGATGCCGTGCGTGGCACATGCGCAGGCGCGACCCGATCAGCAGGCGTTCTTCGGGCTTTATAAGGAACTGGTCGAGACCGACACGACGCTGTCGGCGGGAAGCTGTACCCAGGCGGCGGCGCAGATCGGCGCACGGCTGAAAGCGGCGGGCTTCGCCGATGCCGACATCGTGCCGTTTTCGGTGCCCGAGCATCCCAAGGAGGGCGGCATCGTCGCGGTGCTGAAGGGCGCGGATGCTCAGGCGAAACCGGTGCTGCTGCTCGGCCATCTCGATGTGGTCGAGGCCAAGCGCGCCGACTGGGCACGCGATCCGTTCAAGCTGGTCGAGGAAGACGGCTATTATTACGCGCGCGGCACCGTCGACGACAAGGCGATGGCCGCGGTGTGGGCGGATACGCTGATCCGGCTGAAGCAGGCGGGAAAGCCGCCCAGGCGCACGATCAAGCTGGCGCTGACCTGCGGCGAGGAAACGACCTTCGCGTGGAACGGCGCGCAGTGGCTGGTGGCGAACAGGCGCGACCTGATCGACGCCGAATTCGCGCTGAACGAAGGTGGCGGCGGGCGCACCGAACAGGACGGCACGAGGAAGTTGCTCGCGGTCCAGGTCGGCGAGAAGGCGGCGCAGAATTATACTCTCACTGCGACCAACGCCGGCGGGCACAGTTCGGTGCCCAAACCCGACAACGCGATCTACGAACTCGCCGACGCGGTGAAGGCGGTGCAGGGATACGACTTCCCGGCGCGCTTCACCGACACCACGCGGGCGTTCTTCAAGGCGAGCGCGGCGACGATGCCGCCGCAGGCGCAGGAGGCGGTCGCGAGGCTGCTCGCCAATCCGCAGGACGCGCAGGCCGATGCGATCGTCAGCCGCGATGCGACGCTGCATTCGACGTTGCGCACGACCTGCGTCGCGACGCTGCTGAACGCCGGCCATGCCGAGAACGCGCTGCCGCAGAAGGCGGCCGCCAACGTCAATTGCCGCATCTTTCCCGGCGAGACGGTCGACGCCACGCTCGCGCAGCTCCAGCGGCTGGCCGGGCCGAAGGTAAAGGTGACCGCCAACCAGCCGGTGCGCCCGACCGCGGTTCCGCCGACGCTGGACCCCAAGATCATCGGGCCGATGAAGGCGTTGGCCGCAAAGCATTTTCCGGGCCTGCCGCTGGTGCCGCTGATGTCGACGGGGGCGACGGACGGGGTGTTCTTTGGCGGCATCGGCATGCCCGTCTATGGCGCGCCGGGCATCTTTATCGACAAGGACATGGGTGGCATCCACGGACTGAACGAACGCATCCGCGTGAAATCGCTCTATGACGGCCGGGACTATCTCTTCGATCTGGTGAAGGCTTATGCGGGATAGCGCGAGGGGCAAGCGCGTGATGCTTGAACCTGATCCGTTCGTCCTGAGGAGGGACTGAGCGCAGGCGAAGGCCCGTCTCGAAGGACAGTGGGTCTCACCTGTCCTTCGAGACGCCGCTTCGACTTCGCTCAGCGGCTCCTCAGGACGTCAAGTCATCACGCCCTAAACGCGTTCGACCGCGTTCACCGCGTCGGCGGCCCTCAATCCTGCCATCAGCCGCATCAGCTGCGGCAGATCGTGGACCTCGACGTCGATCGTGTTGGTGTGGAAACCGGTGTCGCGATTGTCGAGCCGCAGGTTGATGATGTTGGCCTTGTGCGCGCCGATCACAGTGGCGATCACACCGAGTGCGCCGGGTTCGTTGCGGACCTCGATCGAGATGCGCGCGACGGCCCCCTCGGTCTCGCCCCAGGACACGTCGACCCAGTCGGTCTCGCTTTCCGCCCGCTCGGCGAGTTCGGACAGGACCGCGCAGGTGATGACATGGACCTCGATCCCCGCATCGGGGCGCCTGAGCCCGACGATCCGGTCGCCGGGCACGGGGTGGCAGCATTGCGCGAGGTCATAGGCGACCCCGGCGGTCAGCCCGCGGATCGAGATCGCGCTCTTCTGCGGTGCCAGCGCATGGCCGACATCGCCCCCGGCCGCGCCGGGCATCAGCGACTCCATGACCTGCGCATCCGATAGCGTCCGCCGCGCGATGGCGATCAGCAGCGCGGGTTCGTCGGGCAGTTTCAGCCGCTGGAGCGCATGCGCCAGCGCGTCGGCGCCGATCTGCGCGGGCAGGCGGTGGACGATGTCGTCCAGGAGCTTGCGTCCGAGCTTCAACTGCTCGTCGCGCTCGGTATGGCGCAGGTGGCGGCGGATCGAGGCCAGCGCCTTGCCCGTAATTGCGAAGTTCAGCCAGTTGGGCTGGGGCGTCTGCCCCTTGGATCGCAGGATCTGTACCTGGTCGCCGTTTTCGATGATCGTTTTCAGCGGCACCACCCGGCCGTTTATCTTGGCGCCGACCGCCTGATCGCCGAGATCGGTGTGGACGCCGTAAGCGAAGTCCACCGGGGTCGCGCCCTTGGGCAATTGGATCAATTCGCCCTTGGGGGTGAAGGCGAAGATGCGATCCTGATACATCGCCATGCGCGTGTGTTCGAGCAGTTCCTCGGGCGAGGCCGCGGTATCGAGGATTTCGACGAGGTCGCGAATCCAGCTGGTCTGGTTCCCGGCCTTCACCTTGTCCTTATAGGCCCAGTGGGCCGCGACGCCGAACTCCGCTTCCGCGTGCATCTCGGGCGTGCGGATCTGGATTTCGATCCGCGCATTGCCGGCGTGGATCACCGATGTGTGCAGCGAGCGATAGCCGTTGCGCTTGGGGGTGGAGATGTAATCCTTGAACCGTCCCGGCACCATCGGCCAGCGCCGGTGGATCAGCCCCATCGCGCGGTAGCAATCCTCGACCGTGGGAACGATCGCGCGAAACGCCATGACGTCGGACAATTGTTCGAAGCTGATGTGGCGCTCGGCCATCTTGCGCCAGATCGAATAGGGATGTTTCTCGCGCCCCTCGACCTGCGCATCGACCCCGGCGCGGGTCAGCAGCAGCGTGAGGCCGGAGGCGATCATGGCGATCTTGTCGCCCCCGCCGATCTTCAGCTGTTCGAGGCGGCGGCTGATCGATTCATACGCCTCCGGCTCGATCTGCTGAAAGGCGAGCGTCTGCATCTCCTTCATGAACTCGTACATGCCGATCCGCTCCGCGAGCGGCGCGTAGATGTCCATCGTCTCGCGCGCGATGCGGCGGCGCTTTTCGGGCTTCGCGATGTGATGCAGCGTGCGCATGTTGTGGAGCCGGTCGGCCAGCTTGACCAGCAGCACGCGGATGTCGTCCGACATCGCCAGCAGGAACTTGCGCAGATTCTCCGCGGCGCGCGCCGTCTCGGTCTGCGCCTCGATCTTGCTGAGCTTGGTGACGCCATCGACCAGGCGCGCGACGGCGGGGCCGAACAGCCGCGCGATCTCCTCCGGCGTGGCGACGGTATCCTCGATGGTGTCGTGCAGTATCGCGGTGGCGATCGTCTCGTCATCGAGGTGGAGGTCGGTGAGGATTCCGGCCACCTCGATCGGGTGGCTGAAATACGGATCGCCGGACGCGCGCTTCTGGGAACCGTGGGCGTGCATCGAAAAGACGTAGGCGCGGTTCAGCAACGCCTCGTCGGCTTCCGGATCGTAGTCTAGAACCCGATCGACCAGTTCATATTGCCGCAGCACGTCCCCTCAATGGGGCGGCGTGCCGCGGCAATGCAACAATTTCCTGATTTACTTCGCGGCGACCGCGACCCGGCCGGCGACCTTGGCGTTGCACTTGGCGAGCGCATCGGCATCGAGCGGCTTGCCGGCGACCGAGAAGCCGGCGAGCGGGCCGGCGCGATCGGCGACCAGCTGGCACAGGATCGCAGGGCGCTCGGGCGCCTGGGCGGCGACGAGCGACGCACCCTGGATTTGCCACGAGGTCGACCGCGTGATGACCGGCTTCGCCGGGGCCGCGACGGGGGTGGCGACATAATAGGCGCCAGCCTGCGCGTGGGCGGCCGTTGCGCCGAACAGGGTGGCCGAGGCGAAGAGGGCGGCGGCGATCATCGAGCCAGTGGCGGCGTTCGAGACGATCTTCATGACGTTCCTCCTGAAACTAGGTTGCTGAACGCTACCTAACGGAATAGGTTTCCAGTTGCAACTAGAAACGTATATTTATTTGGGCCGGTCAGGCGAAGTGGGTTACGCTGGCGCGTTAGCGGCCAAGAGGATGATTGATGGGCAAATTGCGCGAACCGCTGATGGAATGCAGCCTGCCCGCGGCGCTGGAGTCGATGGGTGAGCGCTGGTCGTTCCTGATCCTGCGCGCGTCGTTCAACGGCCTGCATCATTTCGAGGAGTTCCAGTCCGAACTCGGCATCGCGCGCAACATCCTGGCAAACCGGCTCGGGCGCCTTGTCGAACACGGCATCATGAAGCGCGAGACGATCGCCGCGGATCGCCGCAAGATTGCGTATGCGCTGACCGACAAGGGTTTCGCGCTGCTGCCGACGATGGTCGCGCTGCGCCAATGGGGCGAGCGATGGGAGACGTGTGTTCCCGCCTTTCCCATCCTGGTCGACGAACGCGATCGCCGGCCGATCCAGCAGGTGTCGGTACTGTCCCACGACGGGCGCGTGCTGGGCAAGCACGACCTGATCTGGGCATTGCCCGGCGACGTGGCGCGCGACGAGGATCAGGCGCAGGCGGCGGCGTGACCCGCTATCTTCCCGCGAATCGCTTACGACGCGGGCAAACACGGCCGCGACCGGCGCCGTTCAACCGATCGTGGCCCATGCGCCACGCAGATCTTCGACGAAGCGCGCGAACTCGTCCTCGGCTTGTGCCTTGTCGGGCAGGCGGAGCAGGTAGCTGGGGTGGACGGTGATCCAGGCGGTGCCGCCGCCGTCGCCTTGGTCGTCCGGCAGGGTCATCGGGTGCCCGCGTTCGCGGCCGATGGTGACGACCCGGCCGAACAGCGAGCGCGCCGCGGTGGCGCCGAGCGCGACGGTGACCTGCGGGCGGACGAGCATCCGTTCCTGTTCGATCCACCAGCGACACGCCTCGATCTCGCCGGCGCCGGGTTTGGCGTGGATGCGGCGTTTGCCGCGCTGTTCGAACTTGAAGTGCTTCACCGCATTGGTGACGTAGGTGCGTGAGCGATCGACGCCCGCGACGCCGAGCGCGCGGTCGAAAAGCTGGCCTGCGGGACCGACGAAGGGACGGCCCGCCAGATCCTCCTGGTCGCCGGGCTGTTCGCCGACGAACATCATCGCGGCGTCCACCGGCCCTTCGCCGAACACCGTCTGCGTCGCGGGCTTGTAGAGCGGACAGCGGGTGCAGCCCTTCGCCTCGTCGCGCAGCGCCTCCCACGCGATCTGGCTGTTGCCGCCGATGTCTTCGCGCGCTTTGGCGATCATGCCCGATTCCCGTGCCTGCGCGCCGGCGATCAGCGCCGGCACCAACGCGGTTTCGGGCATGTTTTTCCAATATTTGCGGGGCATTTCCTTCAACATCGCGCCGATCTTCACCCGCGCGGGATTGAAGACGCTGGCGTAATAGGTCTTCCATACCTCTTCGACGGGATCGCCCTCGGGCGCATCGGCCTTGGTCGCGCCCGGCCCTTCGCTCAGCACGGCGCCATCCCAGTGGAGCGATACGTCGGGGGTCAGGATCGACCAGCGCATGCTGGCAAAGCGGTTGACGAAGAAGGCGGCGTTGGCGCGGACGATATGGTGATCGGGTTCGAACCAGGCGACGTAGCGGGTGGTGTCGCCGTCGGGCGCTTCCCGGAACCGCAGGAAGGCGCGCATCTTGTGGATGTCGCGGCGGACATCCTTGGCGAAACGATCGAGCTTGCGGACCAGAGGGTCGGCGCGGTCGTCGATCAGGCGCGGCTCGAAGCGCAGGCGTGCGAGCAGGGTGTAGAGGAGCGCGAACCGCTCCGGCTCGCGCGACAGCACGACGCTGCGCGCCAGGTCGAGGAAGGCGCGCGGCACGGTGAAGGCGGGTCCGGGTGGTGGCGGCGGGGTGGGTTCATCCGCGGCGAACAGGTCGGTGGGGGCATCGCCGACTTGCCATATGACGTTCTCCGGCGGGGTCGCGTCGGAGAAGAGCGCGCGGGCGGCGTCGCGCCATGCGTCGA
Source organism: Sphingomonas sp. (assembly GCF_036387595.1). Lineage (GTDB taxonomy): Bacteria > Pseudomonadota > Alphaproteobacteria > Sphingomonadales > Sphingomonadaceae > Sphingomonas. The sequence goes on from NZ_DASVTL010000039.1 coordinate 7,273, forward strand.
AATCGTCGGGCTGGGGGAGGGTGACGACGCGCATGATCTAATTCCTCCCCGGCACGGGGAGGGGGACCAGTCGCAGGCTGGTGGAGGGGGCGTGCAGCAGGCGGGGCGCGCGCGGAAAGGCCCCTCCACCATTCGCTTCGCGAACGGTCCCCCTCCCCGTGCCGGGGAGGAATGACGCGCCCGCAATCACGCCGCGAACAATTCCAGTTGCTGCTTCTTGGGCGCGACCAGCGGGCGGAGTTCGGCCCGTAACTCGGCCTTGTCCGACAGCGCGATCGGGCGCCAGTCGTCGGCGATCAGGAACGGGCGGACCTTGGCGACCGACACGGTCAGCCGGGCGACGTCATCCAGGCGCAGGCGGCGCCAGCGGCGGCTGGTGAGGATCGCGTCCACCGCCTTCACCCCGAGACCCGGCACCCGCAGCAGCATCTCGCGCGGGGCACGGTTGACGTCGACGGGGAAATGCGCGCGAAACTTCAGCGCCCAGGCTAGTTTGGGGTCGATATCGAGCGGCAACATGCCGGTGGCGTCGTCGGCCGCGGCGACGACTTCATGCGGCTGATAATCGTAGAAGCGCATCAGCCAGTCGGACTGATAGAGCCGGTGTTCGCGCATCAGCGGCGGGCGCTGGAGCGGCAGCACCGCGCTGGCGTCCGGAATCGGGCTGAAGGCGGAATAATAGACGCGGCGCAGGCCGAAGCGATCGTAGAGCGACGACGCCTTGCGCACGATGTCGCCATCGGTCGCCGCATCCGCGCCGACGATCATCTGGGTCGATTGCCCGGCGGGCGCAAACTTTGGGGCCGATTTGTAGCGCTTGGTCGCGTCCTTGCCATCGAGGATCGCGGTCTTCGCCTCCCCCATCGCGTTTTCGATGCGGATCGCGTCCTTCTCCGGGGCCAGGCGCTTCAGACCGCCGACGGTCGGCAGTTCGACGTTGATCGAGATGCGATCGGCGTAGAGGCCCGCCTGATGAACGAGTTCCGGATCGGCATCGGGAATCGTCTTGAGGTGGATATAGCCGCGGAAATGATGATCCTCGCGCAGCGACCGCGCGACCTCGACCAGTTGCTCCATCGTATAGTTGGACGAGGCGATGATGCCCGAGGAGAGGAACAGCCCCTCGATATAATTGCGGCGGTAGAAGCTGAGCGTGAGGTTCACGATCTCCTGCGGCGTGAAGCGCGCGCGGCGGACGTTCGAGCTTTTGCGGTTGATGCAATAATGGCAATCGAAGATGCAGCTGTTGGTCAGCAGGATCTTGAGCAGCGAGATGCAGCGGCCATCGGGGGCATAGGCATGGCAGATGCCCATCCCCTCGGTCGAGCCGATTCCCTTGCCATCGCGCGAGTTGCGCTTTGCAGTGCCCGACGAGGCGCATGAGGCGTCATATTTGGCGGCATCCGCGAGGATTTCCAGCTTCTTACGGGTATCCAGCTGGGCCATGTGTTCGATATACGTTCCCGGCCGCGGATCGGCAAGGGTCGCCGCAGGCTGGGCGTCAGGCTCCGGCCGCCTTCAACGCCTTTTCGACGTCGGGCCAGCTGATGCCGTCGATCTTGTTGCCGTTGACCAGCAGAGTCGGCGTGCCCGTCACCGTGCCGTCGGCGCCGCGATCCTGGGTGACCTTGGTGATCGCGTCGAGCGTCTTCTGATCGGCCAGGCAGGCGCGGGCCTTGGCATCGGGAAGGCCGCGCTGCTTCATGAAGTCGATGCCGCCGATCGCCTCGGTCCAGCCGGTGACCGCATCTGTGGGGGCGCGGCTCTGAAGCGCTTGCTGCTGCGCCGGGCTGACCGCCATCATCGCCTGGTTGAGCGCGTCCTGATTGGCATAGGTCTGTTCGAGCACCACGAAGAACGCCGCCTTGTCCGCGCAGCGCGCGAGCGCGGCAAGCCCGAGTTCGGCGGGGCCGTGGATGAGGAAGTCGCGAAATTCGAAGCTGACCTTGCCGGTCGAAACGTAGTTCTTGATGAGCGGTTCGAAGCCGGTGGTGGCAAAGCCCTTGCACGCCGGGCACAGCCGCGCGCCATATTCGACGAGCTTGACCGGCGCGTCCGGGTTGCCGAGCAGGTAGCCCTCGTCGGTCTTGGCCACCGTCTCCGCCCATGGCTGGTTGGCGGGTGCGGTCACCGCGGCCACCGGCGCGGCGGACGTGACGTTGCCGCCGTCGCCGCCGGAACAAGCCGCGAGCGCCAGCGTGGGGGCAAGGAACTTCAGCACGGACTTCATGGCTTCACTCCGAAAGATCATTTGGCGCCGGCGGTACGTAGCGCGGGTTCCAGCGCGCTCCACGATGCGGTGCGCGGCACGATGCGGCCGTTGATATAGAAAGTGGGCGTGCCGGGAATGTCGCGGGGCGCGGCGGCGGTCATTGCGGTGATCCTGGCGATCCCGGCATCGTCGGCAAAGCACGCCGCCACCGCGGGTTCGGAGAGACCGCGCGCCTTCACCAGCGCGGTCAGCCCCGATCCGTCGGCGAGCACGCGGAGCTGATCGGTCTGCGAATACAGCGCCAGGTGGCTGCCGTTCAGCTGCTGGAATTGCGCGCCACGGGCGAGCCAATCGTCCTGCGCGGCGAAGATCGCGGCGGACGTGGCGAAGAACCGCTGCCGCCCCGTGCAGCGCGCAAGGATGGCGGCGGAGAGATCGAGGCTGTCGCGCACGATATGGCGCACCTCCAGGCTGGTCGAGCCGGAGCGGATCATCCGCCCTTTGAGCACCGCATCCGATTCGCGCGAGAAGGCCGCGCAATGGTTGCAGGTGTAGCTGGCATATTCGACGAGCTTCACCCGTGCCTGCGGATTGCCCAGGACATAGGCGCCGGCGGGAGTGGCCGTGACGGTCGCGGTCCAGTCGCGCGGGCGCGCGGCGCCGGACAGCAGGATTGCGGCGAGAGCGAGCAGGGTGCGCATCGTCATCCGATCCGGGGCAGTCCGCTGGACGCGGCGACGCCGGCCGCGAGCGATTCGAGCACGGCCTTCAGTTCGGGATCGGCGATCGTCTTCAGGCTGTCGCCGAGTTCCTGCGGCACGACGCGAATCGACGGCGGCGCACGGCGCGGCTCGCGCCTGGCGATTTCGCCCTGGCGGATGACGATGCGCGCCACCGCGGTATAGCCGAAGAAGCGGTTCACCCGCTCCGCGATCTCGGGCGTGATGTGCTGCATCATCGGGGCGAAGGCGCCGCGCACGACCAAAGTCAGGATGCCGTCCTGCTTCTTGCCCATCGGAAAGCGGATCGATTCGGGGTGGCTGGCGGCGGCATATCGTTCCCCCACGATCTCCGGCCAGCGGCTGACGATCGCGCTCTGCACGAAGCCGAATCGCCGGAACGCCGCGCCGCTGATCGCGGGCAGCAGTTCGGACACCGCGCGCGAACGGTTGGCGCGCACAGGTTCGTCTTTAGGGGCGCTCGGCCGCTTGCTCATGCGCGCTGCCATGCCATAGCGAATGGGTGGACGCAAAGCGCTCTTCAACGTCGGATCGGCTGTTGCACTGGTATGATGCGCACCGGCGCGACCTGCCGTGGCGCGCGAAGCCGGGGGAGGTGGCGGACCCGTATCGTGTGTGGCTGTCGGAGGTCATGCTCCAGCAGACGACGGTCGCGGCGGTGCGGCCGCGGTTCGAATCGTGGGTCGCGCGCTGGCCGACCTTTGCCGCGCTGGCCGCCGCCGAGGATACCGACGTCATGGCTGCCTGGGCAGGGCTGGGCTATTATGCGCGCGCGCGCAATCTGCTGGCCGCGGCCAAGGCGGTGGTGGCCGAGCATGGCGGAGCGTTTCCGCGGACCGAGGCGGCGCTGCGCAATTTGCCGGGACTGGGCGCCTATACCGCCGCGGCGGTGGCGGCGATCGCGTTCGGGGAGCGCGCGGTGGTGGTCGATGCCAATGTCGAGCGGGTGGTGGCGCGGGTGTTCGCGATTGCCACGCCGCTGCCCGCCGCGCGCCCCGCGATCCGCGCCGCTGCCGATGCGATCACGCCCGACCTGCGCGCGGGCGACTTCGCCCAGGGCATGATGGACCTGGGCAGCGCGATCTGCACGGTGCGGGCGCCGAAATGCCTGCTCTGTCCGCTCCGTGAGGTCTGCGCAGGCTTCGCCACCGGCAGGCCCGAAGCCTTTCCGGCGCGGGCCGCGAAAAAGGCCAAGCCGCAGCGTTACGGCACGATCTTCTGGCTCGAACGGTCGGGGGAGGTACTGCTCGTCCGGCGGCCGGCGAAGGGGCTGCTGGGTGGCATGCGTGCGCTGCCGACCGGGCCGTGGGCGGAGGCGCCGCCGGGGCTGGACGGCGCGCCGGGGCAGGCCGACTGGCGCCTGATCGACGGGGGCGTGCGCCACGGATTCACGCATTTCGACCTCGATCTCGCGCTTGCGGTCGCGCAGGTGGAGGCGCACACACCCGCCCCGGACGAACTGTGGTGGCGGATCGCGACGTTGGCGCAAGCGGGGCTGCCGACGGTATTCGCCAAGGCCGCGCAGGCGATAAGGAGCGACGCATGAGGACAGCATATCGACTGGCCGCCACGGCCGTGATGGCACTGGCGGCGACGGTGGCGATCGGACAGGCGCAGCGCCGTCCACCGATGACCGTCCAGGGCGATCCGCCGAAACCCGCCAGCCCACCCGTCGCCATATCCGGATCGACGCTCCTGCCCGCTACCCAGGCGCTGTTCGACGGCTATGTCCGATCGGCCAAGATGCCCGGCATCGTCGGTGCGTTCGGTGTGGGCGATCTGCCCACGCAATTCGTGACCGCAGGAAGGCAGGGGCTGGAACCCGGCCAGCGCGCCGCCGATGCGGACACGCTGTGGCGGGTGTATTCGATGACCAAGCCGGTCACCGGCATGGCCGCGATGATGCTGGTCGAGGACGGCAAGATGGCGCTGGACCAGCCGATCGCCGACTTCCTTCCCGCGTTCCGCCGGATGACGGTGCTGACCGACCCGGACGGCTCGCTTGCCAGCCGTCCGGCGGCGCGGCCGATCACGATCCGCCACCTGCTGACCCATACCGCGGGGCTGGGCTACAACATCGTCACCAAGGGGCCGCTGCTGAAGGAATATGAGCGGCTGGGGATTCTGCCGGGCACGGTCAACGTGGCTGTCGAGGCACAGGCGCGCAAGGTGCGCCCGACCTCGCTCCAGGCCTTTGCCGCGCGGGTCGCGACGCTGCCGCTGATCGCCGATCCGGGGACGAAATGGAGCTATTCGATCGGCCTCGACCTGATGGGCGCGGTGATCGAGAAGGCGAGCGGCATGTCGTTCGAGCGTTTCGTGCAGACGCGGATCTTCACCCCGCTCAAGATGAACCACAGCTATTGGCAGGTGCCGCGCGATCGGCAGGCGTGGCTGGCGACCAACTACACCTTCGTCGGCGACCGGCTGATACCGCTCGATCCGGCGGCGACCTCGACCTTCCTCGATGCACCGAGCTTTCCCTATGGCGGCGCAGGCCTGGTGATGTCGGCGCGCGATTATGACCGGTTCCTCCACATGCTGCAGAACGAGGGGCAGCTTGACGGGGCGCGGGTGATGAAGGCGGAGACCGCGCGTCTCGCGATGTCGAACCTGTTGCCGCAAGGCGTCTTCTTCACCGGCATCGGCGGCGGCACCGGGGGCACGCAGGCAGCCGCACTGGGCTTCGGCGCCGGCGGATCGGTGTATCTCGTCGATCGGCCGGGGGGATCGGGCAAGGGCACCTATGGCTGGGGCGGCGCGGCCGGAACGATCGCCTGGGTCGATCGGGGGCGGCGGATGCGCGGCACGGTGATGGTCAATTACTTCCCCGCCGAACGCTGGCCCACGCGCGCCGAGATACCGGCGGCGCTGGCGAAGGATGCAGGCCGGTTCACGGCGCGATGATCGGCTTCACGGGGGGCACGCTCGACCGTGCCGACCGGCTGCGGCACGATCCCCAGGCGCTGGCGGCGGCGATGGGGGACTGGCGCGCACGGCTGCTGACGCTGCGCGATTATGTGCCCGAGGTGACCGACGACGGGCGGCTCGGCTGGACGACGCTGGCCGATGCGCCCGAGGACGCCGAACTCGTCCTGCTCGGGCTGGACGGCGGGCGGCCGTGCTTCGCGGCGCTGACCGGCGCACCTGCACCCGCCGCACGATCGCCCACGCTGTTCGCGATGCTCGATTCGCTGGCGGCGGGGGAGGCGGCGACCTATGCGGCGGCGCGCGCGGTGCTCGACTGGCATGCGCGGCACGGGTTCTGCGCGAACTGCGGCCACGCGACGGCGCTGTTCCGGGCCGGCTGGGGGCGGCGATGCGAGGGGTGTGCGACCGAGCATTTCCCGCGCACCGATCCGGTCGTCATCATGATCGCCGAGCATGACGGGCGCGCACTGCTCGGGCGGCAGCCGGCGTGGCCGCAGGGGCGCTATTCGGCGCTCGCCGGGTTCCTGGAGCCGGGTGAATCGATCGAGGAGGCGGTGGCGCGCGAGATCGGCGAGGAGGCCGGGGTGGCGGTGCGCGACGTCCGTTATGTCGCCAGCCAGCCGTGGCCGTTCCCGTCGTCGCTGATGATCGCGTGCGTCGCGACCGCCGAAGCCGACGCGATCACGCTCGACACCAACGAGCTGGAGGATGCGATCTGGGTGCCGCGCGATGTGGTGCAGCGCGTGCTGGCGGGCGGGGACGGCCCGTTCCTGCCCCCGCCGCGCTATGCGATCGCGCATACTCTGCTGACGGCCTGGGCGGAGCAGGGATAGCCGTTTCCCCGCGCTGGCGCTTCTTCCCGCCGGCGCTACACCATCCAAGAAACGACAGGGGCCTGACCAATGCTACGATCCGCGCTCGCCGCACTTCTGCTCACCGCCGCCCTGCCCGCAGCCGCGCAGACCGCGCCGGCGGTGGTAAAGGTCACGTATATCCACGCCGGCGCGTTGCTCGACCGGCCGGGCCAGCCGCCGCGCGGGGCGAGCACCATCGTGGTCCGCGACGGCAAAATCGCCGAGGTCCGCGACGGCCTGGTCGCGCCCGAGGCGGGGGCCGCGCTGATCGACCTGAAATCCGAATTCGTCCTGCCGGGGCTGATCGACATGCACGTCCACCTGTGGGGCATCGGCGGCGATCCGATGCGGGCGCGGCTGGGGGCGCTGACCACCGACGACGAGGATACGATGCTCCAGGCGATCGTCAACGCGCGGGTGACGCTGAACGCCGGCTTCACGACGGTGCGTGATCTGGGCGGCAGTCCGCGCGGCATGCGGGCGCTGGCGCAGGGCATCGCGCGCGGCGATGTCGAGGGGCCGACGATCGTCCAGGCGGGGCGTGGCATCACGATCACCGGCGGGCACGGTGACGGCGCCAATGGTCTGGCCGAAACCTGGGCGGAGGCGGTGCATGCGCACCAGCTCAACACCTGCGACGGCCCCGACGATTGTCGCCGTGCGGTGCGCGCGCAGATCGGGCTGGGCGCGCAGGTCATCAAGTTCATGGCGACGGGCGGGGTGCTGTCGAACGTCGCGGGCGGGCTGGGCCGGGCGATGACTCCGCAAGAAATGCAGGCGATCATCGATACCGCGCATGGCTTCGGCCGCAAGGTCGCCGCGCACAGCCATGCCGCCGAGGGCACGAAGGCGGCGCTGGAGGCGGGGGTCGATTCGATCGATCACGGCACCTTCCTGGACGACGAGGCGATCCGGCTGTTCAAGGCCAAGGGTGCGTATCTGGTGCCGACGATGATCGCGCCCGTGGCCGCACTGGCGCAGGCACGCGGCGGGCAGCTTCCCGCCAATACGATCCCCAAGGCCGAAGCCGCTGCCGCCGCGGCCACGTCGAGCCACCGCAAGGCGTTCGCCGCGGGGGTGAAGGTCGCGTTCGGCACCGACAGCGGCGTGTCGAAGCACGGCGACAATGCCAAGGAATTCGCGCTGATGGTCGCGGCGGGGATGACACCCGCGCAGGCGATTCGCTCGGCGACGGTATCGGCCGCCGACCTGCTGGGGCGCGACGACGTCGGCACGATCCAGCCGGGCAAGACCGCAGACATCATCGCCGTCCGCGGCTCGCCGCTCGATGATGTGACGCGGCTGGAACACGTCGATTTCGTCATGCACCGCGGGGTGATTGCCAAGCCGCTCGCCCGGTAGCACTTGAGCCGGCGCGGCGCGCAGCCTAGACGCGCCGCCGCACCCTCACAGGGTTAACTCAGCCGCTGCCTGCTGCGCGAATCGTCGCGGAGCGGGCTTGCGCGGCGCTTATTTCGAAGGACTGGACGATGGCCGAGGAACGGGGCGAAGGCATGGGCGGCGGCAAGGTCGCGGCGGACGAACTGCGCCTGCTGATCGAGCGCGCCGAGCGGCTGGAAGAGGAGAAAAAGGGGATCGCGGACGACATCAAGGACGTGATGGCCGAGGCCAAGGGCCGCGGCTACGACCCCAAGGCGATCCGCAAGATCCTGTCCATCCGCAAGAAGAAGAAGGAAGAATATCAGGAGGAGGAGGCGATCCTGGAGGTGTATATGCAGGCGCTGGGGATGATCTGAGAAGCCGGCGGGCGGCGCTATCTGCGATCGCCCGCCGTCTCTGCCCGGAGCGCGCGAAACTCCGAGGCTTCGCGCCACTGCGGCCAGGCGCGCGTCGTCGCCAGCCGCGATCCGATGGCGTGGAACAGGTCGATGTCCTGCGCCGCGCCGCGCAAGTCCCACGTCGCGTCCCAGGCGTCGCAGGTCTGGTGGTAGCAGCGCATGTAACCGTCGAGCCACGCCTGACCCGCAGGGCGGCCGCCGGCGACGAGATCGGGTGCGCCGCTGATCGCCATCAGCAACAGCGTCGGCACGCCGCGCCGCGCGAGGCTGAAATGGTCGGCGCGGTAGAACAGGCCGCGTTCGGGCAGCGCTTCGGGCGTGACGCCGCGGCCCTGCGCACGGGCGGCGGCGGCGAGCATGTCCTCGATGTCGTTCTGGCCGGCGCCGACGAGCATCACGTCGCGCGCCGGCCCCGCAGTCTGGAGGATATCCAGGGTGAGGTTGGCGACCGTCTTGCTCGCCGGATAGATCGGATCGACGCCATAGGTCTCCGAGCCGAGCAGCCCGCGCTCCTCCCCGGTCCACAAAGCGAAGACGAGGGTGCGGTCGGGCCGGGGTCCGCGCGCGAACTGACGGGCGAGATCGAGCACGCCGGCGGTGCCCAGCGCGTCGTCGTTGGCACCGGGGCGGATTGCGCGGCCCTGCGCGTCGGGCGTGCCTGCGCCATGGGCGTCCCAATGCGCGCCGAACATCACCACCTCGTCGGGGTGCTTGCGGCCCGGAATTTTCGCCAGGACGTTGCGGCTTTCGGCTTGCTGGTGATCGACGGCCAGGTCGGCGGCGAAGGTCTGGCCGTTCAGCGCGACGGGTTGGAAGTCGCTGCGGCGGGCGGCACGGCGCAGGGCCGCGAGATCCTGACCGGCGGCGGCGAACAGGCGGGTGGCGGCGGTGCCTTCGAGCCAGCCCTGGAGGAGAACGCGGGTGTCGCCGGGCTTGCGCACGATGTCGTAATTCTCGCCCTGCGGCGCGATCACGGTGCTCCAGCCATAGCCCGCGCCCGGCGTGTCGTGGACGATCAGCGCGGCGATCGCGCCGCGCCGCGCGGCTTCTTCGAACTTGTAGGTCCAGCGGCCGTAATAGGTCATCCGGCGGTCGCCGAATTTGCCCTTGGCATCGTCCGCCGCCTGCGCCTCGAAATCGGGGTCGTTGACGAGGAACACCGCGACCTTGCCCTTGAGATCGACGCCCTTGAAATCGTCCCAGCCGCGTTCGGGCGCGGTGACGCCGTAGCCGACGAAGATCATCGTCGCGGCGGCGACGACGGCGCGATCCACGGGGCGCACGGTGCTGACGTACACGTCCCGCCCCTGAACCAGCGGCGCGCCGCCCGCGGTCATCGTGCCGGCGCCCAGCTTCGTGCGGACCAGCGGCACGGCTTGCGTCCAGCTGTCGTCGCGGCCACCGGGCTGGAGGCCGAGCGCCTTGAACCGCGCGACGAGCCAGTCGACGGTCTTGGTTTCGCCAGGTGTCCCCGGCGCGCGGCCACCGAAGGCGTCGGAGGCCAGGGTGCGGACGTCGTCGGACAGCCGCTGCGGGTCGGTCTGCGCCGCGGCGGGCGTGGCGAGCAGCGCGAGCGCGAGGAGCAGCCGCTTCATGCGCGTGCGCTCACCGGCGTGACGACGATCGCCCCGTCGGCAGGACGCGCGGCGTAGGCGATGGCCAGCGCCCAGCCGCTCATCAGCAGGAGCAGCACCCAGGTCGCGACCGCGCCGCCGGCGCGCAAGGGGTTGGCACCGGTGCGGTCCATGCCCAGCGGATGCGCGATCCGGGCGAACACGAAGCCGATGCCGGCGATCCATGCCCAGGTCGGCGAACCGCCGGCCAGTTCGATCAGCGCGAGCAGGATGAGGAAGAAGGGCGCATATTCGACCAGATTCGCCTGCGCCCGCATCCGCGTTTCCAGTACCGGATTGCCGCCGGTGCCGATCGGGGTCGGGCCGCTGAACCGCAGGCGCACGACGCGGATGGCCAGCCAGACGTTGATGATGGCAAGCGCGGCGGCGATGGTGAGCGTGATCGGCAGGATCATCGGCGGACTCCTTGGGGTGGCGTGCCTCACCTGCCATGCTTGCAACACCTGCGCAAATCGCTATAGGCGCGGAACTTCGCGATGCGTCCGGCCGATAGGTCGCGGCCTTCCCTTGCCGGCAGGCCGCGATGTGTTGGGTTGATACGTATCGGACCTGCAGATCAAGAGTAAGGTGCCGAGATGGCCGTCCCCAAAAGAAAGACTTCCCCCTCCAAGCGCGGCATGCGTCGCGGCCACGATTCGCTGGTCGTCGCATCGTTCCAGGAATGCCCGAATTGCGGCGAGCTGAAGCGTCCGCACAATCTGTGCAATTCCTGCGGGCATTATAACGGCCGCGAGATCGTTTCCGTCGAGGCATAAGACTCTCACGCGTCTGTTACGAAAGCCTGCTGCCCGATGTCCGAAAACTCCTGGATCGCCGTCGATGCGATGGGCGGTGACAAGGGGCTGGAAGTGATGATGGCGGGCGTCGCGCAGGCGCGGCGGCGATTCGAGGGCATGCGCTTCCTGCTGGTCGGCGACGAACCCGCGATTCGCGACAGCCTGAAGACCCACCCCAATCTGACCGCCAATGCAGAGGTCGTCCATGTCGCGGACGTCGTGGGATCCGCCGAGAAGCCGAGCCAGGCGATCCGGCGCGCCAAGACGACGTCGATGGGGGTGGCGATCGACCTGGTGAAGCAGGGGCGGGCCGCGGCCGCGGTGTCTTCGGGCAACACCGGCGCGCTGATGGCGATGGCCAAGCTGGCGCTGCGCACGCTGCCGGGCATCGACCGGCCCGCGCTGGCCGCGCCGCTGCCCACGCTGGGCGCCAACGACGTCATCATGCTGGACCTGGGCGCCAACACCGAGGTCGCGGCGAAGAACCTGGTCCAGTTCGCGGTGATGGGCGCCTGTTATGCGCGCGCGCTGATGGACCTGGAGCGGCCGCGGGTCGCGCTGCTCAACATCGGCACCGAGGATCAGAAGGGCACCGAGGAAATCCGCGATGCCGCCGCCGCGCTGAAGGCGGCGACCGGCCTGCCGCTGGTGTTCACCGGTTTCGTCGAGGGCGACCGGCTGGCGCGTGGCGATGTCGACGTGATCGTGTGCGACGGCTTTGCGGGCAATATCGCGCTGAAAACGGCCGAGGGCACCGCGCGCTTCGTCGCCGATCTGCTCAAGCGCGCCTTTTCCAGTTCGGTGCGCTCCAAGATTGGCTTCCTCATCTCGCGCCCCGCGACCGAATTGCTGCGCCACCACCTGGACCCCAACGTCCACAACGGCGCGGTCTTCCTGGGGCTGAACGGCATCGTCGTGAAGAGCCACGGCGGCGCGACCGAATTGGGCGTCGCGACCGCGATCGGCAATGCCGCCAAGATGGTGCGCGCCGACCTGACCCGCAAAATCGCGCAGGATCTGTCGGCGATCGACGCCGCCAACGGCCAGGCCGCGAACGGCCACCCTACGAACGGCCACCCCACGAACGGCCACCCCACGAACGGACAGGCGGCATGATCCGTTCGGTCCTGACCGGCACCGGCTCCGCGCTGCCGGTGCGCCGGGTGTCGAATGCCGAACTCGCGGAAACGGTGGATACCAGCGACGCGTGGATCGTCGAGCGCACCGGCATCCGCTTTCGCCATATCGCCGGACCGGGCGAGACCACGGGGACGCTGGGCGCCGATGCGGCCCGCGCCGCGATCGCGGCGGCGGGGCTGGTGCCGACCGACATCGACCTGATCGTGCTGGCGACCGCGACCCCGGACCAGACCTTTCCCGCGACCGCGACCAAGGTGCAGGCGCTGCTGGAGATCGGCGATTGCGTCGCGTTCGACGTGGCGGCGGTGTGTTCGGGGTTTCTCTATGCGGTGCAGGTCGCCGATGCGATGCTGCGCACCGGCATCCACAAGCGCGCCCTGGTGATCGGCGCCGAGACCTTCAGCCGCATCCTCGACTGGGAAGACCGCGCGACTTGCGTGCTGTTCGGCGACGGCGCGGGCGCGATCGTGCTGGAGGCGCACGACAGCGACGACACGCCGGCGGACGCGCGCGGCGTCCTGGCGACGCGGCTGCATGCCGACGGGCGGCACAACGACCTGCTCTATGTCGATGGCGGACCATCGACGACGGGCACGGTCGGTAAGCTGCGGATGAAGGGGCGCGAGGTGTTTCGGCACGCGGTGACGAACCTGTCGGCGGTGATGGGCGAGAGCCTGGACCTGGCGGGGCTGACGACCGCGGACGTCGATTGGGTGGTGCCGCATCAGGCGAATGCACGCATCCTGGATGCGACCGCGCGCAAGCTGGGGCTGAGCCCGGATCGCGTCGTCGTTACGGTCGACCAGCATGCCAATACATCGGCCGCGTCGGTGCCGCTGGCGCTGGATGTCGCGACCCGTGATGGGCGGATCAAGCGCGGCCATCTGGTGGTGCTGGAAGCGATGGGCGGCGGATTCACCTGGGGTGCGGCCGTCATCCGCATGTGATCCGGATCAACGTATTTGGTTTTCGGGTTTCTTGTGATAGCAGGCACTTGCTTTGGGGGGAGCGACACGATGGAAGTTGCCGGAACACTGACACGAGCCGACCTGGCCGAGGCGCTGCACAGCGAGATCGGCTTGTCGCGCGCGGAATCGAGCAAGATCGTCGAGCAGATCCTGCACGAGATGTGCGCGGCGCTTTCGCGCGGCGAGAATGTGAAGATCTCCGGCTTCGGCACCTTCGTGCTGCGCGACAAGGGCGAGCGCGTCGGGCGCAACCCCAAGACCGGGATCGAGGTGCCGATCGCGCCGCGCCGCGTGCTGACGTTTCGCGCCAGCCAGATGATGCGCGAACGCATCGTCACCGCAGGCTGACCATGCCGCCGGACCGGCCCCGCACAAAGGCGGAAGCCAAAGCGGAGGGTGCGTTCCGGACGATCGGCGAACTGGCGCGCGACACCGGCCTGCCGCAGCACGTGCTGCGCTATTGGGAGACGCGCTTTCCCCAGCTGCGTCCGCTCCAGCGCGCGGGCAACCGGCGCTATTACCGCGCCGAGGACGTCGCGCTGGTCAGGCGGATCGACACGCTGCTGAACCGCGAAGGCTATACCGTGCGCGGGGTGCAGCAGGTGCTGGCGAGCGAAGCGCCGGGACGGGTGGGCGTTCCGGCGCCGGAGGAGGCGCCGGGGGCGATGCAGGCGTTGCGCGCGATCCGGGCCTTGCTGGCGGCGGCGCTGGCGGAGGATTAAGTCGTTTGCTACCGGATTGCTCTCCCCTCCCCTTTAGGAGTGCCGGGTCGTCAGGCCGGGGGCCTGACCAACCCGGCACTGGGCTGGGGGTGGGGCCTCTCCACGCGCGACATAGCCTGCGGAAACGCCCCACCCCAACCCCTCCCCTGAAGGGGAGGGGCTATCGCGTATCAACTTGGTCGCGAACGACTTTAGCGAAGGCTCGTTCGCTACCTCAATCCTTGATGTCGATCGCGTCCCTGAAGGGCAGACGGAGGACGACCGTCCCACTTTCGTCGACGACGTCGATCCAGTGCGACAGCACGATATATCCGTGGCGCACCTGCTCGACCATCAAATCGCGCGCGCCGTGCAGTGCCTGGAGCCGTGCCGCCTCCAGATTCGGCAGTTCGACCCCCTCCTCATCGAGGACGATCAGATCGTCATAGATGTTCAGGAAATACCGCGCCATGCTCTGCTCCACGCTTCGGGGCGGGAGCGCGGGGCGTCTCTCAGCCATCGAGGCCCGGATCAAGCTCGACGATAGCTCGGCGTAGCCCATCGTATTCTATAAATCTATGTTTTTATTTAGAAACCAACATAATTAGGTTCACCGAGCGAGAATTATGTTAATGTTCGCCATCGTCGGGACTGTATCGGGCTTCGACGGCTGAGAGATGCTTTGTGCTCCCGCCCTTTATTACCGGGAGCTTCAACGTGGTGCGACATCCTTTAGAATTGCTCCTTCGCAGGCTGGAACAGCATTCCTCGCTCAGCCAAGAAGACCGCGGGGCAATCCTCGCCCTGCCGTATACGCTGCGCACGCTGGAGGCGCATAGCTATATGGTCCGCGAGGGCGATCCGCCGACCCATTGCGGCGTGCTGGTGAGCGGCTTTGCCTATCGGCAGAAGGTGACCAGCGAAGGCGCGCGGCAGATCCTGGGGCTGCATATCCCCGGCGAGCCGCTGGACCTTCAGCACCTGTTCCTCGATGTCGCCGATCACAGCGTCCAGGCGCTCACCAGGGTCGAAGTGGCGGTGATCCCGCGTGCCGAATTGCAGGATCTGGCGCGGTCGCGTGCCGGGATCGGCCATGCCCTGTTCGTGATGACCCTCATCGAGGGGTCGATATTCCGCGAATGGATCGTCAACGTCGGCCGCCGCGACGCCCGCACCCGCATGGCGCATGTGCTGTGCGAGTTCGCGGTGCGGTTGGAGGCGCAGGGGTTGGCGCAGGAATATGGCTATGAGCTGCCGATGACGCAGGAGCAGCTGGCCGATGTCACCGGCCTGACCCCGGTCCACGTCAACCGCACGCTCAAGAGCCTGGAAATCGACGGCCTGATCGCGCGCACCAAGCGCAACGTGGCATTTCCGGACTGGGAGAAGATGCGCCACGTCGGCGACTTCAACCAGCGCTATCTCCACCTGGAAACGCAGCAATCGGGCGGGTTGGTTTAGGGCGGACGCGACATTCGGCATTTTTGCCGGGCAGCAGCCTCCAAAAGCGCGTCACCCCGGCGAAGGCCGGGGTCCATTGCGCCGCTTGGAGGTCGAAAGAGGCTCTATCCGGTGAATTTGCCGCGCGATGGACCCCGGCCTTCGCCGGGGTGACGGGTTTCCCGGTCGATCGGGTCTGAACAGACTGAATGTCGCGTCCGTCCCAGGCCCCGCGCGGGATCAGGCTGCGTTGTCGATGCCCAGTTCGCCGAGCTTGCGATAGAGCGTCGATCGGCCGATCCCGAGGCGGCGCGCGACTTCGGTCATGCGGCCGCGGTAGTGGCCGATGGCCAGGCGGATGACGTCGGCCTCTATATCCTCCAGCTGGCGCATGTTGCCGTCGGGGTTGAACAGGGTCACCCCGCCGCCGGTGGGCGAGGACAGCGGCGCGATGCGGCGGGCGCCGAGGCTGGCGATCTGGGGGAAGTCCGCACGGGTCAGCGCGGCGCCTTCGCACAGCACCGCGGCGCGAAAGAGCGCGTTCTGCAACTGGCGGACATTGCCGGGCCAGTCGTAGCCGCCCAGTAGCGCCAGCGCATCGTCGGTGATGCCGAGCGGGCGCAGGCCGGGCTGCGTCGCGATG
Source organism: Sphingomonas sp. (assembly GCF_036387595.1). Lineage (GTDB taxonomy): Bacteria > Pseudomonadota > Alphaproteobacteria > Sphingomonadales > Sphingomonadaceae > Sphingomonas. Next base: position 23,111 of record NZ_DASVTL010000039.1, read on the forward strand.
CGCGCGAGCAGGTGGCGGGCGAGCGCGGGGATGTCCCCGGCGCGTTCGCGCAGCGGCGGGATCGTCACCTGGACGACGTTGAGACGGTAATAGAGGTCTTCGCGGAAACGCCCAGCCTCGACCTCGTCGAGCAACGTGCGGTTGGTCGCGGCGATGACGCGCACGTCGACCTCGCGCATGTGGCGCGCGCCGATCGGCTGCATCTCGCCGCTTTGCAGAACGCGCAGCAGCTTGACCTGCGCATCGAGCGGCATCTCGCCGATCTCATCGAGAAAGATCGTGCCGCCATCGGCATCGGCGAAACGGCCGACCTTTTTATCGAACGCGCCGGTGAAGGCGCCGCGCTCGTGGCCGAACAATTCGCTTTCGACCAGATTGGGGGGAAGCGCGCCGCAATTGACGGTAATCATCGGCTTCTTGCCGCGCGGCGAGGCGGCGTGGATCGCTTCGGCGACGACCTCCTTGCCGACGCCGCTTTCGCCCTCCAGCAGGACCGGGATCCGCGCGCGCGCGGCCTTTGCGGCGATGGCGAGCGCTGAGCGGAATTCGGGGGCGGAGCCGACGATCTCGTCGAATGCCAGGAGCGCAGGGATCTTCTCGGTCAGCGGGCGCAATTCGCCGGCGGTCGCGCCGCCGGCCGCGGCGTCCAGTGCGGCGAGCAAGCGTTCGGGGGCGAGCGGCTTGACGAGGAAGTCGGTGGCGCCTGCGCGCATCGCGGCGACGGCGTGGGCGACCGAACCGTTGGCGGTGAGCATCAGGATGGGAAGCGCGGGGCGGCATTCGCGCAAGGCGGCGATCAGATCGGTGGCGGCGGCATCGGGCGCCCAGTGATCGAGCAGGATGGCGTCGAGCTGCATCCCGTCCTGCGTACCCAGCGTCGCAATCGCCATCTCGGCGTCGGCGGCGAAGATCGCGCGCCACCCGGCACGCGCGGCGAGCGCCGCGACCAGCCGGCGCTGCGCAGGCTCGTCGTCGATCAGCAAGAGCAGGCGCTGGCCGTTGCGCGTCATGAATTGATCCCGTCCCCGTTCGGGACATGTGGTAGCGCGGCCGGGTAAAGGGCGGCTTAAGCGGCGCGGGGCTTGAGGTGCGCGGTGCGCACGGTTAAGCGTTGCCGATAGCCAAATTGTGGAAAGTGGATGACGATGGCCGAGGATGCGAACATGCAGACGAACGTCGGCGCCAACATGAAGGGCCATGTGGCGACGTATTCCAGCGTCATGGGCATGATGAAATGGGGCGCGGTGGCGTGCGCGCTGGTCGCGGCCCTCGTCGTCTGGCTCATCTCGTAGGAAAGCACAGCCCCATGAAGATCGCCGTCCCCCGCGAACATGCCGACGGCGAGAAGCGCGTTGCCGCGACGCCGGAGACGGTGAAGAAGTTCATCGCTTTGGGCGCCGACGTGGCGGTCGAAGCGGGCGCGGGCGAGGGCGCGGCGATCGCCGATGCGGCCTATGCCGACGCGGGCGCGACGGTCGGCGACCGCGCGGCGACGCTGGCGGGGGCGGACATCGTGCTGGGCGTGCAGGGCGCCGATCCGGCCGGGCTGGGCGGCGTGGCGCCGCGCGCCTGGGTGGTCGCGGGGCTCAATCCATTCGCCGAGCGGGCGCGCGTCGATGCCTATGCGGCGGCGGGGCTGGAGGCGCTGGCGATGGAATTCATGCCGCGCATCACGCGCGCGCAGTCGATGGATATCTTGTCGTCGCAGTCCAATCTGGCGGGCTACAAGGCCGTGCTCGACGCGGCGGCGGAATATGGCCGCGCCTTTCCGATGATGATGACCGCCGCAGGCACGGTGAGCGCGGCCAAGGCGTTCGTGATGGGGGTCGGCGTCGCCGGGCTGCAGGCGATCGCGACCGCGCGGCGGCTTGGCGCGCAGGTGTCCGCCACCGACGTGCGCAGCGCCACGCGCGAGCAGATCATGAGCCTGGGTGCCAAGCCGATCTTCGTGGAGAATGTGGCGGGCGTCGAGGGCGAGGGTTCGGGTGGCTATGCGGGCGAAATGAGCCCCGAATATCAGGCGGCGCAGGCCGAATTGGTGTCCGCGCATATCGCCAAGCAGGACATCGTCATCACGACCGCGCTGATCCCCGGTCGCCCCGCGCCGCGGCTGATCTCCGACGCGCAGATCGCGACGATGCGTGCCGGATCGGTGATCGTCGATCTGGCGGTGGAGAGCGGCGGCAATGTCGAGGGCGCGGTCGCGGGCGAGGTGGTGCTGCGCCACGGGGTGAAGATCGTCGGGCATCGCAACGTAGCCGGGCGGCTGGCGGCGGACGCCAGCGCGTTGTTCAGCCGCAATCTGTACAATTTCCTCAACGCCTTCTGGGACGAGGACGCCGGCCGGCCGGTGCTGGACGCCGAGATCGGCGACGCGGTGCGGCTTACCAAGGGCGGCGCGGTGGTGAACCCGCGGTTGCTGGCGTAGTTGGCCGGTGGAGACAAGCTGCTTGCAGCCATGCGTGCAAACCCGCGGGACTGGCGGATCGCGGATGTCGAACGGCTGTGCGCGGCCTTCGGCGTTGCTTGCACCGCGCCGCGCAAAGGGTCACATTACAAGGTGGCGCACCGAACGATGCCGATGATCCTGACGATTCCCGCACATCGGCCGATCAAGCCGTCTATATTCGCGATCTGGTCACGATGGTCGCCATTAAGGGGAGCGCGGCATGAACCCGCAGGATTATGAGGTCGATATACGGCCATTGGCGGAAAGCAACGGAGGCGGCTTCGTCGCGGTGGTGCCGGATCTGCCAGGGTGCCGTTCTGACGGTGAAACACCGCACGAGGCGCTGACCAACGCCTATGACGCGATCGCATGCTGGATCGAGGGTGCGGCCGAGATGGGATTTGCGGTGCCGGAACCCCGGCGCGCGGCGGCTTGAAGGGATCAATCATGGACTTCATCGCGATTCTGTCGATCTTCGTGCTGGCGTGTTTCGTCGGCTATTTCGTCGTCTGGTCGGTGACGCCGGCGCTGCACACGCCGTTGATGGCGGTGACTAACGCCATTTCGAGCGTCATCATCGTGGGCGCGTTGATCGCGTCGGCGGCGGCCGGGTCTCCGATCGCCAAGTGGCTCGGCCTGCTGGCCGTGGTGCTGGCGAGCGTCAATATCTTCGGGGGCTTTGCGGTCACCGCGCGGATGCTGGCGATGTACAAGAAGAAGGAGCGGCCGGTCGTGGTCGCCAAGCACTGAATCAGTTTGTCATCCGGGCAGAGTCCGGTTCCATTGCGCCGCAAGCGATGATGGACAGATGGACCCCGGCCTTCGCCGGGGTGACGCGAGGGGATAAGACGTGGACCATGTGGCGGTAAATCCCTGGGTGGGGCTGGCATATCTCATCGCGGGCGTGTGCTTCATCCTCGCGCTGCGCGGGCTGTCGTCACCGGCTTCAAGCCAGAAGGGCAACCGCTACGGCATCATCGGCATGACGATCGCGGTCGTGACGACGCTGGTGACGCATGTTCCAATCACCCTGAACGAGTCTTACGTGGCCGTGGCGGGACGCACGGTTTCCGCAATCATTCCGGGCGATATCGACTGGATCAGTGTCGTCGAAATCCTCGCCGCGATCGGCATCGGTGCGGCGATCGGCATCACCACCGCGCGAAAAATCGCGATGACCGACATGCCGCAGCTGGTCGCCGGGTTCCATTCGCTGGTCGGGCTCGCCGCGGTGCTGGTCGGCTGTGCCGCCTATCTCAACCCCGAGGCGTTCGGGATTGCGACGCTGATGGTGCCGATGATCGGTCAGCCGGTCGCGATCATCGCGCCGGTCAGCCGGATCGAACTGGGCCTAGGCGTCGCGATCGGCGCGATCACCTTTTCGGGGAGCGTGATCGCGTTCCTGAAGCTGAACGGCAATATGGGCGGCAAGCCGATCATGCTGCCGGGCCGCCACGTCATCAACCTTGCGGTGCTGGCCGGTATCCTCGGCCTGATCGCATATTTCACCCAGGATCAGGATGCGTGGGTATTCTGGACGATCCTGGGCCTCTCCTTCGTGATCGGCTTTCTGCTCATCATTCCGATCGGCGGGGCGGACATGCCGGTCGTGGTATCGATGCTCAACAGCTATTCGGGCTGGGCGGCGGCGGCGATGGGGTTCACGCTGCACAATAGCGCGATGATAATCACCGGCGCGCTGGTCGGGTCGTCGGGCGCGATCCTGTCCTACATCATGTGCCGCGCGATGAACCGCAGCTTCATCAGCGTGATCGCGGGCGGGTTCGGCGCGGAGAGTGGCGGCGGCGGGGCTGCCGCGGCGACCGACCGGCCGTGGAAGCGTGGCTCGGCCGAGGATGCGGCGTTCCTGATGAGCCAGGCCGAGCAGGTGGTGATCGTCCCCGGCTACGGTATGGCGGTGGCGCAGGCGCAGCACGTGCTGCGCGAGATGGGCGACAAGCTGAAGGCCGAGGGCGTACGCGTGAAATATGCGATCCACCCGGTCGCGGGGCGGATGCCGGGGCATATGAACGTGCTGCTCGCCGAGGCGAACGTGCCCTATGACGAGGTGTTCGAGTTGGAGGACATCAACTCCGAATTCGCGCAGACCGACGTCGCGTTCGTGATCGGCGCCAACGACGTCACCAACCCCGCGGCGAAGACCGACAAGACCTCGCCGATCTACGGCATGCCGATCCTCGACGTGGAGAAGGCCAAGACGGTGCTGTTCATCAAGCGGTCGATGGGCGGGGTCGGCTATGCCGGCGTCGACAACGACGTGTTCTATATGGACAACACGATGATGCTGCTCGCCGACGCCAAGAAGATGGTCGAGGATATCGTGAAGGCG
>NZ_DASVTL010000040.1:0-4920 GCF_036387595.1 Sphingomonas sp.
GCGGCATAGGGTCGGGCGTCGATGGAGAAGAGCAGTTGCCCCTTGCGGACGAGCGCGCCGTCCGTGAAGTGCACCCCGGTGATCGCGCCCGACACGCGGGGGCGTACCTCGACCGATTTGCTCGCCTCGAAGCGGCCGACATAATCGTCCCATTCGGTGACCGCACGGACGAGCGGCTGCGCCACCGAGACGGTAGGGACCGGCATCGCCGCCACCGCAGGTCCGTCATGATCTATCAGGCCCCAGGCCGCTGCGATCGCAACGAGTGGCAGCGCCGCCCAGCCGGCCTTGCGCCAGCGGGTGCGTCGCGGCGCATCCTGCGCGTCCTCCGCGGGCGCATCGATCTTCGAGATCATGTTCATGCGCGGGCCTCTCGTCGCGGGCGGTCCATGCCGATGCTGGTAAGCATGGTCTCGTACTGGTCGAGCGAGAAGCCGGCCGACAGGAACGCCTTCAGCTCGGCGGAGGGCACGGAGAAGCCGCGGTGCCAGCTTAGCACCGCCATCCGCCGCAGCGCCTCCAACCTCGGATCGGCCAGATGCCGGCTGGAAGCGCCATCGCCGAACAGATTGCTCAACGCCATAGCGATCCGGCCGGGCTTCGCGAGCGACGAAATCCGGTCGCGCTTCGCCAACGCCACCACCGACCACTCCAGCGCTGTCAGACCTGTCGGCGCGGGAGCGGCGTTTTCGGCACGCAACCGATCGGAATGCGCGGCGAGGATCGGGTCGGCGGAGAAATCGACATAGGCCATGGGAAACTCCCTTGAACTGGAGGCGCGGCGCTGCGGCGCGTATACGCGACCATCCGGCCGCGGCGACGCCGCGGAACGGCAGCGCTGACGTTGAAGACGAAACGGCCCGAGCCCGGCAGCAGGGCTGCGGGTCAGGACGGTTGCTGAAATGGGTAAGCTGGACGGGCGGCGCCGATTACTGGGCGGCCACCCCGCGACTGGGCAGTTCGATCATGCGGCCTCCTCGACGGGCCAAACGCCTTCGATGCCGCCTTCTTCTATACTGCTCGGTATGGAACTTGTTCCGTGGCGCGTCAACGCCTTTTTATACCGGTCGGTAAAATAGTTTCAGCGGGTCGGCCACATCATCAGGCTGGTGTCTACCACGCTCTCCAGATCGGCGCGCGTCGCACCCGATCCCGCCTGCACGGCCATGCCTTGCAGGATCGCATAGAGGTAGCTCGTCAGCCCGCCGACATCGACATGCTCGGGCAGGTCGCCGTCCAGTTTCGCCCGTTCGAAACGCTCGACCAAGGCAGCCTGCGACGAGGCACGCCGCTGGATCACGTCCGCCTTGATCGAATCGGCCTCCGCGCCACACGCCGTGGCGCTGATCACGCCGAGGCACCCCTTGGGATCGCAGGTGCTCGTCTGCGCATCGATCGCGCCGCGCATGAAATGCTCCGCGACCGCCCGCGCCGTCGGCTGCTTCAGCGCCTCGCGGGTATATTCGAGCTTCTCGGTCTCGTAGAGCTCAAGCGCCTTGTGGAAGAGCGCTTCCTTGTTGCCGAACGCAGCGTAGAGACTCGGCTTGGTGATGCCCATCGCCTGGGTCAGATCGGCCATCGAAGCGCCTTCATAGCCCTTCGACCAGAACACGCCCAAGGCGGCCGCCAAAGCCTGATCCACGCAGAACTCGCGCGGTCGGCCTTTAGCAACGGAGGTGAGAACATCTTCCATAACGACTGGTATATAAGTCTCCCTGGTGATCATAGCAATGGTAGGCTGCTGCTGATCGACGGCGTCGCGGGCATGCTCGCGGGCGGCTTCGTCCGTGACCGGCTCGGCGCGCGCGATCGCGACTGGTATGCGCGGCTACCCGCGATCTGCTCCCTCATAGCATTGCCGCTATTCGCGATCGGCATCCTTTCGCGGTCGAGCACGGTGGCGTTCCTCGCCTCGGGGGTGCCGCACCGACTGGTCTATGTCTGGCTCGCCCCCGTCGTCACCGCCGTGCAGCACCTGGTGCCCGCACATATGCGCGCCAGGGCGTCCGCGACCTTTCTGCTGGGGAACAACCTGATCGGGCTCGGCGCCGGGACTATGCTGCTCGGCACGCTGTCGGACGCGATGCCCGCGCAGTTCGGCGGGGAGGCGCTGCGGTACGCGATGTTGGCGGGCTTGGGATTATACATCTTGGCGGGGTTGCTAATGTGGGCAGCGTCATCCGCGTTGCGATAGATCGGGTGGACTGATCGAGACCCGGCACCGGGCATTCGGCTGGACGGGACCGAAGCTGGCGCCGCCTGGGTGTCGCCGCCGCTGACGACGACGTAACCGGGCAGAGACCAGCTCCGCATCCACCATGATGCGCTATTTGTGGCCGCCGTGACCAGCGTTCTGGTTGTTGTCCTTGCTCGCGGTGTTGTGGCTGTTGTCTTGCTTCTTGTTGCCACCCTCGTCGTTCTTCCCGTTCTTCTGGAAGTCGCCCTTCTTCTTGTGGTCGGTCATCGTCTCTCTCCTGATGGGGGAAGGATTAACGCGTCGGAGCAGGCGAGTTTCCGTAACCCGGCAGTCGAGTCTCGTTAGCGCTTCACCACCGCGCATCGCGACGATAGGGTCACGTCGAAACCGATCAGGGGACCAGAATGCGCAGACTGCCTTGGCTTACAGCCGCCGCCCTCGTGCTCGCCACACCCGGCGCGCTTGCTGCGCAAGTGCCGGCTACCGCGGTGGCCGCGGTGCCGGCTGAGGACGCACGCTTCTACGCGTTCCTGGACAAGGAGTTTGCCGAGGACCTGCGCGAACGGCCGCAGCTCGCCACGCAGCTTGGGCTGAAGGAGGGCCGCGACCGGCTCGACGACATCAGCGACGCCGCCGCCTTGCGCAGGCTGGCGTGGCGGCGGGCGAGCATTGCCCGGATGAAGGCGGGGTTCGATCGCTCCAAGCTTTCGCCCGACGCGCAGGTCAATTACGACATCTGGGCGCTGGAGCTCGACCGTGCCGAGCTGAGCTACCGCTTCCGGATGCAGGCGCCGCCCTTCTATTCGTTCCTCTATTCGGCGCACGCGCAGCTGCCGAACTTCCTCATCAACACGCACACCGTCCAGGATGCGGACGACATGCGCGCCTATGCCGCGCGGGTCAGGGCGATCCCGGCGGTGCTCGACACCGCCGTCCAGCAAAGCCGCGCGTCGGATGCCGCGGGCGTGCGCGCGCCCCAATTCCAGATGGAGCGCGTCGTTACCGGCAGTCGCGCGATCGTCACCGGGGCGCCGTTCGACGACGCCAAGGACTCGCCGCTATGGGCCGACGCCAAGGCCAAAGTCGCCAAGCTCCAGGCGGGCGGCAAAGTCGATGCGGCACAGGCGGCAGCATTGCTCGCGGACACGCGCACCGCGCTGCTGACGATCAAGCCGGCCTATGACCGCGTGATCGCGTGGGCGCAGACGGACCTGCCGACCGCCCCGAGCGGACGGCTCGGCGCGCTGACGCTGCCGAATGGCGCCGCCTGGTACGCCGCGGCGTTGAAGCTCAACACCACCACCGACCTCAGCGCCGAGCAGATCCACCAGATAGGGCTGGCCGAGGTCAAGCGGATCGAGGGGGAGCAGGACGCGCTCGCCCGCGCCGCGGGGATGAAGGACCGGCAGGCCTTCTATGCGGAGATCGGCCGCCGCTTCCCGGTGGTGCCGTGGAACGACGAACTGCGCGCGAAATACCTGAAGGACGCCAATGACGCCCTGACCTTCAACCGCACGCTTCTGCCCAAATACTTCGGGAAGCTGCCGGTCCACACGATGGAAGTTGTCCGCGAGCCGTCGTTCAGCGAAGTCGCGGGCGGCGCGGCGCATGCGGCGGGGCCGAGCCGCGACGGCGCACGTCCCGGTCGGGTCTACGTACACCTGCTCGGCACCACCGACGCGACCCCGCCTTCGGCGCTGCGCGACCTGATGTGCCACGAGGGCGTGCCCGGCCACGTCATGCAGGGCGACATCCAGGTCGGCCAGTCCGGCGGCCCGAAGTTCCGGCAAAGCACGCGCTACGTTGCGTTCGGGGAGGGCTGGGGCTTGTATGCCGAGGCGCTGTGCAAGGAGATGGGCGCTTTTCCCGAGGCGTCCGACGATTTCATGCGGCTCGATGCCGAGTTATTCCGCGCCGCGCGCCTGGTGGTCGACACCGGTATCCACGCCAAGGGGTGGAGCGAGCGACAGGCGATCGACTATCTCGTCAACACCGGCCGCGCGGCGCCCGACCAGGGCCGGTCGGAAGTCCGCCGGTACATCACGCTACCGGGGCAGGCGACCGGCTATAAGATCGGCATGATCAAGATCGTCGAGCTCCGACGCAAGGCCGAGCGCGAGCTGGGCCCGAAATTCGACATCCGCGGCTTCCACGACCTGCTGATCGGATCGGGCTCGCTGCCGCTGCCGATCCTCGAACGCCAGGTCGACGGCTGGATCGCCGAGCGTCGACGGGCTTAGAACGGGCGTACGACGCCTTAACCGCCAGCGCCCGCGGTGCGCATCACGAAGCGCGCGCCGCCATCATCGGTCTGTTCGACGTCGATGCTCCAGCCATGCGCGACGACGATCTGGCGGACGAGGTTCAGGCCGATCCCCGTGCCCTCCGCGCGGGTCGTGTAGAAGGGCAGGAAGATGTCCCTGCGCAGTGGCTCGGGCACGCCGGGACCATTGTCGGCGATCGATAGCGTGAGGCCGCCGGCACGCTCGGTGATGATGCGAAGTGTGACGCGCGGCTGGTCGGCGCCCGCCGCGGCGGCCTGGGCGGCGTTGCGCAGCAGGTTGATCAGTGCCTGGGCCAGCAGGTCCGGGTCGGCGTGGAGCATCAGCGACGCATCGACATCCGCATGGAAGCTGGTTCCTGGCCATTCGAGACCGACCATGCGGATCAGCTCGTCGGCGAAAACGTCGGCCGCGAACGCCTGGAGCCGCACTACGGGCGCG
>NZ_DASVTL010000041.1:0-3206 GCF_036387595.1 Sphingomonas sp.
GGCCTCGTCCCGACAAGTATCCGACCGGGTGGCCACTGCCCCGCCATAGGCTTCGGGGGTCCGCGCGTAGGGCTTAAAACAGGCATAGAGCTGCCGCACTCTCGCCGCCGCTGCAGGGTCGCGGCCTTCGAGATACGCGACGACCTGATCGGCGGCTTCGTACAGATCGTACACATCCATGCCATAGATGCCGACCCGTTGGGCGGGCGGGAGCGCGAGATTGCGGGTGCGGAGCCACTCGACGAAGTCGCGGAATTCCACGTTGCGCCACATCCAGCGCGGAAAGCGGGCGGTGTAACCGGATAGCGCCTCGGTAGCGCTCAGGTCGCTGCCCAGTCCGCGCACATAAAGGTTCACGCGGAACGTGGGGCTCCAGTCACCCTCGATGATCACCGCATTCACCCCATGCTCGGCGATCAGCCGCTCGGTCAGGCGTCCGCGTTCGCGATAATAGTCGCTGGTGCCATGCGAAGACTCGCCCAGGAGAATTCTGCGCGCGGTCGCAGCAGCGGCAAGGATATCGGCATAATCGTCCGTACCGCCACTTATCGGCTTGGCGGCGGCGGCGATGAGCGGGACCACACCCGTCGGGGCTGAGGGCGAGGGCTGCGCATCCGTGGAGGCGGGAGCCGGTACGGATGCGTTGCCGTCATTGCTACCGCACGCCGACAGGCATGCGAGCGCCGCACCCGCGATTGCGGCAATGGGAGATAATCTGAACGTCGACATAGCGTCCTCGGCGATCGTGCCGCTGTGGCCGATCCGCGCTTTCAGATTGGTGTGGCCAGAAGGCCTTCAAGATGTTGAAATATAGTAATTTCGATCACCTATGTTGCACGTGCAGCCTCGATGGCGGCCTGCGCGTCCGCGGTCCTGGACGACTGCACGATCTCGAGTCGTCGGCGTCCGGCGGCAACGGAGCGGGATGGCATTTGGTCCGTTCGGACGATCATAGAGCTAGAGTCAGGCAGGCACTCGCATGAGGACGTCGATTATCACGGTGAGGCTTGTTGCGACGGTCCTAACCGCCGTCATCGTTACGGTGACGCAATCCGCGATCGAGCAACGGGGGATATTTGGAGCCCTATCGACCTTCATCGATGATCTTGGCGATCCGTGGCGACGGCAGTTCTATATCGATCTTGAGATCCACCTTCTGCTCGTCGCCTGCTGGATGATCTACCGGGAACCGTCGAAGATGATCGGCTTGGCCTGTGGGCTGGCCACGATCGTCCTCGGCGCGCTTGTGACGGCACCCTATCTCCTCATCACGACGTTCCGCACGAAGGGCGATCTCGTCGCACTGCTGATCGGGTCGCACCGCGTGGACCGCGCCGGCGCAGCACCTCCACAATCGCATTAACCTGCATTGAGACTCCTGTTCTTACAGCAACTTAGCGGTCCGCTCGGGGTTATGCCGGTCATGCCTCGATCGCCGCTGCGGCCTCCGCCAGCGCGTGGGGTGGCGCCTGCGCGACGCGGGTGCCGGGCACCATGCGGACCGTGGTCGCTGCGCAAGCAACGGAGAAGTCGATGCCGGACAAACAACCCATGCAGGCGATGAGCACCTCGCACGACGGCGCCCATGACGGCGTCGCCGATCGCCCCGACAAGGACGGCGGTGTCGACGCTGGCGGCAAGGGTGAAAGCGACGGCGGCGCCTATCCCAACCCGCACACCGGCAAGAAGGCGCCGGGTGGTTTCGGCAAGTTCCTAGGCCATGGTGGTCAGACCGAGCAGGGCTATTATGGTGGGGGACAGGCAGGCGCCGATGTCGACGCCGACAACCCAAACGTCAACGCGACCTCGCGTGAACCTTGACCGCGCCGCTTCCCCGAACGGTGGAGCGGGCAATCCCGCCGGAACCGCACGTGGTGATCGTCGGCGCCGGGTTCGCCGGGCTGGCGCTCGCACAAGGGCTCGGCGGCACGGCGGCGCGGGTGACAGTCGTCGATCGCAACAACTATCATCTGTTCGTGCCGCTGCTGTATCAGGTGGCGACCGCCGCGCTGTCGCCCGCCGATGTCGCCGCACCGATCCGCAGCGTCCTGGCTCGTTACCGCAACATTGAGGTGATCCTCGGCGCGGTCACGCGGGTCGACACCTCGGCGCGCACGATCCAGCTGCACTCGGGCGAGCGCCTCGGCTATGATGTGCTCGCTCTCGCGACGGGCTCCACCGCCAATTACTTCGGCCATGCCGATTGGTCGCGCGCCGCGCCGTCGCTTAAATCGATCGCCGACGCGCGCGCGATCCGTACGCGCGTGCTCTCCGCGTTCGAACGCGCCGAACGCGCGGCGCCGGGCGCACGCGATGCGCTGTTGACGTTCATCGTCGTCGGTGGCGGGCCGACCGGGGTGGAGCTGGCAGGGTCGGTCGCTGAATTGGCGCGACACACGCTCGCACGCGACTTCCGCCACGTCCGCCCGGGCAGCGCGCGCGTGGTGCTCGTCGAAGCTGGGCCGCGGATCCTGGCTGCCTTTCCCGACGAGTTGGCCGACTATGCCGTCCGCGCGCTCGGGCGGCTGCGTGTGGAGGTGATCACCGGGGTGCCGGTCGCCCACATCGATTCCACCGGAGTCTGGATCGACGGAAATCTGCTGCGGGCGGCTACGGTGTTGTGGGGCGCAGGCGTGTCGCCAACCCCGGCCGCCGCCATGCTCGGCGTCGGGCCCGCGCGCGGCGGTGGCGTGCCGGTCCGCCCCGATCTCTCGGTCGCCGATGTGCCGGGCGTCTTCGCGCTCGGCGACATCGCGCACTTCCCCGACGCCTCCGGCAAGCCGCTCCCGGGCCTGGCTCAGGTCGCGCAACAGCAAGGCGAGCATCTCGCGCGCGCACTGCGTAAGGCAATGCGCCACGGCACGCCGCTGCCGCCATTCCAGTTCAAGAACCGTGGCAACGCCGCGATCATCGGCCGCCACGCCGCCGTCTTCGATTTCGGGCCGGGCCGACCGCGGTTGCGTGGCTTGCCGGCCTGGCTGTTGTGGGCGCTCGTCCATGTGTTGCTGCTCGTCGACTTCGACCAGCGCGCCCGCGTCAGCCTGCAATGGCTGAGCCGCTATCTCACCTACCGGCGCGGCGCCCGCATCATTTCCGACCCCGAACCCGCCACCACGCAAGGAGCGAAGATGACCGAAAGCCCGAACGAACAGGATCCCGCACCACTCGAACCGGCCGAGCGATCGACCACTGGCAACCCGCCCTTC
>NZ_DASVTL010000042.1:0-1529 GCF_036387595.1 Sphingomonas sp.
AGGTCTTGGAGCGTGGCCCTCTTCTCGGAGTGGACACGGTCGTCGAACGGTCCGCCCATGCCGGACGTGCCCCAGCTGCTGCGCCCGGCGCGGAACTCGTGCAGATGCGAGCTGGTCCAGCCCAGGGCGGCCTGAAGGACCTGGTGCAGCCGGTCGAGGCGGAGGTCCACCGGCACCTCGATCTGCCGGAGGACCTTGGGCTCGACGTCTTGCAGCGTGATCTTAAGGCGGGCGATGGTGCTCATGCGGCGATCCTGTTTGGCCCCCGCGCCTCCGCCCAGGTCCAGGGCAGCAGATCGGGCAGGCGCGAGACGGGCGTGTCGGCGATACGGGCGAGGACTTCGGCGAGCCAGGCCTGCGGGTCGGTGTCGTTGAGCTTGGCCGTTCCGATCAGCGTGTACATGAACGCGGCGCGCTCGCCGCCGCGGTCGGAGCCTGCGAACAGCCATGCTTTGCGGCCGAGCGCCACGCCGCGCAGCGCGCGTTCGGCGGCGTTGTTGGTCAGGCAGATACGACCGTCGTCCAGGAACCGCACGAACGCGGTCCAGTCCTTCAGCATATAGTCGATTGCGCCCGCGGCCGGGTTGTGGCGGGCGAGCGCGGCACGCTGGGAGCGAAGCCACTGCTCCAGGTCGGTAACGAGCGGCACCGCGATCTCCCGGCGCACGGCGAGCCGCTCGGCGACGGCCGTGCCGTTGATGTCGCGTTCGACATCGAAGATCGCATCGATGCGCCTGACCGCCTCGGCCGCGATCGGTGAGATGACCGCCGCGCCCTTGCGGCGCTTCAGCTGCGCAGCGACGTCGGCCAGCTCGAAGAACTTGCGTCTGGCATGTGCCCAACACAGCGCGCGCGTGAGTGGCGACGGTGAACGATCAATGCGGAACAGGGCGTTGTAGCCGGCATAGGCGTCGGCCTGCAGGATGCCACCATAGCCGGTGAGATGCCCGACCGGGTGTTCGGCCCGACGGGTCCGCGAGTAATGGAACAGGGCGGCTGGCGGTGCAGGACCGCCGAACGGTCGGTCGTCTCGGACATAGAGCCTGTCCTCGCGGAGGCGGGGGTCCATAGCCGTCCGACATCGGTCTTCGTCTTCGCCAGCACCGGCACGGTCGTATCGTCGCCGTGCAGCCGCTCGGCGGCGAGCACATGCGCCTCGATCAGCAGGTGGAGCGGCCGAAGCGCGGCGGCGCAGGCGCCGACCTGATCGGCCAGCGTGGACAGGCTGATCTCCACGCCCTCGCGGGCATAGCGGTCGCGCTGCCGGTTGAGTGGCTGGTGCGTCCCGAACTTCTCGAACATGACCATCGCCAGGAAGCTCGGGCCGAACATGCCGCGCGGCGTCGCGTGGAACGGAGCGGGCGGCTGGGACACCCCCTCGCAGGCCCGGGGACTGTCAGGATTTCCGTGTGTGGGCGGGCGGTTGAACATTACGCCGCCATGGCCCTGATGAAGCGCTCGCCGAAGATGAGGGCGAACTGCGCCTTGGCCATGGTCCACTCACGTGGCGGCATCTTCCACTCTTTCTC
>NZ_DASVTL010000043.1:0-2638 GCF_036387595.1 Sphingomonas sp.
CCTCCACTTCAACTGGGACGTCAACGACCGGATGAAGACGCGCCTGTCGTTCAACACCGGCGCGGCACGCCCCGATTACGATCAGCTTCGCCCCAATCTGTCGTTCAGCGACGCCAATCTGACGATCTCGGGCGGCAACCCTGAAGCCAAGCCCGAAAAGGCGCGCGGCGTCGATCTGTACGTCGAATATTACACGATGCCGCGCGGCTTCCTGTCGGTGGGCGTGTTCTACAAGGACGTGCGCGACGTCCTGTTCGACACGTCCAGCACCTTCAACAGTAGCATCCTCAACAGCAACGGGGTGGATCGCTCACAGTATCAATATACCACGATCGCCAATGGCGGCGACGGCTACATCTACGGACTGGAGGCGGCGATCCAGCAGCAGCTGGAGCCGTTCGTGACCGATCTCGGCTTGCCCGACTGGATGGGCGGGTTCGGCGTGCAGCTCAACGCGACGCTCAACAAGAGCCGCTCGGAGACGCCGGACGGTCGCAAGATCCGGCTGCCCGGCGCGTCGGACGGGGTGTACAATTTGATCGGCTATTACGAGAAATACGGCTTCTCGGCGCGCGTCTCCTATCAGAACCGCTCGCCCTGGATCGACTCGATCGGTGCGTTCGGGCTCGTCAACGGCGTCAATCGCGGCATCGACGGCGGCGACGCCTATTGGGCGCGGGATGACGAACTCGACGCCAGCGTCCGTTTCGCGATCACCCCCAATGTCGAGATCTACGGCGATTTCGCCAACCTGCTCAACGGCCCCGGCCGCCGTTATGCGGGCAGCAGCCAGTACACGATCGAACATGAGACGTTCGGCCGGCGCTACACGGGCGGCGTTCGGGTCAGCTTCTGATGCGCTCGGTTCTTGCCGCAGCATTGTTGTTGTCCGGCTGTGGTGCGACAACGGTGGTGGGTCCGCCCGCTGCCGATCGCATCACGGCGGTGCCCGACGTTCCCGCGATCGCGGAGACCGATCCGGTCGCCAGCGCCGATGATGCGGCCGACGATCCGGCGATCTGGCGCAACCGGCGTTCGCCAGCCAAGAGCCTGATCGTCGCCACCGACAAACAGGCCGGGGTCCACGTCTATGACCTCGCAGGCAAGCGGCTCAGCTACACGCCCGCGCCGCGGCTCAACAATGTCGACCTGCGCGAGAGCGGCGGCCGCATCACCGTGGTCGCCAGCGACCGCGCCGATGTGGCGCAGGCGCATGTATCACTGTTCGATCTCGATCCCGCGACCGCGAAGCTGCGTCCGCTGGGTCGTTTCCCGGTGGGCCCGGGCGAGGCTTACGGCATGTGCCTGTGGACCCGGCCGCGCGACGGCGCCTTGTTCGGCTTCGTCGTGCTGAAGGACGGGCGGATCGACCAGATCGCGATCGATCGGTCCGCTGCAGCGCCGCAGGTGCGCACCGTCCGCTCGATGAAGCTCGGCAGCCAGTCCGAGGGCTGCGTGGTCGATGATCGCACGGGCTTGCTCTATGTCGCGGAGGAGGATGTCGGGTTGTGGCGCTTCGCCGCCGATCCCGCGGCGTCCACCACCGCCACCCCGGTCGCGCGCGTCGATGGCACTATCCTGGTGGCCGATGCAGAAGGCCTGGCGCTGGCGCCGGAGGGGCGCACCGGCGGCTACCTCGTCGTCTCCAGCCAGGGCGACAACGCCTACACGCTATACCGCTTGCCGGGCGTGACCTATTCGGGGCGCTTCCGCATCGGCGGTGGGGCCGTCGATGCCACCAGCGACACCGACGGCATCGACCTCGTGATGGGCAGCTTCGGGCCGGCTTATCCGCGCGGCCTGATGGTCGCACAGGACGGCGACAATGCGCCCGCCACCCAGAACTTCAAATATGTCAGCTGGGCCGCCGTGCGTAAGGCGCTGCGGCTACGCTAGCTTCTGTTCCGGCGACATGCGCTTGCCGTTCGATGATGAACAAGGATCGTTCCATGACGAAGATACGAAGCAACCTGTCCGGGCGCCGTCTTTCCCTCGCCGGGTGCGTCGTTGCCGCTCTCTTCGCAGCAGCCACCGCTTCTGCGAAGCCCGCGCGGACCGCCGCCGCGCCGCGCCCGCGCAACGTCATCGTGTTCCTGGGTGACGCGGGCGGGCTGCCGACACTCAGCGCGGGCGGGATCATGGCACATGACCGGCCGCAGTCGCTGTTCATCCATTCGATGCCCCATGTCGGCCTGTCCGACACCTCGTCGCTCAATCGGTGGGTCAGCGACTCCGCGGCTGGCATGACGGCGATCATGACGGGGTACAAGACCGACAACGGCGTCGTCTCGATGATCCCCGGCGTCGCCGGCGCTGCGCCCCGGCCGGTGAAGACCTTCATGGAATATGCCGAACAGCGCGGGCTTTCGACCGGTGTCGTCACCAACATGCCGATCTGGGACGCGACACCCGCCGCCTGCTACGCGCACGTGCCATCCCGCAAGGACAAGGACGCGATCTTCGCGCAGATGCTCGCGCCGCGCTTCGGCAACGGCGTCGATATCCTGATCGGCAAGGGCCGCAAGGACGCCGCCGCCTCGTTCGCCAAGCGCCAGATGACGGCGGAACAGGCGTTCGCCGCCGCAGGCTATCGCTATGGCGACGATCCCGCGCTCGTCCGTCAGGCGCCGCGCGCCGC
>NZ_DASVTL010000044.1:0-27175 GCF_036387595.1 Sphingomonas sp.
GAACGCTTGCAGCGGTTTGGCCGGTCGAGACCGGAGATGATGGTCGATCAGCAGCGTCGCGATCAGCGGGCCATGGACGACGAGCCCCGGATAGCCCTCCCGGTCGCGGGCATAGTCGCGGTCATAGTGGATGCGGTGGGCGTTGAACGTGAGCGCCGAGAACCGGAACAGCGCCGTGGCGTTGAGGGTCACGACTCGCGTGATTTCGGGCGTGCCGACGTGCGACTCGGCTGCTGGCGGCGGCGGCGCGGCGATGGCGTCCGGGTCGTGCGTCGCGCGATAGACGATGTCCTGCTCCTCCTCGATCGCGGGCGCGCCGTTCGAACGGATGCTGTGGGCCAGCGTCACGAACCGCATCGGCCCCGACCGGCCCGACTTGAGCACCGAGGAGGTCTCGACCGTCCGGCGTTCGAGCGTGGCCCCGAGGGGCACGGGCGCGAGGAAGCGGACGCGGCTGCCCGCCCACATCCGTCGCGTCAGCCCGTCGGGATCGTCGCGGCGGGGATGGCCGTCTTCGCCGAGCGCCGACTGGCGCACCTTGGGCGGGAAGCACAGCCAGTGCGCCAGCGGCGGCAGCTCGCCGGGCGGCCAGGGTGGATCGTCGTGATCGAGCAGCGCCGCCAGCAGTTCCACCCGCTGCGGGTCGGCGACGTCGCGCTCGGTCATGCGAACTCCGCGCGGATGCGGGCGCTGTCCGCGCCCAGCGCGGGGACGGCGCCGATGGGTGCCGACTCGCTGTCCCAACGCACCGGGGAGGCGGGCAGCGACACCGGCCCGGATGGGGTCGGCACCGCCACCCGCCGCAGTTGCGGGTGTGCCGAGAGGCCGTCGACCCCGTTCAGTCGTGCCCAGGCGGTGCCCGCCGTCTCGAAGCGGGCGATCAGGGCGTCCGAGTCGAGCGTCGCGAAGCGGCTTGCCACCGTGGCATCGAGCACCGCCCGGTTCGTGCACCGCGCGGCATTGTTGGCGAAGCGCGGGTCGCTGGCCAATGCGTCGTCGCCCAGCACCGTCGCGCAGAAGCGCCGCCACTCGCGCTCGTTCTGGATGGAGACGACCAGCGTCACGCCGTCGCCTGCATCGAAAGCGCCGTAGGGCGCGATCGAAGGGTGGCTGAGGCCGGCACGGTGCGGCGCCTGGCCGGCATAGTCATAGTGGAGCAGGGGCACGCTCATCCAGTCGGCGACGCCGTCGAACAGCGATACCGCGATGCCGCGCGCGCGGCCAGTGCGCTCCCGCTCGAACAGCGCCTGCAGGATTGCGGCATGTGCGTTCATGCCACAGCCGATATCGGCGACCGACACGCCGACGCGCGCGGGGCCGGCGTCGTTGCCGGTGACGCTCGCCAGCCCCGCCTCGCACTGAATGAGGAAGTCGTAGGCCTTCATCCCGGCGCCCGGCCCGGCCTCGCCATAGCCGGAGATATCGCAGGTGATCAGCCGTGGATGACGCGCGCGCAGGGCGGCCGAGCCGAAGCCCGCCCGCGCCGCCGCGCCGGGCGCGAGGTTCTGGATGAAGACATCGGCGCGCGCGAGCAGCCGCTCCAGCAGCGCCGTGTCGTTCGGCGTCTTGATGTCGATCGTCAGCGATTCCTTGCCACGGTTCAGCCAGACGAAATACGCGCTCTCGCCATGCGCGACCGCGTCATAACCGCGCGCGAAATCGCCCTCCGCGCGTTCCAGCTTGATTACTCGCGCGCCTGCTTCAGCCAGCCGCGCGGTGC
The DNA here is from genome assembly GCF_036387595.1 of Sphingomonas sp. Taxonomy (GTDB): domain Bacteria; phylum Pseudomonadota; class Alphaproteobacteria; order Sphingomonadales; family Sphingomonadaceae; genus Sphingomonas. The sequence continues at coordinate 1,721 of NZ_DASVTL010000044.1, forward strand.
ACAAGGGTGCCGCCACCGCCTGTTCCAGCGCCACGACCAGGATGCCGTCCAGCGCCCCCATTCAGAAAGACTTCGGCAGGCCGAGGACATGCGTCCCGACATGGCTGAGGATCAGGTTGGTCGAGATCGGCGCGACCTGGTACAGCCGCGTCTCGCGGAATTTGCGCTCGACGTCATATTCCTCGGCGAAACCGAAGCCGCCATGGGTCTGGACGCACATGTCGGCGGCGTACCAGCTCGCTTCTGAGGCGAGCATCTTGGCCATGTTGGCCTCGGTCCCGCCGCCGCCCGCGCCCTCGTCGAACAGCCGTGCCGCCTTGTCGACCATCTCGGCCGCGGCGGTCAGCTGGACGTGCGCGCGCGCGATCGGGAACTGGACGCCCTGGTTCTCACCGATCGCCCTGCCGAAGACATGGCGCTCGCGCGCATAGGCGCTCGCCTTGTCGATGAAGAAGCGCCCGTCGCCGATGCACTCGGCGGCGATCAGGATACGCTCGGCGTTCATCCCCGACAGGATGTAGCGAAAGCCCTTGCCCTCCTCGCCGATCAGATTGGCGGCCGGGACGCTCAGATCGTCGAAGAACAGTTCGGTCGTAGCATGGTTCAGCATCGTGCGGATCGGGCGGATGGTGAGGCCGTTGCCGACTGCCGTGCGCATGTCGAGCATCAGCACGCTCATCCCATCGGACGGTTTGGCGCATTGCTCTCGCGGCGTCGTGCGCACCAGCAGGACCATCAGGTCGCTATGCTCGGCGCGGCTGATCCAGATCTTCTGTCCGGACACCACATAGTTGTCGCCGTCTCGGCGCGCGAAGGTGCGGATGCGCGTGGTGTCGGTCCCCGCCGTGGGCTCGGTGACGCCGAAGGCCTGCAGGCGCAGTTCGCCGCTCGCGACCTTGGGCAGGTACATCTGTTTCTGCGCGTCGGAGCCGTGCTTCAGCACCGTGCCCATGGTGTACATCTGCGCGTGGCACGCGCCACCGTTGCAGCCGGAGCGGTGAACCTCTTCGAGTACGGCGGTGGCCGCCGCCAGTCCTAGCCCGGATCCGCCATATTCCTCCGGGATCAGCACCGACAGGAAGCCGGCTTGCGTCAGCGCGGTCACGAACTCGGTCGGATAGGCGCGGTCGCGGTCGAGCGCCTGCCAATAGGGGCCGGCAAAGTCGGCGCACAGCCGCCGCACCGCCTCGCGGACTTCGGGATAGCTCTGTTCGCCCAGATCGATCATCGTTCGCTCTATCCTGCCTGACGGTTCAGTAGGACATACAGCGCGGCCGACGCCAATGTCCGCCGTCGCGCAACCGGATAGTGGGCCGCTCCTCGCCGAAGCTGGCTGCCTTCGGTACGGCGGCTAGGGTGCAAACATGAAGCGGACGATCCTCCTCGCCGGCCTGCTTGTCGGATGCGCGGTTCGGCCGTCCGCCGATGTGCGGGTAGCGGCGATGGTTCGGGTGGGAGAACGCCTCGCCATGGCCGGAACCGAGGTGACGCGAGGCGATTTCGCTCGCTTCGCCGCCGCGACCGGCCGAATGCCCGACGGGCCGTGCGGCTTTCTCGCCGACGGACCGAGCAACCGCTGGGTGGCGGACCTTGACCACAGCTGGCAAAGTCCCGGCTTCGCGCAGACCGATCGGCATCCGGTGGTCTGCGTCGACTTTGCCGATGCGAACGCCTATGCGGTATGGCTGAACAAGCGGACCGGCCGCCGTTTCCGCCTGCCGACCGCGACCGAATGGGAACGCGCCGCGCGCGCCGGGACCAAGGGCGAGCGTTGGTGGGGAGCGGACCTCCCTTGCGCCTATGCGAACGTCGCGGATCGTGCGCGCGCGCGGCTCGATCTGGCGGGCGTGATCGACCCTGCGACCGTGTTCGACTGCGAGGACGGTCACGCCCGGACCGCGCCGGTCGGCTCTTATGGCGCCAATCCGTGGGGGCTGCACGACATGCTGGGCAATGTCTGGGAATGGACGCTCGACTGCGCCGAGCCCGGGGTTGCGATGGACGCCTGCGCGTCGCCGATCGATCGCGGCGGTTCGTGGACCAACTCGCCGAAATATCTGAGCGCGGCGGTGCGGCATCCCGATTTGCGCGGCGCGCGCACTACCGTCCTGGGTTTCAGGCTGGTGGAGGACCTGCCGCCGCGCTGATCGCCGCTCAGGCGCGTCCGCGCCAGTTCGGCTCACGCTTCTCGCGAAAGGCGCGGTAACCCTCGCGCCCATAGGGCTGGTTGGCCATGTAGTCGGCGAAGTTGGCGAGTTCTAGCTCGGTGCCCGCCGCGACGCCCAGGTCCGCGCCCTCGATATAGACGCGCTTGAGCGCCGCGATCGCCGCGCGCGGCTTGTCGATGATCGTCCCCGCGAACGCCCGGGATTCCTCAAGCAGCCGGGCGAGCGGCACCGACTTCAGCGCCAGTCCGATCGCGACCGCCTCCGGCCCGCTGTACCAGCGCGCGGTCCATAGGATTTCCTTGGCGCGCTGATCGCCGACCCGGCGGCGCAGGCGCAGCGACACGAACGCAGGCACCACGCCCGCGTCGGTGTGGACGTCGCCGATCTTCGCCTCGTCCGCGATGATGCAGAAGTCGCAGCCGAGCGTCATCTCGAACCCACCCGCGCGGGCAAAGCCGTTGATCGCCGCGATCGTCGGGATCTCCAGCGCTTCAATGCGCTCGACGATCCGCGACAGGCGGCGGACGGTGGTGGTGAAATAGGCGAGATCGTCGAAGGCGCGGTCGAGCAGATCGAGGTCGAGCCCGACGCAGAAAGCCTTGCCCGTGCCGGTGACGATCAGCGCCCGGATAGCCTGATCGGCCTCCACTCTTTCCAGTATCGCCTCAAGGTCCGCCAGCCGCTCTTCCGAGATGCCGTTCAAACGCTCGGGCGTGGTGAAGGTCGCCACGGCGATCCGGTCGGTCACCTCGAAGGTCAGGCTGGTGAACGCCATGCTCGGTCCTCGTGCGGGAAGTGGATGCGAGACGATCCTGTGCATGCTCGCTGCACGCGCGCAGCCCTTGCCGCGCAGGCCACCGCGTTTCGGTTATCGACGGGAAGGCGTTGGACGCGTGACCACCGAGGGGCTTGTTCTCGGCCCGAGGGACCCATGGTCGCGAGAGGATAAAGCATGGGCTATCGCCTGGGTGTCGATGTCGGCGGCACCTTCACCGACCTGCTGCTGTTCGATCAGGGATCGGGCGCATTCTGGCGGCACAAGACGCCGTCCACGCCGCACGACAGCTCCGAAGGCATCCTGACCGGCGTCAACCGGATCTGCGCGGATGCGGGGATCACGCCTGCGGAGGTCGAGATCTTCCTGCACGGCACCACCGTCGCAACGAACGCGGTGCTGGAAGGGAAGGGCGCGCGCGTCGGGCTGGTGACGACCCAGGGCTACCGCCAGATCATGCAGATTGCGCGCAGTTTCGTCCCCGGCGGCCTTGCCGGCTGGATCGTCTGGCCCAAGCCGGAGCCGCTGGCGAAGCTGGAGGATACCGTCGAGATCAAGGGGCGGATGGATGCGCAGGGCCGCGAGGTCCGCGCGATCGACGACGCGGACATCCGGGCAGCGTTGGAGAAGTTGAAGGCGCAGGGGATCGAGGCGCTGACCGTCAGTCTGATCAACGCCTATCTAAACGGCGCCCACGAAAAGCTCGTGGGTGAGCTGGCGGCCGAGATCATGCCGGACGTGCCGATCTCGCTCAGCCACGAAGTGCTGCCCGAAATGCAGGAATATGAGCGCACGCTGACGACGGTCGCCAACGCGGCGGTGCGGCCGATCGTCGGCCGGTACGTCCGCAACCTGCGTGACAAACTGCGCGGCGCAGGCATGGCGGGCAAGCTCAGCCTGCTGCGTTCGGACGGCGGGCTGATGACTTCGGAGAAGTCCGAAGAGCACCCCGTGTCGCTGCTGATGTCGGGACCGGCCGGCGGCGTCACCGGCGCGATCTGGGTCGGCAAGAATGCCGGTATTCGCAACATCCTGACCCTGGACGTGGGCGGCACCTCCACCGATGTGGCGCTGATCGAGAATCTGGAAGCGCGGCGGGTGCGTACGACGGAGGTCGGGCATCTGTCGGTGCGCGCGTCCGCGCTCGACGTGAAGACCGTCGGCGCTGGCGGCGGTTCGATCGCCTATGTGCCCGAACTGACCGGCGCGCTGCGCGTCGGCCCGCAATCGGCGGGCGCGGTTCCCGGTCCGGTGGCTTATGGCAAGGGCGGCACCCAGCCGACGGTCACCGACGCCAACGTCGTGCTCGGCTATCTGCCCGAATCGCTGCTCGGCGGCACCTTCAAGCTCGACCGCGAGGGTGCGAAGGCGGCGGTGCAGACGATCGCCGACCAGCTCGGCATCGATCTGTACGCGGCGGCGCGGGGCATCATCGACATCGTCAACGAGAACATGTTCGGGGCGCTGCGCATGATCTCCGTCCAGCAGGGCTATGACCCTCGCGACTTCGCGCTGATGGGCTTTGGCGGGGCGGGGCCGCTCCACCTCAACGCCGTAGCGCGGCTGATGGGCAGCTGGCCGGCGATCTCCCCGGTCAGCCCCGGCGTGCTCTGCGCGCTGGGCGACGCCACCACGCGCATGCGCACCGAAAGCGCGCGCAGCTTCTCGCAGCTCGCGTCGCGGACGTCGCTCGAAGAGCTGCGCGCGATCCTGGACGACATGGCGGCACAGACCCGCGCCGAGTTGGAGGCCGAGGGGATCGCCGCGGCCGACGTCGTGCTCAGCTTCGAGATCGACGTGCGTTATTCGGGACAGGCGTTCGAGGTGCCGATGGAGGTGACGCTCGACGACCTGACGGCGTATGGCATCGGCTGGCTGACGGGGCGGTTCGACGACGAACACCGCCGCCTGTTCACCTTCAACATGGACAGCGAGCACGAGATCGTGAACCTGCGCGCGGTCGCGATGGGCAAGCCGCCCGAGCTGCCCGCCGCCCCGCTGCCCGAAGGCAATGGCGATCCGGCGGCGGCCAAGCTGCGCGACCATGAGCTGTGGATGGACGGGGCCATGCGCCACGCCGTCATCTACGACCGCGCCAGGCTGCGCGCCGGCGATCGTATCCCGGGACCCGCCATCGTCGTCGAGATGGACTCGACGACGCTGATCGAGGGCGGCTGCACGGCCCTGGTCGACCGCGTCGGCAACATCCTGATCACCCCCCAAGCGCCTTCCGCGGAGAGCCACTGATGCCCGCCACGATCATCCAGGCGAACGACACGCCCTTCGCCCCGGTGCCGATCGACCCGGTCACGCTGGACATCATCGAGAACGCGCTGCGCAATGCGCGTATCGAGATGGACGCGACGCTGGTCCGCACGGCGATGTCGCCCGGCATCCGCGAACAGGGCGACGCCTTTCCCCTGATCGCCGATCATAAGGGCCGGATGATCGTCGGCCAGTTCGGCAGCTATATCGGGCCGTTCCTCGACGGTTATGACGGCACGGTCGAGGACGGCGACATGATCTTCCTGTCCGATCCCTATTCGGTCAGCGGCGCGATCAGCCACCTCAACGACTGGCTGGTGCTGCTGCCGGTGTTCAAGGATGGGAGGGTGATCGCCTATACCTCGATGTTCGGCCATCAGAGCGACATCGGCGGCAAGGTCGCGGGCAGCATGCCGATCGACGCGACCAGCATCTTCCAGGAGGGGGTGCGAATCCCACCGGTCAAGATCTGGAAGCGCGGCGAGTATAACGAGGAGCTGATCAAGCTCGTCATGGCGCAGTCGCGCTCGCCCGAATGGTGCAAGGCGGATCTGAACGCGCTGATCGCGTCGTGCCGTGTCGCGGCACGACGCGTGATCGAGATGGCGGTGCGCTTTGGCGACGACGTGTTCGTGTCGGCCTGCGAAAATCTGCTCGCGCGCAACCATCGCGCGATGAAGGCGCTGATCGAGCAGGCGATCGGCGAAGCGCCGGTGAGCTTCGAGGATTATATCTGCGACGACGGCATGGGCTATGGTCCGTACAAGATCAAATGCACCATGTGGCGCGAGAACGGCCGTGTCGTGCTCGACTTCGACGGCACCGATCCGCAGTCGGGGGCATCGATCAACTTCCTGTTGAACGAGAACATGATGCGCATGTTCTTCGGCATCTACATGATCATGGTGTTCGATCCGCAGATCCTGTTCAACGACGGCTATTACGACCTGATCGACGTGCGCATTCCGGAAGGCTCGCTGCTGAAGCCGGCGTTCCCGGCCGCGCTGTCGGGGCGGACGCATGCGCTGGGACGGTTGTTCGACATCCTTGGGGGTCTGCTGGGCCAGAAGACGCCGGAGTTCCTCAACGCCGCCGGCTTCTCCTCGTCGCCGCACCTGTTCTACTCGGGCCGCGACCGGGCGGGAAAGTGGTTCCAGCTGTTCCAGATCGGCTTCGGCGGCATCCCAGGCCGGCCGCTGGGCGACGGCCCGGACGGGCACAGCCTCTGGCCCAACTTCACCAACGTGCCCAACGAGTTTCTCGAACGCTACTTTCCGCTGCGGATCGAGCAATACACGACGGTCGCGGATTCGGGCGGGGCCGGGCTGCACCGGGGCGGCAACGGCATCCTGATGACGTACAAGTTCCTGGAGCCCGGCGAGATCGCGATCCACGACGACCGCTGGTTTACCATGCCCTGGGGCGTCAACGGCGGCGAGCCCGGCGCCCGCGCGCGCAAGGTGCTGCGCAAGGCGAACGGCACGACCACGATCGTCGGCAACAAGCGCGAGGACCTGCGCGTCGATGCCGGCGATGAACTCGATTTCATCACCTGGGGCGGCGGCGGCTGGGGCGATCCGCTCGATCGCGACCCTGCGATCGTGGCGAAGGAGGTTGTGCAGGGTCTCCTCACGCGGGACGGTGCGCGCAGCTATGGCGTGGTCATCGCCCCGGCGGGCCACGTCGACGAGGTCGCCACCGCCGGGTTGCGCGAGCAGCTCCGCCGCGAGCGCGGCGCGATCCAGCTGTTCAACTACGGGCCGCCGATCGAGGAGCTGCGCGCCAACTGCGAGGCCGAAACGGGCCTCCCCGCGCCTGTCGCGCCGCAGTGGGAAGAGTATCGGATGGCTGCGGAGTAGCGCGGCGTGGATGAGCACAACAGCCAGGTCTGTGCGGCATGACCGATCTCCGCGACAGCTATGCGGGTGCCTTTGACGGCCGGCTGACGCCGGGCCGCAGGGCCGCGCTGCTGATCGTCGACGTGGTGCTGGCCTATCTCGATCCGGCTTCCAATCTGTATGCCGCCGCCGAGCCCGCGCTTGCATCCAACGAACGGATCCTCGACGCTGCACGGACCGCGGGCGTTCCTGTGGTCTTTACCAACGTGGAATACCAGGCGGGCGGCGCCGATGGTGGCCAGTTCTACCGCAAGGTTCCCGCGCTGAAGGCGTTCCTGAAGGGCTCGCCGATGGGCGCGTTCCCGCCGACGCTCCAGCCGCGCGTCGACGAGATCGTCGTCACCAAGCAATACGCCTCGGCCTTCTTCGGGACGTCACTCGCCGCCACGCTGCGGACGCTAGAGGTCGACTCCGTCGTCATCACCGGCTTCTCGACCTCGGGCTGCGTCCGGGCGAGTGCGCTGGACGCGCTCCAGAACGGCTTCGTCCCGTTCGTGGTGCGCGACGCGTGCGCCGATCGCCACCCCGCGCCGCACGAAGCCAATCTGTTCGACCTTCAGGCCAAATATGCCGAGGTGGTGAGCGAGGCCGAGGCGCTGGTACTGATGGCGGAGATGGGAACCGTGGGATGACGATGCTGACCCGCGTGATGCTGTTCCTCGCCGCGATGGTGGCGTTTACCGCTCCCGCCCGGGCTCACCCGCAAGGGCCAGCCATTCCTGCCGAAGAGGGCTGCCGCACGCTGGAAGGCGATCGTTTCGCCAACCTCCCCAACGTCCCGACCCACATCGTTAAGGCGACCTTTCGGCCCGCCGCCGCCGGCAAGCGGGCCGCCTGCCTGGTAGAGGGCTATGTCAACCCGACGGTCAACTTCGCGATCCTGCTGCCCGCCGCCGACTGGAACGGGCGGTATGTGGTGCGCGGGTGCGGCGGCAGCTGCGGCATCGTCGCGGTGGACCTGGCGTGCAGCGGCCATGTGCGCGACGGCTATGCGTGCCTGCACACCGACATGGGCCACCGCTCGACGTTGAGCGACAACAATTGGGTGGCAGGCAACCTGCAGGGGCTGGTCGATTTCGGCTATCGCGCCACGCATGTCACCACCGCCGCCGGGCGCGCGATCATCAAGGCCTTTTACGGCAGCGATCCGCGCTACAGCTATTTCTTCGCCTGCTCGACCGGCGGCCGCCAGGGCCTGATCGAGGCGCAGCGCTTCCCCGACGATTTCGACGGCATCGTCGCCATCGCGCCCGCCAGCATGGCGCCGTTCGGCCGCAACAAGCCACCCACGATCACCGAGGTTGATGCGTTCAACCTCGACGCGGCCGGCAGGCCGATCCTGCCCAACCGCAAGGCGCTGCTGATCCACCGCGCCGCAATCCGCCGCTGCGACCGGGCCGACGGCCTCCTCGACGGCGTCATATCGAAGCCGTTGGCGTGCGGGTTCAAGCCGGCCGAGCTGCTCTGCAATACCGCCGACAGCCGCGACTGCCTGACCGCCGAGCAGGTCGGTGTCGCGGACAAGCTGTACCGCCTGCGCGGCGCACAGCCGGGGTCCGAGTTCAACTGGATCGGCAATTTCCTGCGCAACGCCAGCCTGCCCGGCGAAGCGTCGATCCCGCTGTTCGATCTCGGCGTGGGTCGCGGCGACCCCGTCGTCGTTGAGACGCTGAACGCGCCGAACAACCCCGATCTGCGGCCGTTCCGCGACCGTGGCGGCAAGCTGATCCTGGTGCATGGCTGGTCCGATTTCTCGGTGATGCCGCCGCCGACGATCGACTATTATGAGACGGTCACGCGCACGATGGGCGGACCGGCGGCGACCGCCCGGTTTGCGCGGCTCTACATGGTGCCCGGCATGGACCATTGCAGCGGCGGCGATGGCGCGTACGCGATCGACTATCTGGGCGCGATCACGCGCTGGGCGGAGAAAGGGGAGGCGCCCGCCGCGCTGCGCGGGGTAAAGCCAGTGCCGGGCGCGCCGCTCGACTATTTCTCGGTCGACCTGCCGTTGATGGACCGCAAGTACATCGCGTTCGAGCGCGATCACCGCGCCTGGCCGGGCGACAGCGTAGCGGTCGGGGGCCGTCCGGCCGTCGCCTCCCCGCAGGCGCCGCAGCCGCTCGACCAAGCGCTGCTGACCACCGTTCGATCCGCCGAAAAGACCGGCACCGCGGCCGGCTTTCCCCGGCGCACGACGCTGAACCTGATGCTCAAGTCGCTGTGGGAGACGCTCTACCGCGCCGATCAGGGCGCGGCCACGCAGACAGCAGCACTCGCGGCGGTGCCGGTCGACGGCCTGTCGCCGCTCGCGCGTGAGGCGATCGCGCGGATGCAGGCCGAGCTGCGGCTCGACTGATGCGCCCAGCAGTCCTCCTAACCCTCGACACGGTGGCAGCATGAGCGGCTATATCGACATCGTCTGCAACATCTACACGCCCGAGGCGGTCGCCAACGGCTGGACCGGCCTGGACGACGATTTCAAACGCCAGGTGCGGATGCCGCCCGAGATGTTCGGCGGCCTGTCGATGGAAGAGTATCTGCGCAAGATGGACCGCGCGGGCATCGAGCGGTCGCTGCTGATCGCGGTGCGCGCCGGCGACATGAACGTGAAGCACAGCTGGGAGATCCCTTACCGCGTGATCGCCGACATCTGTCGCGCGCATCCCGATCGGTTTTCAGGCCTCGCCGGCATCGACCAGACTCGCGGGATGCAGGGGCTGCGCGACCTGACCCAGGCGGTCGAGGAGTACGGGTTCGTCGGCGCGCACTGGTATCCGCACTGGTTCGGCAGCCCGCCGGACTGTGCGCAGATCTATCCCTATTACGCGAAGTGTTGCGAGCTCGACGTGCCGATCATGATGCAGGTCGGGCAGAACCTGGTCTATTCCAAGGAGCGCCGGCTGCCGTCGGTCGCGCGGCCGATCCTGCTCGATCAGGTCGCGATCGACTTCCCCGACCTGTCGGTGATCGGCATCCATATCGGCGTCCCCTGGACCGACGAGATGATCGCGATGTGCTGGAAGCACAGCAACGTCTACACCGCCGGCGACGCCTATGCACCCAAGCACTGGCCCAAACAGTATGTCCGCTATGCCGACAGCTATGGCAGCCACAAGGTACTGTTCGGCACCGACTGGCCGGTGATCGACCCCGAGCGCGCGGTCGCCGAGGTGGCTGACCTGGGCCTGCGCCCCGCGAGCCACGCTAAGATGATGCGCGAGAACGCGCTGACGGTGTTCAAGAAGCTGCCCCGCTGATGCGGCCGGAGAGCTTTCGCTCGCTGACCTTCGGCGGCGCGATCCGCGCGGCCGCGGCGCGCGATCCGACCAAGACCGCCATGATCATGACCGAACGGACGACCAGCTTCGCCGCACTGGCGACGCGGATGGACGGGCTGCGCGATGCGGCGATTGCGCAGGGCATCCGCAAGGGCGATGTCGCCGCGATCCTGTCGCGCAACTGCCCCGAGTTCATCGAGGTGGTGGCCGGCCTGCCCGAGGCAGGCGCCATGGTGGCGACGATCAATCCGCGGCTGACGCCCGGCGAGGTGCGCCGGACGCTGGAGGACTGCGGCGCGCGGCTCGTCTTCGTCGATGCCGTGTCGAAAACGCTGGTGCAGGACACCGAGCTGCCCGGTCTGACGATCATTGCGTTCGGCGAGGAATATGAGCAGTTCCTGGCGGACGCTCCCGACAACGTCGAGCTGCCGCGGATCGAGGAATGGGACGGCTGGACGCTGCCCTATACCTCCGGCACCACCGGCGCGCCCAAGGGCGTGGTGCTGTCGCATCGCTCCCGGATGCTGCTGGGCCTCATCTGCGCGGCCGAGTTCGGCTGCTTCGGTCCCGACGACCGGTTCCTTTGCATCGCCCCGTTCAATCATGGCGGTGGTATGGGCTTCCCCGCGAGCGCGCTGGCGGCGGGAGGCTCGATCGAGATCCTCGACAAGTTCGAGCCCGAGCTGGTGATCGAGCGGCTGAAGTGCGGCGGCATCACCGGCACGTTCATGGTGCCGACCCACTTCCAGATGATCTTCGCCCTGCCACCGGAGACTCTCGCCCAATTCGAGCGCCCGCCGATCCGGTCGATCCTGGCCAATGCAGCGCCGCTGCCGCAGGCCATGAAGGAGCGGATCATCCCCTATTTCGGGGACACGGTGCTCCACGAACTCTACGCCGCGACCGAGACCGGGCTGGTCTGCAATCTGCGGCCCAGGGATCAGCTGCGCAAGCGCAGCTGCGTCGGCACCCCCTTCCCGCATGTCGAGGCGGAGGTGCGACGCGACGACGGCCAGGTCTGCGCGCCCGACGAGGTCGGCGAGCTGTGGTGCCGCAACCCGGTGCTGTTCAGCGGCTATTGGAACCGCCCCGACGAGACCGCGGCGGCGGTGCGCGATGGCTGGGTGTCGGTGGGCGACATGGCGCGGCGCGACGCCGAAGGCTTTTTGTACATCGTCGACCGCAAGAAGGACATGGTGATCTCCGGCGGGGTCAACATCTACCCGCGCGAGATCGAGGAGGTGCTGTTCGCCCACCCGCAGATCGCCGACGTGGCGGTAATCGGGGTGCCCGATGACACCTGGGGCGAACGGCTGAAGGCCTTTGTCGTCCCGCGCGAGCCCGGCCTCACTGCCGACGCGCTGTCCGCCTTTTGCGCGGGCAAGATCGCGCCCTTCAAGATTCCGCGCGAACTCGCGCTGATCGACGCCCTGCCACGCAACGCCAACGGCAAGGTGCTCAAGAGCGAACTGAGAAAGGCCGACGCATGACCGACGATCCCCTGAAGCGCATCGGCATGGCGACGCCGATCTTCGGCTTCTCGCACTGCCGCGACGTCGTCGCCGCCGTGTCCAAGGCGGGCGGGGTCGGCGTCTATGGCGCGGGGCTGCATTCCGACGACCAGATCGCGATCGACCTGAAGTGGATCGAGGATCAGATCGGCGACCTACCCTATGGCATCGACCTGCTGATGCCGAGCAAATATGTTGGCAGCGAGAGCGGCGGCCTGTCGGGCGCGCAGGCCAAGGCGGCGATCCCGGCGGAGGTCACCGCCTTTCTCGACGACATGATGGTGCGTTACGACGTGCCGGAGGAGACGGGGGACGAGCCGGAGGACGAGTTCCTGGCGCTCGGCGGCCAACGCTACAGCGCGGCGCAGGCGCGCGGCATCCTGGACCTGGCCTTTGCGTCCAAGGCGAAGCTGCTGGTGAGTGCGCTCGGCGTGCCGCCGGCCGACGTGATTGACCAGGCGCATGCGCGAGGCATGGTCGTCGCGGCACTAGCCGGGCGGGTTAAGCATGCGCTGTCCCATGTGGCGGCGGGCGTCGATATCGTCATTGCGCAATCCTATGAGGCGGGCGGGCATACCGGCGAGATCGGCGGCATGGTCCTCACCCCGCTGATCGTCGATGCCGTCGCGCCCGTGCCGGTGCTGGCGGCGGGCGGCATCGCCGACGGGCGGCAAATGGCGGCGGCACTCGCGCTCGGGGCGAAGGGCGTATGGTGCGGATCGGTGTGGCTGCCGACCGGGGAGTCGGACCTGCTGCCAGTGGTCAAGCGCCGCCTGGTCGACGCCGCTGCCGAGGATACGCAGCGTACCCGCGCGATGACCGGCAAGCCCTCGCGGCTGCTCAAGACGGCGTGGGTGACCGAATGGGAGCGCCCCGACACCCCCGATCCACTTCCCAACCCGCTGCACGCGGTGGCGATCGGCAGCTATGTCAGCCGCATCGAAAAAGCCGCGGCATCGCCGCATGCGACCGCGCAGTCGGGTGCCGGCGCGCTCGCTCCCACCGCAGCGGGGCAGGTGATCGGCCTGATCTCCGAAGAGACCAGCTGCCGACAGGTGATGGTCGAGATGATGACCGGCTGCGTCGACGCGGTGGCGTCGGTGCAAGACCTGTTGGAGGCGCAGTGATGGCGGACACCCAACTCGCGATCGAGCGCAAGGGCGAGATTCTGTACGGCACATTCACCCAGGAAAAGGGCGTTCACTCGTTCAGTCTGGGTCTGCTCGATCAGCTCGACGGCTTCCTGGCCCGCATCGAGGACGAACCTGCGGTTCGTGCGGCGATCATCACTGCGCGCGGGCGCATCTTTTCGCTTGGCACCGACATGACGCAGATCGAGACCGGGCTCGGCGACTTCCGTCAGTTCCGTCATTACCTCGACCGGTTCAACGCCGTGATGGACCGGCTGGAGCGCGCGCCGGTGCCGACGATCGCGGCTGTAAACGGCCTGACGCGCGCGGGCGGGATCGAGGTCGTGCTCGCCTGCGACGTGGCGGTGATCGTGCGGGGCGCCAGGATCGGCGACATCCATACCGCCCAGTTCGCCATCCCCGCCGGCGGATCGACACAGCGGCTGCCGCGCCGCATCGGCGTACCGCGCGCGAAGGATCTGATCTGGAGCGGGCGTTTCCTCGCCGCGGACCAAGCCGTCGACTGGGGGCTTTGCCACGCGTTGGCCGAGGACGACGCGCTGATCGAGACCGCCGAAGCGCTCGCCGCGACCTATATCGACAAGCCCCGGCAATGCCTGTTCGAATGCAAGACGCTGATCAACCGCAGCGTCACCATGTCGCCGGCCGACGGAATCGAGCTCGAAAAGCAGCAGTTCCTCCACTACGTCCAGAACTACCCTTATGTGCGCGACGCGTTCGGGGCGTTCCGCGACGCCAAGCGCGCACCGGTCGTGGCGTCATGAGCGACGCGCTCGCCGGACGCGCGCCGCCGATGCCGGAGGAGGTGCCGGTGCCGATCGGCGGCTATCGCTGGTATGTCGTCGGCGTCCTGATCCTCGCTTATACCTTTTCCTATATCGACCGTTCGATCCTGACGCTGATGGTGGGGCCGATCCGCGCGTCGCTGGGCATCAGCGATGTCGAGCTGAGCATGTTGCACGGCCTCGCCTTTGCGCTGTTCTACACCATCTGCGGCATCCCGATCGGGCGGCTGGTCGACCGGCGCCGGCGCACGACGATCATCGCCGCCGGTGTCGCCTTTTGGAGCGGGATGACCGCGCTGTGCGGGCTGGCACAGAATTTCGTGCAGATGTTCCTGGCGCGGATCGGCGTCGGGGTGGGGGAGGCGGCGTTGTCGCCGGCGGCCTATTCGAGCTTCAGCGACTGGTTTGAGGGCAAGCAGCTGACCCGTGCGCTCAGCCTCTACAACAGCGCCATCTATGTCGGCGGTGGGCTAGCGACGATGGCCGGCGGCGCGCTGATCGCCTCCGTGCCGGCGGTCGACACGGCGCTGTTCGGGCAATTGGAGCCCTGGCGGGTGGTGTTCATCCTGGTCGGGTTACCGGGCTTCCTGATCGCGCTGCTGGTGCTCGCGCTGCGCGAGCCCGCGCGGCGCGGCCTGACCTCGCCCGACATTCCCAGCTTCCGCGCGGTGCTCGCCTATCTTTGGCAGCGGCGCGGCGCGTTCGGCTGGCTGATCGGCGGATTGGCGATCTCCAGCCTGATGTGGAACGGCGTGATCGCCTGGACGCCGGCGCACTTCATGCGCAATTTCGGCTGGACGCCGGCGGAGGTCGGCGCGCGGTACGGCCTGGCGCTGATCGTGTTCGGATCGGCCGGGGTGCTGTTTGGCGGCTGGTTGGCGGGCGTGATGCGGGACCGGGGGCGGGGCGACGCCAACGTGCGCATCGGCGTGATCTCGGCGCTGGCGGCGCTGCCGTTCGGCGTCGCCGCGCCGCTGATGCCGACCGGGGCGACCTCGCTAGCGCTGTTCTGCGGCTTCCTCTTCGCCGGCACCATCCCCTATGGCGGCGCGGCGGCGGCGCTGCAGGAGATGACGCCCAACCGGATGCGCGGGCAGGTGACGGCGATCTACCTGTTCTGCCTGAACCTCGTGGGCATCGGCCTGGGGCCGGTGATCGTCGCGCTGTTCACCGAGCAGCTGTACGGCGGCGATGCCTCGGTGCGCTATTCGATCGCCACCATCGTCGCGATCGCGGCGCCGATCTCGGCATTGGTGATGATGGCGGCGTGCCGTTCGACGCTCCGGCTGGGGCGCTGACCGAGTTGTAGGTGATGATGGCAGAGTCGCTCGCGACTGCCGCCGGGCGGTGACGGCGTTCAGCATCTCGCGGTGCCCCGTCGGGGTGGATGTGACGCTCGCGGCCTCCTTCGGGAAACACCGATCGACCTGACCGGCTGAGGCGGCCCAGCCGTTCTGCACCCTGACCTTGACGACATCGCGTGGGGCGCTGACTTCCTCGTCGAGCCGGGCAACGGCTGCATTGGCGATGTCCTAGTCCTTGCGCGCCATCTATGGATGCAGCTCGACCTTCAGCTACTCCACGACGACATCGACTCCCTTGACCCGGGCCGCCGCGTGCTCGGCGGGCACGTTTCTCTGGGAAGTTGTCCGAGATGACCGGTGAGGGTGGCGATGCCGTTCTTCGCGGTCACGCCGATGTGCGCAGGCGTCGCGCGTGGCTCACAAACGAACTCGGCGAGGAGATTTCCTGAAGCTGACGGTTTTGAGACATGGTGGTCTCCTGGAGTGACGTTGGCACACTGTCGCGCGGCACCAACCGGCTGGATCGCGGCTGGTTGCGGGTCGGGAGCTGCAGGGACGTATGATCAAAGTCGCTGATTCGACTTCGTACGGTAAACCGATCGCGTCACCGAACTGAGTCCCAGGAAGCGTGAATGCCACGGAGGCGCTGCTAGCCAGACAGGTTGGTGAGGTTCACCTGGCGCTTGCACTCGGCCACGCACCTTACGGCGCGAGTGCCCCTTCATGCTATGCCTGCGGCAAGTCGCCTGCGATGCCGCTCGGCCAACCGTTGCCGTAATCGCGCCTGCTTACGAGTGTGACTTGTCGTAAGTCCGGCCAGACCGCATAGTGATCGGTCACGATAGGGGGCACATTTGGGGGCACGGAAGTCGCAATACATTTACGTTGTGCATCTCATATCAAAGAGATAGCATCATAGATGTGAATCCCTCCGTCTCCGCCAGAACTGCTGCCGGCTAAGGGGTCTTGCCTAGAACGGCGAGCCTTGCGCACATGACCAGCCGGAAC
Organism: Sphingomonas sp.; assembly: GCF_036387595.1. Lineage (GTDB taxonomy): Bacteria > Pseudomonadota > Alphaproteobacteria > Sphingomonadales > Sphingomonadaceae > Sphingomonas. Next base: position 17,867 of record NZ_DASVTL010000044.1, read on the forward strand.
GCTTCCTCGATTGCGCGGGGGGAGAGATCGTGGCCGGATGCGCGGGCGCGCTGGGCTAGCGCGTTGTAGTCCGGCGCTGCGGGGAGAGGAGATTGGTCGCCCGTCGTCGTCAACGCGCTGCTCGACAGGAACGAAAGGGCGCGCTGGAGCTCCGGCCGAGGTGACGTCACGCTCCGCACTCTGCGGCGAGAAGAGAGCTGAACGCGAGAAGCGTCGATGCTGCCGTGAACAGGCGGCGCTCGTCAGGTACGACCGGCATGCCCGGGCGACGGTGGATCTCGGCCGGGTCGGGGAACAGCATTGCGGCGCTCGCGTCCCAGCCGCCGTCGGAGCGCTGCTCCGCCGCCAGCGCTACGGCCAGTGCCCGCGCCTGTCCGCGGTCTTTCGTTCCTCCACGTAGCAACAAGGCGATCAGCCACGCACGGGCAAATGCCGCGCTCTCCGAGGCAACCTGCCCCCGCGCCCATGCGACCGCGCGCGCAACGCTTTCGCCCGTACCTGCAACCTGCGCCAGACTCTGGGCCGCAAGGGCGCTGGAGAAGGCGTCCGAGCGCCACCAATAGGCCGGCCAGGTACCGTCCGTATCCTGAGCGGAAAGCAGGAAGGCGTTCAGCGGCTGCCCGATCACTCCCGCCGCGTTGGCGGCGACGCACAGGTGCCCGCCTCGCCAGCCGGCATCATCCCGACCGGTGGCGGCACCGCTGAAGCGCAGGCGTGTCGCCGCCGCATAGGTCGAAAGACCGCCGTCGGCGCGCAGGTGAGACAACAGGAACGCCTCGGCCCTTTGCACTTCAGGGCCTGAGTAGGCGGCGGCCCTGAGAAACTTGAGCACCCAGGCAGTGCTGTCGGCATCGGCGGGGCTGATCCGGTTATAGGCCCAGCCACCGTTGGGCCGCTGCCGCCGGAGCAGAGCCCTTACCGTCTGCGTCACAAGCCCAGCCGGAAGCGGTACCCCGCTTTCCACCAAAGCATAGCCGACGAAGGCCGTCACCCACTCGTCCGAAGCACCGTTGACGAGCTGGAAGTCGCGCCAGAAGTCGTCCTGTTGACGCTCGGTGATCAGGAACCCGGCTGCCCGGCCGATCGCCGCGGTGACGCAATCTGTGGCGGATCCCGGTCCATCGGCCTGCGGGTGCGGCGGGGCCGGGTTGCTGCCGCGGTTCCAGTGATGCTGCGCCGAGACATAGGCCTTGGCGCTCGCATGCGCGTTTGCCGAGATCGAGACCTTCACGTGGGAAAGGCGGCGCTCGTACCAAGGGACAAACTGCGGCGGTGCCGCGAGGGTCGCCGCAATCCTCTGCGCCGGCCACGCCTGCCCGCGATCCTCGGGGAAGTGTCGCGCGCCGAGGCGTTCTAGCCCGGCGCGCTTTTCGGGTGTGCAAAGGCCTTCCGCGCAGAGCCAGTCGAAATACTCGCGCCAGCGCGGCTCTTGCGCGGGCAAATGCGGCAATGCGCATTCGAACCCGATCGAAGGCTGGATCGCCGGGGAGAAATCGAGCGCCAAGGCGACCTGCCCGGTGAGCTCGACGAGGCGCCCGAACATCGCGCTCGCGCGGCCCAGGTCGCCGGGCCAGCCCAGTCCGGCGAGGACGTCGGCGACATCGCCTGGCCGCACGGAGCGCAGATTGAGCCGAACCCCTGCGCCCCGGCCCAGCATGAAGCCGACATAGCTGATGGAAATCGCTGTGGGGATCGTGCGCAGCAGCGTGCCGACATGCGCGCCGGCCAGGTTCAGCCGCGCGATGTGGCCTGCAACCCGGTCCCGGGACGTGTGGTCTTCAGGTCCACGTTCGTGCCGGTGCTGAACCGGCAGGAAGATCGCCGGCGGCGTCGCGGCACGTCCTCCGGGACCGTCCCACTCCAGAAAGAAGCCGCTGAGGTCGGTCCGGACACCGCCGGTGTCATCGGCCCAGGCCTCCAGGAACCGACTCACGAGGTCGCCGCCGCCGGACGTCGAACTCCTCGCCAAGTAGCGCCGCAGTGCTGCCGCGTCGGTGGTGCTTTGGGTGATGAACTGGTGCAGGTCGACCGTGTCGTCGCCCTCGTCGAGGCGCAGCTCGAGCGCGACGCGGGGGATTGCGCTCAAGCGCGCAGCGGCGTCTTCCAGCTGTCTCCGTGCGGCGGGGCTTACAAGGCTTTCGGGCATTGCCGGCCAGAGCAGGGCCAGAGATCCTAACGGAGACAGATCGGCATCGGGCTCGATACCCGGATTCATGCGCACGCGGTGTCTTGCATGACGAGCGCTTCCAGGGCGGCGGCGGCACCGGTGAGGCGATCGAAGCTGTCCGGCAGGGTCAATGCGACGGCCGGGACTTGCATGGCCAGCCCCCCGACCGCGTGCTGCAACTGGGGAGGCAGAGCTGGCCCGCCGCCAACAGGATCGGGCGTAGCATGTTCGAACAGGTGCCGAATGGCGACGGCGGGCGCCAGCGCCTGGACCTGCAGGGTTTCGGCGGACGGATCGCGGGCATTGAGAAGGATCATTGCGGTCAGTGGGACTGCGGACAGCGGATCCGCGATCGCGTCCGCCGCATCGATGACACGCTTGTCGAATTGCGCCGCGTAAGCGGGTGAACCCGGATCGTCGAAGCGGGTAGGCATGGCATCCACAGGCTGATCGAGGGCGCGCGCCGCCCGCAGCGTGAGCTTTGTCTGGCGATGTCCGGGGAAGCAGCTCCATTGCCCGTCCACCAGCTCGAGCCGCGCAAGATCGTCGGCAAGGAGCTGCCAGCCTCGGCTCTGCAGTGCCCAGGAGAGCGTCGACTTTCCGGCTCCCTTGTTCGCCATGATCAGGATCGCACGGCCGCTCTTGACCAGCGCCGCGGCGTGGAAGGAGAGCAAGCCGCGGCGGACCAGGATCGTCCGCATGACCGGCTCTGCGAACAGGCTGAACAGATCGCGCTCGCTGACGTCGGGGGTTGCCTCGCAGCTCACCGCCGATCCGCCGGGCTCGATCCGGAAACGGCAGCGGACGCGGCCGTCATAGCCGAAGATATGGTCCGTCGCGACGCCCGAGGCGGTCCGCTCCTCGCGCACGATCGCGATCGGATCGCCGGCCTCGCGCTCAGTCGGCAGCCTGTCCATGCGACGAGTTCGCCACATGACGTCCGCTGTCGGCTGCGACGGCTCGCCACCGCGCGCGATGCGCAGGCCGTTCAGCGTCAACACGGGCGCAATGCCTTCGCCGGGAGGAAGAGGCTGAAGACGCTGGTGCCGCCGAGTATGCCGGGCGCCATGCTCACCGCAGTGTCGGCGGGCCATTCCGGCAGGCGGCGGAGCAATGCATCTACACCGGTGCGGATAACCGCCCGCGCGAGGTGCAGGCCGACGCACATGTGGCGACCGGCGCCAAAGGCGAGGTGGGTCGCTTTCGCACGGTTCGGCTCGAATGCCTCCGCATTTGCGAAGCGCGTGGGATCGCTGTTCAGGCGGTTGAGCGGCAGAACGACTCTGGCACCCCTGGGAATAGTCCCCGCCGAACATTCTATGTCCCGGGCCGCGTCGCGGAGCAGGACCAGATGCGCGGGCGGGCCGAGACGAAGGCCCTCCTCGACCAGGCTCGCCACCGGAACCGCGCCGCTTCGCGCCGCCTCCCAGATCGCTGGCTCGTCCGCCAGGCGCGCGAGCAGCCCGGCCAGCGCCTCGAGCGTGGTATAGGAATTGCCGAACAGGAGGAGTGTCGCCTGGGCCAGCGCCTCGTCCAGCGAAAGCTCTCCCGACGCAACGGCGCCGTGGAGGATGCGGCTTGCGGCCGCGCGCGGCGGGAGAGGCGATTGCCAGACCCGCTCCAGCACCCTCGCGATCGCCGCGAGGGCAAAGTATCGCGTCGTGCCGCTCCGCTCGCACCCTGGGATGAAGCCCGCCATTGCCTCGACCTGAGTTTCCAGCGCGTCGCGAGCGGGAGGGTCGATCCCAAGCAGCTCCATCAAAGCGTCGCGCACCAGCGGCCGGGCAAAGCCGGCGACAAGGTCGATCCTGTCCTCCCCGTCCACCGCATCCAGCAAGGCGGATGCGCGGGACTCGAGAAAGGGGCCGAGACGGTCGATCTCATCGACGCCCAGCGCAGATGCAGCCGCCTTGCGGTAGGCGATCCGACGCTCGGTGTCGCAGCCCCACATCCAGAGACTGCGCAGGTGCACCCCGCGTGCCACGAGCGCCGACGCCGGCCCGCTGGCGCCTGACGGCGGCGGGATATCGGCGGGAACGCGCGCGTCGGCACTGACGAGGATCGACCGGGCATCCGCATAGGACGAGATCAGCCAAGGGCCGCCGCCTCCCATGCCCGCGCCATCGACGGTCCGGGAGCCGGTCACCTTTTCACCGCAGCCGCAGGGTGCGACGCCACGGACGTGGCGTCATCTGGGATCAGGAGTTGTAGACCGCGCCATCCGGCTGGGCCGCCGGGCCGCCGCCGCCCTGGGTGCGCTCGCTCGCGGCACCATAGTCGACAAGCTCTGATGGCTCGAACGCAGTTGTTGCAGCCTGTTCCACGATAAAGTCGTCGCGCATTGTATCCCCCTCGTTTCGGACGCGTTGCTAAGTTGCAACTTAGCCGAGGTCAAGGAACGCGCGCGTCCCCGGGACGCGGTGTCATTGATCAGGCCGTCATGTTAGATCCCAGTCCACGACAGGCGGGAGATTTGCGTGACGGGCGGCGCCGAGGAGATTTACCGGCTCAACGAGAGCGTATTTTCGGTCCCGATGCCGGATGAGAATGTCGTCCTCGAAATGGGATCTGAAAAGTATTTTGGCGTTCGCGGAGCGATGCGACATCTGATGGACGGCATGCGCGATGGCCTTTCGCTGGACGCCATGGTCGCGCAGACGTCCGCGCGTTACGGCGTCGCTCCCGACATAGCGCGCCAGGATATCGAGGGGATGCTCCCGAAGCTGATCGCGGCCGGCATCGTCGAACGCGCCACGTAGGACGCGGCAGGTGGGCGCGATTGCCGGTCTCTGGTGTTCTGACGGCCGTCCCGCCGCGGCGCCGCTTGAAGGCATGCTAGCGGCGCTGCGGCCCTATGGTCCGGATGCGTGTGGCCGCTGGGCGGAGGGTGAGGTCGCCTGCGGCAACCGCGTGATGCATTTGGGGCATGAGGATTTTCCGGACAGCCGACCTTTTATCGGTGGCGGCGGGCGGTTCGTCATGGTCGCCGACGCGCGGTTAGATAATCGTGAGGACCTGCTGGCCGCATTGGGGGTCGCTGCCGCCGCCGCTGCCGTCGGCGATGCGGAACTGGTGCTGCGCGCCTTCGAACGCTGGGGCGAAGCGTGCCTGGAGCGGCTCTATGGCGATTATGCGTTCGCCGTCTGGGACCGCAGCCTCGAACGCTGGCTGCTCGCGCGCGACGGCCTGGGCGGCCGGCCATTATGCTATTTCCGCAGTCCGCGCCTGTTTGCGTTCGCGTCGATGCCGCGTGGCCTCCATGCCCTGCCGGAGGTTCCGTATGAAGCGGATGAGGATCTTCTGGCGCGGGCGCTCGACCTCGTGCCGGCGAATCCGAATGCGACATGCTTCCGGCATATCGTCCGGGTCGGGATGGGCGAGTGCGTGATCGTCACGGCCGGCGGCGAGACGCGTCGGCGTCATTGGACCCCTGACCCGCCGACCCTGCGCCTTGCCCGCGCGAGCGATTACGAGGAGGCCCTGCGCGCCGAGTTCGATCGCGCGGTCCGCGTTCGGCTGCCTCGGGAAGGAAGCGTCGCCGTCCACCTCAGCGCGGGCCTGGACAGCGGATCGGTGGCGGCCACTGCCGCGCGCCTGCTGGCACCGGAGGGAAGGCAGGCGGTCGCCTTCACGGCCGTCCCGCGTGAGGGAGCCGTGTCGCACGTTCCGAGCGGCCGCTTGCCTGACGAGGGTCCGCTCGCCGCCCTGACGGCCGCCCTGCACGACAATATGGAGCATGTTCGGGTCCGGACCGACGGGCGGTCGCCGCTGGACGCCCTGCCTTGGGCGTTCGCCCTTTGCGAACAGCCGTTTCTCAACCTGTGCAACCAGGTCTGGCGCGATGCGATCTACGAGCTTGCCCAAGCGCGCGGACTGTCGGTGTTGCTGACCGGACAGGCGGGCAATCTCACCTTGAGCTACAAGGCGTCGCGGCGGCTGCGGGTGCGGCTTCGCGGCCGGGGTTTGCGCGGTCTGGCGGACGAAGTGCGCGCGCTGAGCTGGAAGCGCCAAGGCTCCGGTCTCGGTGGGCTGATGCGTGCCGTCGCAGCCCGCGCCCGCGAGCCTTGGCAAGAACAGGTCCCAAGTCTCCTCAATCCCCAGCGCCGGGAGGAGCTTGGGCCGCCTGGCGCGACCTTGAGGATGCCGGCATCGATCGACACGCGCGGCGAGCGTCTGGCTGCGCTTCGGCGCATCGACCTGGCGGATTACACGAAAGGCGCGCTCGCGCGCTGGAGGATCGACGAGCGGGATCCGACCTCCGACCGGCGGCTGGTGGAATTCTGCCTTTCGGTCCCGGACGAGCAGTTCCGGCTCGGCGGCATTCCGTCCTCGCTTGCGCGCCGCGCGATGGCCGATCGCATCCCGCCTCCCGTGCTCCGGCAGCGCGTGCGCGGCCTCCAGGCGTTCGACTGGCATGCGGGCATCGCCGATCCCAAGCGCGATATGGGCGAGGTGGTCCCCGCGCTGGCGGCATGCGCGGAGACGGCGCGCCTGCTCGACATTCCGCGCCTTCAGGACGCGATTGATCGCTGGCCCTCCGCGGGCTGGCACGAGGCCGGCGTGACCAGGCTGTACCGCCACGAGTTGCTGCGCGCGCTGTCCAACGGCGACTTCCTCAGGCGCGCCGTTGCGGTTCGCGCAACCCGGGACGGCGCGGTCTAGCGCGCCGCGGTGCCGTCGCTGGGCAGGCAGCCCAGCACGCGAAGGTGCGGCGGTACGGGGTAGCCCGTCACTTCGACTCCTGCGGCTTCCAGCCAAGCGTGAGCCTCGAAACGGGCCGCTTCCGAAGCGGCAACGCCGACGTGCATGATGCTGCCGATCCCGCGCCTGCGCAGCATCGTTCGCGCGGCGAGCGCCTGGGCAAGGCACATGGCCCGCTCCGGAAAGTAGCGGGCGACACGGGTCACTGCCCAGCCGACATCGAGCGCCGCTTGCCGCTCGCCGGGCGCAGCCGGCGCCGGCTGCGAAGCGACCGACGGCGCCGCGGCAACTAGGCCCTGCAACCCCTGATGCTTGAGCGGCTGCAGCCGAAGCCGGGTTTCGGCAACCGCGAGCTGCAGGCAGGCTTCGGCGACCAAACGGCGCCGGGGCCACGCCCCCCGGGTCAGCGCGGCCAGCCGTTTCGGCGCCGACCGCCACCTACCGATCATCCTTCCGGCCATTCTCGCTCGTGGGTCGCCTCGTCGAACATCGTGGCGGGCGTCGCACGCCGGCTCGGGGAGGGGCAAGTGCCAGCAGGCCAGTGTGGGGCTCCTCCTGTCCTGCCCGCCAGTCCGGCGTATCTGATCCTTGCCGCCGCACGCGCCAGCTCTACGAACCCGGCGCCGGTCTCCACCAGCTTTCGTTTTCGAGATACCAGGCGATGGTGCGCTCCAGCCCATCCTCGAACGCGCATCGGGGCCGGAAACCGAGTTCCGCGCCGATCTTCCCCGTGTCCACAGCGTAACGGCGATCGTGGCCGGGACGGTCGGCGACGTAGGTCTTGAGCGTGGCGGACCGTTGCCCGCGCGCCGCGAAAGCCTGTGGGAAGCGTCCGGCAAGACTGGGATCTGCACGGAACGCGCGGTCCACGCCGTTGCAGATCAGGTCGATGACCGCCAGGTTGGGCAGCGCTGCGTCGCCGCCGAGATTATAGGTCTCGCCGCTGCGTCCGCCGAGCAGCGCCAACTCGATGCCACGGCAGTGATCGTCGACATGCAGCCAATCCCGCACGTTCATGCCGTCGCCGTAGATCCCGAACGGCTTTCCGGTCAGGCAGTTGATCAGACACAAGGGTATGAGTTTGTCTGCAAATTGAAAGGGACCATAGTTGTTCGAACAGACGGTGACACTGGTCTGCAATCCATAGGTGCGGTGATAGGCGCGGACCAGATGATTGCTGGCCGCTTTCGACGCGGAATAGGGAGAGTTGGGCGCGTACGGCGTCGTCTCGGTGAACGGCGGATCATCGGGGCCGAGGCTACCATAGACTTCATCGGTGGATATATGATGGAACCGATGCGGGCGTCCGTCGCCATCGTCGATCCACGTCTGCCGGGCTGCTTTCAGCAGGCTGTGCGTACCCTGCACGTTGACGTCCAAGAAGATGTCCGGATCACCAATCGAACGGTCCACATGCGTTTCCGCGGCGAAATGGACCACGGTGTCGATGCCGGTGGCCAGAAGCTCGCAGACGAGGCGGGTGTCGCGGATGTCGCCCCTGACCAGCCGGACCTGGTCCAGCCCGTCGAGGTTGGCGGCCTTGCCGGCATAGGTGAGGGAGTCAAGAACCGTGATCCGATCGTGCGGATGCCTGTCCGCCCAGTAGCGCACGAAGTTGGTGCCGATGAACCCGGCGCCGCCGGTGACCAGAAGATCAACCATGGCGAGCGATCTCCTCCAATGTCTGCTGGACGTTCGCCCGCCAGTGCGGGGGCGAAGCGCCGATGATCTGCCACGTCTCCGACGCGTCCAGCACCGAATAGGCGGGACGCGGTGCGGGCGTCGGGTAGTGTGCACTGGCAATGGGCGTGACCGGGATCGCTGTGCTCAACAGGCCGAGGCTGCGAGCCTGCTCCTGGATCGCGAGCGCGAATTCATACCAGCTTGCCGTGCCGTCGTCGCGGTAATGAAGTAGGCCCGTCTGACCCCGAGCGGCCAGCGCCCACAGCGCGAGCGCGAGCGATCGGGCGCTGGTCGGCGTGCCGGTCTGATTCGAGACCACCTGCAAATGATCGCGTTCCCGCATCAGCCGGAGCATGGTGGTCAGGAAGTTCTTCCCGGCCGCGTCGTGCAGCCACATGCTGCGAACGGTCAGCGCCTGCGGATCGGCCTGGCGAACCGCGATCTCACCGGCCAGCTTGGACTGCCCATAGACGCTTTGTGGGTTCGGTCGGTCCTGCGGCAGATAGGGGCGGGTGGCGTAGCCGTCGAAAACGTAATCGGTCGAAATGTGGATGGTTCGCGCGCCTGCCGCACGCGCAGCGGTGGCGATGACGCCGGGGGCGACGGCGTTGATGGCGAACGCCGCCGCCGCGTCCGTTTCCGCCGCGTCCACGGCCGTGAAGGCGGCCGCGTTGAACACCAGGTCGGGACGCGTGCGGCCGACCGCCTGTTCGATCGCCGCACGGGAACCGATGTCGCACTCGGAACGGTCGAGCGCG
>NZ_DASVTL010000045.1:0-1686 GCF_036387595.1 Sphingomonas sp.
ACACCCGCGATACGTGCCATGAACTTGTTCTCCTAGCTCCACGGGATCCGGCATGGCAGCGCGGCCCCATCTCGACGCAATAGCTCCGAACGCACGATTGCGGCGAGCGCAAACAAGCGCCGCCGGGAACCGGTGTGTCGGAGTAAGGATCAGTTAAGCGCGCGCAAACGCCGTGTCAAGCGATCGGTTCCGCTCCCGCCGAGATCGTAGCGAGCCGGCAAACGGCCCATTGAGGAAACAGTTCGTGACGCGATCTCAGCAGCTTGGAACCCGAACGCCGCCATCTTCACGGCTTGTTAGCGATGTCGCGCCAAGGTGATTCCCGCAGCAACGGAGCAAGCAGGTGACCCCGATGGATCGCGAAATCGCTAGGATCGAGCGGCGGCTCTCCAAATCATGCTCGCGATCCGCGTCCTATACCCCGCCGGTGGTCACCGACCTGATCAAGCAGATCGACATCGCGGTGAGCGAACGCCGCGCCGCCTGACCCGCCGTTCGCCGCTCAATCAGAAGACGACGATGTCCGGCGTGGTGAACGCCGCGACGAACAGCATCAGCGCCAATCCACCCGACAACCCGCACAGGACGTAGCCGACATAAGCGAGGATCGGCGGGTTGGGGCGCTTCATCCGGCGATTACGCGACGCGCCCGAAAGCACGAAGCTCGCCAACATCCCATAGGTGAATACGATCGCCCCCAACATCCGCGGTTCCTCCGATTGCGCCAGCGACCCCCCGGTCGCACGTTCGCTATTGAAGATACGACGGATCGCTTAGCAATCCGTTAACTACGACGCGGGAGGCGGATGCTGACGCGGTGACTGAACGGCGATGGCCCTCCCAACATCGTCATCCCCGCGCAGGCGGGGATCCATACTGGCTACCGCTGAACTGTGAGAGGCAACGCTCGCCAGTCTGGACCCCCGCCTGCGCGGGGATGACGAAGAAACCGATCGGCGTCCCCAAGTCCCCGCAGCCTAGCGAGCGCCGTCGAGGATCCCGTCGATCGCGGTGCTGACATGCGAAATGTCCGCCATGCCGTCGATCGGCTTCACCAGACCGCGCGCTTCGTAGATCGGCAGGATCGGTGCAGTCTTGGCGCGATACTCCGCCATCCGGGTGTGCACCGTCTCCGCATTGTCGTCGGGCCGGCGCTTGAACTCGGTCGATCCGCAGACGTCGCAAACGCCCTCGACTTTGGGTTGCTTGAACCGATCGTGATAGCCCTCGCCGCAATTCGCACAGGTATACCGCCCGGTCACACGCTCGATCAGCGCCGCCTCGTCGACTTCCAGCTCGATGACGTAGTCGAGCGTCCGGCCACGCGACACCAGCAGCTCGTCGAGCGCGGTCGCCTGCGCCGCGGTTCGCGGATAGCCGTCGAAGATCACCCCCGTGTCCGCGTCGAGCGCGTCGAGCTTCTCGCCGATCAGCGCCGAGACGATCTCGTCCGACACCAAACCGCCCGATTCCATCACCGCCTTCGCCTGCTGCCCGGTCGGGGTCCCGGCTTTCACGGCCGCCCGCAGCATGTCGCCGGTCGAAAGCTGGACCATGCCGCGATCCGCGACGAGCTTGCTCGCCTGGGTGCCCTTGCCCGCCCCTGGCGGTCCAAGAAGGATGATGTTCACGCCCGACCTCTCCCGAATCTCGCTTAGCTTCGCCGCCGCCTTAGCGGAGACGACC
>NZ_DASVTL010000046.1:0-1577 GCF_036387595.1 Sphingomonas sp.
TGAATGTTGCGGTGATCGGCGCCGGGGGTATGGGCGCTCAAAACATGGCGAAGCTTACCGGCCAAAACATTGTCGCGATGGCCGACGTGGACCTTGCCCATGTCGCCAAGTCCTTCGTCGACGACAAAGGTGCGAGCCGGGCGGATCGCGTCGAGTTGAAGGCGGCTTATGACCGTGCTGCAAAATATGTCGATTATCGACGTATGTTCGACGCACGCAAGGACATCGACGCGGTCGTGATCGCGACGCCTGACCATCATCACGCCGTCGCCGCCAAGACCGCGATGGAGCGTGGCATTCATGTCTATGTGCAGAAGCCGCTGACCTACACGGTCCGCGAGGGCAGGGTGCTGCTCGACCTAGCACGCCGTAACCCGAAACTGGTCACCCAGATGGGCAACCAGGGACATTCGGGCGACGATGGCCGCCGCGCGGTGGAGTTGATCCGCGGCGGCGTGATCGGAAAAGTGCGCGAGGTGCATGTCTGGACCAATCGCCCGCTCTGGCCGCAGGGGGAGGCGCGCCCGACGCCCGTGACGAAGCCTGCGAGCCTGGATTGGGATCTATGGCTCGGGCCGGCGCCGGTGGAGTGGGGCTACAATCCCGATTACGCGCATTTCAACTGGCGCGGCTGGGTGCCGTTCGGTGTCGGCTCGCTGGGCGATATGGGCGCGCATCTGATCGACTTTCCGATCTGGGCGTTGCAGCCCGGCCTGCCGACCCGGATCGAAACGCGCCACAGCCGTTGGGGCGGCGATGCCGACATCTGGGACGGTAAGCCGCCAGCCGATCTGGGCAGCTACCCGCTCGCCAACATCACCACCTATCGGTTCGGCAATGCGCCGGGCGGTCCGCTGACCCTCACATGGTATGACGGCGGGCTGATGCCGCCGACGCCCGCGGCAATGCCTGCCAGTGCGCGCATGAACCCGGACGGCGGCGTTCTCTATGTCGGCGACCGTGGGTTGATGATGCACGACACCTACGGCGAGAAGCCGGTGCTGATCGGCGAGGGCGCAGACGCGCGTGCCGCGGCCGTCCCCGTATCGCTCCCGCGCATCCAGGGCGGGCGAGAGGCGCACGAGATGAACTGGATCCGTGCGATCCGTGGCGAGGAGGCGATCTCCTCGCCCTTTTCGGTCGCCGTGCCGCTGAACGAGACGATGATCCTGGGTATGGTGGCGCTGAGGGCAGACCAGCCGATCGAGTATGACGGCGAGGCAGGGCGGGTCACCAACGTGCCCGACGCCAATCGCTTTCTCGATCGCGACTATCGTGCAGGATGGACCTTGTGAGCACCGTCGCATTCTTCTTCGCCGTCGCGCTCGCGCAAACGGCTCCTGCTGCGAAGCCCGAGGAAACGGAGGTCTGGAGCCCCGAGCCGAAGATCGTCACGCCCGCGCCGGCAGCGGCGCTCCCGGTGGCTGCGCCTTCCGATGCGGTAGTGCTGTTCGACGGACGCGATTTGGATGAATGGGTTTCGTTCAAGGACAAGTCGTCTGCACGCTGGACGGTCGCGGACGGAGCCCTGACCGTGCGCAAAGGGACGGGCAACATCGAGACCAGGCGCCGGTTCC
>NZ_DASVTL010000047.1:0-29414 GCF_036387595.1 Sphingomonas sp.
CACCACTAACACCAACTTCCCGTCCCCCTCATCCACCCGCACCGTCGCGCCGTCCTTTACCGCGCCGCGCAGGATCAGGTCGGCGAGCGGGTCTTGCAGATACCGTTGCACCGCGCGCTTCAGCGGGCGGGCGCCGTAGACAGGATCGTACCCCACTCTCCCCAGCCACAGCCGCGCCGCGTCGGTGAGATCGAGCGTGATCTTGCGGTCGGCAAGCAGGCGATCGACGCGCGACACCTGGATGTCGACGATCGGCGCCATCTGCGCCTGCCCCAACCGGTGGAACAGGATGATCTCGTCGAGCCGGTTGAGGAATTCCGGGCGGAAATGCGCGCGGACGATGTCCATCACCTGCGGCTCGACCGCCGCGACATCCTCGCCCTCACCGAGATTGGCGAGATATTGGCTGCCGAGGTTCGAGGTCAGGATGATCAGCGTGTTGGCGAAATCCACCGTGCGGCCCTGGCCGTCGGTCAGCCGGCCGTCGTCGAGCACCTGGAGCAACACGTTGAACACGTCGCCATGCGCCTTCTCGACCTCGTCGAACAGGATCACCTGGTACGGCCGGCGCCGCACGGCTTCGGTCAGCACGCCGCCTTCCTCGTAGCCGACATAGCCCGGGGGGGCGCCGATCAGCCGGGCGACCGCGTGCTTCTCCATGAACTCGCTCATGTCGATGCGCACCATCGCGGCGGGGTCGTCGAAGAGAAATTCGGCCAGCGCCTTGGTCAGTTCGGTCTTGCCGACGCCGGTCGGGCCGAGGAAGAGGAACGAGCCGAGCGGGCGGTTGGGATCCTGCAACCCGGCGCGCGCGCGGCGCACCGCGGTGGACACGGCATGGACCGCCTGACCCTGACCGATGACGCGCTTGCCGATCGTCTCCTCCATCGCGAGCAGCTTGTCGCGCTCGCCGGCAAGCATGCGATCGACGGGAATGCCGGTCCAGCGGCTGACGACTCCGGCGATGTCGTCGGCGGTCACCTCCTCGCGCAGCATCGCGCCTTTGGTCGCGCCCGCCGCTTCCTCCAGCTGGCGGACGAGCGCCGGGATCGTGCCGTAGGACAGCTCGCCCGCGCGCGCGAGATCGCCCGAGCGCTGCGCCTGATCGAGCGCCAGGCGCGCGGCGTCGAGCTGTTCCTTCAGCTTGGCCTCGGCGCCGATCTTGTCCTTCTCGGCCTGCCAGCGCATCGTCAGCCCGGCGGACTGCTGCTCCAGATCGGCGAGTTCCGCCTCCAGCGTGGCGAGCCGATCGACGCTGGCGGCGTCGGTTTCGCGGCGCAGCGCCTCGCGCTCGATCTTGAGGCGCAGGATGCGCCGGTCGAGCCCCTCGATCTCCTCGGGCTTGCTCTCCACCTCCATGCGGATGCGGCTGGCGGCCTCGTCCATCAGGTCGATGGCCTTGTCGGGCAGGAAGCGATCGGTAATGTAGCGGTTGCTGAGCATCGAGGCGGCAACCAGCGCGCCGTCGGTGATGCGGACGCCGTGATGGAGTTCGTATTTCTCCTTCAACCCGCGCAGGATCGAGATCGTGTCTTCGACCGTGGGTTCGCCGACGAACACCGGCTGGAACCGCCGCTGGAGCGCAGGGTCTTTTTCGACGTGCTTGCGATATTCGTCGAGCGTCGTCGCGCCGACACAGTGCAGCTCACCGCGCGCAAGTGCAGGCTTGAGCAGATTGCCCGCATCCATCGCACCTTCGGATTTGCCTGCGCCGATCAGCTGGTGCATTTCGTCGATGAAGAGCACGATGTCGCCCTCGGCCGCCTTCACCTCGTCGAGCACGCCTTTCAGCCGCTCCTCGAACTCGCCGCGATATTTGGCACCCGCGATCAGCGCGCCGAGATCGAGCGACATCAGTCGCCTGCCTTTAAGCGTATCGGGCACGTCGCCGTTGGCGATGCGCAGCGCCAACCCTTCCGCGATGGCGGTCTTGCCGACGCCCGGTTCGCCGATCAGCGCGGGATTGTTCTTCGTGCGGCGCGCGAGAATCTGAATCGTCCGGCGGATTTCCTCGTCACGGCCGATCACCGGATCGAGTTTCCCGTCGCGCGCCGCCTGGGTCAGGTCGCGCGCGAATTTCTTCAAGGCGTCGTAGCGGTCCTCCGCGCCAGCGGTGTCGGCGTTGCGGCCCTGGCGCAGTGCATTGATTGCGGTGTTCAATCCTTCCGCAGTGACGCCCGCGGTCCTGAGCGCCTTGCCAGCCGAACCCTGGCTGAGCGCCAGCGCCAGCAGCAGGCGCTCGACCGAGACGAAGCTGTCGCCGGCCTTATGTGCCACCTGTTCGGCCTGGTCGAGGACGCGCACCGCGTCGTTCTCAAGCCCGGGCGGCGTCTGTGCGCCGGACCCGCTGACCGCGGGAATCCTGGCGAGATCGGCGTCGACGGCGCTCACCGCCCGCTTCGGATCGCCGCCTGCCGCCCGGATCAGCCCGGCGGCCATGCCCTGTTCGTCCTCGAGCAGCGCTTTCAGCATATGATCGGGGGTGATCCGCTGATGATTCATGCGGATCGCGACGGTCTGCGCGGATTGGAGAAAACCCTTCGCCCGGTCGGTGAATTTTTCTAGGTTCATCGTGTGTCCCTGCTGGTCTTACCCGCGAATGTGGTGTGACATTCGGGCAACACAAGGGGGAGTGTAGCATGATCGCAGGCGGTTGGACGATCGGGGTGATCGGTGGATCGGGTCTCTACGCGATCGATGCGCTGGAGGATGCTGAGTGGCGGGCGATCGACACGCCCTGGGGCACGCCGTCGGACGAGATTCTCTTCGGGCGGATCGGCGCCGTCCAGGTCCGCTTCCTGCCGCGACATGGACGCGGGCATCGCATTCCCCCGTCGGAGGTTAACGCACGCGCTAATGTGGACGCGCTCAAGCGATCGGGTTGTACCGACGTGCTGGCCATATCCTCGATCGGCAGCCTGCGCGAGGAACTGGCGCCCGGGCGCTTCGTCGTGGTCGACCAGTTCATCGACCGCACCGTCGCGCGGCCGGCCAGTTTCTTCGGCACCGGGATGGTCGCGCACGTGTCGATGGCCGAGCCGGTCTGCCCGCGTCTGTCGGCGCTTGCGGCCAGCGCCACCGCGGCGGCAGGCGGCGATGTGGCCGCCGGAGCGACCTATCTGGCGATGGAGGGGCCGCAATTCTCGACCCGCGCCGAAAGCCTGATGTACCGCGCATGGGGCGCCGACGTGATCGGCATGACGGCGATGCCCGAGGCGCGGCTGGCACGCGAGGCCGAACTGCCCTACGCGCTGATCGGCATGGTCACCGATTACGATTGCTGGCGCGACGAGACCGCGTTCGTCGAGGTCGGCGCCATGATCGCGCAGATGACCGCCAACGGCGTGATCGCGCGTCGACTGATCGAGACGCTGGCGCAGATGCTGCCGACCGAGCGGGCGGCGTCGCCGATCGACACGATGCTGGACCACGCCCTCATCACCGCGACGGACGCTCGCGATCCGGCTTTGCTGGCGAAGCTTGACGCGGTCGCCGGACGCGCGCTCGGTTGAACGCCGCGTCATGCGAGACAGAGTTCGCGAGATTGTAGCGTAAGTGAAACGAAAATCGCGCGAGCGTGCAACACAGCCGACCTAACGGGCTTCCCAACGAGCGCAGGAGCGCTCGAAGGGGATTATCCATGTATCGTCATGCCGCCATTCGTCTCTTCGCGGGCGCCGCGCTCTTCTGGCCGCTCGCCGCGATGGCAGCGGAGCCCAAGCCGGCGGACGTCGTTGCCGCGGCAGCCACCGATCCGGGCGCCGATCCGGACGGGCCGGCAATCGGAGACATCATCGTCACCGGCCGCGGACAGTCGCGCCAGGTGCAGGAGATCGGTCAGGCCGACATTGCGATCCTGACGCCGGGCACCAGTCCGTTGAAGGCGATCGAGAAATTGCCCAGCGTCAATTTCCAGGCGGCCGATGCGTTCGGCGCCTATGAATGGTCGCAGCGCGTGTCGATCCGCGGGTTCAATCAGAACCAGATCGGCTTCACGCTGGACGGCATCCCGCTGGGCGACGGCAGCTATGGCAATACCAACGGCCTGCACATCAGCCGCGCCATCAGTTCGGAGAACATCGGGCGGACCAGCGTCAGCCAGGGATCGGGGTCGATCGGGACGCAGGCCACGAACAATCTGGGCGGGACTATCGAATTCTTCTCCTCCGATCCCAAGCCCGCATTCGGCCTGACCGCGAACGGCACCTATGGTGATGAAAATACGGTGCGCGCGTTCGGCCGCGTGGATACCGGTGCGCTGGGCGAGAACGGCCCCAGCGCCTATGTCTCCTATGCCTTCCTGGACACCGACAAGTACAAGGGGTTCGGATCGCAGCGTCAGCACCAGGTCAACGCCAAGGCGATCGCGCCGATCGGCGACACGCTGCGCATCGTCGGCACGTTCGACTTCTCCGACCGGCGCGAGAACGACTATCAGGACATGTCGCTCGATATGATCCGTCGGCTGGGCTATGGCTGGGACAACATCTCCAACGACTTCCCGCTGGCGGTGCGGGTGGCCGATGTCGGCGCGAACACCGGCTATACGGGCGCGGCCAAGCTGAATCCGGCGGCGGGCACGACCTATCCCGCCCCGTTCGCCAACGCCGACGATGCCTATTACGACGCGGCTGGGCTGCGTCGCGACTATGTGGCGTCGGCGGGGGTCGAGACGGCGCCTGGCTCCGCGATCCGTGGTGTCCTGAAAGGCTATTACCACGGCAACGAGGGGCAGGGCATCTGGTACACGCCTTATGTGCCTTCGCCATCGGGTGTGCCGATCTCGATCCGCACGACCGAATATGACATCGATCGCAAGGGCATCTTCGGATCCGCCGGGGGCGCGATCGGGACGCTGGGCGAGATCACCGTCGGTGGCTGGTACGAGCACAACGACTTCCGCCAGGCGCGGCGCTTCTACGCGCTGGGCAGCCGTGCCGCGCCGACGCGCCAGCCGCTCGACTTCCAGCGTGATCCGTTCGCGACGCAATGGGACTTCAACTACACCACCAAGACCGCGCAATATTACGTCGAGGGCCGCATTCCGATGGGCGCGCTGACGCTCAATCTGGGTTGGAAGGGCTTCGACGTCCGCAACGCCGCCGATCCGATCGTCAAGGGCACTCTCGCGGCCGGCAAGATCAAGGCGACCGACTGGTTCCAGCCGCATGCCGGCGCGACCTTTGCGATCGACGCGGATACCGAGGTGTTCGCCGGCTTCACCCAGGTGACGCGCGCCTTCGTCTCGGCGGCGACCTCCGGACCGTTCGCGACGACCCAGGCCGGGTTCGACGCGCTGCTTGGCGGCACCACCAGGCTGAAGCCCGAACAATCGGACACCTACGAAGTCGGCGCGCGGTTGAAGCGGCGCGGGTTCAATGCGTCGCTGGCGGGTTATTATGTCGATTTCCGCAACCGCCTGTTGGGCGTGACGACCGGGGCCGGGATCGTCGGCAATCCCCCCATCCTGCAGAATGTCGGCGCGGTGCGGTCCTATGGCGTCGAGGCGACCGCGGAGGCCAAGGTGGCCGGCGCCTTCGGAGTCTTCGGATCGTACAGCTTCAACGATTCGACCTATCGCAACGACGTCCGCACCGCGACCGCGACGATCCCGATCGAGGGCAAGACCGTGGTGGACGCGCCCAGGCACCCGGCCAAGGCCGAGGTGACCTATGACGACAGCCGCATCTTCGGCCGCATCGGCGCCAATTACATGAGCAAGCGGTTCTTCACCTACACCAACGACCAGTCCGTGCCCGGGCGGTTGATCGCCGATGCGACGCTTGGCACCAGATTGACCGTGATGGGCGAGCGCCAAATCGAGGTGCAGCTGAACGCGACCAACCTGTTCGACAAGGACTATGTCGCGACGATCGGATCGAACGGATATGGCAACAGCGGCGACAATCAGACGCTGCTGATCGGGGCGCCGCGGCAGGTGTTCGTGACGTTGAAGGCGGGGTTCTAGCGCGCCCTTGTCGCTGACATGGGCGAGAAAACGAAGGTAAACAGGCGGTTGACCACGGAACGCAATGTGGCATTACCGGTTCATGGCGGATGGAACACGTTCGCGCCGCCGCTTTTGTGCCTGCCGCCGCCTTTGCATTCGACGAGGCCGATCATCTGATGCGCATCCATCTGAAGCTGGGGCTGGAGGATCTGGGCTTCGTGGTGGTCGAGGAGAATTCCACGCTGGCGCTGTTCGGCGAGCCGGTGCGGCGCAACGGCTGACCTTGCGAGGCGCGCGGCGCGGCTTGCGCGGCGCGGGCAGCGGCTTATGGTCAGCTGCGTTTCCACGGAGCCGTCTTGCATGCATTTGAAGGCCCTGGCGCTCGCAAGCGTCATTTTCGCATTGCCGGCATTCGCGCAGAATGCACCCGCGCCCGTCGCGACGCTCGCCAAGGCGGTCGATATTCCGTTCCAGACCTTCACCCTGCCCAATGGCCTGCGGGTGATCGTCCACACCGATCGCAAGGCGCCGATCGTTGCGGTCAGTGTGTGGTACGATGTCGGATCGAAGCACGAACCCGCGGGCAAGACCGGCTTTGCGCATCTGTTCGAACATCTGATGTTCAATGGCAGCGAGAATGCGCCGGGCGACTTCTTCGAACCGCTCAAACAGGTCGGCGCGACCGATTACAACGGCACGACGAATTTCGACCGCACGAATTATTTCGAGAACGTGCCGACCGCGGCGATCGACCGCGCGCTGTTCCTGGAATCGGACCGCATGGGGCATTTGACCGGTGCGATCACCCAGGCCGTGCTCGACGAGCAGCGCGGCGTGGTCCAGAACGAAAAGCGCGAGCGCGACAACCAGCCTTACGGCCTGGTGTCCTACAAATTGTTCGAAGGGCTGTTCGCCAACCATCCCTATGGCCACCTGCCGATCGGGTCGATGGCCGATCTGGATCGTGCGAGCCTGGCGGATGTGAAGACGTGGTTCCGCGCGCATTACGGGCCGAACAACGCCGTGCTGGTGCTGGCGGGCGACATCGACCTGGCGACCGCGCGCGCCAAGGTGACCCGGTATTTCGGCGACATCGCGCGCGGGCCGGACTCCGCGCCGCCGGTGGTGAACGTGCCGACACTGGTCGCGCCGGTGAGCGAGACGATGCAGGACCGGGTCGCGGCGACCCTGATCGTGCGCAGCTGGGCGGTGCCGGGGCTGAACGACCCCGCCGCACCTGCGCTCGACGTCGCGGGTGCGGTGCTCGGCGGGATGGCGGCGAGCCGGCTCGACACTGCGCTGGTGCGCCGGGAGAAGATCGCGGTGTCGGCCTCGGCGGGCTATTCCGACATGGCGCAGGTCGGCATGTTCTCGATCAACGTCGTCGTGCGCGAAGGCGTCGATCCGCTGGTCGTGGGCAGGCGGATCGACGCGATCCTGGCCGACCTGGCGCGCACCGGGCCGACCGCGGACGAGGTCCAGCGCGTGGTGGCGCAGGCGGTCGCGGGGCGCATCCGCGGGCTGGAGCCGGTCGGCGGCAAGGCGAGCGCGCTGGCGCAGGGGGCGCTGTTTTCGGACGATCCGGCGCATTACAAGGCGGAACTGGCGGCGCTGGCGATGCAGACGCCGGCCAGCGTCAAGCGCGCGATGGATATGTGGCTGACCCGGCCCGCCTATTCGCTGACCGTCGTCAAGGGCGAGCGCGGCGCCTATGCGGAGGCGGTGGTGCCGCCGAAGGTCGAGGTGAAGGCGGCGCCCGAGACTCCGGTGCTGGGAAGGCGCGGGCCGCTGCCCGCGGTCGGCGCGCTGACCGGGCTGACCTTTCCCGATGTCGAGCGTGCGCGGCTGTCGAACGGCATCGAACTGATTTATGCGCAGCGTGGCGCGGTGCCGATCACCCGCCTGTCGATCAGTTTCGACGCGGGCACCGCCGCCGACGTCGCGGGCCGGCTGGGCACGCAGCAGCTGACGCTCAACCTGCTCCACGAGGGGACGACGCGGCTGAACGGCATCCAGATCGCCGAGGCGCGCCAGCGGCTGGGCGCGGCGATCGGCACCGGCTTCTCGCCCGATCGCACCAACGTGTCGCTCGACGTGCCGAGCGCGAACTTGGCACCAGGGCTCGATCTGTTCGCCGACATTGTGCGCAATCCTGCCTTCGCGCCGGCCGAGGTGGCGCGGGTGAAGACGCAGCAATTGGCGGGGATCGCGCAGGAGCTGACCAGCCCGGATGGCATCGCGCAGCGGGTGCTGCCACGCTATGCCTATGCCGAGGGTTCCCCCTATCGCAAGGCCAGCGGCGGCGGCGATCCGGCGGCGGTGGCCAAGCTGACGCGCGCCGACCTGATCGCATTCCAGCAGGCGTGGCTGCGACCCGACAAGGCGAAGATCTTCGTGGTCAGCGACCTGCCGCTCACCGCGGTGCGCGCGGCGATCGAGGCGCGCTTCGGCGACTGGACGCCTGTCGGCGCGGCGGGGGTCAAGACCTTCGCACCCGCTGGCGATGTGGCCCAGACTGCCAAGATCGTCCTGATCGACCGACCCGATTCGCCGCAATCGCTGATCTATGGCGTCCAGCGCGTCGGGCTTCCCGGCAGTATCGAGCTGTTGCCCTATACGGTGGCCAACGATGCGCTTGGCGGGAGTTTCCTGGGCCGAATCAACATGGACCTGCGCGAAACCAGGCACTGGTCCTACGGCGCGAGCGGCAGTTTCCAGCGCAACATCGGATCGGTCGCCTATATCCTTCGCGCGCCGGTGCAGGCGGACAAGACCGGGCCGGCGGTGGCGGCGGTGCGGCAGGATATCGCCGATTATCTGGCCGCCAAGCCGATGACGCCGGGTGAGTTCAGCCGCGCGATCAACGGCGGCATCCGCGCGCTGCCGGGCAGTTTCGAGAGCAGTTACGCGGTGCTCGGCGCGATGCAGCAGAACGACCTGCTCGGCCGCCCCGACGATTATTTCGCGGGCCTGACGCGGCGTTACGAGGCGTTGACCCTCCCCCAGGCGACGCAAGCGATCCGTAGCGTCGTCGATCCTGCACGGATGACCTGGATCGTGGTGGGCGACGCCAAGGTGGTGAAGCCCCAGCTTGACACGCTGGGCATGCCGGTCGAGGTCTTGGCCGCAGCGTCGGTGACGGGCATGCCGGTCATCCCGGTCCGCCCGATTGCAGCGGCGACGAGTGGTTCTGAAACTAAGTAGAGGAGAGACGATATGGCCGATGTGGACGGCACCTATGCGTGCGTAGTGAAGTCGCCGCTGGGCGATCAGAAGACGAACCTGACCATCCAGAGCGACGGCACGAGCTTCACTGGCACCAATGCCGGGGCGATGGGATCGATGGACGTGTCGGGCACGGTATCGGGCAACACGCTGGCGTGGAAACAGTCGATGACGGTGCCGATGCCGATGACGCTGGATTGCGAAGCGACGGTCGAGGGCGACACGCTGACCGGGACCGTCGGCGCGGGCGCGTTCGGCAGCTTTCCGATGACCGGAACGCGGGTCTGACGAATATCCCTCTCCCATCGGGAGAGGGAAGGCGGCGGAAAGGTGAGGGTGAGGCAACGCGCGTCGCCCTCACCCTTGCGCGACTGCGTCGCTCCCTCCCTCTCCCGGAGGGAGAGGGATAAGGGTAAAGTGATGACGATCGACCGCCGGCATTTCCTCGCGGGTAGTGCCGCCGCGACCACCCTGGCCGCCGTACCCGGCGCAGCGATAGCGGCCGAGCAGCCGCTTTCCGCGCTGTTCGATGCGCTTGTCCAGGCGCAGTTGCGGCGCAGTCCCGAAGGTGCGACCAATCTCGGGCTGGATACCGGCGCCAATGCCGATCTGCGCGCCAAGCTGTCGGACCAGTCGGCAGCGGGCATCGCCGGCAATCGCGCCGCGACCAGGGCCGAACGCGCCAGGCTCGACGCGGTCGACACTGCAACCCTGTCGCCCGAGGAGCGGATCGACCTGGAGTGCGTGCGCTATGCCCGCGCCTCCACGGCCGCGGTGCAGGCGTTCGACTTCGGCGGGTCGTCCTATGGCCCCAGCCCCTATGTCGTATCGCAGCTGTCGGGCGCCTATCAATCGGTTCCCGATTTCCTGGATACCAAGCACAAGATCGAGAGCGCCGGCGACGCGGATGCGTATCTGTTGCGGCTGCGTGCCTTTGCCCGCCAGATCGACGACCAGACTCTCAGGATGAAGCACGATGCGGGCGTCGGCGTGGCGCCACCCGACTTCATCCTCGACCTGGCGCTGGAGCAGATGGGCAAGACGCGAGTGCCCGCGTCGGACGCGCTGGTGGTACGCAGCCTGGCACGGCGCGCCGCCGCCAGGGGACTGAGCGAGCGCTATGCCGCCGACGCCGCGCGATTGTGGACCGCCGAGATCCTGCCCGCGCTCGACCGGCAGATCGCCTTCGCGCGCGAACTGCGCGCCAGGGCGACGCATGACGCGGGGGTGTGGAAGCTGCCGCAGGGCGCGGGCTTCTATCCGGCCGCGCTGCACGCGAATACCACGACCAGCCTGTCACCCGAGGAGGTCCACCGCTTCGGGCTGGATCAGGCCGCGGCGATCTCGGCACGGCTCGACGGCGAGCTGCGCAAGCTGGGCTATGCCAAGGGCAGCGTCGGCGCGCGGATGACCGCGCTCGCGCGCGATCCCGCGCAGCTGTTCGCCAATACCGATGCGGGCAAGATCGAGGCGATCGCGTATTGCAACGCCCGCCTGTCCGCGATCCGCGGGCGGCTGCCCGCGGTGTTCGAGCGGCTGCCATCCTATACGTTCGAGGTCCGCCGGGTGCCGCTGCAGACCGAGGCGGGATCGGCGGGCGCCTTCGCCCAGCCGCCGTCGCTGGATGGGACGCGGCCGGGGCTGGTCTATTTCAACCTCAAGGATTCGGCCGACTGGCCCAAGTTCGATCTGGCGACGACGACCTATCACGAGGGGCTGCCGGGGCATCAGCTCGAGGGCGGACTGGCGCTGTCCAACACCCGGTTGCCGCTGATCCGCAAGATCGGCGGATTTTCGGGCTATGGCGAGGGGTGGGCGCTGTATTCGGAACAGCTCGCCGACGAAATCGGGATGTACGACGACGATCCGCTGGGGCGGCTGGGCTATCTGAAGGCGCAGCTGTTCCGCGCGAACCGCTGCGTGGTCGATACCGGGCTCCACCATTACCGCTGGAGCCGCGAGAAGGCGGTCCGGTATTTCGTCGAAGGGCAGGGCGACACGCCCGGCGACGCGGGGCGCGAGATCGACCGTTATTGCGTCAATCCCGGGCAGGCGGCGAGTTACAAGCTGGGCCATTCGACCTTCGTGGCGATCCGCGACAAGGCCAAGGCGCAACTCGGCGCGCGGTTCGACCTGAAGGCGTATCACAGCGCGGTGCTGCGCTATGGTCGGGTGCCGCTCGACGTGCTGACGCGGATCGGGGACGAATGGATCGCGGGGGTTTAGAGTTGCCTGTCGAAACAGCAGTTCGACCACTCCTCAGCGTCCTGAAAGGCTCTTCGAGGCGGCATTTCGACTTCGCTCAATGCCTCCTCAGGGCCGACGGAGTATTTTTCGGCCAGCCTCTCAGGACGAGCGGATCAGTATCGAGGCATCACGCCCTGGAGTCGGTGGTTCATGCAGCCGGCGGCGCGAACACGCGCAGTCGATGACCGTCGTCATCGGCCGCGACGAACGTGGTGCCGAAGCTCATCTGCGTTGGCGCCTGAATGATGGCGACGCCGCGCTTCTTCCAATCGGCATGCATCGTCTCGACGGTCTCGGCATCGGCAACGGCAAATGCGATCTCGCTCGCACCCGATTGCCCGGTGCTTTTCGGCGCGACGGTTTCGCGTGACCACAGGCCCAGCATGACGCCATCGCGCAACGGCAAAATGGCGATATCCGATTTCTGCTCGACGACCGGAATGTCCAGCAAAGCGTGATACAGCGCAGCGCTAGCCGCATGATCCTTCACGTGCAGGAGCAGAAAGGTGAAATCCGGCATAAAAGCTCTCCTTCGTTTCGGCGGCACCGGGATCGGGTGCGGCTGAAGAGGAGTACGGGCGCATGGTGTCAGATTGTGTCAGCATTCATTGCTCGGGCACGCCCTGGAGCGCGTGCCACTCCTTGAGCAGCATGGCACGGCGGCGCGGGTATCGCTCCACCGACAATTCCAATGCCGCGATGCGGTCGGTTCGAAAATGGCGGTAGCCGTTCCGTAGTTCGCACCACGCGACGACGACCCGCACACGATCGAAAAAGGCCAGCGCAACGGGCCATACGATCCGGTTGGTGACATTCCCCCGTTCGTCCGCATAGGCGACCTCCATCTTGCGCTCGGCCCGGATCGCCTGGCGGATCGCGGCGAGTTCGCCGTCTCCGGCGGCGATCGGCTCACCTGGACCGATCAGCAGGCCCGATGTGTCGATGCGGTTCTTCAACTCGGCGGGGAGCACGGCGCCGATCTTGGCCAACACGTTGCGGGCGGCCTTGCCCAGCGGCCCGTCGGCGCGCTCCGAAACCCATCGCGAGCCGAGTACCAACGCCTCGATCTCGTCTTCGGAGAACATCAGCGGCGGCAGCATGAAGCCGGGGCGGAGCACATAGCCGACGCCGGCTTCCCCATCGATATGCGCGCCTTGCGCCTTCAAACTCTCGATATCGCGATACAAGGTGCGCAGCGACACGCCGAGTTCCTCGGCCAGTACGGTGCCCGCGACCGCACGCCGATGGCGACGCAAGACCTGGATCAGGTCGAGAAGGCGCTGTGCGCGAGACAAGGGTCAACTCTCCCGCAAGGGCAGGCAAGCGTGACGCATACCGCCGTGTGCCCAGAGCACGTCAGTTGCCGAAGCGATGCGCTTCATGCTCCTGCTAGAGCGGGTTGTGACCATACGGAGGCATCGTGATTGCCCTGTCGTGTTCGTCCGGCAAGGAGCGTGGCGCAGCACGTAGCGGTGCTACGTGCAAGGCTCGCGACGCCGCCGGCGGGCACGACAGGGCAACCGCCAAGGCGGCGGGCCGATTTTGCCCCAGGGCGGCGTCTCTCGTCGGTCACGATGCACAAGCATCGCTCCGCTCCTCGATCCTTGCCCTGAACCAAAATCGGCTTCGTCACGATGCCTCCGTATGGTCACAACCCGCGCTAAACGGTTAGTGCGCTCACCAGCCATTGCGGCACCAGCGCGTCGCCCAAGGCGTCGATCCGGCGATGCTCGACCATCAGTCCGAGATCGGGGTAGATCGCACGGGTTCGATCCCCGGCCTCCGCGAGTGGCACGACGACCAGCCGCCGGTTGACCTTCGCGCGATAGTGCATGCGGGCGGTGTTTTCCTGGCCGACGTAGCAGCCCTTGGCGAAATCGACGCCATTCAGTTCGGCCGCGTTGCATTCCAGCCACAGCGTCTCGCCGGCGCCGAGTTCGGCTGCGCCTTCGGTGACGCCCAGAGCGAGACGGCTGGCGTGCCAGTCGTTCGCGGGTTGGCTCGGCACGGCAAGCCAGCGCCAGCCGAGCGCGGCCAGGCGCGGGTCGGGCGACGCGGCGTGCGGCGGTTCTTCCGGCGACCAGTGGACGGCCAGCGTGTCGTCGCGTGCAATGACGATCGGGCGGCGCAGGCGGTACATGGCCAGGCGCTTGACCAGTGCATCGGCCTGATCGCGCTCGCAGTCGATCAGGATGTCGTCGGCGTCCGCCCAGAGGATGAAATCGAACAGCGCCTTGCCCTGCGGGGTGAGCAGCGCACCCCAGCGCGGCATGACCCCGTGCATGTCGACCGTCACCAGCCCCTGAAGGAAGCCACGGACCTCCGTGCCGCAGAGGCGAAGGAGCGCGCGGTGGGGGAGCATCGTGGCCGGCTTCGTGGCCGGCATCGTGGGGAGCGGGGTGGTATCGGGCATGGCACCAAGGTAGGACGCGCCGATCCCTGACGGAAGGCTCATGCGATGGCGACGTTCGACCTCAAGCTCGTGGGCGGCACCGTCCATCTGCCCGGTGGCCCGGTTCTGGCCGACGTCGGCGTGCGCGACGGCCGGATCGCGGGGATCGGCGTGACCGGGGATGCGGGCCGGACGATCGACTGCACCGGGCTGGATATCCTCCCGGGCGTGATCGACACGCAGGTGCATTTTCGCGAGCCGGGACTGGTCCACAAGGAAGACCTGGAAAGCGGCAGCCGCGCGGCCGTGCTCGGCGGGGTTACCGCGGTGTTCGAGATGCCGAACACCAAGCCCAATACCGACAGCGCCGAGGCGATCGCCGACAAGCTGGCGCGCGCACGCGACCGGATGTGGTGCGATCACGCCTTCTACGTGGGCGCGACCAACCACAATGCGCGCGACCTGGCCGAACTGGAGCGGCTGCCGGGAACCGCCGGCGTCAAGATCTTCATGGGGGCGTCAACGGGCGACCTGCTGGTGTCGGAGGACGCGCGGCTGGCGGAGGTGCTTGCATCGGGCCACCGCCGCGTCGCCATCCACGCGGAGGACGAGGCGCGGATGCAGGCGCGCAGCGGCGAGCGCATCGCGGGCGATCCGTCGTCGCATCCGGTGTGGCGCGACGACGAGAGCGCGCTGCTGGCGACGCGGCGTATCCTGGGGCTGGCGCGGGCGGCGGGGCGGCGCATCCATGTGCTCCACGTCACGACGCCGGCCGAACTGGAGCTGCTCGGGGCGAACAAGGATATCGCGACCTGCGAGCTGACGCCGCAGCATCTGACGCTGGCAGGCGAGGAGGCCTATCCGCGGCTCGGCACGCTGGCGCAGATGAACCCGCCGATCCGATCGGGTGCGCACCGCGACGGGCTGTGGCATTGGCTGACCCAGGGCGTGCCCGACGTGATCGGATCGGACCACGCGCCGCACACGCTGGAGGAAAAGGCCAAGCCCTATCCGGATTCGCCGAGCGGCATGCCGGGGGTGCAGACGCTGCTGCCGCTGCTGCTCGATCATGTCGCGGCCGGCCGGATGACGATGCAGCGGCTGATCGAACTGACCAGCGCGGGTGCGCAGCGTATCTTCGGGATCGTCGGCAAGGGGCGGATCGCTGCGGGATATGACGCCGACTTTTCGATCGTCGATACGCGGGCGCGGTGGAGCGTGGAGGAAAGCTGGCTGGCGTCGCGCAGCGGCTGGTCTCCGTTCACCGGCATGACGCTGACCGGCAAGCCGATCGGGACGATCGTCCGCGGCGACGTGGCGATGTGGGAGGGTGACCTGGCCGCGCGGGCGGCAGGGCGGCCGATACGCTTCGAGTCGGTCGACTTCGGGTGACGCGGCTTGTGCGGCCGGCGCGGTGCGCGCATGAGTGACGCCATTGCTTTCAAATCCGCGGAGATCGTCATGCGTTACCCCGTCCTCGCCCTGGCCTCGATCGCGCTCGCCACGGTTGCGGTTGCCCAGTTGCCACGCGTCACCCCCGCGTTGCAGGCCGCCGTCGCCGCCAAGACACGAACCCCCGCCAATGTCGCGCGGGACGGCTATCGGCATCCGGCGCAGACGCTCGCCTTCTTCGGCGTGAAGCCGACCGACACCGTGGTCGAACTGATCCCCGGCGGAGGCTGGTACACCGAGATCCTGGCGCCCTATCTCGCCAAGCGCGGCACGTTCTATGCGGTCGGTGGCATGGAGCGGGGCTTGAACGGCGTGAAGGCGTTGCAGGCCAAGGACGCGGCTACCTATGGCAAGGTTCGCCTCGCGGCGTTTCCCGCCAAGGACGGCGAGCCTTCCGTGCCCGCCGGATCCGCCGATGTGGTGGTCACTTTCCGCAATATCCACAATCTGCGCTTCGCCGGCGTCGACCAGACCCGCGCCGCCTTTGCCGAAATGTATCGGATGCTGAAACCCGGCGGGACGCTGGGCATCGTCGAGCATCGCCTGCCGGAGGCGCGCGACGCGGCGGCGGAGGAAAAGAGCGGCTATATGAAGACCAGCTCGGTCGTCGCCTTCGCGACCGGCGCCGGGTTCCGCCAGGCGGGATCGTCCGAGATCAACGCCAACCCCAAGGATACCGCTGATTGGCCGGAGGGCGTGTGGACGTTGCCGCCGGTGTATCGGCTGAAGGATGTCGACCGCGCCAAATACGCAGCGATCGGCGAAAGCGACCGGATGACCTTGCGCTTCGTCAAGCCGAAGTAGGGGCAGGCTTGCGCGCGCCGGGCGGCTGGCCTCCATCTTGCGGCCGCCGCGGCTAAGCCGCGTCGTCGGACGGGCGTTGCCCGCGGCCGGGCTTGCGCGAGTCTGGCGGCGGCGCGCCGCCAGCCGCGTTGCGCCTAGAACGGCAGCCAGCGGCTCTTGCGGGTGATGTTCATATAGCCGACGTTGACCCCCGCACGCCAACCGACCCCCAGCCGCACCGGGATCAGCACGACATTGCCGCGCCGCAGATACGTCGCCGCGAATCCGCCGACGAGATACAGTCGTCCCTCGGCGGCAGGGAAGCGGTGGAACAGTTCGGCGGTATCGTAGAGGTTGTAGACCAGGACGAACACCTTGTTGGCGTCGCCGCCGACGTCGAAGCCGACCGAAGGCCCCGTCCAATACACCGGCTGCTCGCCCTCGACCCGGTGGTTCATCACCCCCGACCCGTAACGCACGCCGACCACGAACGCGCCGGACGCTTCTCGCCCGGCGATATAGGCGTTGGGCCGGCCTTGTTCCTTTAAGATGCGCTCGATAATCCCGCCCAGCCCGGCGGCGCCCTTGCCGAAAACGCCTTCGCCCGCAGCGATCAGGTCGTCCCGCTCATAGGTGCCCTCCGCCGCGGTGGCGGCGGCAGCGCGGTCGCTGGACGATGTCGGCGGCGTTTGCTGAGGCGGGGTGGCCGATGGGGTGTCCTGCGGCGCTGGTTCGCTGGCCGGGCGTGTCGGGGTCGCAGAAGGCGACGGGCGTGAGGGCGGCGCCGCGAGATCGCCGTCCACCGCGCGATTGGGATCGATCGTGCGCACCTGCGCCGACGCGCACGGCGCCCCCGCCAGCCCGATCACCGCCAGCCCGATCCAGACGCTGCGCATTGTCATTCCCCTCGCGATGTTCGTGCGGTTCGCGGCCGACTTTAACCAGCGATCCCCTGTCCACGCAATGAACGGCTGCCATGCGGCCCGCTCGTCGACGCGGTTGATCGGGCGGAGATGCACGGCTATAGACCCACCGCATGCTGCATCCGGAGACGTGGGTGAGTGGCTGAAACCAACGCTTTGCTAAAGCGTCATACGGGAAACCGTATCGAGGGTTCGAATCCCTCCGTCTCCGCCAACAGAGTCTATGCAATATCAATGACTTAGGATTGCTATAGTCGCTCTTAAGTTATTGTAATCGCATGATGTTGAGCGTTCTACTCACCGGCTTCGGGGCACGACAAGTGTGCTGCAACCGGTCAAGAGGGCACTTGGCTCGCGATGTTGCACATTGGTTCGGATGGCCGATTCTGTACCGACGGCAAGCGCCCTCACGCTTTCTTCACTCCGCTGTGTCGATCGCCCGACTGTCTCCGTCGTTCTGGCGATGCCGTGTAGAACCCGATCCATGGTTCCTCCCGCCACGTATGCTGGTCAATCGTACCACCACACTGCGCGATCAAACACATGGCTCGCATCTTATCGTGCGGACGGAGGCAACAAGCATTGTGGCTTACCGCTTTTCTCTCTCAGCGGGGTCCAAGCGTCCGACCGGCGCCGCACCGACAGGGTTGTGACGTCAACGTGTGCCACCACAGGCCTCATTCGCCCGCCGGTTTGAACAACTTGTGGCCTTTGGGATCGACACGCGGTGAGCAAGATTCACATATGAACGCCTAGGGTGACGCCGAAGGTGCGCGGGGCGGCCTGCTCCTGAACGTCGCCGAGGCCGGTCACGCCAAGGCGCGCGATGTAGTAGGTCGCGTCGGTCAGGTTCTTTCCCCACAGCCGCACGTCGAACCGCTTGCTGGGCGAGGTCCAGAGCAGCGACGCGTTGAGCAGGGTAAACGCTGGCTGGGTCAGCCGGTTGTCCGACTGCCAATAATAGCGGTCGTTGTAGGTCAGCGTCACCGACGGTTGCAGCCGCCCGCTATCGCCCAGATCGGCGTTGTAGGTCGCCGTCAGCGTGCCAGAGAATGGCGGGGTCACGATCGTCTCGTTGCCGCGCTGGTCCACGAAGGTGCGCACGCCGTTCTGCGTCAGCGACACGCCGTTGGGGTAGCTGGTATATTCGCCGCCCTGGATCGACAGGCCGCCCGACAGGCGGAATTCGGGCGTCACCGCTGCCTCGAAATCCGCCTCGAACCCCCTGATCCGCGCAGCGGCGGCGTTGGAGGTGATGGTGCCGCCGAGGAAGGCGCTGAGCACCTGCACGTTCTTGTCATCGTACCAAAAGCCTCCCACGTTGAAGCGAAGCCGTCGATCGAATAGCTCGGTCTTCAGCCCGACCTCATAGGCGTCGAGCGTCTCGGGCTGGAAGCTGTTGCCCGGCAGGCGCAGGTTGTAGCCGCCGCTCTTGAAACCGCGGTTGTAGGAGACATAGGCCGAGACGTCTTCGGTGAATTCATGCCGCAGCGCCGCACGCCACGTCAGCTTGTCGAAGCTCTGCTCCTCCCGCCGCACCACCGAAAAGGTCTGCGTGAACGTCTGTTTCTCGGTCGTATAGCGTAGGCCCAGCGTCAGGTCGGTCCTGGCGGAGATTTGCGCGGTCGCCTGACCAAAGCCGGCCCAGGCGACCGCACGCTGCTTGTCCTCGTTCGATCGGTTGCCGTTGATGAGGACCTGAAAATACTCGCCAACCGAGTCGAAGTAATAGCCGCCGACGATCCACTTGAACGTTCCGGTATCCGGGCCGATGATCTGCAGTTCGTTCGACCAGTTGTGCGCGCCATTGCGAAAGTTGACGTTGCCGGCGCGGCGCGCCGTGACGTCGTTGTCGAGGTCGTATCGAATGTTGGCCTTGCGATAGGAGGCGATGTTCATCACCGTGATGGTACCGATGTCCTGCTCGACGCGCAGCGACGCGCCACCGGTGTTCACGCGGTTGCGGTTGTACAGATCGCCATTGCTGTTGAACTCGCCGGGATACGTCGATCCGTCCGTTGGCGAGATCGTACCTTGCGGCTTCTGATAGGCCGCGGTCGACACGGCGTGTGCGTAATCGCCCGCCAAGGTGATGCTGGTGCCCGCGCCAGGCTCCCACAGCATCTTGCTGCGCAGTGAGTAATTGCCGCGCGCCAGATGATATTGATCGCGGTTCAGCGTCAGGTTGCGGCCGAAACCCTCGCCCTGATTCTCGTAGAGACCGGCGAGATCGACCGCCAGATTTTCGGCGAGCCCGCCCGTCACATAGCCGCCGACAGTGACCGCGTCGTAATTGCCGTAGCCGACGCTGAGGTCGGCCGATGGCGTCGACGAGGGCTTGCGGGTCGTGATCTGGATGACGCCGCCGGTTGCGTTGCGCCCGAACAGCGTGCCCTGGGGTCCGCGTAGCACCTCGATCTGCTCGATATTGTTGAAGGAAAACAGGTTGGCCTGCGGGCTGGCGATATAGACGCCGTCGACATAGAGCGCGACGCCCTGCTCGGCGCTGGGATCGAACAGGTTCGAGCCGACGCCGCGCAGGTAGGGATTACCGACGCTCGCGGGATTGTTTATCACCAATCCCGGCACGGTCGCGGTCAGCGCCAGCGTACCGGTGACACCGCGGACCAGTGCGTCCTCGGCGGTGATCGCAACGACCGATACCGGGACTTCCTGTAGGTTCTCCGATCGCCGTTGCGCGGTGACGATGATGTCCTGCAGCCCCTCGTTCTGCGCGGGCAAAGGCGCGGTGACGGTCTGGGGTTCCGGCTTCGGCTGCTCGGCAGTGGATACTTGCGCAAGCGCCGGGGTGGTCAGCGCAGTCCCCGCGAGCAGCGCCAACGCCATCCGAGTGATCCCGACGCGCCGCACTGCGTACCGAATGGCAATGTTCGCCATGACTTTCCTCCCCGGCTTCTTTGTTATTGCGGTCAAGAGGCAGCATCGGTCGTCAGCGCGCAAACGATAGAGCCCGCCGACTTCGGTAATTGCATTCTTGCTAAACCAACTTGGCCAAGGCGTTCGCGCCGCGACCCTGCAGTTGCACGCATGTAATCTTTCGCGCGATTACACCCGTTCGTTGGCCCGGGTATCGAGCCGCAGCCTAGACCCATCGCGCGGAACTTGAGGCGGGAGAATGACGATGGCGCACGGTGCGGGGATGAGGGAACGGCACAGGGCAGCCCCGCGACGCTTGGACGCGCTGGTCATCGGCATGGGCTTTGGCGGCATGTGCATGCTCCACATGGCGCGCGAGGCAGGGCTGTCCGTCCACGCGATCGAGGCTGGCGACGACGTCGGCGGCACCTGGTATTGGAACCGCTATCCGGGTGCGCGCTGCGACGTGATGAGCATTGACTACAGTTATTCGTTCCTCGACGAGATCCAGCAGGAATGGACTTGGAGCGAGAAGTTCGCCGCGCAGCCTGAAATCTTCGCCTATGCGCGCTTCGTCGCCGACAAGCTCGACCTTCGCCGCGACACGTCGTTCCTCACCCGTGCGCGCACGATCGCTTGGGATGACGCGCGCCGGCTGTGGACGATCGAGACCGACACCGGCGACTACTATGAGGCGACCTACTGCATTATGGCGACCGGTCCGCTGTCGATCCCGAAAGGCATCGACATCCCCGGTCGGGAAACGTTCACCGGCGACATATATCTGTCGGGCCGCTGGCCGCAGCACCCGGTCGACTTCTCCGGCAAGCGCGTCGGCATCATCGGCACCGGCTCGACCGGCATCCAGGCGGTGCCCGTCGTCGCCGAACAGGCCGCGCACCTCCACGTTTTCCAGCGTACGCCCAGTTTCACTATCCCGATGCGCAATCACCCGCTGACCGCCGAATACATGGCCCAGATCAAGGCGCACTATCCGCGCCTCCGCACGATCGCACGCAGCACCCACACCGGCGGCGTGCGTCCGGTCTCGACCCGCCCGATGTTCAGCGTCAGCAAGGAGGAAGCGCTGCGCCTGCTGGAGGAGGGCTGGCGCGAGGGCGGCCAGGCGATCTTCGGCCTGTTCTCGGACCTGCTGTATCACGAGGAGACCAACGCGGTCGTCGCCGAATTCGTGCGCGGGAAGATTCGCGAGGTAGTGAACGACCCCGCCACCGCCGAAGTGCTGACCCCCCGCGGCTACCCGATCTTCACGCGGCGGCCGTGCCTGGACAGCGGATATTACGAGACGTTCAACCGTGACAACGTGACCCTCGTCGATTGCCTCAACGAGCCGATCGAAGCGATAACCCCCGCGGGCATCCGCACCAGCAAGCGCGAAATACCCCTCGACATCATCATCGGCGCGACCGGCTACGACGGGCTGACCGGCGCGATGATGGCGGTCGACATCAAGGGCCGGGGCGGCCGCAGCCTGCGCGAGAAATGGGCGGGCGGGGCGCATTCCTACCTTGGGCTGATGATGGAAGGCTTTCCCAACCTGTTCATGATCGCAGGCGCGAATGGCCCGTCGGCGCTTGCCAACTTCGTCATCCTCAACGAGGAGAATGCACGCTGGATCGTCCGCTGCATCGCCGATCTGCGGAAGCACGGCCACGCCGCGATCGAACCGATGCCTGAGGCCGAGGACCGCTACATGGCGCTGCTGAGCGAGATCGCGGGCCGGTCACTGATCCCCAAGGCAAAGTCGTGGTACGTCGGCGCGAACATCCCGGGCAAGGCGCATTTCTTCCCGATCTTTGCAGGCGGGTTCAGCCGGTACATCGAGATGTGCAACGCGGCGGCCGCCAACGGTTATGCGGATTTCGTGTTCGAGGATGCGCCAGCGCCTGAACCCGCGCCGGCCGACTGACCGCTCACCGCCAGCGGCATCCGCAGGCTGCGGCCGCTGTCGAGCAGGATCGTCTCGCCCGAGATCAGCCGCGCGGACGCACTACCGAGCCAGGCCACGGTCGCCGCCAGGTCGATGCGCGACGCCTCGCTGTCCCAGCGCTCCCCCACGAAGTCTGTCGCGAGCGTGTTCGCGCGGATGCCGCGCAGTTCGAGCGCCAGCGAGCGCACCAGCGCCACGCACGCCGCGCCGGCCGCTGCCAATTCGACGCCGTCCCACGTGCCCAAATGCGCCTTTGACCCGACATGAACGATCGCCCCGCCCGCGGCCATCCGTGGCGCGGCGAAGCGTACCGCCTCCGTGAGCACGTAAAGCTGATCCTCCAGCGCACTGGTGAAATCCGCGTCGGTCATGTCGCGGAAGCGGATGCGGCGCGGCGCAACGGGCGTGTTGACGACGAGCAGCTCGAGCACGTCCGCCGCCTCGTCAAACGACCGCGCGACGGCATGGCCATCGCGCTCCAGAGCCTCGACGATCTCCCCACCGAACGCGCGGTCCGCCCCGATCACCAGCGCAGCGGTCATAGCGGCGGAATCCCCAGATTCTTGCCGCCGTCGACCAGCAGCACCTGCCCGCTGACGAACGCCGCTTGCGGAGAGGCGAGAAAGGCGACGACATCGGCCAGTTCCTGCGGGGACGCAGGCCGCCCGCGCGGTTCGCGCGCAGCGAGCTTGCGGCGCATGTCGTCGTCGAAACTCGCCATCATCCGCGTCTCGACCATCCCCGGCGCCACGCAATTGACGCTGATCCCGTCCCAGCGCAGTTCCACCGCCATCGCGCGGGTCAGCCCGACCACGCCCGCCTTGCTGGCGACGTAATGCGACGCGCCCGCGCCGCCGAGGTAGCCGCGCGACGCGATGTTCACGATCCGCCCGCCGGAGGGCATCGCCGCGACCACCTCCTGCGACAGGATGAAGGTTCCGCGCAGATTGACGTCGATCATCTCGCGCAATCGCTTTGGCGAGAGGTCCATGAACGCGACCATGTCGCTCGCGATCGCGGCGTTGTTGACCAGCACATCGACGTGCCCAAGCGCAGCCACCAGCGCATGCGCGGCGGCGCGGTCGCGAATGTCGAGCGCGTGGCCCTGCGCGTCGAGCCCGCCGGCGCGGAGTTCGGTGGCGCTCGCCTCCGCGACTTCGCCATCGACGTCGGCCAGGATCGTGCGACAGCCATCGCGGGCGAGCCGCTCCGCCACCGCGCGGCCGATGCCGCGGCCCGCGCCGGTGACGATCGCGATCCGGCCGCTCAGAGCTTGCGCTCCCGCCCGGCCCAGAACGGGTCGCGGATTGCACGGCGGAGTAGCTTGCCGACCGCACTCTTGGGCACTTCGTCGATGAAGCGCACGTCCTTGGGCACCTTGTACGCTGCCAGTTGCGCACGCGCGAAGTCGATCAGGGCATCCGGCGCGACCATCTGCCCTTCGCGCACCGCGACGAAGGCGGTCACCACCTCACCCCATTTTTCGTGCGGCAGCCCGACGACCACCGCCTCGCGCACCGCGGGATGCGCGGTCAGCACGTCCTCCACCTCACGCGGATAGACATTGTACCCGCCCGACACGATCATGTCGGAGGTGCGATCGACCAGATAGAGATAGCCGTCCGCATCGAACTGGCCGATGTCGCGGGTGCGTATCCAGCCGTCCGCGGTTACCGTCTCCGCGTTGAGCGCCGGGGCGTCGTAATAGCCCGTCATCGCGAAGGGCGCGCGGACCAGGATTTCGCCCGGCGTACCGGCGGCGACACGTTCGCCGTCCTCGTCCGCCAGCTTCACTTCGCAGTCGAGGCTGACGCGACCGCACGACAGCAGGCGGCGTTCGGCGTCAGGCCCGACGTGATCGTTCTTGCCCAGCACGCTGATGCACAAGGGTGCTTCGCTCTGCCCGTAATATTGGGTGAAGCGCGGCCCCCAAAGGTCGAGCCCGCGCCGCAGCGTCGCGCGCGGCATCGGCGACGCGCCGTAGACGATGGTCTCGACCGATCCGAAATCACGGGTGCCGATGCCCGGCATATCGAGCAGCATGCCGATCATCGTCGGCACCAGGTTGATCGCCGCGGGTCGCCATCGCTCGACGGCGGCGCAATATTCCTCGGGCACGAAGCCCGGGAGAACCCCAGCAACCCCGCCGCGCACCCAATATGGCAGCACCATCGTCCCGCTCGCGTGGATCAGCGACGCGGCGTGGAGCATCATC
Source organism: Sphingomonas sp. (assembly GCF_036387595.1). Classification (GTDB taxonomy): domain Bacteria; phylum Pseudomonadota; class Alphaproteobacteria; order Sphingomonadales; family Sphingomonadaceae; genus Sphingomonas. The sequence continues at coordinate 24,016 of NZ_DASVTL010000047.1, forward strand.
TCGCCCGGCCGCGGGTCGACAAGATTCCCGAGGATGTTGGTCGCCACTGCCGCCCAACTCCGCTGGGTATGGCTCGCGGCCTTCAACGAGCCGGTGGTGCCCGACGTGTAGAGCGCCAGCACGACGTCCTCGGCCTCGACCACGCGGTCGACGTCGCCTGCGGCGGCTTCAGCGGCGAGCGCGAGCAGATCGGGCGCGCGGGCATCCTCCCCCAGACACAGCAGCGCCAAACCGGGTACGAGCGCCGCCAACTCGCCCGCACGCGCCGCCAGATCGGGGCCATAGACGAGCAGCTCGGCACCCGCCCCGGCGATCATCCCGGCATGCTCGCGCGCCGACAGCCGCGCATTGAGCGGCACGCGGGTGACACGCGCCGCGGCGCAGGCGAAGTCCAGCGGGATGCTGTAGAGCCCGTTGTTGAGCAGCAGCGCGATTCGCGCCCCGACCGGCGCATGCCCGGTCGCGATCAGCGCGTTGCCGAGGCGGTTGGACCAGCCATGGGCTTCGGCGAAGGTCATCGCCTCCCCCGCAAAGCGGATCGCGGTGCAATCGCCGAATTGCTGCGCCCCGCGCCGCACCATCTCGCTCATCAGCATGGGGGCCGCCTCCGCTCTCTCCCGATCCGGAGGACGCTAGCAGAGCGCCGTCGCGCCGCGACGCCGGGTCCGCGCGCGGGGATGCAAATCACACTCGTAATGGCGGCGCAGTTGCGCGTCACGCGCTGGACCGGCGGCGGCGCAGCGGCATGGTCCACGAGCAACCCGCAACATGGGAGAGCGCGCGTGATGCTCCGACTCGACGTGGCCGATCATATCGCGGTGGTGACCATCGACCATCCGCCGGTGAACGCCCAGCCGCCCGAACTGATGGCCGAGATGACGGCGATCTTCGACTCGCTCAGCGATCGCGACGACGTCCGCGTCGCGATCCTGACCGGCACGGGGCGCATGTTCTCGGCGGGCGCGGACCTGAAGAACCGGCCCGGTCCCGACGCGCCGCCGGGCACGATGTGGAGCCGCATGCGGTTGGCGCGCGAGGCGATGTATTCGATCATGGAATGCCGCAAGCCGGTGATCGCCGCGATCAACGGCCCGGCGATCGGCGCGGGGTTCGGCCTGGCCTCGGTGTGCGACATCCTGGTCGCGTCGGACAACGCCTATCTCAGCCTGCCCGAGATCGACGTCGGGCTGATGGGTGGCGTGCGCCACGCGATGCGGCTGTTTCCGCACTCGCTGGTCAGCAAGATGGTGCTGACCGGCTGCCGCGTCAGCGGCGAGGAACTGCTGCAATACCGGGTCGTCGATGCGTGCCTGCCACTCGAAAAGCTCATGGACCATTGCATGGACCTGGCGCGGACGATCGCTGCCAAGAGCCCGCTGGCAATCGCGCTGGCGAAGGACGCTTTGGTCACCGTCGGCAACCTGTCGATCCGCGACGGCTATCGTTATGAGCAGAGCAACACCGTGCGGCTGTCGCGGACCGAGGACGCGGTCGAGGCGCGCACCGCGGTGCTGGAGAAACGCGCGCCTGTGTTCAAGGGGCGCTAGCATGCCGTTCGCGATCAACGGCGACGTGCGCCTGTACTATGAGACGCTCGGCAATGCCGCCGACCCTGCGGTCCTGCTCCTGGGCGGCGCGGGCAAGCAGCTGATCGATTTTCCGGATGCCTTCTGCGACGCGATCGTGGCGCGCGGCTTCTCGGTCATACGCCTCGACCAGCGCGACACCGGCCTTTCGACCGGTTTTGCGGAACGTGGATCGGACGCGGTTGGAGTGGCTGAAGCGATCGCCGACGGCCGCACGCCCGACCTTCCCTATACCACCGCCGATCTCGCCGCCGATGTGGTCGCGGTGCTCGACGCGGTGGGCATCGCACGCGCCCACCTCTTCGGCCGGTCGCTCGGTGCCTATGTCGCGCAAGCGGTCGCGCTGCAAAGCCGGGAGCGGGCGCTGTCGCTAACGCTGGTTATGACCTTCTCGCGCGCGATCGGCACGAGCGTGCCGCGCGCCCGCCTGGAGGCGCTGGACGCCGAGCGGTTCGCCGACGCCGCACACTTCGCCGAGCGCCAGGTCGCGACCGCGCGCGCGATCGGCAACCCGGCGTATTTCAACGAGCCCGCGATCCGCGCCGCCGCGATCCGCGCGTTTGATCGCGGAGTTCCCGAAGGCTCGATCGCGCGCCACTTCATGCTTGGGCTCGCCGCTCCCGATCTCCGGGGCGTGCTCGGCCGTCTGTCCATGCCGGTGCAGATCATTCACGGCGCGCTTGACACCATCATCCCGCTGACGCTCGCCGAGGAAACAGCCGCCGCGATTCCACAGGCACGGCTCACCGTGCTCGATGACATGGCGCACGAAGGGCCGCCGCAGCTCTGGGACCGCTGGATCGACCTGTTGGAGGCCAACGTGCGAAGCTAGACGATCGCGAACACGTGGTACGTGCCGCCCGCCGCTGTGCGCACGCCGTTGGTGACCGCGATCACATCGTTCATCCACAGATACCGCGCATCGCCGGTCTCGAACCGCGGCGTGGTGTGGAGATAGGTCTCCTCGAAGCTCAGCACCTCGCGATTGCGGAAACGCTCGGCGTTCGCAGCGTCCCTGGCACGCGCGAGGCCGGTGTAGGTCATGCCGATCAGCGCGCCGTCGTGCGTGGTGAGCGTCAGCCGGACGTCGATCATCATCGTCCCGTCCGACCGCATCGTGATCCAGTCCGCGCCGCCCGGATTTACGATGCCGCGCAGCCGCTCCCCCTCGAACGTGCCGCCGTCGACCGGAAAAACGCCGCGGTAGCCCAGCGGCGTGACGCCGAGCCGCTGCGCGTGATCGTAGCCGACGATGAGTCGCAGGACGAACAGCGGCTCCCAGTTCAGTTGCTCGATCATCGCGATCCCTTCCGCTAAAGCCCCAGATGCCGCCGCGCGACGATGTTGCGCTGGATCTCGCTCGACCCGCCATAGATCGTGGTCACTCGGGCGTTCAGTGCGCCCTGCACCGCATAGGCTATGTCGGCGTCAACCGCACCTGCTTGGCCTTCGATCGCGCGAAACGCTGCCGCGTCGTACCCGAGCGTCTCGAACCACAATTCCGTGACCGCCTGGAGCAGCTCGGACCAGCGCAGCTTGAGCATCGAGGCGCGGGGCCCCGAGTCGTTGCCCGCCGACGCATCCGCCATCAGCCGCATCACCATCGTCTCGACCGCGATCGTCTCGATCTCGATCTGCGCCAGGTTCGCGCGAAACACCGGATCGCGATCGGCCCCACGCGCGGCCGCCGCCGCGCGCAGGCCGCGCAGGCTCTGGCTGAGCCGCAACGCGGACGCCGCGCCGAACCCGCGCTCGCGGTCGAGCAGCACCTTGCCATAGCTCCACCCCGCGCCCTCTTGGCCGACCAGGTTCGCGACCGGCACGCGCACGTCGTCCAGGAACACTTCGTTGCTGTGGCGCTTCTCGTCCATCGTTTCGATGGGGCGAACCGTCAGCCCGGGCGTGTCCATGTCGATCAGCAACATCGACAGCCCGCTTTGCTTGCGAGCTTCGGTCGAGGTACGCACGAGGCAGAACATCCGGTTCGCTACATGCGCGTAGCTCGTCCACATCTTCTGCCCGTTTACGACATAATGGTCGCCGTCCCGGACAGCACGCGTCTGCAACCCGGCCAGATCGGATCCGGCCGCAGGCTCGGTATATCCCTGGCACCACCAGTCGTCGCCCGATATGATCGCGGGCAGATATCGCGCCTTCTGCTCGGGAGTGCCGTAGGTGAAGAGAATCGGCCCGATCAGTTCCAGTCCCTGATGGAACTGGATCGGCGCGTCGGCGCGCGCCGCCTCCATCTCGAAGATATAGACCTGGGTCGGCGACCAGCCCGTCCCGCCGTGTTCGACCGGCCAGGTCGGCGCGCCCCAGCCGCGCGCGGCGAGCCGTCGCTGCCAGGCGACCATCTCGGCGGGGTCGAGCCGCAACCCAGCCTGCAACCGCGCGCGATGCGCAGGCGAGGCGGCGTCCGCAAAGAATGCACGCACCTCGTCGCGAAACGCGGTCTCGTCTTCGTCGAAGTCCAGGTTCATCGCCGCGATCTCGTGGTTGCGTCTGCGCGGCACGCTAGCGTCATTCGTGACGGTGGCGGGAACGCGCACCGTGCAAGAGGGGAGCAATTGCGTATGTAATGGCGCACGCCCGAGCGGCGGCACCCCGGACGCAGGCGCGGGGCGCTGCTACGTCCAGCCAACCGAATTCGGGGAGGCGCGGATGACGATCGAGAAGACCGACGCCCATCATCATCTCTGGCGGTTGGATTCATCGCATTACCCGATGCTGCGCGCGCCGGGGATCGAGCGGTTCCTCGGCGACACCGGCAGACTCAAGCATGATTTCGAGGCGGCGGAGTTCCTGCCGCTCGCGTGCGCGCAGAACGTCACCCGATCGGTGTACGTCGAGTCGCACTATGACCCGCCGATCGCGGAGACCGCGCACGTCCAGGCGTTCGCTGAGGTGCACGGCTTCCCGCACGCGATCGTCGGACGGGTAGACCTCGCGTCGGGCGAGCTTGGCGCCGCGCTGGACACCCACATGCGATCGCCGCTGTTCCGGGGCGTCCGCGTGATGGTGAATTGGGATGCCGATGCCATGTTCCGCGCCGTCGCCGATCCCGATCTCCTCAGCCGTCCCGCCTGGCGCGCGGGGTATGCCGAACTGGGCGAACGCGGACTGTCGGCGGAGGTCATGGCCTTCCCCGCGCAGCTCGCCGCGCTCGCCGATCTTGCGGCCGATCGGCCCGGCACGCCGCTCGTGGTCGGCCACGCCGGCCTGCCGCTCCATCGCACGGGCGCGGAGCACGCGTTGTGGCGCGCGGGGATGACCGCGCTCGCCGCGCTGCCGCACGTCGTAGTCAAGCTGTCGGGGCTGGCGATGGTCGACCATCACTGGACTGTGGACGGCATTCGGCCGATCGTGCGCGAGCTGATCGACCTGTTCACGCCCGCCCGCGCGATGTTTGCGAGCAACTTCCCCGTCGATGGCCTGCACAAGAGCTATGACGCGATCTGGGATGCCTTCGACGCCATTACCGTCGACGATCCGGCGGCCGATCGCGCCGAGCTGTTCCGCGACACCGCCCGGCGCTTCTACAGGATCGCCTAGACCTCGGAGAAATCACCGCCGCGCCCCTTGCCCGAAGCGAAGCGCGCCGCGCCGCCGGGCGCGATCCGGCGCGCGGCGGCGCCCAACTCGGCCTCGCGCCGCAGCGCCGCGTCGAGCGGCAGCGACCATTGCTCCAACGCCGACAGCCGGTCGCTGCGCATGCAGACCTGCGGAAAGCGCGCGATGTCATGCGCCAGCGCCTCCGCCGCGCGCCGCGCTTCGCCAGCCGGAACCACCCGGTTCGCGAGGCCGAAGTCC
>NZ_DASVTL010000048.1:0-2992 GCF_036387595.1 Sphingomonas sp.
GCTACGGCATCACGCGCGCGGCGCAGGACGCCTATGCCGCGATGAGCCAGCAGCGCGCCGCCGAGGGGATCGCCAAGGGCGCCTTCGCCGAGGAGATCGCGCCGATCACGGTCCAAAAGGCGCTATTCGACAAGGAGGGCAATCGCACCGGCACCGAGAGCGTCACGGTCACCCAGGACGAGGGCATCCGCGCCGGGACAACCGCGGAGGGGCTTGCAGGCCTGAAGACGGTCTGGCCGGGCGGCGGCTTTTCCGGTCCCGGCGGCAACGTCACCGCGGGTAACGCCAGCCAATTGTCCGACGGCGCATCGGCGCAGATCCTGATGGACCGCGACACTGCGGTTGCGGAGGGCAAGGAGATCCTGGGCCTCTACCGCGGCTTTCAAGCGGCAGGCTGCGGACCCGAGGAGATGGGCATCGGCCCGATCTTCGCGGTGCCCAAGCTGCTCGAGCGTGCCGGGCTGTCGGTCGCGGACATCGGCTTGTGGGAACTCAACGAGGCGTTCGCGTCGCAATGCCTGTACTGCCGCGATTTCCTCGGCATCGATCCAGAGAAGTACAACGTCAACGGCGGCGCGATCGCGGTCGGGCACCCGTTCGGCATGACCGGCAGCCGGCTGGTCGGCCATGCGCTGATCGAAGGCCGCAAGCGCGGGGTGCGCTATGTCGTGGTGACGATGTGCACCGCAGGCGGCATGGGTGCGGCGGGGTTGTTCGAGATCGTGTGAGCGAGGCGCCAGTGGGGCTTGCCGCCACCCGGCCTGCCCGCTAACCGCGGCCGATGGCGCAACCGCTTGTCGGCATCATCATGGGCTCCACCTCCGATTGGGAGACGATGACGCGCGCCGCGGACATCCTCACCGAACTCGGCGTCGCGCATGAGACGCGGGTGGTGTCGGCGCATCGCACCCCCGACCGGCTCTACGATTATGCGAAGACCGCTGCCGATCGTGGCCTAAAGATCGTGATCGCGGGCGCTGGCGGCGCCGCGCACCTGCCGGGCATGGTCGCCGCGCTGACGCATCTGCCTGTGCTCGGGGTGCCGGTCGAATCCAAGGCGCTGAAGGGCCGCGACAGCCTGTTATCGATCGTGCAGATGCCCGCCGGCATTCCGGTCGGCACGCTGGCGATCGGCAAGGCGGGCGCGACCAATGCGGGGCTGCTCGCCGCTGCGATCCTCGCCACGGCCGACCCAGCGCTTGCCGACCGCCTCGTCGCGTGGCGCACCGCGCAGACCGAGGCCGTGGCGACCGACCCGGCATGATCCTGCCCGGCGCGACGATCGGCATCCTCGGGGGCGGCCAGCTCGGCCGGATGCTCGCGGTCGCCGCCGCGCAGCTCGGCTATCGCACGCATGTGCTGGCCCCCGACCGCGAGAGCGTCGCCGCGCAGACCGCGTCGAGCCTCACCCGCGCCGACTATCACAATCGCATCGTGCTCGCCGATTTCGCGGCATCGTGCGACGTCGTCACCTACGAATTCGAGAATATCGCGCTGGCGCCGGTTGAGTGGCTCGCGGCGCGCGTGCCGGTCCACCCCCACCCGCGCGCGTTGGCGGTGGCGCAGGAACGGATCGCCGAGAAGCGCTTCGTCGAATCGGTCGGGGGCCGTCCGGCGCGCTGGGCGGCGGTCGACAGCCGCGAGACGCTTGCGGCCGCGATCGAGACGGTCGGCACGCCCGCGGTGCTCAAGACCGCCCGGTTCGGCTATGACGGCAAGGGACAGGTCAAGCTCGACACGCCGGCCGACGTCGATGCCGCATGGGAGACGATCGGCGGGCCCGCGATCCTCGAGGCGTTCGTGCCGTTCAGTCATGAATTCTCGATCCTGATCGCGCGCGGCGAGGATGGCGGGTGCGTGCGCTACGATTCCCCGCACAATGTCCACGTAGACGCGATCCTGCGCACGTCGACGCTGCCTGCACCGCGCGAGGTGATCGAACAGTCCGAGGAAGCGACCGCGCTGGCGCTGCGCATCGCCGAGCGGCTCGATTATGTCGGAGTGCTCGCCTGCGAATTCTTCGTCGGCGCCGATGGCCCAGTGTTCAACGAAATGGCGCCGCGGGTGCACAATTCGGGACATTGGACGATCGAGGGCGCCGAAACCTCGCAATTCGAGAACCATATCCGCGCGATCTGCGGCCTGCCGCTGGGCAGCACCGCGCTGACGGGCAGCCGGGTGACGCTGGAGAACCTGATCGGCGAGGATGCGTGGCAGCCGGTGCTGACCGAGCCGGGTGCGCATTTGCACCTGTACGGCAAAGGCGCTGCGCGGGCGGGGCGCAAGATGGGGCATGTTACGCGGGTGATGCGGTAGCGGGCGCAGCGTTTGCTGGGAGTCGAGATTTGGCGGCGCGTCCAATCGGCGCCGTTGTCCGCTGGATCGACGTGTGTTGGCTTCGACATGAGAGCACTACCCCGGCACCCATCGTGCTCCCGCGAAGGCGGGAGCCCAGTACTGGGTCCCCGCCTTCGCGGGGACACAAGAAGGGTGCATATCGGGAGCGTTGAAGATCGATTGGTCAGGGGTGACCGAGCGTAGCGCACAATGAGATCCACCTTCCCACCTGAGCCCCGCCTTCGCCGGGGTGGCATTTGCGAGTGGACGTTGTCGTCATCTGAAACGCGAAAGGACCCACTTCCGTCTCCGGAAGCAGGCCCCTTCTCAATCCTCAACCCGGAATCAGGCGGTGCGCGTGCCCGACAGCGGGAAGCTGCCGAATGCGCCCGCGCCGACGGTGCCGGTCAGCGTGTCGCCTTCCGCGGTGGCCTTGCAGTCCAGCGTCATCGGCATCGGCACGGTCATTTGCTGCTTCCAGCTAATGGTGTTGCCGTCGGCCTCGCCGCTGAGATCGCTCGAGCCCATCGCGCCGGAGACGGTGCCGTTCCAGGCATTGCCCTCGGTCTTGACCACGACGGTCATCTTCTGGTCGCCCAGCGGCGATTTGACGGTGCAATCCCAGCTGCCATCGACATCGGCCATCATACTCTCC
>NZ_DASVTL010000049.1:0-2497 GCF_036387595.1 Sphingomonas sp.
GCGCGAAAGTGTCCGCGGTCTTGTCGCTGACGATCTCGACCCCGGCGAACCGGTCGCCCAACCCCGACGCGGCGAGCTTCGCCTCTTGGTGGAGGAGGTCGCCCTTGGTGACCAGCACCAGCCGCCCCCGTGCAGCAAGCGGGTCGAGCGTCTCTTCGATGTCGTCGAGCAACTCGACCGGGTGCGCCAGCAACTGCCCCCCGCCGCGAGGATCTCGCCGATCGCCGCCGCCGGCAGCGCCGCGCCGCCGAGTTCCACCGCCGTCTCGATCATCGACAGTGTGAAGCCCTTCGCGCCATAGCCGTACAGCTTCAGGTTCCGCGCCTCGCACGCCTCCAGCGTAGCCCGCGTCGCCGCCACGTCGGCGAACGGCCGCAGAATCGCCGCGAACGCCGCCTCGGCGGCTTCGAAGTGACGCATGTTGTGCCAAGCGTATCGTCGGCATCGAGGCAGATCAGGCCGATAGGCATGACGCGGTTCTACCAAAGTGCCGACGCGGTCGTCACCCGAACTTTCCCAATCCGAGCCCCGGAGCGGCAGCGCCTGGCGATAGCTGCAGCAGTAATGCCCGGCACCACCACCTCCATCTCCGCCCCCCCGGCGGAGGCCGGGGCCCAGTTGGGAAACGATAGTGACTGCGCCAGTGCGTCGTCACAGCCGCCTGCCTACCTGGACCCCGGCCTCCGCCGGGGTGGTGAGTAGGTGGCGTGTTCGCGTGCGGCTTAGCCGTTCAAACGATGCGTAGGAGAGTCAACGATCTTGACCGACCCGCTCCACCGCTCACCGCCCCCCCTCAATACCCGTTGAGCTGCGCAAACCGCTCGCGGTGATACGCCGCGTTGCCCCACATCGGCTCGATCACCGCCGCGCGCTTCATGTACAGCCCGGCGTCGTGCTCGTCGGTCATGCCGATGCCACCGTGCAGCTGCACCATCTCGCGACTGACCAGCTTCAGCGTCTCGCCGCCGACCGCCTTGGCAAGGCTCACCGCCTGGTCGACATCCGATCGCCCCGCGTCGATCGCCTCCAGCGCCGCCTCGACCACCGATCGCATCAGCTCCAGCTCGGTGAACATCTTGGCCATCCGGTGCTGCAACGCCTGGAAGGTCGACAGCGGCTGCCCGAACTGCACCCGCGTCTTGAGATAGTCGTTGGTCACCGCGAACGCCTGTTCGGCCATCCCCAGCATCTCGGCACAGAGCAGCGCCGCGGCGCGATCGACCACCACGCGCGTCAGCTCGGGCCCGCCGAGCTTCTCCGCCGGCGCGCCCGAAAACACGATCTGCGCATGGCTGCGCGAATCCGCCATCTTGCGCGTCGCCCGCGTCACGCCTTCGTCGCCCGTGACGAGGTAAAGCCCATCGACCGCCGCCACGACGAACAGCGCCGCGGTATCGCCCTCAGCGACGAACGCCTTGGTGCCGGTCAGCAATCCGCCTTCGACCGTCGTTGTGATCTTGCCGAGATCGTGGATCGGCCCCTCATCCACCGCCAGCGTCGCAACCACATCGCCCGACGCGATCTTCGCCAGCCAGGTGTTCTTGGCCGCTTCCGACGAACCCATCGCGATCGCGGTCGCCGCGGGCCCGGTCGATGCCAGCGGTGTCGCCGCCAAATTGCGGCCGAGTTGCTCGATCACCAGCCCCAGTGACAGATAGCCGAACGCCGACCCGCCATGCTCCTCCGGAACGACGATACCGCCCCAGCCCATCTGCCCGATCTCGCTCCATGCCGCGGGATCAAAGCCCCCGGGCGCCGCTGCATTGCGCAGCTTGCGAAACGCGGTGACGGGCGACTCATTGTCGGCCCATTCGCGCGCCATGTCGCGCAGCATCGTTTGTTCGTCGTTCAGGACGGCCATTCGTTCGTTCCCTCGTTAGCCAAGGATGGCGGAAGGTCCGGTCCTGCCGGCCTCCCGCCTCTCCCCGCTCTCCAACCTTATTGGTGATCCAGCATCCCGAGGATGCGCTTGGCGATCACGTTGTTCTGAATCTCGGTCGACCCGCCATAGATCGACACCGCCTTGCCCCACAGCCAGGTGCGGGTCTGCGCCAGCTCGGCCTCGCTGAAGCCCTCGCCTTCCCAGCCGACACCATTCATGCCCATGATCTCGACGCCGAGCTCGGCCTTGTCCTGGGTGATCCGCGCGCCGACATTCTTCATGATCGACGTCGCCGCCGACGGCCCCTGGTTCGACTTGGCGTCGAGCGCGGCACGGCGCAGCGTCAGCATGAAGGCGCGCGTATCCATCTCGTGACGGACGATCCGCATCCGAAGGTCGCTGTCGGCGATCTTGCCGTCGACTTCGCCGCGATATTCCTTGGCGAGCGCGCTGACCGGCTTGCCTGCCATCATTCGCCCGGCGCTGCCGCCGCCGCCCGACAGGCTCGACCGCTCATGCTGGAGCAGCCGCGTGCCGATCGTCCAGCCCTGCCCTTCCTGGCCGACCAGATTCTCCTTCGGCACCTTCACGTTGGTGAAGAACGTCTCGCAGAAC
>NZ_DASVTL010000050.1:0-5665 GCF_036387595.1 Sphingomonas sp.
CGCGGTGCTGCGGACGTTGCGCGAGCCCGATTCGGCGATGGCGCATGCGGGCGACCCGCAGATCTGGGAGACGATGGTGCTGACGGCGCTGGACGGCGCCAAGCCCGCGAACGCGGAGTCCTGATCGGCATCGGCCGCCCAAAGGAAGCGTGACGAACGATGGTCCGCGCGGCATAGGCGCGGACCATGACCCTGGGTTTTCTTCCGATCCTGGCCGGCGCGACGTTGCGCGATCGGCTGGTGGCGTGCCTCGGCGCGCTGGTCGCGATCTCGTTGACCGGCGTGATCGCGGCGAAGGCGGTGGGCGCGGCCGCGGCGTTGCTGATCGTGGCGCCGATGGGCGCGTCGGCGGTGCTGGTGTTCGCGGTGCCGGCGAGCCCGCTCGCGCAGCCATGGTCGGTGATCGGCGGCAATGTGATTTCGGCGCTGGTCGGGGTTTGCGTCGCGCAGGTCGTGCCGATCCCGGCGCTGGCGGCGGGGATGGCGGTGGCGGGGGCGATCCTGGCGATGTCGCTGTCGCGGTCGCTGCACCCGCCCGGCGGCGCGACCGCGCTGATGGCGGTGATCGGCGGACCGCAGATCGCCGCGCTGGGCTTCGGCTTCGCGCTGGTGCCGGTCGGTGTGAACGCGATGATCCTCGCAGGGATCGGCTATCTGTTCCACCGGCTGTCGGGGCATAGCTATCCGCATGTCGCCGCGGTGCCGGGGGCGGCGGTCGCGGCGGCGACGGCGGGGGGCACGATGCCGCATCGTGAGGACATCGACCGGGCGCTGGCCGATCTGGGGGAGACGTTCGACGTCAGTCGCGAGGATCTCGACCTGTTGCTGCAGCGCGCGGAGTTTCATGCGGCGGAGCGGGTTAGGGGAGTGCCGTAGCTTCGTTTTTTGAACGAGCGAACCGGACATCAGTAAACCGAAGAGGCATGTATAGCTAACAAACCCAGCGAAGGAAGGTGAGCAAATCGGCCGTTTGCCAGGCAACCTTACAGGTTCAGACTCTTGGCTATTGCCAGCCGTGACCTGTTGCGCGATTTCGCTCCGACAACAAAGGTCGGAGAGCAAACGGTGGCGGCTGGAATTGCTCAAGATGACGCCCGCGAAAACAGGCTGATAGACCTGTTCAACCTGCATCAGGCGCCAGATCGGGTGCGGCATGGCGTCGATGCGACGTTGAAGATGAACGGCGTCGAATACGAATTTGAGCTGAAGTCCGTCACAACGGCCACGGGCGGCGTAAGCACGGTGCGCGATCTAGGACCTAGTCACATCGCTAAATGGCGAGACAAACACTGGATCATGGCGTTCTTCCAAGGCGGCAAGTTGCTGTACTGCCGGTACGGGTCACCCGACGCTATGCGCCCGTGGATCACCGAGAAGTGGAATTACATAAAAGCAGACTTTCAGGTGGCCAAACACGTCCCGGCTAATATAGATCTGGATACCATGTACGAGATCCTTGGCAAGAAGGCGATCTACACCAAGGCCGACGCTCGCAAACTACACAAGAACCAGATGAGCGCCGCGCAATACACCGAGGCTCAGGATCTGGATGAGGGCTACAGTCCAGACCGGATGCTCAAAATATTCAAAGATCGGGCGCGGTACGTCATTGAGCGCGGATCGACCCTCAACAATCCGCACATCCCGGCAAAATTTCTTGCTGCGTGGCCAGAGATCAGCAGCAATCATGCTGCCGAACTCCGAAACCACGTCAAAGCATGGCGGGACGCAAAGCCGTAGAGATTGCGTTTGCCAGGTTGTACGCCATCGGGGGCGCTACCGAGTTTCCGATGAGACCCAGCGCGAAGTAAACCGGGCGTTGCACCGGCCAGTCTCCGGGGAATCCCTGGAGCACCAAACAGTCGGGTAGTGAAAGCCGGAAGTCGCCATTCTTTGCCACGTACCCGCTTGCCGCTGTCCTATCGGCCGCAACGCCGTTCGGCCAGACACCCAGCTTGTTCCAGAGATTGAGAGCGGACACCGAACTCAGCACGCTGGTCGTGTGGCGTGGCCCTGTAAGCCCGCTTCGTAAGGTCGGAGAAAGGGCGTCAACGCCCGTGTCTGGCAGCCCCAGAGCCTCGCGTACTCCCATCGTCTTGGGGAGGTTGTGCCCGAACCCCTTGGAGGGGCCGTGACGATGCGTGGGCGCGGGGATCTCGAACCGTGCGGCCTCATCTTTATCTGCGAACCCAACGAACAGCACGCGCTTGCGGGTCTGCGGGACGCCGTAATCCGCAGCATTTAGGATGAACTGACGGATGACATACTGACGCTGCAACGGCGCGAGGATCGTGCTCTTCACGTAATCCTCGAACCGCTTGGTCGCGAGGCCGCTGACATTCTCGCAAACGAACACTCGCGGACGGATCGCCTTTACCGCTCGCACGAACTCAGGGATCATGTCCCGTACGTCCGCAGCACCGTTCTGCCGGCCAGCATTGCTGAACGGCTGACAGGGTGGCCCACCATGCAGCACGTCAATCTTGCCGCGGTATTTCCCCCACTTTACCCCGCGAACGTCGCCATTCTCGCCGCCATAAACGGTCCAGTCGGGGTGCGCCGCCCGGAGTACCGCCGCAGCGCCTTCCATGATTTCATAGCTGGCCACGTGTTCGAAGCCAGCCCCGTCAAAGCCGATATCCATGCCGCCTCCGCCACTGAACAGCGAGAGCGCGGATAGGCCGTTCCCAGCAAGCTGCGGCATTAGATCGAGTGGGTTCAGGCGCGGATTGTAGATGGGATGCTTGCTTGCACTGCACTCTCCAGCCGCAGCCCTGCGCTTCGCCTGTTGCGACGCGATTGTCGTAGCACGAAACGTCGCGCGCTTGTTCTCGGTCAGATCCCAACCCTGATACCAGGGCGTGTCAGTACCGCGCGCCGTTTGTGGCCTATACACTTGCCGCGACTCCCCAAGCGCGCCGTGTGACGCATCGCCGAGCTTCGGGATCCCCTATCGCGCGGGCTGGTGTCAACGTCTAATCGGTCGATCCACCCTCCCTTTCGACCAGCTTGCGCTTCACGTGCTTGCCTCGCCGCTCCTTGAAGCGCGTCGATTGTCGTCTGGCTCAAGTTGGCGCCCGCCTCCCTTGCACTTGTCGAGTTGCGCAGCGCCCTGGTCCGGTGTCTCGGAACTTGTCGGGCGTGAACGAGCGGATGTTGCGGGTCGCGCTACCGGCGTGCCGCAAGTACCAAACGGAAAGTTGCTAAAGCGCATCGCTCGCCTAAACGTCTCTGATAACCAAATAGGTACATTACGCTTGACAGCGTCACGCTGTTCTGGCACATAACAGGAACGTCGAGAACCAGCGAGTCGGGCCGGGGCGGTGTGGGAGTGATCCTGCGCCGCCGCCGGCCCGAGCTGCGTCTGGCGCGCTCGATAGTGGCTGGTCGGTAGCGGCAGGAAGCGGGGGGCGTGATGGCGGGTAGGGACGTGGATGTCGTGGCGGGGGCTGCGGCGAGGGGTGGCGGTGCGCAGGCGAACGCTCGCTATCCGTGGACCGACGCGTTGAAGGCCCGGTTTCTCGATCATCTTGCGGCGACGTGCAACGTCAGTGCTTCGGCGCGGGCGATCGGGGCGTCGAATTCGGCCGTACACGGGTTGCGGCGCCGTGACGCGGCCTTTGCCAGCGACTGGGGCACGGCGATCGAGGCGGGATACCAGTTGCTGGAGACGCATCTGGTCGGGATCGCGCTGGCGACGAGCGGCGCCGTCGTGGTGGTGGATGACGGTGTCGGCTCCGGCAAGAAAGAGCGCGTGGGCGCTGGCGACGAGCAGGGGCCTGGTGCCGGGGCGGTCGAATCTGCTTCGACGGCGGCGCCGGGAGCGAAGAATTTCGAAGCGGGATATCGGATGCTTCGTCACCGCGCGACGGAGCGGGCGCGGGGGTGGCGTGGGGGATCGCCGCCGCTGGGGATCTCGACTCGTCAGGATACCGATGCGGAGATCCTCAAGAAGCTGGCGGCGCTGGCGGCGCGGCGGTCGCCGGCGTGACCGCGGCGGCACCCGATGTCGTGGCGCTGCTGGCGGCGCTCAGCGAAGAGGATCGTCGCGTCCTGATCGGTCGGCTGAGCCGGGGGGCACGGCGCGAGTTGAACGAGCGGTGGATCGGCGGCTGGGCGCAAGCCGGGCAGCATGTCGAGGGCGACGGCTGGCGGGTGTGGCTGATCCGCGCGGGGCGGGGCTTCGGCAAGACCCGCGCCGGCGCGGAATGGGTCAGCGAGGTCGCGCGCCGCAACAAGGATGCGCAGATCGCGCTGGTCGGCGCGACCGCCGACGATGTCCGGCGGGTGATGATCGAGGGACCGAGCGGGGTCTGCGCGGTGGCGCGCACGACCGAGCGGGTGCGCTATCGGCGTGACTCCGGCGAGGTGGTGTTCCCGTCGGGCGCACGCGCGTTCGTCTATTCGGCGATGGCGGCGGAAGGGTTGCGCGGGCCCGAGCATGACGCGGCGTGGTGCGACGAGCTCGCAAAATGGACCAATGGCGATGCCGCCTGGGACAATCTGATGATGGGGATGCGGCGCGGCGCGAACCCGCAGGTGCTGGTGACGACGACGCCGCGACCGACGCCGCTGATGCGGCGGGTGATGGCGCTGCCCGGGCTGGTCGAGACGGGCGGGCGGACCCGCGACAACGCGCATCTGCCCGCGGCCTTCGTCGAGGCGGTCGAGGCGACCTATGCGGGCACGCGGCTGGGCCGGCAGGAGCTGGACGGCGAGATGATCGAGGATGTCGAGGGTGCGCTCTGGACCCGTGGCGGAATCGAGGCTTGCCGGGTGCGGGAGGCGCCGGCGTGGAAGCGGGTGGTGGTGGGGGTCGATCCGCCGGCGGGCACCGCGAGCGGGCGCGGCGGCGACGCCTGCGGCATCGTCGCGGTGGCGAAGGGCGGCGACGGGCGCGCCTATGTGATCGAGGATGCGAGCGTGGTCGACGCGGCGCCGCACGAATGGGCGCGCGCGGTGGCGGCGTGCGCGGCGCGGGTCGGCGCGGACCGGGTGATCGCGGAGGCCAACCAGGGCGGCGAGATGGTGCGCGCGGTGCTGGTGGCGGCGGATATGGCGCTGCCGGTGCGGCTGGTGCGCGCGACGCAGGGGAAGGCCGCGCGGGCGGAGCCGGTGGCGGCGCTCTACGAGGCTGGCAAGGCGCTGCATGTCGGGGCGTTCCCGGCGCTGGAGGACGAGCTTTGCGGGCTGGTCGTTGGTGGTGGGTATGAGGGGCCGGGGCGGTCGCCGGATCGGGCGGATGCTTTGGTGTGGGCGATGACGGACCTGATGCTGCGGCGGCGGCGGGTGGAGGCCGCGGTGCGGCCTTTGTAGGGGCGTCTGGGTCGAAAGAAGATCTGGTTCGCGCGGAGGCGCGGAGGCGCGGAGGTGGTGCGGTTGGGGCGGCGTCGGGTTTTGGCCTCGGCGTGGTCCTTTGCTGCTCGGGGATTGGGAGAGCCGCTTCGCGGCGGGGTGATTCTCTGCGTCTCCGCGGCTCCGCGTGAATGAGCGGCTTCGATCCTCCCCTGGAAGGGGAGGTGGCTGGCGTAGCCAGACGGAGTGACGCCTTCTCCGGATAGCGGGTCACCCCTCCGTCAGTCCTTCGGACTGCCACCTCCCCTTGCAGGGAAGGATTCGAAGGCAGGGGAGGATTTCGGAACAATCGAAAGGAGCGGCGATGAAG
>NZ_DASVTL010000051.1:0-2537 GCF_036387595.1 Sphingomonas sp.
CCTCGTCGTGCGCGGCGGCGATCTGCCGCTGCTCCGCTCCGGCGCCGCGGACGCGCGCCGGGTCGTCGCCGAGAACCCCGGCATCGTCTCCTTCGCGCTCAGCACCAACGCCAACGCGACGCTGGGCATGTCCGGGAAGCAAATCCCGCTGCTATTGGTCGGCGCGATGGTCGGCACCTCCGCCGCCGGCGCGTTCCGCCTCTCCGCACAACTAGCCCAGGCGCTCGCCAAGATAACCCAGCTAGTCGCACGGGCTGCCTTTCCGGAGGTTGTCCGCATGGCCAAGCTCGCGACGCCACAGCGCCTCGGCCGGCTACTGCCGCGAACCTATCTGGTGAGCGGCTTGGCGGCGTTGACGATCATGGCGATAGTTACGCTCGGTGGGCGCACGGTGTTGTCGCTGATCGGCGGCAAGACCTACCGGGACGCCTATCCGATGCTGCTTTTCCTCACCGCGGCAGGGTGCCTCGAATTGGTGATGATCAGCGCCGAAACCGTGCTCACCGCACTCAACCGCGCGGCCTTGGTGTTCGCGATCCGCGCCGGCGGCGTTGCCACGCTGCTCGTGGCCGCCTTCGTGGTGGTCCCGAGCCGGGGCGCCACGGGGATGGCGATCGCCGTCCTCGCCGGCTCGATCACGGTCGCACTGCTGCTGGCGCTCGCCGCGGCGCGGGTCACCCGCAGCACCGGCACCGAGCCGCTGGACGAAGCCGCATGACGCAGCGGATCGTTCACGCGCTGCTCACCCCGCAGGGCGCACATGCACGCCTATCCACCCGTGAGAACCTGATGCACGCCCTGTTGAAACTATCGTCGGCCATGACTCTGCTCGGTGCCATAGCGATCCCCGCGCAGGCTCAGACCTGTGCCGGGCGCGCGGGCGGCGGCGCGGTTCAGCTCGTCGTGATCGCCACCGAGATGCGCAGCAAGGCCGGCGAGGTCGCCTTCACCATATACCCCGACAACAAGTCGCGCTTCTTGGCGAAGGGCGGCAAGATGCTCCGCGCAAGGGTCCCGGCGCAACGCCCGGAGACCCGCGCCTGCTTCTGGCTTCCGCCCGGTTACTACGCCCTCGCGCAATATCATGACGAGAATGGCGACCACGACTTCAACCGAACGCTGTTCGCGCCAAAGGAGGGCTTCGGCTTCTCCAACGACGCGCCCACCTCCGTCGGCTTGCCTTCGTTCGCCGCCACCCGCTTCGGCCTACCCGCCGGCGGCACCATCATCCGCGCTCGCATGCGGTATCGCCGCTAGTTTCGAACTGGTGATGAGGTGGTGGTGCACCCGACAGGATTCGAACCTGTGGCCTCTGCCTTCGGAGGGCAGCGCTCTATCCAGCTGAGCTACGGGTGCCTGGGGGCGAGCGCGTAGCAAAGCATGCGCGTGGGCGCCAGCGTTTTGCGTGATGCCGCGTGTCGATCAGCGCGCCAGCGTCACCGGCTGGAACGGGGCGAGCCCACAGCTCGCGCCGCGCTGGAGCCCGGTAGAGGATAGCACGGTGATGATATCGGCCGAGCATAGCTGGCTGAGGGAGGTGGCGTAGGAGAAGCGTTGTTCGAAGCCGAGCCCGGGGCAGCTACTCGGCAGGATCACCCGGTAGGTCTTGCGGCCCGTCATCACGAAATCGATCGTGCGGCCGTCGCGTACCAGGCTCTCGCGTATACGGGTGATCGGGATGCACGAGACCGGCTTGCCAGCCTCAATCGCCGCCGGCACGCGGTCGCGCCCTGTCGCGATCGTCGTAGTGGCTAGCAGGGCAAGCGCGACCGGATACCGCATGGAATTGCTCCTCTCCTCAACCGGCGATGTCGACGCCGGCCGGTGGCGGCGTCTTCGGCTTGAACGCACAAAGATCACGGACGATGCAGCGCCAGCATTCGGGCCTGCGCGCCTTGCAGACATAGCGGCCGTGAAGAATCAGCCAGTGATGCGCGTGCAGGCGGAACGGCTGCGGTGTCGCGCGGTCGAGCGCGAGTTCCACCGCCAACGGCGTTGTGCCGCGCGCCAGCCCGGTGCGATTGCCAACCCGGAAGATATGTGTGTCGACCGCGAAAGTCTCCGCAGCGAAGGCGACGTTCATCACCACGTTGGCGGTCTTGCGCCCGACGCCCGGAAGCGCTTCCAGCGCGTCGCGATCCGCTGGAACGACCCCGCCATGCCGGTCGACCAGTTGCTGCGACAGCGCGATCACGTTCTTGGCCTTGGTGTTGAACAGACCGATTGTGCGAACGTGCTGCTTCAACCCCTCCTCGCCGAGCGCGATCATCTCGGCGGGCGTCGTCACCATCTCGAAGAGCGCGCGCGTAGCCTTGTTGACCCCGGCATCCGTCGCCTGCGCCGACAGCACGACGGCGACAAGCAACTGGTAGACATTGCCCGATTCGAGCTCTGTTTCGGGATGCGGGTTCGCCGCCGCGAGCCGCGCGTAGAAGTCGATGACGTCCGCCTTCTTCACAAGCCTAGCACGTCACCCATCCGGTAGCGCCCTGCCGGCTTGCCCGCGAGCCACATCGCCGCCTTCACCGCGCCCTTGG
>NZ_DASVTL010000052.1:0-1935 GCF_036387595.1 Sphingomonas sp.
GCCGTGAAGGCCGGGACCCCGACAGGGCAGCAGGCGAAGGCGGTGATGGAATCGGGCGGACTGGTGTCGGACGAGATCGTCTCGGCACTGATCGGCGAGAAGCTCGATGCGCTCGGCGCGGACACGGGGGTAATCTTCGACGGCTATCCGCGGACCGCGGCGCAGGCGACCGCGCTCGACGAGCTGCTGGTGTCGCGTGGCCGGACGCTCGATTACGTGATCGAGCTGGAAGTCGACGAGGCGGCGCTCATCGAGCGCGTGACCGGGCGGTATACCTGCGCGAATTGCGGCGAGGGCTATCACGACCGCTTCAAGCAACCCGAAGCAGAGGGCGTTTGCGACGTCTGCGGGTCGACCGAGTTCAAGCGCCGGCCCGACGACAATGCGGAGACGGTGCACACCCGGATGGCGGAATATCGCGCCAAGACCGCGCCGATCCTGCCGATCTACGAAGCGCGCGGACTGGTAAAACCCATCGACGGCATGGCGGACATCTCGCATGTCAGCACCGCGATCGACGGGATCCTCGACCGCCCTCGGTAGGCTGCGGGGTTCGGGAACGCCGTTCGTTTCTTCGTCATCCCCGCGCAGGCGGGGATCCAGACTGGCGAGCGTTGCCTCTCAAAGTCCAGCGGTAGCCAGTATGGATCCCCGCCTGCGCGGGGATGACGATATTGGGAGGGCCATCGCCGTTCAGCCACCGCGTCAGCATCCGCCTCTCGCGTCGTAGTTAACGGATTGCTAAGCGATCCGTCGTACCTTCGATAGCGAACGTGCGGCCGGGGGGTCGCTGGCGCAATCGGAGGAACCGCGGATGTTGGGGGCGATCGTATTCACCTATGGAATGTTGGCAAGCTTCGTGCTGTCGGGTGCGTCGCGCAACCGCAGGATGAAGCGGCCCAATCCGCCGATCCTGGCCTATGTCGGCTACGTCCTGTGTGGGTTGTCGGGCGGGTTGGCGGTGATGTTGTTCGTTGCGGCGTTCACCACGCCGGACATCGTCGTCTTTTGATCGATCGGCGAACGCCGGGTCAGGCGGCGCGGCGCTCGCTCAGCGCGATGTCGATCCGCTTGATCAGGTCGGTGACCACGGGCGGGGTATAGGACGCGGATCGCGAGCATGATCTGACGAGCCGCTGCTCGATCCTGGCGATTTCGCGATCCATCGACGTCACCTGCTTGCTCCATTGCTGCGGGAATCACCTTGGCGCGACATCGCTAACAAGCCGTGAAGATGGCGGCGTGCGCGCCTCAAGCCGCTGAGATCAGGTCACGAACCGTCGCGTTCCGACCCATTCAGCGGAGCGATCCGAACGCACCTACAGCGGAACCGATCGCTTGACACGGCGTTGGCGCGCGCTTAACTGATCCTTACTCCGACACACCGGTTCCCGGCGGCGCTTGTTTGCGCTCGCCGCAATCGTGCGTTCGGAGCCATTGCGTCGAGATGGGGCCGCGCTGCCATGCCGGATTCCGTGGAGCTAGGAGAAAAAGTTCATGGCACGTATCGCGGGTGTTAATATCCCGACCAACAAGCGCGTGGTGATCGCGCTCACGTACATTCACGGCATTGGCCCGACCAAGGCCAAGGCAATCACCGACAAGCTGGAAATCGCCCCCGAGCGTCGCGTTCAGGACCTGACGGACCAGGAGGTCCTGCAGATCCGCGAGACGATCGACGCCGACCACACGGTCGAGGGTGATCTTCGCCGTCAGGTCGCGATGAATATCAAGCGACTGATGGATCTCGCCTGCTATCGCGGTCTGCGCCATCGGCGCGGCCTGCCGGTCCGCGGCCAGCGCACGCATACCAATGCGCGCACTCGCAAGGGCAAGGCAAAGCCGATCGCCGGCAAGAAGAAGTAAGCTTGAGCCGCTCGTCAGGGCGGCTCGCTTCTCAGCTTTCAAGGATTACCAATGGCCCGTGAACCGCAG
>NZ_DASVTL010000053.1:0-2405 GCF_036387595.1 Sphingomonas sp.
GATCTTCACCACGACGCCGATGGTGAAGAACGCCCGCGAGGGCATCATGGAATTCCTGCTGATCAACCACCCGCTCGATTGCCCGATCTGCGATCAGGGTGGCGAGTGCGACTTGCAGGACCAGTCGATCGCCTATGGCCGCGGCCATTCGCGCTACTCCGAGAACAAGCGTGCGGTGACCGAGAAGTATATGGGGCCGATCGTGAAGACGATCATGACCCGGTGCATCCAGTGCACGCGCTGCGTCCGTTTCGCCGAGGAAGTCGCGGGCGTCGAGGAGATCGGCGCGATCTATCGCGGCGAGGACATGCAAATCACCAGCTATCTCGAGGAAGCGGTGACCAGCGAGCTGAGCGGCAACGTCGTCGACCTGTGCCCCGTGGGTGCGCTGACCAGCAAGCCCTATGCGTTCGAGGCGCGTCCGTGGGAATTGCGCAAGACGCTGACGATCGACGTGATGGACGCGGTCGGCACTAATATCCGGCTCGACGCGCGTGGCCGCCAGGTGCTGCGCTGCGTGCCGCGGATCAACGACGACGTGAACGAGGAATGGGCGACCGACAAGACCCGCCACGCGGTTGACGGGCTGGTCCGCCGGCGCCTCGACAAGCCCTATGTGCGGCGCGACGGCAAGCTGGTCGAGGCGACATGGGACGAGGCATTCGCGGCGATCGCTGCGGTGGGTGCCGGATCGAGCGTCGCCGCGGTCGCGGGTGACCTGGTCGATTGCGAGACGATGTTCGCGGCGAAGGCGCTGCTGGCGCGGCTCGGGTCGTCGCGGCTCGAAGGGCGGCAGACCGGGATGGACTATGACACGTCCAGCCTTGGCGCGGTGAACTTCAACACCACGATCGCGGGTGCCGAGCGCGCGGATGCGATCCTGCTGGTCGGGACCAACCTGCGCTGGGAAGCGCCGCTGGTGAACACGCGGATCCGCAAGGCGATCAAGCGCGGCGCGAAGGTGTTCGCGATCGGGCCGGAGACCGACCTGACTTATCGTGCCGAGTGGCTCGGCAACGATTTGTCGCTGCTCGGCAATCTGCCCGAGGCGGTCACCGAGCTGTTCGGCAAGGCGGAGCGGCCGATGGTGATCGTCGGTGGCGCCGCGATGAAGGGCGGCCACGGCGCCGCGCTCGCGCTCGCCAAGTCGCTGAACCTGGTGCGCGATGGCTGGAACGGCTTCAACGTCGTCCATATGGCGGCGAGCCGGATGGGCGGGCTGATGCTCGGCTATGCGCAAAAGGGGGGCATCGCCGATGTCGCGGACGCCAAGCTGACCTTCTTCCTGGGGGCCGACGAGGTCGACTTCACGCGCTTCGGCGGCTGCAAGGTCTATGTCGGGCATCACGGCGACAAGGGCGCGCAGGCGGCCGACATCGTCCTGCCGGGCGCGACCTATGCCGAGAAATCGGGGACGTGGGTCAATCTGGAAGGCCGCGTACAGCGCGGCGAGCGGGCGGTGTTCCCGCCGGGCGATGCGCGCGAGGACTGGACGATCTTCCGCGCTTTGTCGGAAACGCTGGGCCACACGTTGCCGTTCGACACGCTGGCCGACCTGCGTACCGCGATGGCGGTCGATACGCCGGCGTTCGGCACGCTCGGGCTGGTGCGGTTCGACTGGAATCCGCCCGTGCTTGACGCGACGGGGTCGGGCGAAGTCGCCTATCCGATCAAGGACTTCTACCTGACCAACGCGGTTTGCCGCGCGTCGCCGACGATGCAGCGCTGTTCGGCGGAACTGATCCACGGCGACGACAGCTTTGCGGAGGCGGCGGAATGACCGACTTCTTCAACACCAATGTCGGCATGTCGTACGACTGGGCGTGGTTTACCGCGACGATCGTGGGGATCCTGGTCATCGCGCTGCCGCTGATGCTGGCGGTGGCGATGATCATCTATGCCGATCGCAAGATCTGGGCGGCGATGGCGCTGCGGCGCGGGCCCATCGTGGTCGGGCCGTTCGGACTGCTGCAGAGCTTCGCCGACGGTCTGAAGGTGTTCCTGCAGGAAACCATCATCCCGGCCGCGGCGAACCGGACGCTGTTCCTGCTCGCGCCGATCATCACCTTCACGGTGGCGCTGATCGTATGGGCGGTGGTGCCGTTCCAGTCGGGCGTGGTGCTTGCCGACATCAATGTCGGGCTGCTCTACGTGCTCGCGGCGTCGTCGCTGGGCGTGTACGGCATCATCCTGTCGGGCTGGGCGTCGAATTCCAAATACCCCTTCTATTCGGCGTTGCGCGCCGCGGCGCAGATGGTCAGCTACGAAGTCGCGATCGGCTTCATCCTGATCTCGATCGTGATGTGGGCGGGGACGTTCAACCTGTCGGGTATCGTGCTGGCGCAACAGAACACGCTCGGGATCGGCATCAACGCCTTCGGCATCAACCCGCTGCTGTTCCCGAT
>NZ_DASVTL010000054.1:0-7774 GCF_036387595.1 Sphingomonas sp.
CCGGCCCGACCCGGAAGATGCCCTTCCATCCGCGCCCATTGCTCATCCGTCAGCGTCCGTCTGCTCAAGGCCTGGCTCCTTCGCCAACCTTGAATCAGACCTGCCACCCAAAGGGAATCCCCTAAATGCAGACAGCCCCTAAGCCTTCAGATACGGCGCCGCGCCCGCCTTGGGCGAATCGTCCTCGGCGACCGAATTGAGCTGGATGTAATTCTGGATGCCCATCCGGCCGATCATCTCCATCTGACGCTCCAGCGTGTCGACATGCTCTTCCTCGGACGCGAGGATGCGCGCGAAGAGTTCGCGGCTGATATAGTCCTTGGCTTCCTCGCAATAGGCGATCGCGCCGCGCAACTGGGTTACCGCCTCCATCTCCATCGCGAGATCGGACTTGAGCACCTCCTCGACCGATTCGCCGACGCGCAGGCGGCCGAGCAGCTGGAGATTGGGCAGGCCGTCGAGGAACAGGATGCGTTCGCACAGCCAGTCGGCGTGCTTCATCTCGTCGATCGATTCCATCCGCTCATACTGGGCGAGCTTGTAGACGCCCCAATGATCGAGCAGCCGGTAGTGCAGCCAATATTGGTTGATCGCGGTCAGCTCGTTCTTGAGCGCCTCGTTCAGCAGTTCGATGACCTTGGGATCGCCGCGCATCGCCATTGGCTCCGTACCTTTCGACAGGATTAGGAAGCCCTATTACGCAGCCGCGCGCTCCGCGTCGATGATGGCGCGCGCGAAAGGCACGCATTGGCCGCATTTCGGCTGGCGGCCGAGGCTGCGATAAGCCTGGCAGGCGGTGGTCGCGCCGGTGCGGGCGGCACAGCGCACGTCATTCTCACGGATGGCATTGCAGACGCAGACGACCATGCGAACTCCCTCGGCTATGCGCAGATGGGTAGCGCTATTGCGAGGCGGTCGCAAGCCTAATTGCGCATCGCTCGCATTATCGACGCATCTTTTCGACCCGCCACCGGGCGAGCGACCGCCACAGCCATTCGACCGGGCCATAGCGATACGCGGCCAGCCAAGGCTGCGACCAGGCGAGCATCGCGGCCCAGGCTGGCGGCACGAGAAGGTAGAGCGCGGCGCGCGGCACCGCGCCGAACAGGCCGAGACCATAGCCGTAGAAGATCGTCGTCATCACCAACGTCGTCGCCAGATAACTGCTGAAGGCGGCGCGTCCAGCGGCGGCGATGCGGGCCGTCAGCCAACCGCCGGGGCGCAGCGCGCAAATGCCGAGCGCGGCATAGCCGACCACCGCCAGATTGCGCATCGGCGCGGCTACGCTCACCGCGCCGAACACGACATCGGCGAGCGCGAAACCGCCGCGGATGGTGTGGAGTCCGGTCGCGACATAGACCGGCATCGCGATGCCCAACGTCACCGCCGCCCAGCGACGATAGCGCGCGGGGGACCAGGCTCCGGTCAGGAACCCCGATTTCAGCCCCGCCATGCCCAGCAGCATCGTCGCCAGCGTTTCCGGTCCCAGGATCGGCAGGAAGGTGGGCGGCGCCGCGCTCACGGTCCAGCGCCAGGCGAATATCTGCGCATAGGAGCCGCGATAGGCGGCGATTTCGGCGGCCAGATGCTGCGCAGGAGGTCTGCCGAAGCTCCCCTCCATCGCCGTGACAAGCGCGCGGCCGGTGGCATCGGGATGCGCCTGCGCGTCGAGAATCGCCGCATGAAGCCACGCCCCTTGCGCGCTCTCCCACAGGATCAGCGCGACGGCGACCCCGATCAGCCCGCGCACCGGCAGGCGCACGAAGGCATAAGCGATCGCGCCGCACAAGGCGTAATGCGCCAATATGTCGCCCCACCACAGCCCGTAGAGATGGAGGCAGCCGATCGCGAACAGCCACGCCATCCGCCGGTAATGCACGCGCGCGGCGTTCCGCCCCGAAGCCTGGGCGCGCTCGACGACCAGCAGCATCGACGCGCCGAACAGCAGCGAGAACAGCCCGCGCATCTTGCCCTCGACCAGCACATAGGTCGCGAACCACGCCGCGATATCGGCGGTCGACGTGCCGCCCCAGGCGTGGGGCGCGAAATAGGCCGCTTCGGGCAGCGCGAACGCCGGCAGGTTGGCGACGAGGATACCCATCACCGCGATGCCGCGCAGGAAATCCAGCGCCGGGATACGGCCGGCGGCGGACGCGCCTTCGCTCACGCCAGCGCGGCGTCCGCACCCATCAATCCGGGGAAGAATCCCTCATGCGCGGCGCGCAACGCATCGAGCGTCACCACGTCGTCGCGATCGGGGCGTTCGAAGATCAGCCGCTTGCCGCCGGTACGCCCCACCGGCTCGACCTCGACCCCGGCGGCGTGGGCGGCGGCCAGGAAATCCAGCATGCCATGATCGTCGATCGTGACGATATACACGCCCTGATCCTCGGCGAAGAACGAGCGTGCGCAGTCGAACGGCTGTTTGCGGTCGATCATCGCGCCGATCCCGCCCGCCAGCGCCATCTCGGCGATCGCCACCGCGACGCCGCCGTCGGCGACGTCGTGGACCGCCGTCAGGTGCCCCGCCAGGATTCCGGCGCGGACCAGGTCGCCGGTGCGGCGTTCGGCGTCGAGATCGACCGGCGGCGGCGGTCCTGCGTCAAGGCCCTCGCGGGCGTGACACTCGCGCAGCCAGAGCGATTGGCCCAGATGTCCGCCACGGCTGCCCACCACCAGGATGATGTCGCCGATGTCCTTGAACGCGATCGTTGCGGATTTCTGCCAATCCGCGAGCAGCCCGACTCCGCCGATCGCCGGCGTCGGCAAGATCGCGCTGCCGCCGCCGGTGGCCTTGGACTCGTTATAGAGCGACACGTTGCCCGACACGATCGGATATTCGAGCGCGCGGCAGGCATCCGCCATGCCCTCGATACAGCCGACGAACTGGCCCATGATCTCGGGCCGCTGGGGATTGCCAAAGTTCATGCAGTCGGTCGCGGCCAGCGGGGTCGCGCCGACCGCGGTGAGATTGCGCCAGGTCTCGGCGATCGCCTGACGCCCGCCCATCACCGGATCGGCGAAGCAATAGCGCGGGGTGCAATCCGTGGTGATCGCCAGCGCTTTCGACGTGCCGTGAACGCGCACCACCGCGGCATCGCCGCCGGGGCGCTGGACGGTGTCGCCGCCGACTTGGCTGTCATATTGCTCCCATACCCACCGCCGGCTCGCGATGTCGGGGCAGGCCATCAGCGTCAGCAAGTCGGCCGCGATGTCGTTGCTGCGGGGCATGTCGGCGATCGGGGCGGGGGGATCGATAAACGTCCACGGTCGGTCGTAGCAGGGCGCATCGTCCGCGAGCGGCCCCAGCGGGATGTCACAGACGATTTCGCCGCGGTGACGCAGCACCATGCGGCCAGTGTCGGTTACCCGGCCGATGACCGCGAAATCGAGTTCCCATTTGCGGAAGATCGCCTCGGCCTCCGCCTCGCGGCCGGGTTTCAGCACCATGAGCATCCGCTCCTGGCTTTCCGACAGCATCATCTCATAGGCGGTCATGCCGCTCTCGCGCTGGGGCACGTCGTCCATGACCAGTTCGATGCCGACGCCGCCCTTCGAAGCCATCTCGACGCTCGACGAGGTGAGGCCCGCCGCGCCCATGTCCTGGATCGCGACGATCACGTCGGTGGCCATCAACTCCAGGCACGCTTCGATCAGCAGTTTCTCGGTGAAGGGATCGCCGACCTGCACGGTGGGGCGCTTCTCCTCGCTGTCCTCGGAGAAATCGGCCGACGCCATCGTCGCGCCGTGGATGCCGTCGCGCCCCGTCTTCGAGCCGACGTAGACGATCGGATTGCCGATTCCGCTCGCGGCGGAATAGAAGATCCTGTCCTGATCCGCGACGCCGACGGTCATCGCGTTGACCAGGATGTTGCCGTCATACGCCTTGTGGAAATTCACCTCGCCGCCGACGGTCGGCACGCCTACGCAATTGCCGTAGCCGCCGATGCCGCGAACGACGCCGGCGACCAGATGGCGGGTGCGGGGGTGATCGGGTGCGCCGAAGCGCAGCGCGTTCATGTTGGCGATCGGCCGCGCGCCCATCGTGAACACGTCGCGCAGGATGCCGCCGACCCCGGTCGCCGCGCCCTGATAGGGTTCGATATAGGACGGGTGGTTGTGGCTCTCCATCTTGAAGATCGCCGCTTGGCCGTCCCCGATGTCGACGACTCCTGCATTCTCCCCAGGACCGCAGATCACCTGGGGACCGGTGGTGGGCAGCTTCTTGAGGTGGATTCGGCTCGATTTGTACGAGCAATGCTCAGACCACATCACCGAGAAGATGCCGAGTTCGACCATGTTCGGACTGCGCCCGAGCGCGTGCAGCACGCGATCATATTCGTCGGGGGAAAGGCCGTGGTCGGCGACGATCTGGGGCGTGATCTCGGTCATGCGCGCATGCCTTAGCTGCGCTGCTCCACGGCGTCACTAGCGCGCGACGCGCGCGAACGATCGCCGCGCGCCGTTAGCCATATCCGATGAACATTTCGTAACGACGTGACCGGTATGATGGCAGCCGAAGGAGGCGAAGATGGCCGCTGAAAGTATCGGGTATCCGTTGCCCGTCATGAAGAACGGCTACGCATGCCTGAACGCCAGCGAGATCGAGCTCGCTGCCAAGAACATCGACCCCGCGCGGCCCAAAGCGGAACCCAAACCGCGACCGGCCGAACCCGCCCCGCAGCGGGCCGATGCCGGACAATCCGTCGAAACGCGCGTTGCCGCTGCGCGCAAGGATGCGGTTGCGGCTACCGAACGCGTGGTCGGCTATACGCCCGAGGCGGTGAAGCGCGGAACGGTCGTCACGGGTACGGTGCTTTCGCTGACCGCATGAGCCTTAGTCAGGAATAGGGCGGCTGGGTATGGCCGGCGGGTGAAAGCGTGAAGATCTCGCAGCCATCCTCGGTGATCCCGATAGAATGCTCGAATTGAGCGCTGAGCGAACGATCACGGGTCACCGCCGTCCATCCGTCATCCAGCAGCTTCACGTCGGGCCGGCCGATGTTGACCATCGGTTCGATCGTGAAGATCATGCCCGGCCGCAATTCCGGCCCGGTGCCGGGCTTGCCCGCGTGCACAACCTCGGGAGCGTCGTGGAACAGCCGGCCGAGGCCGTGGCCGCAAAAATCGCGCACCACACCGTACCGATGGCGCTCTGCATGACGCTGGATTGCGTTGGCGACATCGCCCATGCGGTTGCCAGGCCGCGCCTGTTCGATCCCCAGCATCAGGCATTCGTAGGTCACCTCGACCAATCGGCGCGCCTTCAGCGGCACGTCGCCGACGAGGTACATCCGGCTCGAATCGCCATGCCAACCATCCAGGATCGGGGTGACATCGACATTGACGATGTCACCGGATTTCAGCGTCTTCTCGCCCGGAATACCGTGGCAGACGACATGATTGATCGAGATGCAGGTCGAATGGGTATAGCCGCGATAGCCTAGCGTGGCCGGCACGCCGCCGGCGGCCAGGATGAAGTCGTAGATCAGCCGGTCGATCTCGCCGGTGGAAACGCCGGGAACCATGTGCGGCACGAGCATGTCGAGGGTCTCGGCCGCCAATCGCCCGGCCTTGTGCATGCCGTCGAAAGCGGCGCGCCCATGCAGCTTGATAGCGCCGGTACGCGCGTTCGGAACGTCGCTGGTCACGGTGACATAATCGGTCATGCCGAGCGATATAGCGTGACGGATACCGGTTTGCGAGGCTAAGCCGCGGAGCATGCAAGGCGAACGCATCTGGACCGCTGGACTGGTCGTCATCGGCGATGAGATCCTGTCGGGACGTACCCAGGATCGAAACATCGCGCAGCTGGCCGCCTGGCTCAACGTCCAGGGCATCCGGCTTAACGAGGTCCGCGTGGTGGGCGATGAGACCGGCGCGATCGTCGAGGCCGTCAACACCCTGCGGAGTCGCTGCGACTATTGCTTTACCACCGGGGGCATCGGTCCGACGCACGACGACATCACCGTCGATGCGATCGCGCAGGGGCTGGGCGTGGGTGTCGTGCATCATCCTCAGGCGATGGCCATCCTGGACGCCTATTATGCGACGCGGGGCGGGTTGACCGAAGCGCGGGCACGGATGGCGCGGGTGCCGGAGGGTGCTGCGCTGATCGAGAACCGGGTGTCGGGTGCACCGGGCATCCGCATCGGAAACGTCTTCATAATGGCCGGTGTGCCGCACATCACGGCGGGCATGCTCGACGCATTGACCGGCACGCTAGAGGGTGGTCGGCCGGTCGTGTCGCGAACGATCGGCTGCTGGGTCGCCGAAAGCGAGGTGGCCGACATGCTGCGTGACGTGGAGAAAGCGCATCGCGATCGCGCGGAACTGGCGATCGGCAGCTATCCGTTTTTCCGGAACGGCCGGACGGGCGCCAATTTCGTGGTGCGCGGCCCCGATGCTGCAGCGGTCGACGCATGCCTTTTCGACCTTACCACACGACTGGAAGCCGCCGGCCATGCGGTAGCCGCCGAGGGCATATAGCGAACCCGGTTGAGCCCGTTTATGGCCAGGCCCGGGAGGCGTTGTCTACATAAGGCGCATCAACTTTCATAGGTAGATGCGATAGCCCTGCCCTTCAGGGAGGCGCTATCGGGCATCAACTTGGTCGCGAGAGCCTGGGGCCTTCCGAGGCGAGATCAGAAACAGGCTTTGCTGCGCTTGCGCAACACCGGCAAAGAAAGGCCGCCGCCCGGTATCCCGGACGGCGGCTTGATCTTCGTCGGGCGCTAGGCGCCGGACGATCAGTCGTTCAGATACTCGCCCGCATCGGCATCGGTGCCGGTGCCCGAGGTCACGACCTCGGCGAGTGGATCGTCGCCGGTGCCCACGTCCTCGCGCGGGGTACGTGCCTTTTCCGCGGCACGCTGTTCGGCGGCGCTGAGCGGCGCGACGATCGCGTCGGCCAGGCGGCGTTGCTGCGCGCGCAGGGCGACGTCACGGCTGGTCGCCGCCACGCGCAGGCGGTTCATGCCCGCGCCCGTGCCCGCCGGGATCAGCCGGCCGACGATGACGTTCTCCTTGAGGCCCATCAGCGTGTCTTGCTTGCCCTGGACCGCCGCCTCGGTGAGAACGCGGGTGGTCTCCTGGAACGACGCCGCCGAGATGAAGCTGCGGGTCTGCAGCGACGCCTTGGTGATGCCGAGCAGGACGGGCTTGCCCTGTGCGCGCGTCTGGTTCTTGTCCAGCTTCTCGTTGGTCGCGTCCATTTCCTCGCGGTCGACCTGTTCGCCCTTCAGCAGCGTGGTGTCGCCGCCGTCGGTGATCTCGACCTTCTGGAGCATCTGGCGGACGATCGTCTCTATGTGCTTGTCGTTGATCTTCACGCCTTGCAGACGATAGACTTCCTGGATTTCCGACACGAGATATTCGGCCAGCGGCTCGACCCCCATCGTCTCCAGGATGTCGTGCGGATCGGGCGACCCGCCGATCAGATTGTCGCCGCGCTTGACGTAATCGCCTTCCTGAACGTCGATCACCTTCGACTTGGGCACCAGATACTCGACCACCTCGCCGCCATCCTCGGGCTGGATGCCGATCTTGCGCTTGGCCTTGTAGTCCTTGCCGAACACCACCCGGCCGGAAACCTTGGCGATCACCGCCGCCTCCTTGGGGACGCGCGCCTCGAACAGCTCCGCCACCCGCGGCAGGCCGCCGGTGATGTCGCGCGTCTTGGCGCTCTCGGTCGGCAGGCGGGCCAGCACTTCGCCGGGCCGGACCATGTCGCCGTCGCCCAGCGACAGCACCGCGCCCACCGGCAGCAGGTACT
>NZ_DASVTL010000055.1:0-2132 GCF_036387595.1 Sphingomonas sp.
CCGGAATGGCGGTCGGCGGCCATCTTTTCGAGGATCTTGTGGCTGTAGTACAGCGTGGCAGGCATCAGGCCGGGCGTCTCGTCGGTCGCGTAGCCGAACATGATGCCCTGATCGCCCGCGCCCTCGTCCTTGTTGCCGCTCTCGTCGACGCCCATCGCGATGTGCGCGGATTGCGGATGAAGGTTGTTCTCGAAACGGAAGGTCTTCCAGTGGAAGCCCGACTGTTCGTAGCCGATGCGCTTCACGGTGTTTCGGACGGCGTGCTCGATCTCGTCCTTCACGCCCTCCGCCCAGTTACCGTCGGCATCCATGATGCCCTTGCCGCGGATCTCACCGGCGAGGACGACCAGCTGCGTGGTGGTCAGCGTCTCGCACGCGACCCGCGCCTCGGGATCCTTGGACAGGAACAGGTCGACGATCGAATCGCTGATCTGGTCGGCGACCTTGTCGGGATGACCCTCGGAGACCGATTCTGACGTGAAGATGAAGCTGCTGCGCATGGATCTCTCTAGTTGATATAAAGAAAGCTTTATATCTCCTCTACCGCGCACGCCGGCGGATGGCAACGGCCAGAACCGCGAAGAGCAGCGCCACCGCAGCGGCAGTGCGGTTGCCCATTCGCGCAAAGAAGGTCGTTTGCAGCGCCGGCGGGATCGGCACGTCGACGCCGCCCGCGGTCTCGTGCGGGATCTGCGCGACGAGCCGACCGTCCGCCGCGATCACCGCGGAAATGCCGGTCGGGGTGGCGCGGACGATCGGCAGCCCTTCCTCGATCGCGCGCATCCTCGCCTGCGCCAGATGCTGCGGCGGACCCCATTTGCCGAACCATGCATCGTTCGATGGGTTGAACAACAGCCGCGGCCGGTGCGCACGATCGACCACCTGCCCCGAGAAGATGATCTCGTAGCAGATCTGGATGCCGATGCTGCCGAAACCCGGCAGATTGAGATTGGCGGGTCCGGGACCGTCGTCGAAATCGATGTCGCCGGGCACCAGCCGCGCCAGCCCGAGCGGCCTCAGCAGCCAGGGCAAGGGGAGGTATTCGCCATAGGGGACGAGGTGCGCCTTGTCGTAGCGACCCGCGATGCGCGCATCCGGGGTGACCGCGAACACCGAATTGCTCGCCCCGACGACATCTTGCGCGGCATCGAACCGCAGCGCGGTGCCGCCGGTCAGCAGCAGGTCGCGTGGGCCCAGCAACCGCGCAAGACGCCAGCGGGTGAGCAATGGGCTGGCGCCATCGTAGATATAGGACGGGTAGCCGCTTTCGAGGAAGTCACGCACCACGCCCTCGGGCCAGACGATCAGGCGCGGGACGGGGCCGGGCTTGCCCGACAGTTTCGACAGGGCGGTCAGCACGCGCTCGCCGTCTTCCTCGCCACGCTCGTTCTGGCTGATGTTGGGCTGGACGATCCTCACCAGTGGCGTGCCTGGTGCGGGGGGCGGCGCGTCGGTCCAGCGGGCGGAGGCGGCGGCGAAGGCGAGCAGCGCGGCGGTGACCGCGGGCACCGCGACGCGGCGGCGGATCAGCAGCAGCGACCCGGCGGCGAATACGGTGACGCCGGACAAGGCATAGGTGCCGATCCAGGCGCTCAGCCGCGCGACACCGATCTTGGGCAGCCAGATCACCCCGAGCGGATCCCAGGCATAGCCGGTGAACAGCACCGACCGCAGCCATTCGGTCGCGATCCATGCCGCGGCGAAGGCCAGCGCATAAGCGGTGTCGGGGCGCTCGCCGCGGCCGAACCGCCAGGCGATCGCCGCGGTGAATGCGGGGAAGACCGCGAGATAGAGCGCGAGGCCGACCGCTGCGAAATAGCCGAGCACCGGTGGCATCTTGTCCTGGAAATCGAACGCGTGCTGGAACCAGTTGTTGTTGATCGTGAAATGCCCGACCCCGAACACCCAGCCGAGCCACAGCGCGCGCTGCCATGTCGCCGCCGCATGCACGATTCCCATCCACAGGGCGAAGGCGACGAGGGTCAGCGGCCAGAAGTCGAGCGGCGCGAAGCCGGTCGCGGCAACCGCGCCGAGCAGCAGCGAGACGAGCGCGGGATAGCGGATCTGGGGGAGGGCGAGGGTCACGGCGCGGATATGGCGGGCGCGGGGCGCGGGGGCAACATCGCGCGTCA
>NZ_DASVTL010000056.1:0-1943 GCF_036387595.1 Sphingomonas sp.
GTCGCGAACGCGCGCACTCCGTTGGCGAGGACCGGAACCACGATCGACGCCGCCATGAAGCAGGCACGCCGTCGCCACGACGTGAAGCAGAGATGCGCGACCAGCGTCGAAAACGCGATCATCGCCAGCACGAACTTCGCCCCCGAGCACGCCTCGGCAACCTCGAAAAGATAAGGCCCGGCGTGGATCATCACGCCATCGACACTGGCGGGAACGCGTGCGATCGCGAGCAGCGGCATCACCAACGCGACCGTCACCCGCTGCAGCAACGGCTCCAGGCTCGCGCCGACCGGAACGGCGAGCGAGGCATAGGCGAGCGGAAACAACAGCCCCCGTGCGACCTGCGCACCGAGTATCGTGACCACCGCGCCCTGGAGCATCAGCACCAGCCCCCATTGCCGCGCGAAGGTCACGCCACCCGCATCGCCCATCAGCCAAGCCACGCCGCCGCCGGTCACCAGCACGAGACCCGGCCACCAGCCGACAGGCTCCAGCCGTGCCAGCAGCGAGCGACGCGTCCAAACCAGCCACGCGACCAGAGGCGCGATCAACAGGCAATGGCCATAGGCGCCACTCGTCCACCACATCACTGCCAGTTGCAGCGCATCGGTGGCGAACAGCATCAGAATACTGAATACGACGATCGCCAGCGCCACGCCGTGACGTTTCCACGCGCTCGCACGAACGGCGGCTTGCCAGCTTGGCCGGGCCAGGCTGATCACGCCATCAGCGCATCGAGCGCGGCCAGTCGCGCCGGCCAGGCATAGCGCGACACGACCTGCTCCCGAGCCGCGGCACCGAGCCTTGCAGCCCCCCCGGAATCGGCGAGCAGCGCGCCGATCATCGCCACCTGCGCCTCCGCGTCGGCGGCCACCCGGATCGTGCCGGCATGATCGATCCCCTCCGCGGCGGCGGCGGACGCGACCACCGGGCGCGCCATCGCCATCGCCTCGAGCACCTTGTTCTGCACTCCACGCGCAATCTGAAGCGGGGCGACGCACACTGAGGCTGCCGCCAACCAGCCGCGCACATCGGGAACCGCTCCGGTGACGATCACGCCTTCTCCCGACAGCGCCCTTACCGCGGCCGTCGGCGAGCGACCGACGATCGCAAGGCGCAATGTCGGATACTTGGCCCGCAAGTCGGGCAGGACGTTACCCACGAACCACGCCGCGGCGTCGACATTGGGTCGATAGTCCATCTGCCCCGTGAAGACGATCAGCGGGCCTGGTGTGTCGACCGGCGCAAAATCCGCAGCGGGATCGAAGAAGCCGGCATCGATCCCGTTCTCCACTGCCAGGATTTTACCGGTCGCGCCCCCCTCACGGAACAGCCGCGCCTCCGCGTCGGTAACGAACAGGCTGGCGCTCACCCGTGCTGCGACGGCACGTTCGAAGGAGTCCAACAGCCTGGCCTCGCGACGGAGCAACCATGAGATCGGATAGCGTGCGTTGACCGCAAGCTGTTCGAACTTCATCGAATCCACGTCGGCGAAGTCCATGATGACGGGCACGTTACGGGGTAGATACTGCGCCATCTGACCGGAATAGCAATGGATCCGGTCGACGGCGGCGGTCGCACAGACCTTCGCGATCGCAGCCTGCATGGTCGGGTCTGCAAAGGCGGTCAGCGACACCGGCCTTGCGGTGGCGAGCGCCTGCAGCGCTGCCATCGCGTTCGCCTTTGTCCGCGGTATGACCGTGCAACTTGCGAGCATCTGCCGGAACTCGGGCGCCGGGTCGCGGTCGGCGACGTCGTCGGCAAACGCCACCAGATGCACAGGATGCTTGGCAGCAAGGTGCCGCAAGATGTTGAAACCGCGTATTTTGTCGCCGCGATCTGGTGGGAACGGCACCCGATGCGCGAGGAACAGCAGCTCGCTCACCC
The DNA here is from genome assembly GCF_036387595.1 of Sphingomonas sp. Classification (GTDB taxonomy): domain Bacteria; phylum Pseudomonadota; class Alphaproteobacteria; order Sphingomonadales; family Sphingomonadaceae; genus Sphingomonas. The sequence goes on from NZ_DASVTL010000056.1 coordinate 1,888, forward strand.
CAGCCCCCGCGCGATCGGCGGTCCGACCCGGTTGGCAAGCCAGAGCGGCAGCCGCT
>NZ_DASVTL010000057.1:0-85208 GCF_036387595.1 Sphingomonas sp.
CCATGAAGGAGCGGCACACCCGATACGTCAGCGACCGCGCAACGTGTTCAGGATCGCCAGCCCAACCACGCCGGCCAATGCCGCTGCGGCGTAGGGCCGGTCGCGTGCGAACTGCTTTGCCTTGGACGCCAGCGGCGCAACGCTGTCGCGCGCAACGCCATAACCCTTTTGGACCTGGCCACTCAGCTGGTCGGTTACGCCTTCGGCGCGCAACGACTCGTTGCCGGTCGCGGCGCCGGCGCCTTCCTTGATCGAGCCGCCAAGATCCCTGCCGCCACCGCCCAGTGTATCGCTATTCATTCGTCGGTTCCTTTTCACCACCCCATCGTCGGGGCACCGCGGCCCAACGATCGACCGCGCGGAAGGTGCCCTATTCGACGGTGACGCTCTTTGCGAGATTGCGGGGTTGATCGACGTCTGTGCCCTTGGCGACCGCGACGTGATAGGCGAGCAGCTGGACTGGCACCGCATAGACGATCGGCGCGATCAGCGGATGGACCCGCGGCATCGTGATCGTCGCCACGCACCCCTCGCCCGCTGCGGCGATGCCTTCGTCGTCGGAAATCAGGATCACCTTGCCACCGCGTGCGCGGACTTCCTGCATGTTCGACACCGTCTTTTCGAACAGCGGCCCCGATGGCGCGATGACGATGATCGGCACATGTTCGTCGATCAGCGCGATCGGCCCGTGCTTCATCTCGCCGGCGGCATAGCCTTCGGCGTGGATGTAGCTGATCTCCTTGAGTTTGAGCGCGCCCTCCAGCGCCAGGGGGTAGTCGGTGCCGCGCCCCAGATACAGCACGTCGCGCGCCGCAGCGACGATCGGCGCGATCGCCTCGATCGCCGCGTCGCGACTAAGCGCATGGTTCAACGCCTCGGGCACCTCAGCCAGATGCTCGACCAGCGCGCGCTCGTCGTCACGGCCGAGCAGGCCCTTGGCGCGGGCGAGATTGGCGGCGAGCGCGGCCAGCACCGCGAGTTGGCAGGTGAAGGCCTTGGTCGAGGCGACGCCGATCTCCGGCCCAGCGTGGGTCGGCAGCAGCAGGTCGGCCTCGCGCGCCATGCTGCTGGTCGGCACGTTGACGACCACCGCGATACGCTGCCCCTCGGCGCGCGCATGGCGAAGCGCGGCCAGCGTATCCGCGGTTTCCCCCGACTGGCTGATGAAGAGCGCGAGACCACCCGACTCCATCACGGGTGCACGGTAGCGAAACTCCGACGCGACATCGAGATCGACCGGCACCCGCGCGAATTGCTCGAACCAGTATTTGGCGACCATGCCGGCGTAGAAGCTGGTTCCGCATGCGACGATCGTCACCCGCTTGACCGACGCGAGGTCGAACTCGGGGATCGGCAGCGACACCTGGCCTTCCATCCGCTTGAGATACGAGCGCAAGGTCTGGGCAACGACGACCGGCTGCTCGTAGATTTCCTTCTGCATGAAATGGCGATGATTGCCCTTGTCCGCCGCATGGCCGAACACCCCCGAATTGACGATCGCGCGCTCGACGGGGGCGTTGTCGCGACCGTAGATTTCGATGCCGGTGCGCGTCACCGCGGCCCAGTCGCCCTCCTCCAGATACGCGATCCGCTGGGTCAGCGGTGCCAGCGCGTGCGCGTCGGAACCGATGTAATTCTCACCCTCGCCATAGCCCACCGTCAACGGCGCACCGAGCCGTGCCGCAATCAGCAGGTCCGGTTCGCTGCGAAAGAGGAAGGCAATCGCAAACGCCCCGTGGAGCAGCGGCAGCACCCGGGCGACCGCCTCGCGCGGTGCCAGCCCGGCCTCCAGTTCGCGCGCCACGAGATGCGCGACGACTTCGCTGTCGGTCTGGCTCAGGAAGGTGCGGCCGTCGGCGATCAGCCCGTCGCGCAGTGCCTTGAAATTCTCGATGATCCCGTTGTGGACGATCGAGACATCGCCCGCGATGTGCGGATGCGCATTGTCCTCGGTCGGCGCGCCGTGGGTAGCCCAGCGGGTGTGTGCGATCCCGGTCGACCCAGCCAACGGCGCCTCGGCCAGCCGCGCGGCGAGATTGGCCAGCTTTCCCGGCGCACGGCGGCGTTCGATCCGCCCTTCATGGACGGTGGCGATGCCCGCGGAATCGTATCCTCGATATTCGAGCCGCTTAAGCCCTTCCAGCAGACGACCCGCAACATCGCCCGTGCCGAGGATTCCGACGATGCCGCACATACTGTTACAACCCTGAAAATGATGGAGAACACAGATGCCCGGCATCCGTCGGAGCATCCTCTACAATAGCACGGTACTAGCCGGCGTCTCGCGCGACGCCAATCGCCGCCAAAGTCACCCCGCAGCCTTCTTCGCCCGCATCGCCTTGCGAAAGCGCGCCGCCCAGCCGGGCCGGATGCGCTTCTCCGCTCGCACCAGCACCAGCGCGTCCGCCTCCACGTCGGTGGTGACCACCGATCCCGCCCCGACGATCGCGCCCGCGCCGATCGTCACCGGGGCGATCAGTGCCGAGTTCGAACCGATGAAGGCGCCCTCCCCGATGACCGTGCGGTATTTGAAGAAACCGTCGTAATTGCAGGTGATCGTACCCGCGCCCACGTTCACGCCCGCGCCCACATCCGCATCGCCCAGATACGTCAGGTGATTGGCCTTGGCACCTACACCCAGAACCGTCTTCTTCACCTCGACGAAATTGCCGACCCTGCTGCCCGCACCCAGCACCGTACCGGGGCGCAGCCGGGCATAGGGGCCGACATCGGCGCCCTCGCCGACGATGGCGCCCTCCAGATGGCTGAACGCGTGGATCGTCGCGCCGTCGGCGACGCGCACGCCCGGGCCGAAGACGACGTTCGGCTCCACCGTCACGTCGCGACCCAGAATCGTGTCATGCGCGAACCACACCGTGTCGGGTGCGGTCAGCGTGACCCCAGCGGCCATCGCCTCTACGCGGCGGCGCTGCTGCCAGGCCATGCCGACGGCGGCGAGTTCGGCGCGGCTGTTCACGCCCGCCACCTCGTCCGCCGCCGTCTCGATCACCGCCGATGCGCGGCCGTCTTGGGCGGCGAGCATGACGATATCGGGCAGATAATATTCGCCCGCGGCATTGTCGTTGCCGACCCGCGCCAGCAACGCGAAGAGGTCGCGCGATCGGACGGCCATCAGCCCGGAATTGCACAAGGTCTCGGCGCGCTCGGCCGGACTGGCGTCCTTATACTCGACCATCCGCGTAATCCGCCCATCGGCATCGGCGATGATCCTGCCATAGGCGGCGGGGTCCGCCGGACGGAAGCCGAGCACGACGGCGGCGGGTGCATCCCCGCCATGCAGCCGTTCGATCATCCGGCGCATCGTGGCGGTTTCGACCAGCGGCACATCGCCGTACAGGATCAGCACGTCGCCGTCGAAATCCGCAAGGGCGGTTTGCGCCTGCATCACCGCATGCGCCGTCCCCAATTGTTCGGCCTGAAGCGCGGTCGCGATCCCCAGCGGCGCGACCGCCGCCTCCACCTGTTCGCGTCCCGATCCGGTCACCACGACAGTGCGCGCAGCGCCAAGCGCCGTCACCGCATCCGCCAGGTGCAGCAGCATCGGGCGCCCGGCGATCGGATGCAGCACCTTGTGAAGGGCGGATTTCATCCGGCTTCCCTTGCCGGCCGCCAGGATGATCGCCGAGATCGCTCGGCCGGTCATGCGCAATTCTTCATCATGAGCGCGCGCTGCCACGAAAGCCTTGCCATTTCCAGTGGCCCCGGCCACCCGCCGAGCGATGACAGCTTTCCCGTTCCGGATCGTCGGCTTCGACTTCGACGGCACACTTCTCGATACCAGCGGCGATCTGGCTGCTGCGGTAAACCACGCGCTCGCGTCCGTAGACCGCGCACCGCTGTCGGTCGAGCAGGTCAAGCCGATGATCGGCGGCGGCGCGCGCCACATGCTGGCGCAGGGGATGGCGATGACGGGGGGCTGCGACGAGGCCGCGCTCGACACGCTCCACCAGCGACTGCTCGCCTTCTACGAGGCAAATTTGTCCGTCCACACCCGGCCGTTTCCCGGTGCGCTCGACGCGCTCGACGCGCTGGCGGCGCGCGGTGTGCGATTGGGCATCATGACCAACAAGATCGAGCGATACGCGCGCACGATCCTGGCGAACCTAGGGCTGACGGATCGCTTTGCGGCGATCGTCGGCGGGGACACGATGGGCGTGGCAAAGCCCGATCCCGCGCCGATCCACGCCATGGTCGATCGCTGCGGCGGGGGTGCGGCGGCCTTCGTCGGCGATTCGATCTACGACGTGCGCGCCGCGCGTGCGGCCGGGCTGCCGGTGATCGCATGCAGCTTTGGATTCCTCACCGGCCCGGTATCCGAACTCGGTGCGGACGCAGTGATCGACCGCTACGAAGACCTGATGGGCACGCTGGAGGCACTCTGACGCCGCCATTTGATCCATAGATGCCGTGCCAACAGCATCGGCGGCATCCGCAGCCAGTGCGAGCGCATGTAGAAGGCGAAGCGCGTCAACGGCCGTGTTCCCCGCCCCCAGCCATCGCGGGCCAGCAGCCGCCGGCAAAAGATGCGATCGGAAGGAACCGCGTCGAAGCGCACATGCATCGGAAAGTCATAAGCCGTCAACGGCGTGCCGAAGAGTTGCTGCGCCAGCCGCAATGCTCGGGCGACCTCGGCCGACAGGCCGTGGACGTGGGCTTGCTCCATGACGTCGAGGCAGAAGTCGGGATCGCTCTCCTCGAACTCGCGGCAAAGCTGGTCGATGTCCCAAAGGTTGCGCAAGCCGCCGGTCAGATCGCCATCCGCGATCAGATGCGCCGCTGCGTGAACGATCATGTCGGCGGGTGACAAGATGCGCAGCCCGTTCTCCAGCAGGATGCTCCCGCCGATCAGCGCCGCCGCGTCGGGGGCCGGCCGCGCCGTGGGCGGCAGGATCGTGTGGTGGACGTCGATCATCCGATCGCGCTCACGGTGGATCAGCGGCGGCAGTTCGTGCATCCAGCGGCGATAATAAGCATCGTCATAGGCGTCGGGCTTCACCCATTCCCAGCCGTGCGCCAGCAGCGCCGCCTCGACCGCATCCAGACGGCCGCGCGGCACCAGAATATCGAGGTCGCCGATCGACCGGCCACGCCCCGCCAGCAAACCGCCTGCGACGAAAGCGGTGCCCTTGAGCAGCACCACCGCGCAGCCGAGCGGCGCCAGCGCCCGGCGTGCCATCTCGGCTTCCCACAAGGCCGCGCGCCGCCCGTGCTCGGCCGCGGCGCGCGCATCCGCGAGGGTTGCGGTGACGGTGCCAGGCGTCGGCACCCCCCGCATCCGGTGCGCCAACGTGCCCAGCAGCCGTTCGGCGCGCGCGGTGGCGATCAGCGCGTTCCAGCTTTCGCCGTCCAGGCTGACGCCGGCCTGCGGATCGGCCAGCACGCGCGCAAGAACTATAGCCCCGCCCACAGGGCCTCCACCTGCGCGCACGCCGTCTCTCCATCCGGATAGTCGATCGCCACCGTCGGCACGGACTTCACCAGCCGCGTCATCGCCGCAAAGCCCGCCTCCCCCAGAGCGGTGTAATTGGTCGAAGCCTGAGCCAGCCGGACGAACGCCTCGCTCATCGGCACGGCGCCGACCGCGGGCGCGAAGCCGAAGCGTGGAAAGATCAACAGCGCCGGTGCCGCGGGCTCGTCCATCCGCGCGATCGCGCTCGCAGGCGGCACCAGATGGCGGACGTCGCCCTTGGGCGTTCGCACCAGCAGCGGCCCAAACCGCGCGTGAGGCCAGGCCGCGCGCGCGGCCGCAACGCTTTCGTTCTTCAGGCTCACCAGCCGCGGGAAAGCATAAGCCAACCCGCTGTCGGGCGCGATCAGCACGAATTCGTCGCCGAGGAAGCGCCAGCCGCGGCTGGCGAGCAGTGTAGCCAGCGTCGATTTGCCCGCACCTGATTCGCCGGTCATCAGCACGGCACGGCCGTCGCGTTCGACCGCCGACGCGTGGAGCAGCAGGTGGCGGCGGTGCCCCAGCGCGACCTGCAGATTCATCGCCATCTCGGCGGCCAGCAGTCCGTGGCGCAAGGGTAGAGGCGCGGCTTCGGGCAGCATGTGGTCGCCGCCGATCGTCACCGCCGGCCGGATGAACCGCCGCCACGGCCGCGCGGCCGAAAGCCGCACCGTGAAATCGGCTACCTCGGGCTGGGGATAGCCGCGGTAGAGGTCCGCCAGTTGCGCGATCGGCGCGCGCCAGTCGCTGCCGATCCGAAAACCGACTGGACCGATCCGGACATCGAACCGATGCCTCATATTGCCTCGATCAGGCCGGCGGCGACCAGTTCCTCGACCCGTTGGGACAGCGCGGCGCGATCAGCGTCGATCAGCGCATAATCCGCCGATAGCCGCACGAGCAGCGCGTCGATCGTCAGCGGTCGTTGGCCCAGGATGGCGAGGATTTCAGGCGCGGGCGAAACCAGCAGATGAGTCGCACCCGACGGCCTGTGGAAAACCGCGACGAACGCATCGAGCGGTTCGATCAGCAGCGCGGGGGTGTCCGCGCGATAGCGCATGGCGCGCGTGCGCTCGGTCAGACCCGCGGCATCTGCAGCGAGGCGAAGCAGGTGAAGCCCCCCTGCCCGCGCTGGAGCCGGCGAATATATTTCACATACGCGCGGTTGCTGTCCCAGGTCGTCCCCGGCAATTGCCCGCCGGACAGCGCGCGCTTGACATCCTCGCCCCTGAACGGGCGGCCAGGCGGCGCGAACGCCCCTTTCGTGCCGGCGGGCACCAGCGAACCGTCTGCGGCAATGAAGCTGCCCGCACGGCCAGGATCGGGCACCGGAACCTCACAGTTCATGACCGATCCCGCCGTCTGCGCCAGCGCCGGGCGGATCGACACGATCGCGCTGGCACCGATGGCACCGATGGCCAGCACCCGCCGCCGTGTCGGCACCGGGTCTTCAGTCGGAACGGGTTCGGCCTCCTCGCGCATCGCGGTCCTTCTAGCGTGCGTGCCCTTTCACATTCGCTAATTGCCCGCAAGCGCGCGACGCGGACCGTTCCGGGATGGCACGCGATCGGCTAGGCGTGCGCGATGGGAACGGGAACAACACTCCGCGGCATCGGCAGCATCGTCGTCGTCCTGCTCGCCGCGGTGGCGGTGTTCGTCGTCGCCGGGTCGGCACAGGCTGCCGCCGTAGCGCTGGTCGGCGGCATCGCCGCGGTGCTGCTCGCGCTGAGCGGTAGCGAGGAAACGTCGCTTCCGCCTGCCGAGCCGCACGCGAGCACGCGCGCCGAGTTGGACGAGCTGCTCGACGCGATCGCCGAACCCGTCCTGCTCATCCGCGATGGCCGCGTCGATCTCGCCAACCGCGCCGCGCGCGCGCTGCTGGGCAGCCACGTCGTCGGCGAGGACGCACGCGTCGCGATCCGCCACCCCGCCGCCGCCGATCGGCTGATCGGCGCGGACCCGACATCGCCCGAAAGCCCTATCGCGCTCGTCGGGGTCGGCGGGCTCGACCAGCATTGGGAGATGCGCCTGGGCGTGGCATCGGACGGCACCCGCATCGTCCACCTTGTCGATTCGACCGAGCGCCATGCGGCGGAGCGGATGCGCGTCGATTTCGTCGCCAACGCCAGCCACGAACTGCGCACGCCTTTGGCGTCGATCCTCGGCTTCATCGAGACGCTCTCCGATTCCGCGGGGGCCGATTCGGCCGGGGACGATCCGGCGATCCGCACGCGCTTTTTGAAGATCATGATGGACGAGGCGCAGCGGATGCAGCGGCTGGTCGAGGATCTGATCTCGCTGTCCCGAATCGAGGCAGACAAATACCGCGCACCCGGCACGCCGGTCGATCTTTCCGCGCTGGTCGCGGCGGTCTGTATCGAACTGCGCGATGCCGGCGGCGCGCGTGGCCAGGATCTCGCCTGCGAGGCGGTTCCCGATCTTCCCCCGGTCGCCGGCGACGCCGCGCAACTGTCGCAGCTCCTCCACAATCTCGGCGGCAATGCCCTGAAATACGGGCGAGCCGGAACGCCGGTGACGCTACGGCTGGACCGCGAGGGCAGCGGCTTGGTCCGCCTGACCGTAACCGACCGCGGCGACGGCATTCCCGCCGAGCACATTCCGCGGTTGACCGAGCGCTTCTACCGCGTCGATGCGGGGCGCAGTCGCGCGCTGGGTGGCACGGGCCTGGGCCTGGCTATCGTCAAGCATATCGTCGAGCGTCACCGCGGCCGCCTCGACATCGCCAGCCGCAGCGGTGAGGGGACGACGGTCACCGTCACCCTGCCCCTGTCGCCGCCCGCGCATCCTTCTTCGCCTTCGCCGCCTGTGTCACAATTCCGCAACGGCGATGCCGCAGGGCTTTAGCCCGAGATGATCCCCCGCCTGCCCCCCCTTCTTCTTGCAACCGCGATGTTGGCGAGTTGCGTCGATCAGGCCAATGGCGGCGGCGCAGGTGCGCGGGCGCAGATCACCGCGGTAGGATCGTCAACGCTCTATCCCTTCACCACGATCGTCGCCGAACAGTTCGTCGCGAGCAGCCCGGACGCGCGTGCGCCGGTGATCGAATCGACGGGCACCGGCGCGGGGATGAAATTATTCTGCGCAGGCGTCGGTGCCGCGCATCCCGATATCGAGGATGCGTCGCGCCGGATGAAGGCGAGCGAATATCGCAGTTGCGCGAAGAACGGCGCCCGCGCCATTCTGGAAATCCAGGTCGGCATCGACGGCATCGCCTTTGCCGAGGCCAAGAACGGCCCGAAGATGGTGCTGACCCCCGCCGACATCTACCGCGCGATCGCCGCCGCCCCCGGGGGCAAGCCCAACGCCGCGCGCACCTGGCGCGACGTGAACCCCGCGCTCCCCGCCATTCCCATCACGGTGTACGGCCCGCCCGCGACCAGCGGCACCCGCGACGCGCTGGCGGAACTGATCCTGACCAAAGGCTGCGAAGCCTCGGATCCAAAGGCCGCATCGCTGGCCCGAAACGATCCCGACGCCCACAAGGCCCTGTGCACCCGCGTCCGTGAGGATGGCGCGTATGTTGATGCTGGCGAGAACGACAATCTGATCGTCCAGAAACTGCAGTCGAACCCCAATGCGCTCGGCATCTTCGGCTACAGCTATCTGGAGGAGAACGCCCGTGACGTGAACGGCGTCGCGATCGACGGTGTCGCGCCGACCTATGCCACGATCGCCGATGGCCGCTATCCCGGCGCACGGCCGTTATACCTCTACGTCAAGAAGGCACACCTGACCGCGATTCCCGGCCTGCGCGACTTCCTGAAGCTCTATGCCGCCGTCTGGGGACCGACCGGCCCGCTCGTCCGCCGTGGCCTGATCGCCGCGCCGGATGCGGTGCGGGCGCGATCGGCCGCGATCATCGCGCGCGAATTGCCGCTCGACCCGCGGGAACTCCGGTGACCGCGGCCACGCTCGCCGTCTTGGTCCTCGGCCTCGGCCTCATCGCCTGGGCCAGCGCGCGGATCCGTGCGACCGGTCTTCGGACCGCGGGCGCGCGGTTCAGTTCGCTGCCGTCGCATTTCGGCTGGTACGTGGCGCTCTGGACGGTCGTGCCGCCGCTGGTTTTCCTCGGCATCTGGGCGATGACGTCCCCTGCGCTGGTAACCGATGCGGTGCTCGCGACCCGTGCCGCCGCCACCCTGCCGCCTCCCGGCTTCGAACGCGCGTCGATCCTGTCGGAAGCACGCGGGCTGGCAGAGGGTTCGCGCTACGGCGCGTTCCATGCGCTCTCGGCCACCCTCGCCCCCGCCTATGCCGCCGCGCAGAGCCGCTACGACTGGATCGCCACCGCTTTCGCGCTGCTGCTCGCCTTTGCGGGCGGCGCCTTCGCCTACACCCGCGTGGCGGCCGGGTTTGCGGCGCGCACGCGGGTCGAGCGGCTGGTGATGCTGGCCCTGCTCGCCGCGTCATTGATCGCCATCCTGACCACGGTCGGCATCGTCGCGTCGCTAGTCTATGAAGCGGCGCGGTTCTTCAGGATCGTTCCCGTGACCGACTTTCTTTTCGGCACGCATTGGAGCCCGCAGGTCGTTGATGCGCGCGATCCGGGCGCGTCGCTGGGCGCGGTGCCGCTGTTCTGGGGAACGTTCTTCATCGGCGCAGTGATCGCGATGGCGGTCGCGATCCCGTTCGGGCTGATGAGCGCGATCTACCTCACCCAATATGCGGCACCGCGCACCCGCCGCTGGATGAAGCCGATCCTGGAAATCCTCGCCGGGGTGCCCACCGTCGTCTATGGCTATTTCGCCGCGCTGACCGTCGCGCCGGCGGTGCGCGATTTCGCGGTGTCGATCGGGATCAGCTGGGCCAGCTCGGAAAGCGCGCTGGCGGCGGGGCTGGTGATGGGGGTGATGATTATCCCCTTCGTCTCGTCGATGGCGGACGATAGCCTGGCTGCGGTCCCCGATTCGATGCGCGACGGCAGTCTGGCGATGGGCGCGACCAGTTCGGAGACGATCCGCCGGGTGTTGCTCCCCGCCGCCCTGCCCGGCGTGGTCGGCGGCATCCTGCTCGCAGTCAGCCGCGCGATCGGCGAGACGATGATCGTGGTGATGGCGGCCAGCGGTGTCGCCACGCTGACCGCGAACCCGTTCGCCAGCACCACCACAGTGACCCGCCAGATCGTCGACCTGCTGACCGGCGAGGCTGAGTTCGACAGCCCCAAGACGCTGGCCGCCTTCGCGCTCGGACTGACGCTGTTCGTCATTACGCTGTTCCTCAACATCGTCGCGCTGCGAGTCGTGAAACGGTATCGGGAAGCCTATGAATAGCGTCAGCCTGGTTGCCCAGTTGCCGGTTGCCGGTGCCGCGCACGATGCCGCGCCGCGCCGACCTACCGACTGGACCACGAACGCGATGCAGGCCCGCATCCGCCGCCGGTACGGGGCCGAGCGTCGCTTCCGCCTGCTCGGGCTGGCCGCCGTAATCATGTCGGCGGCGTTCCTGGCGTATCTGCTCGTCACGATGATCGCGCAGGGTGCGGCCGGCTTCACCAGCACGCGGGTGCAGGTGCCGATCGACCTCGCCGCGGCCAGGCTGCCGATCGAGCCTGCCCGGCTTCAGGGGCGCGGTGCCGATCTCGCGCTTGCGGGTGCGGGGTTGCAGGGCGCCGTGGAAGCCGCCGCGGGGCGCGCTTTCGGCAAGGACGGCGAGGCGCTGCTCTCGGACGGCGCCTGGCTGGTGGTCCGCGACGCGATCAAGCGCGATCCGTCGCTGCTGACCCGCGCCGAAACCTTCGACCTGCCCGCCGCCGACGCGATCGACGTGGCGAACAAGGGCAGCGGCACCCCGCAAGCCGAGGCGACGGTCGCCCGGCTGAGGCAGCGCGGCATCGTATCGCGCGGCGTCAACGCCAGTTTCCTGACCGCCGCCGATGCCACCGATCAGACCCGCGCCGGTATCTGGGGCGCGTTCAAGGGGTCGCTGCTGACGATGCTCGTCACCTTGCTGCTCGCCTTCCCGATCGGCGTGCTGTCCGCGCTGTATCTGGAGGAATATGCGCCCCGCAATCGCTGGACCGACCTGATCGAGGTGTCGATCAACAATCTGGCGGCGGTGCCCTCGATCATCTTCGGGCTGCTCGGCCTCGCGGTTTTCCTCGGCACGTTCGGGATGCCGCGCTCGGCGCCGATCGTCGGCGGGCTGACGCTCGCGCTGATGACGATGCCGGTCATCGTCATCTCGGCCCGCAACGCGATCAAGGCGGTGCCGCCGTCGATCCGCGATGCGGCGCTGGGTGTCGGCGCGTCGCCGGTGCAGGTCGTCTTTCACCATGTCCTGCCGCTGGCGCTGCCTGGCATCCTGACCGGCACGATCATCGGCATGGCGCGCGCGCTGGGCGAGACCGCACCGCTGCTGATGATCGGCATGCGCGCCTTCATCGCCGCCCCGCCCCGCGGCCTGGGCGATCCCGCCACGGTGCTGCCGGTCCAGATCTTCCTCTGGTCGGACGAGGTCAGCCGCGGCTTCGTCGAAAAGACCTCCGCCGCGATCATCGTGCTGCTCGCCTTCCTGCTGGCGATGAACGGCATCGCCATCTACCTCCGCAACCGTTTCGAGACCCGCTGGTGATGACTCATAAGATGACGGCCCGGAACGTCAGCGTCTATTACGGCGCCAAACGGGCGATCGACGATGTGTCGATCGACGTCGACATGGACCAGGTCACCGCGCTGATCGGCCCGTCGGGCTGCGGCAAATCGACCTTCCTGCGTACCCTGAACCGCATGAACGACACCGTCGCGAGTGCGCGGGTCGAGGGCGAGATCACGCTCGACGGGCACGACATCTATGCGCCCGACATGGACGTCGTGCAGCTGCGCGCGCGCGTCGGCATGGTGTTCCAGAAGCCGAACCCCTTCCCCAAATCCATTTTCGAGAATGTCGCCTATGGCCCGCGCATCCACGGGCTGGCGGCGGGCAAGGCCGATCTCGACGCGATCGTCGAACGGTCGCTCAAGCGCGCCGGCCTTTGGGACGAGGTGAAGGACCGCCTCTCCGACAGCGGCACCGCGCTGTCGGGTGGTCAGCAGCAGCGGCTGTGCATCGCCCGCGCGATCGCGGTCGATCCCGAGGTCATCCTGATGGACGAGCCGTGCAGCGCGCTCGATCCGATCGCGACGGCGCGGATCGAGGAGCTGATCCACGAACTGAAGGGCCGCTACGCGATCGTCATCGTCACCCACAATCTGCAACAGGCCGCGCGGGTGAGCCAGAAGACCGCCTTCTTCTATCTCGGAACGTTGGTCGAATATGGCGCCACCGGCGACATGTTCACCAACCCCGTGCAGACCCGCACCCGCGACTATATCACCGGAAGGTACGGCTGATGAACGAGCATACGGTCAAGGCGTTCGACGCCGACATCGGGCGGCTGCGCGGGCTCATCTCCCAGATGGGCGGGCTGGCCGAAGACGCGATCGCACGGGCGATGCAGTCGTTGCAGCGCAACGACCTGGAACTTGCCGCCGAAGTGCGCGCCGACGACCGGGCGATCGACCGGATCGAGGCGGAGGTCGAGCGGCTGGCGGTGCAGATCATCGCGCTGCGGGCACCGATGGCGGTGGACCTGCGCGAGGTCGTCGCCGCGCTGAAGATCGCGAGCGTGGTCGAGCGGATCGGCGACTATGCCAAGAACATCGCGCGCCGCGTGCCGCTGATCGAGAGCGAACACCGGATCGAACCCGTCTCCATCCTGCCCGCGATGGGGCGGATGGCATCCGAGATGGTCCACGCCGTCCTCGACGCCTTCGCCGCGCGCGATGCCGACGCCGCGGTGCGGGTGTGCGAGAGCGACAGCGCGCTCGACGATTTCTACGACAGCATATTCCGCACCCTGCTCACCTACATGGCCGAAAACCCCAAGACGATCACCCAGGTCGCGCACCTGCTGTTCGTCGCCAAGAACCTGGAGCGGATCGGCGATCACGCGACGAACGTCGCGGAGATGGTCTATTTCGCCGCCACGGGCACGCAGATGGCCGACCGCGAACGCGGCGGAGCAAAGGAATAACATGGCACGCGCCACCATGCTGCTGGTCGAGGACGACGCGGCGCTTGCCGAACTGCTCGTCTATCACTTCAAGCGCGAGGATTTCGACGTCAGGCATACGCCCGACGGCGAAGAGGCGCTGCTGCTCGCGCGAGAACGCACCCCCGACATCGTCCTGCTCGACTGGATGGTCGAGGGGCTGTCGGGAATCGAGGTTTGCCGCCGCCTGCGCCGCACCGCGGAGACCGCGAACGTGCCCATCATCATGCTGACCGCGCGCGGCGAGGAGGAGGACCGGGTCCGCGGGCTGGAAACCGGTGCCGACGATTACGTCACCAAGCCCTTCTCCCCGCGCGAACTGGTCGCGCGCGTCGGCGCGGTGCTGCGCCGGGTGCGCCCCGCGCTGGCGGGCGAGGCGCTGACCTATGGCGACATCGAGATGGACACGGTGGGTCACAAGGTCCGCCGCGGCGGCGAGATGGTGCCGCTGGGGCCGACCGAATTCCGGCTGCTCAAGCACTTCCTCGAACACCCCGGCTGGGTCTTCTCGCGCGAACGCCTGCTCGACGCGGTATGGGGCCATGATTCGGATATCGAGGCGCGTACCGTAGACGTGCACATCCGCCGCCTGCGCAAGGCGATCAACGTCCGCGACCTGCCCGACGTCATCCGCACGGTACGCTCGGCAGGCTATTCGCTGGACGCCAGCGAATAGCCGATCCGGCGGGATACCGAATCGCCTGCGAAACGACGGACCCATACCGCCGAACGCGCGTTGGACCGACGGCTGACGCAATTGCGCACCCGAAATTCGATCAGGAGACTCGCCATGAAGCTCATCCTTTTGGCCGCGACCGCCATGCTGGCCGTTCCGGCAATCGCCCAGACCGCCCCCGCCACTGGCGCCGCCGACATGCAGTCGTCGACCCCGGCCGCGCCCCAGGCGGGCACGCCCACCACGGCGGACCCCGCGCAGACCGGTGACGCGGCGACGATGCCTGCTCCTGCGGCTGCGGCACCGGAGACTGCGCCTGCACCGACGACGGACGGCGGCGCGGGAATGACCACGCAGGCGCAGACGATGCCTGCGCCCGCAACGGGCGGGGCCGAGGGCGCAACCCCTATGGGCGGCTATCAGCCCAGCGGCGCGCCAATGACCGGCACCGCAACGCCGGGCGTCGCACCGACGTTCCAGGCCGCGGCATCGCCTTCGGAAGCCTATCCGGCACCGGCGCCGCTCGCAAAATACCCGGTGTGCAAGAAGGGCCAGTACGACAAGTGCATCCAGCGAGGCGGCAAGTAAGCCGGTTGCACCGCTGACATGATTGGCTAGGAACGGGCGCTCCATCCAACGATAGGGCGCCCTTTCCATGTCCATCCGCTTCGATAACAAGGTTGCCATCGTCACCGGCGCCGGCGGCGGACTGGGCCGCGAATATGCGCTCGAACTCGCGCGACGCGGGGCCAAGGTGGTGGTCAACGATCTGGGCGCGTCGCGCGGCGGCATCGGCCAGTCGGATGCCGCGCTGAAGGTGGTTGCCGAGATCGAGGCGATGGGCGGCGAGGCGATGGCCAATGGCGGCAACGTCGCCGATTACGACCAGATGGCCGATATGGTCGCGCAGACCGTCGCGCGCTTCGGCGGGGTCCATGTCCTCATCAACAACGCCGGCGTGCTGCGCGACAAGACCTTCGCCAAGATGGAGCCGGCCGACTTCGACTTCGTCGTGCGCGTCCATTTGATCGGTTCGGCCTATGCGACCAAGGCATGCTGGGACACGATGCGCGCGCAGAATTACGGCCGCGTGCTGATGACCGCATCGTCCACCGGCCTGTTCGGCAATTTCGGCCAGGCCAATTACGGCGCGGCCAAGATGGGGCTCGTCGGCCTGGCTAAGACGCTGTCGATCGAAGGCGCCAAGAACGACATCCGCGTGAACACGATCGCCCCGACCGCAGGCACCCGCATGACCGAGGATCTGTTTCCCGAAGCGGCGTTCAAGGCCTTCGCCCCCGAACGCGTCGCCCCCGCCGCGGTATATCTGGTGTCCCAGGACGCCCCCACCGGCGCCATCGTCGGCGCCGGTGCAGGAGTGTTCCAATCGGCTTACGTCACGCTGACGCCCGGCGTGGCACTCGCCGGCGACGACGTGTCGGCCGAAGGTGTTGCCGCAGGCTGGGAGCGGATCACCGATCGGACGGGCGAGATCGTCCCGAGGACCGGCGCCGAGCAGGCAATGCTCATCGGCAAGACGCTGCAGGGGTAACGGCCGCTTGCGCCGAGTAGCGGTCGTTCACGGCTGGCTTTGTGTTTCCGTGGTGCACGGCCCATGACCCGCTCCTTCTACAGCTGATTTTATGCCTAATCGCTTCTTGATGAGAACAGCTCACTGGCGGTACGTTGCTGAGGCAGCCTCAACGCGTTGCGGGCGGTAGGAGTTGGCGCTTGAATAGGATGATCCTCATCGCTGCAATGGCCGCTTCACTGAAAACGGCGGTCGCAGCGACGCCTGCGCCAGGTCCGCCTCCCCCGTCGATCGGCTGTCAGCCGAGAATCGTCGACCAGGCCGCCCCGGTCACGGATGGTCCCTATCGGCTCGTGAACGCCTTTTGTCCTTCCGGGTTGAACAGTTCTTACACCATTTCGGCACCGTTGATCTCGCCCGACGGGCGACACTTTCTGGTGTCTGGCTACGACAGCCTGTGGATTGGGGAAATCGGATCGAAGGCCGTGCCACGCGTTATTCCGTCGCGCATGACCTTCGATGGCTTTGGCTATAGCAAGGTACCACCCTTTGCTTGGACGGATGACTCAAAGGCTATCCTCGGCGTCCGTCAGGATACCATGCGATCAAGTGGTTTTGCGCTCAGCCCGCTCTCGCCGATCGAAATACCGGTCGGCGGAAAACCGCGCCCGTTACCTTTGCTCAAGGATGTAGCCGGCGGCCTGGACGGCGTGCTTTGGGTGGGTGGTGGCGGGCTGGCCCTGGCCGAGTTTGGCACGAAGGGCGGCTATTACCGCCCGGAACATGACGATCCGACGCCGACCCTCGCCATCGTCGACGGCCGGAAAGGCAAGGTGCTTCAGACCGTTCCGATGCCACGCTCCAACAATGGAAAGCCGGCAACTCTGGTGCGCGCCATCGACGCGCGGCTCGACCGGCAACGCAAGATCTTTGCGTTGTTTGTGCTCGATGGTGGCCGCTGGTTTGAGTGGCAACAGGGCAAACCCCCGCGCGAGACACCGCTCCAGCCCGGGCTCACAGGCGATCGGAAGTTTGCGCTGTCCCCGCACTTGAAAACAGTATTGATCGCGCACGACCTAAGCGCGAGCGGCATGATCTGCGAGCATTACGGTAGCGCCCCCCGCAGACCGGAATGCGAGAAGCGGACGCCGCAGAGTGGCGCAGTCGCCGATCTCTGGGACATCGAGACCGGCCGTAGACTTTGGGGCATTACCGGCACTGCCTATAATTTTTCGAAGACCTACCGGCCAACGATCAGTCCGGATGGGCGCTATGCGCTGGTATCGATGCCGACTGGCAAGGGTTCGTATCGGGAAACGATAGCGCTGGTCTCTGTGGCGGACGGGCACGAAATCCAGCGGTTCAACAAACCCGAATCCTACGATTTCGTCCTGCGGTTCGGCCGCGACAGTCGTTCCTTCTCGATCGACGGCTCCCTCGCCGTCCTCACCTATCGACTTGCCGAAAAGCGTCGGAGTTTGCCTTCTTCAAAATGAGTGGGAGCTTGTGCTGATCATAGGCTTAAGTCGCCGCCGCCGGCCATAAAGCCAACGTTCTGTGATCCACCAGAGCCGGACGTTGCCCCCAATCCTCATCCCTCGACCAGCTTCACCAGCCTCCGCTCCACCGGCGCCAGCACCGGTCCCAGTTCATGGCCGCGTTTCAGCACCGCGCCGCCCTCGCCGATCAGCGCCCACATGCCCTGGCGCAGGCGGAGAGCGGGGCGCTTCTCGATCCGATATTCCGGGCGTTCGGCGGCGCGGCGGAAGGCGGCGAAGACCGCGGCGTCGGTGCCCAGGTCCATCGCATAGTCGCGCCAATGCCCGGCGGCGACCATCCGGCCGTAGAGATCGAGGATGCGGGTCAGTTCGGCGCGCTCGAAGCCGACCTGCACGCCCTTTGGCACGGCCGGAAATGGCGTAACGATCCCCATCAGGCCCGATCTTCCATCAGGCGCAATCGCGCGCGTCCCCGCGCTGTTCCCCACGCTCGTTGGCACGCTCCTCCACCAGCGCGTCGAGCCGCTTGCGCATGGATTCCAGTTCGCAGCGCATCAGTTCGACCTTCTGGGTCTGAGGATCGAACATCTCGCTGCACGGCGTGCCATAAGGCACGAACTTCTTCTCCGGCGCCTGGCCGCCGTCGATCATCGTCGCGCGGGCCGGGATGCCGACCATCACCGCGCCCGCGGGTACGTCGCGCGTCACCACCGCATTGGCGCCGATCCGTGCGCGTGTGCCGACGGTGATCGGTCCCAGCACCTGCGCGCCGGACCCGACGATGGCGCCGTCCATCAGGGTCGGATGGCGCTTGCCCGCCACGCCGTTGTCAGGGCTGGTCCCGCCCAGCGTGACGCATTGATAGATCGTCACGTCGTCGCCGATCTCCGCGGTTTCGCCGATCACCACGAAGCCGTGGTCAATGAAGAAACGCCGCCCGATCTTCGCGCCCGGATGGATGTCGATTGCGGTCGTTGCGCGCGCGAAATGATTGACGAGACGCGCGAGGAAGAAGGCCCTGCGCTGGTACAGCCGATGCGCGACGCGGTGCCAGCCGAGCGCCCACACGCCGGGATAGGTCAGCACTTCCATGCGCGAATGCGGCGCCGGATCGCGCGCACGGATCGAATCGAGATAGGCGGCGAGGCGACCGAACACAGGCATTCCCCTTTGTGGCTGCGATCTAGTGAGCGCACGCGCCTGCGGCAATGCTCAGCGTATCGCAATCGCATGCCCCTAAACTCTATCTTGCTTGTGGGGGATCGCCGCGGCAGGCACCATGGCGCATGGATTTCTCGCTTGCGACTCTAGAGGCGATCGCGCCGTTCATTCTCGTGGGCTTTGCCGCACAGACCATCGACGGCGCGCTCGGCATGGCATTCGGGACGATTTCCAATACCATGCTGCTGTGGATCGGCGTGCCGCCCGCCGCGGCGTCGGCGGGGGTGCACACGGTCGAGACCTTCACGACCGCGGTGTCGGGAATCAGCCACGCGATCAATCGCAACGTCGACTGGACGTTGCTGCTCCGCCTCACCATTCCCGGGGTCGCGGGTGGCATTCTGGGTGCCTACGTACTGTCGAACATCGACGCCGGCATCGCAAAACCGATCATCCTGATCTATCTCGCGACGATCGGCTGCTATCTGCTGTGGCGGTCGCGGCACAAGCCGGACCCGAAAAAGCCGCGCATCGTCGAGCCGCTCGGCCTGGTCGGCGGCTTCCTGGATGCCGCGGGCGGCGGCGGCTGGGGGGCGGTCGTCACCTCGAACCTGCTGGTGCAGGGCGCGCATCCGCGGTTCACGATCGGCACCGTCAGTGCGGCGGAATTCTTCGTCACCGCGACGATATCGGCGACGTTCATCAGCCAGCTCGGCTGGGAGGCGTTCACGCTCGCCACCGTCGGGCTGCTCATCGGCGGGGTTGTCGCAGCACCGTTCGGCGCAATCCTGGCGAAACGCGTGCCGGCGGCGCCGTTGATGGCACTCGTCGGCGTCATCCTGATCGTGACGAGCCTGTTCGGGCTGTACCGCGCGCTCGCCTGAACCCATATCAGGGGCGATGGCCGCAACCTACCTGCCCACGCTCAAGCAGCTCCAGTATCTCGTCGCGCTGAAAGAGCACGGCCATTTCGGGCGCGCGGCGGAGGCGTGCTTCGTCAGCCAATCGACCCTGTCGTCCGGCATCCGCGAACTGGAGACGCTGATCGGCGTGACTCTGGTCGAGCGCACCCGCCGCGTCGTGCGCTTCACACCGCTGGGTGCGGCGGTCGGTGACAAGGCGCGCCGGGTACTGCGCGAGGCCGAGGAACTGGGCGACATGGTGCGCGCCGCCGGGCAGCCCCTGTCGGGCGAGATGCGGATGAGCGTGATCCCGACGATCGCGCCGTTCCTGCTGCCCCGCATCCTGCCGCGGCTTCGGCACGACTATCCCGATCTGAAACTGTTCCTGCGCGAAGAGCCGAGCGGGGCGGCATGCGAGGGGCTGAACAACGGCCGTACCGATTGCGTGCTGCTGGCACTGCCCTACCCTTGCGGCGACGTAGCGATACGCCCGCTGTTCGACGACCGCCTCTTCCTCGCCTTTCAGGGGATAGAGGGCGATGCACCGCCGGCCATCCCCGCCGCCGCGATCGACCCCAGCCGCCTGCTCCTGCTGGAAGACGGGCATTGCCTGAAGGACCATGCGCTCGCCGCGTGCGACCGGCCCGGCGTCCGCGCGGAGGCGGCGATGCTGGGCACCTCGCTGCACACCATCGTCCAGATGGTCGACAACGGGCTCGGCATCACGATGCTGCCCGAAATGGCGATCCGTGCGGGTATTCTCGACCATAGCAGCGTCGTCGCACGCCCGGTCGAGGGCGAGGAGGCGGTGCGCAGGATCGCGCTAGTCTGGCGCCGCGCCTCCCCGCGCGAGCGGGACTTCGGATTGCTCGCCGATGTCCTGGCGCGGCGTGATCCCGCGTGACGCGTCAGGAACCAACCCGCCGCCGGACCGTAGTCCTGCCGACATCCGACATGCCTGGAGCCGCTCGATGACGAAATCCGCTTGGATCGGACTGCTCGGCGCCGTCGCGCTCGCGGGTTGCGCGCGCACCACCAGCGAGACCGCCGCCAATACCACCCCGCCGACCGCCCCCGTGCGCGCGAACCCCGCGGTGGGCGGTGTGCCAATGCCGGCCGATCGGACGATCGTCACCAACACATCGGCCGCCCCCAATCTGTCGACGCTGGTCGCGGCGGTGAAGGCGGCGGGCCTGGTCGAGACGCTGTCCGGCCCCGGCCCGTTCACCGTCTTCGCGCCCACCGACGCCGCCTTCGCCCGGCTGGCGCCGGGCACCGTCGACACGCTGCTGAAGCCCGAGAACAAGCCGGCACTGACCAAGGTGCTGACCTATCACGTCGTTCCCGGCACCCTGAGCGCCGCCGATCTCACCGCGCGGATCACCGCCGGCGGCGGCGCCGCGACGCTGACGTCGGTCGAAGGCGACCCGCTGACGCTGACCATGACCGAGGGCCATGTCACGATCACCGACGTCGGCGGCAACAAAAGCTATGTCGAGACGGGCGACGTCCGCCAGTCGAACGGTATCGTCCATGTCGTCAACGGTGTGCTCGTGCCCAAGCTGGGATAGTACTCACGCCCAGCGCGCTGCCGCCGCGTCGTCGCCGGCCCGCGCATCCACCCAGCGCGCCACGCCGCCACGGGTTTCGCGCTTCCAGAATGGTGCATCGGTCTTGAGCCGGTCGATGCAATAGGCGCACGCATCCAGCGCGGCGGCGCGGTGCGGCGCGGTGGCGGCGACGAACACGATCCGCTCGCCGGGCGTCATCGCGCCGATGCGGTGGACGATCCTCACGCCCGTGCAATGCCACCGCTCCCGCGCGGTCGCGGCGATCGCGTGAAGCGCCGCCTCGGTCGCGCCCGGCCAATGTTCCAGCTCCAGCGTCTCCACCCCCCCATCGGCCACGTGGAGATCGGCACGCACCAGCCCGGTGAAGGTCGCCACCGCCCCCGCGCCAGCCAGTTCGGCGGCAGCGATCTCGCGCGCCAGGTCGATCGGTTCGGCGCCGACGACGATGCGGATCATCCGCCGGTCACCGGGGGAAAGATCGCGACCTCGCGCGCGTCACCCAGCGCGGCATCCAGTCCCACGAAGCCGCCGTCGATCGCGGCGCGCAGCCGGCTTCGTTCGGCAAAGGCCTCGGCATGGCCATCGCTCCTGCCGGCGAGCCAATCCACCAGCGCCGCGACGGTCGTCACCGCCGGCGGCGGCGCAACGTCCTCCTGCCCCGTGCCGATCCGCTCGCGCACCCAGGCGAAATACAGCATCCGCATGGCGCTCAATCCATGTGCTTCAGGCCGACGCGCAGATAGTCCCAGCCCGTCACCGCCGTCAGCACCGCCGCACCCCAAAGGCTGACCAGGCCCACGCCGGCGACCCACGCCACGTGCGGCACCGCCCCGCCCAGGATCAGCGCGCCGAGCGACACCAATTGCAGCGTCGTCTTCCACTTCGCCAATCGCGAGACGGGTACGGAAACCTGCAATTGCGCCAGGAATTCGCGCAAGCCAGACACCGCGATCTCGCGCAGCAGGATCACCAGCGCGGCGACGACGTGCAGGCCGGGGATGTCGCCACTGCGCACCAGCAGCAGGATGACCGCGGCGACCATGATCTTGTCCGCGATCGGATCGAGAAAGATGCCCAGCCGCGACACCGCTCCATTGGCGCGCGCCAGATAGCCGTCGAAATAGTCGGTAATGCCCATCAGGCAGTAGAGGACGAACGCGATGCCATAGCCGAACGGCCATTGCGGCCACCACAGCAGGGCCGCGAGCAGCGGAATCGCGAAGATCCGCGACAGCGTGAGCAGGTTGGGCAGCGTCAGCATCGCGCATCCGTAGAGCCATATCCGCGCGCGTGGAAGCCGCACCGGCCCCTCCCGGCGCGGCGTGCGATCGGCAGGACGTTCGATATAGCTACACGGAATCAGCAGAAAGGCGGCTGGCGCATAACGTCGGGCAAGGCGGGAGGCGATTCGCCGATCCTGAGAGCCGCCATTCTGACGCGGAGTTCTGACGCCTGCGAACCCGCGGAAAAGCAGGGGCCGTTAGCCGGTGCCGATCGGCCGGTTGTGACGCACAAACGCCGGCCTATTCTCAAGCCCGCAAGTGTATGGTAACAGCAATACACCTGTTAGGGTTAGATAGGGGGACGATCGTTGTTCAGCCTGGTTATGCTTGCCGCCGCGATCGCATCGGCCTCCGCCATTCCGCCCGGTCGTCCGACGCTTCTGATCGTCGGCTCTCCGCACCTCGCCAACAACAATCGCGATATCATCAACCCCCGGATCGAGGATGTGACGACCCCTGAGCGCCAGCAGGAGATGGAGGCGCTGGTCGAGAGCCTGGCTCGCTTCAAGCCTACGCGCATAGCGATCGAGTGGAAGGCGGATGACCAGGCTGGTTTGGACCGGCGCTATGCCGATTACCGTTCCGGCCGCTTGCAGCTCACTGCGAACGAGCGCGACCAAATCGCTCTGCGTCTAGCCGCCAAGCTCAACCTCGAAAAGGTCGATGCGATCGACTGGAACGGTGACGCGCCGGGCGAAGCCGGGGCCTATGACTTTACCGGCTGGGCAGCGCGGAACGGTCAAGCCGGGCGACTGGAGGAACTGCGTCTTCGAGGCCAAGCCAGTACCGACGCGCAAGTCGCGCGCTGGCGATGCCTGTCGGTCACGCAATGGTATCGCGAATACAATGCGCCTGCCGCACGGGCGAACGACCATCGCGCCTATTACGAGTTGGCCCGGATCGGCGAAGGACGTGAAAGTCCGGGCGCGGCTTGGGTGGGCGCGTGGTATGCTCGCAATCTGCGCATCTTCAATTCGCTGGAGCGCGTCGCCGGACCGCAGGATCGCGTCCTCGTCCTATACGGCTCCGGGCACACCTACCTGCTGGATCAGTTTGCCCGCGAAAGTAACGCTTTCAAGGTGGAGGACACGCTGTCGTACCTTCCGGCTTCACGATCTGGCTGTTAGTCAGCGTCCCAACCAAACGGTTGCGACGCCGGGAGAATGGCGGCTGTTCCGGCCGTCACATTGGGAAGCGGACGGGGCGCAATCCACCTCGATCAGACGTCCGCCGACGGGCTGCGCGCGGATCAAGCCGATCGCTGACGAACCGTGTGAGCGCCCCGGTAAAAGGGCGGGTCGCGCCGCCTTGCGGACCCGGAGGCCGCCGGATTCGAACAGTGGCGGCATGCCCCCTGCTGGTCTATGATCGCGCTTTCGCCACGGCTGGACCGACCCCGCTCATGATAAATGCCCTGGGGCTTCTGAAGCGCCGCCGCTTCCTGCCCCTGTTCGCCACCCAGTTTCTCGGCGCGTTCAACGACAATCTCTTCAAGACCGCGATGGTGCTATTCGCCACCTATGCGATCTTTAACGACGCCAAGGCGGAGGCCAATTTCAACGCGCTGGCGACCGGCATCGCGATCCTCCCCTTCTTCCTGCTGTCCGCGCTCGCGGGACAGCTCGCGGACAGTTACGACAAGGCGCGGATCATCCGCATCGTGAAGACCGCGGAGATCGGCATCATGGTGCTCGGCGCCGCCGGGCTGATGGTGGCGCGCGCCGGGCACGGCACCGCGGGAATCGCGCTGATGCTGGGCGCGGTGCTGATGCTGGGCGTTCACTCCACCTTCTTCGGCCCGATCAAATACGCGATCCTGCCACAGCATCTGCCGCCGCAGGACGTGCTCGGCGGCACAGGCCTGGTCGAGGCCGGGACGTACCTGGCGATACTGCTCGGCACCGTCATGGCCGGCTGGGTGGCGATCGAGGTTGCGGCGGGGCTGGTCCTGGTGATTGCGGTCATCGGCTGGTTCGCCGGGCGCCAGGTGCCGCCGGCCCCGCGCGAGGGGCCGCGGCTGAAGATCAACTACAACCCCTTCACCGCCTCCTGGCGGTTGATCGGCGCGACGATGCACATCCCGCGGCTGTTCCTGGCGATCTGCGCAATCAGCTTCTTCTGGACGATCGGATCGGTGCTCATCATCATCTTCCCGCCGCTGGTGAAGAACGTGCTGAACGCGGACGAGCGCGTCGCCAGCCTGGTGATCGCGGTCTTCTCGATCGGCGTCGCGATCGGCTCGATCGTCATCAACACCATGTTGAAGGGGCGCATCTCGGCGCGCTACTCGCCTGCCTCGGTGATCGCGATGGGGGGGTTCGTCATCGTCTTCTCGCTGCTCGCGCGCGCCTGGACCCCGGCCGCCGCGGGCCGATATTATGGCTGGACGGACTTCATCGCGCAGCCACTGGCGATCCCGGTCCTGCTCGTGCTGCTGATGATCGCGATCACCGGGGGCATGTTCGTGGTGCCGCTCTACGCCTTTCTCACGACGACGGTCGAAAAGGACCAGACCGCGCGTACGGTGGCCGCGAACAACGTCGTCAACGCGGGCGCGATGACCGCGGGGGCGCTGGTGGTGCTGGCGATCACCTCGTTCGGGGTCGGGCCAGAGGACATGCTGTTCCTGGTCGCCGCGATGTGCCTGGTCTCCGCCTGGCTCGCGCAGAAGCTCCACCGCGCTTGCGACTAGCGGACGCCGAGAAGATGCCGGCCTAGAAAATGAATGTGTAGAAGCAGGTGAAGAAGGCGGCGAAGCTCAAGAGGAAGAGCTTCACGTCGCTGTCGTCGTCCTTTGCCGCTGGCGGCGCGACGGAAATCGCAGGCGGCGGCAGGGTGCGGCGGAACGGATGTCGGGCGGATTCGCTGGTAAGGACGTGGCGTCTTTGCATGGCAACCACGTTAACGCGATCTTAACGAATTTGCCCATGGCCAAAGGTGGTTAAATCGCAGGCGTCCGAATACGGCACGAGTAGCTGCCCGAGGAAGGATGAAGAATGAGCGTAGCGTTCCGACGGGAGAGCGACGAGGAACACAAGGAACCGCGCTTCGAACTGCCCATACCCGCCGGCCCCAATCTGGTCACGGCGCGCGGCCGGGCGCTCATCGACGAGCGGATCGCAGAACTGGAGGCCGGCCTGAGCGACGCGGATGCGGAGGCGTCGGAGGCGATCCGCCGCGACCTGCGCTACTGGAAGACGCGGCGCGCCACGGCGCTACCCACTGCCGCGCCCACGGGTGGCACTATCGGCTTCGGTTCTGTGGTCCAGATCAAGATGAACGGAAAACCGCGGCGGATCGCGATCGTCGGGGACGATGAGGCCGATCCCAAGGCGGGCAGCATCGCCTTCACCGCACCCCTGGCGCGCGCCCTGCTGGGCGCCGAGGCTGGCGACATCCTGCCGTTCGGCGGGCGCGAACACGCGATCGAGGTCGTCGCGGTCGGATGATCGTCGCGACCTACAACGTCAACGGCGTCAACGGGCGGCTACCCGTGCTGCTGCGCTGGCTCGCCGAACGTGCGCCCGATGTCGTATGCCTGCAGGAACTGAAGGCTCCGGACGACAAGTTCCCGCACGCCGCGTTGCGCGACGCGGGCTATGAGGCGCTGTGGCATGGTCAGAAGAGCTGGAACGGCGTGGCGATCCTCAGCCGCATCGGCACGCCGGTCGAGACCCGGCGCGGCCTGCCGGGCGACCCCGATCCGGCGCAAAGCCGCTATATCGAGGCCGCGGTCGGCGGCGTCCTGATCGGTGGCCTCTATCTGCCCAACGGCAATCCCCGCCCCGGCCCCAAGTTCGATTATAAACTCGCCTGGTTCGACGCGTTGATCGCGCATGCGCAGTCGTTGATCGACGCGGGCGTCCCGGTGATGCTCGCCGGCGACTTCAACGTGATGCCGACCGAGGCGGACGTCTACAAACCCGAACGCTGGACCGAGGACGCGCTGTTCGCCCCGCCGGTCCGCGACGCCTTCGCCCGACTGGTCGCTCAGGGCTGGACCGACGCGCTGCGCCACGTCCATCCGGACGAGACGATCTACACCTTCTGGGATTATTTCCGGAACGCCTATGCGCGCGGTGCGGGCCTGCGGATCGACCACCTGCTGCTCAGCCCCGCCCTGGCGGCTCGGCTGACGGACGCGCAGGTCGATGCCCATGTCCGCGGCTGGGAGAAGACCAGCGACCATGCACCCGTGTGGATCGCGCTGTCGAAGGCAAAGCGCCGCCATTGAAAAGGCGAGCGCGGACGGGATGGTGGAGCCGAGGGGGATCGAACCCCTGACCTCTGCAATGCCATTGCAGCGCTCTCCCAGCTGAGCTACGGCCCCCAACCTTCCCGGGAAGGCGCGTCCCCTAGCGAGGCGCGCACTCCTTGGCAAGCATGCAAAGCGCAGGGGCCGGGCAAGCGGCGCCAACGCCGCCCGCCCTCACCCCGTCACATCAATGCTCGTCGTCGTCGCTCGGCGCTTCCACGCCCAGATCGTCGTCACCGCCCAGATCGACCTCGTCGTCGGCCGAGGGTTCCTCGTCTTCGCCGGTGATCGTGGCGATGTCCTCCTCGTCGCCGTTCAGATCGGCGTCGGGTTTGGCGGTATCGGGCTTGGCCACCTCGAACGGCAGCGGCTGCTTGGACTTCAGGATCGGTTCCGGCTCCCAATGTGCCCCGCATTCGATGCAGGTCACGGGATCGTCCTTCTTGAGATCGTAGAAACGCGTCGCGCATTTCGGGCACGTGCGCTTCGTGCCCCATTCCGGCTGAATCATGCCGTGTCGAACCTTTCGGATGGGAATTGCGGAGAGTGTCCTCCACAAACTGGGGGGCACCTTGCCATAGCACAAGGCGGCTGTCAAAAGCCGCCGCGCTCATGAACACCGCTTTCCCCCGCCCGCTTTGCCTGTCCGCGGACGGCCCCTTGCGCGGCCGCGTGCGCGTGCCGGGCGACAAGTCGATCAGCCACCGCGCGCTGCTGTTCTCGGCGTTGGCGGTGGGCGAGAGCCGGGTCGAGGGACTTCTGGAGGGTGAGGACGTGCTCGCCACCGCCGCCGCTCTGCGCGCGATGGGCGCCCAAGTCGCTCGGGGCGAGGACGGCATCTGGCGAATCCACGGCGTCGGCGTCGGCGGGCTGCTCCAGCCGCAGACCGCGCTCGACATGGGCAATTCGGGCACGTCCACCCGGCTGCTGATGGGGCTGGTCGCCAGCCACCCGATCACCGCGACCTTCATCGGCGACGCGTCGCTTTCCAGGCGGCCGATGGCGCGGGTCACCGAGCCGCTGGCGCAGATGGGTGCATCGTTCACCACCGCACCCGGCGAGCGTCTGCCGCTGACCATGCGCGGACTGTGCCCCGCGATACCGATTCGATACACGCTGCCCGTCGCCTCGGCGCAAGTGAAGTCGGCGGTGCTGCTCGCCGGACTGAACACGCCCGGCCTCACCCGCGTGATCGAGCCGGTGCCGACCCGCGACCATAGCGAACGGATGCTGCGCGGCTTCGGCGCGGACGTGACGGTCGAGGAAAGCGAGCACGGCCGCATCATTTCAGTCCGCGGTGAGGCAGAGTTGCGACCGCAGGCGATCGTGGTCCCCGGCGATCCCTCCTCCGCCGGCTTCTGGATGGTCGCGGCTTCGATCGTGCCGGGATCGGACGTGGTCATCGAGAACGTGCTGATGAACCCCACCCGCACCGGGCTGGTCACTGCGCTGCGCATGATGGGGGCAAGCATCGACGAACTGGACCGCCGCGCCGTCGGTGGCGAATGGGTCGCGGACCTGCGCGTCCGTCACGCCGCGCTGTCGGCGATCGACGTGCCCGCCGATCTGGCGCCGAGCATGATCGACGAATATCCGATCCTCTTCGTCGCCGCGGCCTTTGCAAGCGGCCGCACCGTCGCGCGCGGGGCGCACGAACTCAGGGTCAAGGAATCCGATCGCATCGCCGCGATGGCCGCTGCGCTGAGCGCCTGCGGCGTCGGTTGCGAGGAATATAACGACGGCCTGGCGATCGAGGGTCGCGGCGGCGACGCCATCCCCGGCGGCGCCACGATCGCCACGCACCTCGATCACCGGATCGCGATGAGCATGGTCGTCGCCGGGCTTCATGCCGCCAGGCCGATCGTCATCGACGATGCCGCGCCGATCGCGACGAGCTATCCCGGTTTCGTCGACGTGGCCGAATCGCTGGGGGCACGCGCGACATGGCGCTGACGGTGAACCGCCGCACGATGCTCGGCGCAATGGTCGCGCTCGCCGCCTGCCCGGCCGGCGCGCGGGGGCCGGCGCATTATCCGGCCCCGGATCGCGAACTGATGGTGCCGGTAGAGGGCGGTCGCATCTACGTCCGGGTGAACGGCGACCTCGCCGGCGCGCTGCCGCCGCTCGTCATCCTCCACGGCGGCCCCGGCGGCACGCACGGCGCCTATCTCGATGCCCTGGCGCTTGCCGGCGAACGCGCGGTCATCCTCTACGACCAGTTCGATTCGGGTCGGTCGGACTGGCCGCAGAACCCCGCCAACTGGCGCGTCGCCCGCTTCGTCGACGAACTGGACGCGATCCGCCGCGCTTTGGACGTCGAGCGCTGGCACGTCGTCGGTCACAGCTGGGGCGGCACGATCGCGCTCGAATATGGTGCACGACGGCCGCAGGGCCTCGCCAGCCTGGTGCTCGCCAGCCCGCTCGTCTCGACGCGCAGCTGGATCGCCGATGCCAACGCCCTGCGCGGCGAGCTGCCGCTGCCCGTGCGGCAGGAACTGGCGCGGTGCGATACCCTGCCCGCGCCGCTGCCCGCCTCCTGCGACAGCGCGACAGGCGCCTTCTATGCCGCCTTCAACGGCCGCGAGCCGGAGAGCGAGGGCAGGATCGCCTATCGCGCTTACGAAGGCCGCGGCTTCGACGCCAAGCTCTATGAGGCGATGTGGGGCCGCAGCGAATTCGTCGCGACCGGCACGCTGAAGGATTATGACGGCGAGCCGCTGCTGGCGAAGCTGGACGGCCCGCGCACGCTGTTCGTCGGCGGCCAATATGACGAGGCGCGCCCGGCAACGCTGCAAGGCTTTGCGGCACGCGTGCCCGGCGCCGAATTCGCCGTCGTCCCCGGCGCGGCGCACGGCTTCTTCGGCGATCGCCCGGTCGAGACGCTCGGCATTCTCCGCGGCTGGCTAGGACGGCACGACCTATGATTATCGCAGTCGACGGCCCCGCGGCCTCGGGCAAGGGCACCGTGGCCCGCGCGCTGGCGCGGCATTACGGGTTGCCGCATCTCGACACCGGGCTGCTCTACCGCGCAGTCGCCGCCAACGTCCGCGCGCACGATCTCGATCCGGCGATAGAGGCCGATGCGGTCGCGGCTTGCGACTTCGACGAGCGGCTGCTGACCGATCCTTCCCTGCGCGACGATGCGGTGGGTGCGCTCGCCTCGATCGTGTCGGCGCACCCCCTGGTCCGCTCGGCGCTGTTCCAGCGGCAGAAGCGCTTCGCCGCGCAGACCGGCGGCGCGGTGCTCGACGGCCGCGACATCGCCACCGTCATCGCCCCCGATGCCGACGCGAAACTGTTCGTCAAGGCGACCCCGCAGATCCGCGCCCGCCGCCGCCACACCGAACTGGCGGCGCGGGGCGACACGACCAGCTTCGACCGCGTCCTGGCCGACATCCGCGTCCGCGACACCCGCGACAGCGCCCGCTCCACCGCGCCATTGGTGCAGGCTGTGGATGCCGTGCTGCTCGACACCAGCTTCCTCTCGATCGAAGCGAGCGTCCGCCGCGCGATCGAACTGGTGGAGGCGCAGGTGCGGCGCGCCGACGTCCAGGCTTGACGGGCAGCGATAGCAGCAACGTTTGAGCAAGCATGTCCAAAAACCGAGAGTGTCTGCAATTGCGCGTTAGTGGACGTTTAATCCAGTCCGGCCCCGCATCTCCGGATGTGGTGATTACGTCCTTCGGATCAGGAGGAGGGTGGGCAAAGCGCGCAAGCTCCGTTCCCGGCGCCCAGGCGCCCTTCACATCAATATATCGATGCCCCCGTGTATGTCGTATGCGATCCGGCTTAGATGCTCTGCGCTTAGCGCAAAGCCGATAATCAGGTCGCCGCGATCAAGACCATTGTCGAGGCTGCGGGACCAGACATTGTGTCCTTCCTGATCAGCTTCCCTGCCCAGCGCTGTGGCGTACATGTAGTCGACAAGGTCTGAATTGCTCAGGCCGGCGGTCCTCTGGGCAAATTCCGGAGATGCGGCGAAGCTGTCCGCTATGTCAGTTAGCGCCATGCCGCTTTTCGCCGCGAATAGCCAATGATCGAATCCGGCCTGCTCAGGCGATCGACCGGCAAACGCGTGATACAGTGCGGCGATGGACTGTGCTACCTGGTCCGTTATGAACAGACCGTCGGTGGTCGCAGCGGAACTGATCGAGCGGTACTCGTTGCTATCTACAAACCCCACGAGCACTTCGGCGTTAGTCATCCCTCCGGATATCCGGCTGATCCACTCGGCCTTACCCGCATCGTCAGGCGCTCTGCCGAGAATCTTGGCATACAGCTGATCGACATAATCGCTGGCGCTTTGGTCATCGCTGACATGTACCCGCGCGTCTGGACCTAAGAGGCCATCTGCTAGTGCCGACAGAGACTGTCCCGCCACAATGCCGTTTGCGGCTTTATCCAATTCCTGGGCGCTAGGCGCACGGCCCAGTACGGCCTCATAGAGACGCACGACCTGAGCAGCCATGCTACCCTCCTCATGCATGTATATGCCGTCTTTGAAGGCGACGTACTCGACATCGCGTAGCTCGTCAGTGCCACCGCTCAGGCTGACAACGGTGGCGACATTCTGCACAGTCTTGATCGTGACGTGCCGGTACATCTCGACGTAACCACCGAAATCAACGCCATCTCCACCGTCCAGCGTGTCGTTCCCTTGGCCTCCAATAAGAACGTCGAACCCCGAGCCTGCGTGGACAACTAAGCCTGCCGTCTCTGGCAAGAGAACGAAGATGTCGTTGCCGCTGCCCGACGCAAAGTGTTCGATCCCGGAAGCCTGAGTGACCTTGTAGCCGAAGGTGGGCACGCCAGCTGAGACGACCCGAAGGTTCTTTGTCACGGAAGTGGCGTCTAGCAGATCGACGCCGCCTCCGCCTTCAAGCAGCGAGTCCCACGCCGACGACCCATTACCCGACAGCTCGATCCTGTCGCTGCCAAGTCCTGCATCGACCTTGTCGGGCCCCGCGCCGGGGCTAATTACATCGTCCTCCACCGTCCCGTTCAGAGTGTCGGCTTCGTCCGTTCCCTCAATAATCATTGCATTTTCCGCCGGTTGATTGGCGCGATCTAGTTCGGGGGACTGAAGTTTTCGTTAAGTGCGGCATAGCTAGAACTAACCGCCTACTCAGCGCTCCCTGGTGCATCAAATTCCCGAAGCGGACGGGATGGGGAGCGGCCTGGGTCCATGGACGTGGTAATCAACCGGCAAGCGCCGGGCGCAGGGCGGGGACGGAACCTGGTTAGTATCCGCACAGAATGTCAGCAACTGGGCGACAACGCCCAGCGATCTGCCAAGCCCTCTCACTGCCCCGCCGCAACAATGGCCTGTCCTACAGCCACTCGCCCGTGTCAGCGTCCGACCCATGCCTCCTCCCCATCCCGCGCCGGTGCCCGACGCCCTGCTTCTCTTCACCCCCGTGCAAACCACCTATCGCGGTGCCAACGGCTGGTCGTCGGAGGTGCAGCGCGCCTTCGTCGCCGCGCTAGCCCGCAGCGGGGTCGTGGCGGCGGCGGCGCGGTCGGTCGGGCGGTCGGCCAGTTCGGCCTATCAACTGCGCCGCCGCGCGGGGGTGGAGAGTTCGTTCGCCCTTGCGTGGGACGAGGCGCAGCGCCGCGCGACGGAGGCGGCGATGGACCTCGCGCTCGCCGACGGCATGCACGTCCGCCGCACCGAAGTCTATTATCGCGGGCGCCATGTCGGCTGGCGCACGGTGCATGACGACCGGCTGCTCTGCGCGGCGCTCAATGCCTTCGATCGCTTGAGGCGCGCTCGGTCCTCCGAGCGATGAGCGCAACAATCCTGCGCCACCGCGCAACGCAATTGCCGAATGCGCGTGAATTGTGTGAAGCGTCGTCGGGGACAGCGGCAAAGGCCTCGGACAAGCGTCGCATGCCTTGCCCTGCCCGGCCTGCTCGGCTATGGCGCGCCGTCCGGCGGGCAGGTGCTTGGCAGGAGGTCGGCGCGGGAGGCAGTTGCTTCCACGCGCCCTTTTCG
This sequence comes from Sphingomonas sp., assembly GCF_036387595.1. Taxonomy (GTDB): domain Bacteria; phylum Pseudomonadota; class Alphaproteobacteria; order Sphingomonadales; family Sphingomonadaceae; genus Sphingomonas. The sequence goes on from NZ_DASVTL010000057.1 coordinate 32,391, forward strand.
CATTTGCGTGCGGCCGGCCCCCTCCATCGCACCAGCCCCGACGGACGCCGTGCCGGCATCCGGCCGTCGCGGCATTTTGGCCAAGACCAGCGGATTCAACCGCTTGGCCGGAAACGATTCCCGAGGAATACTCTTTTTCTATGGCAACCCAAGCCCCTAACCCCACCCGCGACGATTTCGCAGCGATGCTCGACGACATGTTCGGCGGCGCCGACAGCTTCGAGGGCCGCGTCGTCCACGGCACCGTGACCGCGATCGAGAACGACATGGCCGTCATCGACGTCGGCCTGAAGTCCGAAGGCCGCGTGCCCTTGCGCGAATTCGCCGCACCGGGGCAGAAGGCCGAGCTGAAGGTCGGCGACGAGGTCGAGGTCTATGTCGACCGGGTCGAGAACATGCACGGCGAAGCGATGCTCAGCCGCGACCGCGCCCGCCGCGAAGCCGCCTGGGACAAGCTGGAGGCCGAATTCAGCCAGTCGAGCCGCGTCGAAGGCGTCATCTTCGGCCGCGTGAAGGGTGGCTTCACCGTCGATCTCAACGGCGCCGTGGCGTTCCTGCCTGGTTCGCAGGTCGACATCCGCCCGGTCCGCGACGTCACCCCGCTGATGGACCTGCCGCAGCCGTTCCAGATCCTCAAGATGGACCGCAAGCGCGGCAACATCGTCGTCTCGCGCCGCGCCGTGCTCGAAGAGACCCGCGCCGAGCAGCGCACCGGCCTCATCCAGAGCCTGGCCGAGGGTCAGATCATCGAGGGCGTTGTCAAGAACATCACCGATTACGGTGCGTTCGTCGATCTGGGCGGCATCGACGGCCTGCTCCACGTCACCGATCTCAGCTACAAGCGCGTCGGCCATCCGAACGAAGTGCTCAACATCGGCGACACGGTGCGCGTCCAGATCATCCGGATCAACAAGGACACCCAGCGCATCTCGCTCGGCATGAAGCAGCTGGAGAGCGATCCGTGGGATAGCGCGGCGACGAAATACCCGATCGGCGGCAAGCTGTCGGGCCGCGTCACCAACATCACCGAATATGGCGCCTTCGTCGAGCTGGAAGCCGGCATCGAGGGCCTGGTCCACGTCAGCGAGATGAGCTGGACCAAGAAGAACGTCCATCCCGGCAAGATCGTGTCGACCAGCCAGGAGGTCGAGGTCATCGTCCTCGAGGTCGATCAGGACAAGCGCCGCATCTCGCTGGGCCTCAAGCAGGCACAGAACAACCCGTGGGAGGCATTCGCCGCCGAGCATCCGATCGGCTCGACGGTCGAGGGCGAGGTCAAGAACGCCACCGAATTCGGGCTGTTCATCGGCCTGGACGGCGACGTCGACGGCATGGTCCACATGTCCGACATCGCCTGGGGCGTTTCGGGCGAGGACGCGCTCAACCTGCATCGCAAGGGCGAAACCGTTCAGGCGGTGGTGCTCGATATAGACGCCGAGAAGGAGCGTATCTCGCTCGGCATGAAGCAGCTTGAGCGCGGCGGCCCCGCGGCCGGCGGTACGGCGGCGGCAGGCGACAAGCTCAACAAGAGCGCGATCGTCACCGTCACCGTCCTCGAAGTCCGCGATGCGGGTCTCGAAGTGCAGCAGGGCGACGACGGCGCGACCGGCTTCATCAAGCGCACCGATCTCGGCCGCGACCGCGACGAACAGCGCCCGGAGCGCTTCCAGGTCGGTCAGAAGTTCGACGCGATGGTCACCGGGTTCGACCGGTCCAAGAAGCCGACCTTCTCGGTCAAGGCGATGCAGATCTCCGAAGAGAAGCAAGCCGTGGCACAATATGGTTCGTCCGATTCGGGTGCGTCGCTGGGCGACATCCTGGGCGAGGCGCTCAAGGCGCGCGGCGGCGAGAAGAAGTAAAGCCGCGTTCAATACGACCGACAAACGGCAGCGGCCGGGGCGATGATCGTCCCGGCCGCTGTTTTTTTCTTGTTAACCTCGCTCAATGCTGGCGGTCGCGCTGAATAGTCTCTAGTATCGCGTGCGTTACGACCGGGTGGGACAGCGCGATGATACGATCCGAATTGGTGGACAAGCTCTGCGAGGAACATCGCGATCTCAACCCGCGCGAGATCGAGGCAATCGTCACCACCTTCTTCGACACCATCGCACAGCGTCTGGCAGAGAACGGCCGAGTCGAATTGCGCGGCTTTGGCGCCTTCTCTACCCGCGAGCGCGACGCCCGCACCGGCCGCAACCCGCGCACCGGCGACATCGTCGCAGTGGACGCCAAGCGCGTGCCCTATTTCAAACCCGGCAAGGAAATGCGCGCGCGCCTGAACGTCTGAGCACCCGACAATCCACTTGGCGACCCGTCTAGCGCCTTCTATGGCTAGGCATGGACAAGCGGGCGTGGCGGAATTGGTAGACGCAACGGACTTAGACAATTGAGTGCCCGCGGGGAAACCCGCGACGTAGAACTGCTCAAATTCGGGGAACCCTGTAGAATGGCGATCCCGAGCCAAGCCCGCGGGTTCTCCCGCGGGAAGGTGTAGAGACTAGACGGGCAGCACCTACCCCCGGCATGCCGGGCACGGTGAAGGGATAGTCCAGACCCCAAACGCCCGAGGGGCGGCGGCGAAAGCCGTAGCGGGTATGAAAATTCGTCGGGCTCATGCCCTTGGGGGTTCGATCCCCCCCGCCCGCACCATCCTCGATCCCCGCCTGCCTATCGCGCGTGGTAAAAGTCATACACCTGCTGCGCCACCGCGGCGGAAACGCCGGGCGCCTGTTGCAAGTCGGCGAGGCTCGCGTTCCTGACCGCACGGCCGGTGCCGAAGTGCATCAGCAACGCCTTCTTGCGCGCCGGGCCGATGCCCGGAACCTCGTCCAGCGGGGACGCCCCGATCGCCTTGGCCCGCTTGTCGCGGTGGGCGCCGATCGCGAAGCGATGGACCTCGTCGCGCAGCCGCTGGAGGTAGAACAGCACCGGCGAATTGACGGGCAGCTGGAATTCGCGGCCGTCGAGCATATGGAACACCTCGCGCCCGTCGCGGCCGTGGTGCGGCCCCTTGGCGACGCCGACCAGGCACACGTCCTCGATGCCCAGATCCTCGAGCGCGCCCTTGGCCGCGTTCAGCTGCCCCCGGCCGCCGTCGATCAGCACCAGATCGGGCCAGGTGTCGCCATCGCGATCGGGATCTTCGGACTGCGCGCGCGCGAAGCGACGGGTGAAGACCTCGCGCATCATCGCGAAATCGTCGCCAGGGACCGTCGACGTGTCCTTGATATTGAACTTGCGATACTGGCCCTTGCGAAAGCCCTCCGGCCCGGCGACCACCATCGCACCGAGCGCGTTGGTGCCCTGGATATGGCTGTTGTCATAGACCTCGATGCGACCCGGCGGCTCGGCCAGGTCGAACAGTTCGGCCACCTCGCGCAGCAGCCGCGCCTGGGTGGTGGATTCCGCAAGACGACGTTCGAGCGCTTCCTGCGCGTTGCGCTTGGCCTGATCCATCAGCCGCCGCCGGTCGCCGCGCTGCGGCACCGACAGCGCCACCCTGTACCCCGCCGCTTCGCCGAGCGCCTGGGCGAGCAGTTCTGCCTCCGGCAACTCCCGATCCAGCAGGATCTGCCGCGCGGGCGGCACCTCCTCGTAGAATTGGCCCAGGAAGCTGGTCAGCACCTCGTCCTGCGGCACGTCGCTGGTGTGCGCGGGGAAGAAACTGCGGTGCCCCCAATTCTGGCCGCCACGGATGAAGAACGCCTGGATGCCCATCACCCCCTCGTGGCAGGCCAGCGCGAAGATATCGGCGTCGCCGACCCCTTCGGCGTTGATCGCCTGCGTCCCCTGGATGAAAGTGAGCGCGCGCAGCCGGTCGCGCAGCACCGTCGCGCGTTCGAAATCCATCGCCTCGGCGGCGGCCTGCATCTCGGCGCCCAGCTTGGCCTGGACCTGCGTCGACTTGCCGCCAAGAAAGCTCTTGGCGTCGCCGACCAGTTCGGCATAGCCCGCATCGTCGATCTTGCCGACGCACGGCGCCGAGCAGCGCTTGATCTGGTAGAGCAGGCACGGCCGGTCGCGGGTCTTGAAGAAGCCGTCGGTGCAGCTTCGCAGCAGGAACAGTTTTTGCAACGCGTTCAGCGTGTTGTTGACCGATCCCGCACTGGCGAACGGACCGTAATAATCGCCCTTCGCCCGGCGCGCACCGCGGTGCTTCTGGATGCGCGGGAAATCGTGATCGGCGCGCAGCAGGATGAAGGGGAAGGATTTGTCGTCGCGCAGCAGCACGTTGTACGGTGGTCGATAGCGCTTGATGAGTTGCGCTTCGAGCAGCAGCGCTTCGGCTTCGTTGTTGGTGGTGACGATCGTCATCGACCGCGTCTGCGACACCATCCGCTGGAGGCGTTTGGAGAGCGTCTTGAACTGGGTGTAGCTGGTGACGCGGTTCTTCAGCTGGCGCGCCTTACCGACGTAGAGAACGTCGCCCTTGGCATCCTGCATCCGATACACGCCGGGGCGCAGCGGCAGCGTCGCCACGACGTTGCGGATCGCCGCGACCCCCGCCTCCACGTCGGGCGCTTCGCTGCCGCGGACGGTGTAGGTGGTCTGCTCTTCGTTGAAACGGTCGGGGGCGTTGGGGGAGGACATGCGGGAAATCTAGGGAGCCGACCGCCCGGATGCCAGCGGGGCCGCCCTCACCGACCCCTAGTTCAGCCCGCCGATCCCGGCGATCGCACGGTCGGTCATCGCCCGATCAGCGGCGGCATCGTGATGTTCGGCGATCAGCAGCCCCGCCGCCTTCGCCGCAGCGTCTGCCGCACGCGCGCGAACCTCGGCGATGGCGGTGCGTTCGGCCGCCGCGATCTTGTCCTCGGCCATGCGCGCACGGCGGTCCATCAGCTGCTCGGCGTCGTGCTTGGCTTTGGCGACGATCTCCATCGCTTCCTGATGCGCATGGGCTCGCATCGATTCGGCATCCGCGTGGGCTGAGAGCGCACGCGCCTCATATTCCGCCTTGAGCGCCTCGGCCTCGGCGCGCAGCCTGGCGGCCTCGTCAAGTTGCTCGCGGATCGCGGCGATGCGCCCGTCGAGCATGCCCGCGATGGCGGCGGGCACCTTCTTCCAGAGGAACAGCAGAACCACGAGCAACGCGGCGACCGCGACCCAGCCAGTCGAATCGAGGCCGAGCGCGGTAGGACTTGCCGCCTCATGCGCGCCACCCGGCGCCGCAGTGCTGCCGTGGAGACCGTCCTCCTCCCGGATCGGACGTTCGGCGAGCGGGGTCGCATTGGCGGCATGTGCGAGATTGGCGGCCACGACCGCGTTCGGATCAGCCATGAACGGTTACCTTGCGGACGGCTTCGCTAGCGGCCTCGATACCGACCTGACGACCGGCGAGCTTGGCGACGAGTTCCTGAGCAGCTTCAGCCGCCACAAGCTGGAGGTTGGACAATGCCTCGGCCTTGGCATTGCCAATCGCCAGGTCGTGGTGGCCAACGCGTTCGGCCAATGCGGCATCGGCGGCCTTGATCTGGGCGGAAAAGGCGGTCGCCGCCCCGGCCTTTGCCTTCGCGGTTTCCGCCTGTGCCGCGGCACGCGCGGCGTCCATCTCGGCATCCACCTTCGCCTCGGTCGCATCGGCCGCCGCGCGCGCAGCCTCCGCCTCGGCGAGGTCGGCGGCGATCCGCGCATCGCGCGCGTCCACGGTGGCGACGATCCGGGGGACCATCGCCTTGCCGATCACGAAATAGACGAGGCCGAACGTGACCAGCAGCCAGAATATCTGCGAGGCATAGGTCGCGGCGACCTGGGAAAGCTGAGGCATCGAAGTTCCTCTACGATCGGCCGGTGCTTGGCGCCCCGGCCGTCGTGGATCAGGCCTGAAATTACGCGACGAAAACCAGGATAATCATCGTGACGAACGCCAGCAGGCCGAGAAGCTCGGCGGCGGCGAAGCCGATGAACAAGCGGCCCTGCTGGCTGTCGGCCGCGCCGGGATTGCGCAGCGCGCCTTCTAGGAACTTGGCGAAGACATTGCCCACCCCGAGGGCGGCAATGCCCATACCGATCGCGGCCAGGCCGGCACCGAGCAGCTTTGCGGCTTCTGCGTCCATGATATTCACTCCAATTGCTTTAGGTTCAAAGGTGACGAAGGTAACGCACATCGTGCGTCAGTGAAGATTGACCGCGTCGTTGAGATACACCGAGGTCAGCAGCGCGAAGACATACGCCTGGATGCCCGCGACCAGCAGTTCGAGCAGGGTGATGCCGATCATCAGCAGCATGCTGGGAAAGGACACCAGCCCGAGCCCGAGGGCACCGCCAAGCGCGAAGCCGTTGATGACGAACCCCGCCAGCACCTTCAGCAGGATGTGCCCCGCGGTCATGGCGACGAACAGTCGCAGACCCAGGCTGAACGGGCGGACGAGAAAACTCATCAGTTCGACCACGAAGATCAGCGGGATCATCAGCACCGGCGTGCCGTGCGGCACAAAGAGAGAGAAGAAGTGGAAGCCGTGCTTGCCGAAGCCGACGATCAGCACGATCGCGAAGCTGATGATCGCCAGCACACCGGTAACCGTGATGTGGCTGGTTATCGTGAACGGGTGGACGCCCGGGACGATGCCGAACGGCAGCAGGCCGAGTATGTTGGCGAAGAGGATGAACATGAAGAGCGAGAAGACATAGGGCACGAAGCGCTTGCCCTGCGGCCCGATGTTCGACGTCAGCATCGACGTGATGAAGCCGGTGAACCCCTCCACCGCGGCCTGCCAGCGGCCGGGGACCAGTTCGCGCTTCATCCCGCCGAGCATGAACAGCCACAGCGCCACCAGGGTCGCGACCATCCAAAGTGCCGAATTGGTGAACGCGATATTGTGGCCGAACAGCGTCCAGTCGCGACCGAACACCGGTTCGATCAGGAACTGGTGCATCGGATCGATCTTGCCGCCCTGTTCTGCCGCCACGCCTGAAAAATCCCACATGCGCCAAACGCCCGGCTATTCCGGGCGCTCGCCTGATATCCGAATGATCTGCCTGAACGCGACGGCTATTCCAAGGAACAGCATCACGATCAGGCCCCAGGGTCCGGTCGCGAACCAGCGGTCGATACACCAGCCGATCAGCGCGCCGCCGACGAGACTTCCGATCAACGCGGCGATCACGCGGTTGCCCTGGGAATAGCCCCTGTCGGCATCCGGTGCGACCTGCCCCGTCCTCGCCGCTTCCTTCACCCTTGCCTCCCGCAGCCGCTCGTCGAGCGCCGAGAGGCGCGGATCGTCCGCGCCGTGGAAATCTTGTCCGGGTTCGTTCTCCGCCATGCGCGTCCCCTCGCTGGTAAAGCGTTCTACCGGGAGGGAATGCGCACGCGCGGCGAGCGATCCCGCCAAGGCAAGGGCCGGTTAGCTGGGGGGGGCGGGAGTGTCAACCGCAGCAAGGATCCTCCCCGCACGGCCGAGAGGATCGAGCGATCAGGCACACCGCGCGTCGCGCTCGGGCGCGGCGGCGGTGCGGGTCTTCCACACGCCATCGGGGGACTTGTACTTCTCGCCCGCGCTCGCCTGCGCGATCAGGTTGCAGCCGCTGGTGAAGGCCAGCTGCTCCACGGTCGCGCCGCTCGCCGCGGCCTTCTGCGTATAGGCCGACTTGCGCTGGATATTGATGTTGCCGACCAGCGCGCGCAGTTCAGCCGTCGCCGCCCCGACGATACCGAGATAGCCATCGGGTTGCTCGCCCACCTGGCCGGCAGCGCGTGCCGCGGCATAGGCCGGATCGCGCTGCGCATAAGCCGCAGTCGCCAGCCCAGCCAGCATCAACGCCCCTGCCACGATCATCATCTTGCGCATCAGAATATCCCCGGGTTCTGCTGGATCAGCGACTTCGCCTCGCCGTCGAGACGATAGACGACTTCCTGCGTGACGTTGATGTTGAGATTGATCTCGATCGGCTTGGTCGGCGCGGACACGTTCACGCATCCGCCAAGCACCACCGCAGTCAAGGTCGTCATCCTTTTCATCGTCTTGTCCTTCATGGCACGGGCGCGCTTGCGGGGGGCTGAACGGGCGCACGCTGCTGCTGTTCGAGTAGCGCGGGCAGGTTGCGCTGGATCAGGCGGCTAGGCTCGTAGAAGCTCTGGGCCGAATCGATGAGCCCGCGAAAGGGCGCCTTGATCCGCACGTTAAAGACAAACGGCAGCCGTTGCAGGCGGCGGATCAGGAAATTGCCCTGCGCGCCCTCCCCCTGGTTCACCCCCGCAAAGCGCACGTCGGTGACCATCTCCCCGGCCAACGGCCCGTTCATGGTGAGCGTCAGGCTGCGATAGCGCAGCGATTTCAGCGCCTGGAACGCGACATTGCCCCAGAAGCCGACATCCTCCTTGCCGATCTCCCCGACGTAGCGGATCGTGCCGCCGCCCTCCCGCACGGTCATTTGCCCCCTCTCGATCCGCCCGCCCGAATCGTCGAACACCATCGGCAGCACCCCGTCGAAGGTGCCGGTGGCGTCGAGGTTCTTGAAATCGAACTGTTGGAGGAAGCGATCGGCGGCGACGCCATCGACGCGGAAGGTCATCCGCCGCCGGGCCATGCGCGAGAAATCGAGCAGGGTCGGATCGAGCGTCAGCCGCCCACCCGCGAACGGCCATGCCCCGCCTTCCACCTGCACCCGTGCGTCGGGCAGGGTGCGGTATCGGAGAACGCCGTCGGTCACCGGGATGCCGGGATTGACCGATTTGATCGTCACTTGCTGGCCCGGCGCACTTTCGAGCGCTAGCAGATCGGTGAAGCGGATCTCTCCCGAAATGCCGGTGACCGGGCCAAAGGCGGCGGCGAGATCGGTGCCCGCGGTGCGGAAGGTGCCGGTCGAGGTGACGCCGCGCGCATCCCAGTCGATCCGGCCTTCGCCCGACAGCGTCCCGCGAACGTCGGCGATCACTCCGAAAGTCAGGCGGGTGAGCAGTTCCGGCTGGAACCCCTTGGCCAGGGTGAGCGTCGGCACCGTGAGATCGGCGCGGCCGGTGCCGGTGCCGAGCGCATGCGCGATGGCGACATCGGCGACTTTGGTGCCGGTCGTCGGCTCGTGGAGCGTTCCCCGCGCCTCGATCGCGCCGCTGACGAGGCTGAGCGCGACGTCACGCGCCTGCATCGGCTGGAACCGCGGCGAGGCGGTTTGCGCGTCCGCGACGGCCAGCGCCCCGGTGAGCCTAAGCGCGCCGCCTGCAAGGTTCCAATCCCCCGTCGCGTCCGACAGCAGCAGGGGCACGTTGGCGATCTGCCCCGCCCCGCCGGTGAACTGCCCCCCAAGTCCCCCGCCGTGCGCCTGTCCCCCGATCCGCGCGAAGTCCAGGCGTGTCACGCGGCCCGGCGCTCCGATCCGAGTCTGCACGCCATCGATCGTGAACCCGCTGTCGGCCAGCCGCAGCGTCGCGCCTGAGAATCCCAGCGTCACCGGGGTGGTGCCGAGCGTCCCCGCGAGCCGGGCCGCCGCGACCCGCGCTCCCCCGGACAGCCCGCGTGTGTCGATGGCGACGAGCGCGGTGCCGGTCGGACACAGCGTCATCGCCGTGGGCCGCAGGGCCAGACCGGCCACCTTCAGACTCTGAAACCCCACGGCGGCGCAGGCCGGGTTTGCCGTCACGGTTCCGCGCGACAGGCGCAGGTCGAGCGGTATGGTCAGCGCATCGACCCGGCCGTCGCCGAGCGGCCCCGACAGCGTGGCACGAGTGACGATGCGCCAGCCCGCATCGGCCGCGATGCGTACCGGGGTGAGCACCAGACGCGCACCGCCGGCTTCATAGGGCGCCATGCTCACGGTGATCCGCCGCGCCCCGCCCGCCCCTGGGCCAAAGCGCACGTCGGCGCGCGGCAGGCCACCGCCACCGATCGCGAGAGCCCCGTCGGCGGCCACGTCGCCATTGCGCCAAGCAACCCTCGTGCCCCGTGCAAGGGTCACCCGTGCGCCGCTCGCTGCCGTAAGGGCGGCGTCGGAGAGGATGGCGTAGGCGGCAGACGGCCCCGTCGCGGCCCTCACCTGCGCGGTGCCGCCGAACCTTCCCGCCGCGGCGGCAAAGGCGCGCGATGCCTGCGCGACGACCGGCCCGAGCGGCGTAGCGGTAGTGGCGCGCACCGCCGCGTCCAGCCGGGGCAGCGCGCGGCGGGCATCGGCATTGACCAGCGCCACCTTGCCCGCATAGCCGAAGGCGATCCCGCGCGTCGGATCGTGCACGACATTTCCGTCCAGCGACACTTGCCCGGCACGCAGGCCCGCCCCCGCCACCCCCTGCGCGCGCACGTCCCGACCGGCCAGCTTCACCCAGCCTGTCGCTCCCGCCCCACTCCGCACGCCGAACGTGCCCGCGACCCCTGCCGCAATAGCCTTGGCGTGGGCGATCCGGTCAACCGTGATCCGTCCGCCCAATGTCCAGCCCAGCCGTTCGCCAAACGCCACCTCTCCCTTCAGGTCGCTGGCGAGCGCGCCGCTGCGCACGCCGGCGCAGGCGGCACGGGCAAAGCGCGCCGGCCCTTCCAGCGCGATCGTACTCCCAGCGCGCGAGCCGGTGGAGCGCACTCGCATCGCCGCGGCAACGCGGTCTGCGCTACAGTCTCCAGCGGCGAACCGTTCGCCGATCAGCGCCAGCCGTCCGGCAAAGCCGTCGTCGAGCCGTCCGCTGCCGCTGAGCGCCAGTCCGGCGACCCCGTAAGGCGTCTCCAGCCGCATGCGTCCGTCCTCGACCGCCAAAGCGAATCTGGGGAGCTTGAACGGGCGGCCACCTGCTTTGGGCAGCAACCGATCGATCGCACCGAGCGACAGCCGGCCGTCGACCAGTCGCCCGCGCACCCGCACCCGCCCCGCGCGGACTCCCGACAGTTCGGCGCCGTTCGGCCCCAGCCGGGTGCGGGTCTCGATCCAGTCGGCGACCAGATCGGGCGCGGCGGGATCGCCGATGACGACATTGGTGAGACGTTGCGCGCCGAACCCCAGATCGGCGATCGTATAGCGCGCGGGCACACGCGCCGCGGCCAACGTGCGATCGACATAATGCTCCGCGATCGGCTTGCGAACGAGCCAGAGCACCGCGAGCGCGACAATCAGGGCAAGCGCGACCGCAAGCGCCGTCCGGCGGCGGCGCGGAAAACGGCGCGCCCCATCCTCTCCTGCCGGCTCAGCATCCATCCGCGCAGCAATTGCACGCCTGCGCCGCGGCGCATAGACTTGCCCGTATGGCCGACCCCGGACCCAGCGAACCGAACGACACCGCCGGCCACCGCGCGCGGCTCCGCCAACGGCTGGCGGAGGGTGGCGGCGAGGCGCTGCTGGATCACGAACTGATCGAATATCTGCTGGCGCTCGCCATCCCGCGTCAGGACACCAAACCGCTGGCCAAGGCGCTGCTGCGCGAGTTCGGCGGCATCGGCGGGGTATTGAGCGCCGATGGCGAGGCGCTGAAACGGGTCAAGGGCATGGGCGAGACGTCGGTCGCGGCGGTCAGGATCGCGCATGCGGCGGCGGTGCGGCTGCTGCGTGCCGACGTCGCGGCACGGCCGGTGCTGGCGAACTGGCAGGCGCTGCTGGATTATCTGCGGGCCGACATGGTCCATCACGCGATCGAGCGGTTCCGGGTGCTCCACCTGGACACCAAGAACATGCTGATCCGCGACGAGGTGATGAGCCGCGGGACGATCGACCAGGCGGCGGTCCATGTCCGCGAGGTGATCCGCCGCGCGCTCGATTTCGGCTCCGCGGCGATTATCTTGGTCCACAATCACCCGAGCGGCGACCCTTCACCCAGCCGCGCCGATATCGACATAACCCGCGCGATCGCGGAGGCGGGAAAGCGGATGGGAATCGCGCTGCACGACCATCTCATCATGGGAACGAACGGACACGTATCGCTGCGGGCACAGGGCCTGATCTGAGCCGCCGGGTAGAGCCGCGCCGCGCTACGGACGTGAAAAAGCCGCCGGGCGTGAACCCGGCGGCTTTTCCCCACGCTCTTGAGCGCTTACGACTTGGTGGCGGGTGCCAGGAAACCTGCGACTTCGGTCTTCGATAGCGACTTGCTCTTGTCGGTATCGGCCTGGGCGAATGCCGCCTGGTTCCACTTCTTGGTGGCCGGGCTGTTCGCGTCGGTGGCCGGATCGGTCTGCGACTTCAGCGCCACCATCCATGCGCCGAACTCGGCCGAACTGAGCGTGCCGTTGGCGTCCTTGTCATAGGTGCCGAATTGCGAATCGACGACCTGGGCGACCTGATCGGGGCCGGCCGGCTGCGCGGCGGTTTCGGCAGCCGGTGTCGCCGCCGTCGCAGTATCGGCCGCAGGCGTCTGCTGCATCGTACCTGCGGGAGCAGGTGCGGTCTGCGCCGGGGCAGTTGAAGGAGCAGCCTGAGCAGGCGCCGTTGTCGCCGGTGCGGCGGGTGCGGCCGTCTGCGCCAGTGCGGGGGCAGTCATCGCCATTGCGGCGCCAAGAAGAGCATATTTCAGCATCGTAAATCTCCAGTGCTTGCGCGACGCCTGGTCTTGGGTCTCTCACCCTTGGACTTGGTGTCGCTGGCAAGGTATCAACCGGCGAAGCGCGATATTGTTTCCATGACGCCGGTTTGTCGAAAAGCGCAGCGCCTGCTATCGCCCCGAAAAACCGCGGGTCCGGCTATTCGGGGCGCGGTGAACCGTGCCCTTCCCACGATCGAGGACATTCCATGGTCCCCCGCTATTCCCGCCCGCAGATGGCCGACATCTGGACGCCCGAGGCGCGCTTCCGCATCTGGTTCGAGATAGAGGCGCATGCGACCGATGCACTGGCCGAGCTGGGCGTCGTCCCGCGTGAGGCCGCGGCGGCGATCTGGGCGGCGGATGCGGCGGCGGGGCCGTTCGACGTCGCGCGCATCGACGCGATCGAGGCGGAGACGCGCCACGACGTCATCGCCTTCCTGACCCACGTGTCCGAACGCACCGGCCCGCAGGCCCGCTTCCTGCACCAGGGCATGACCTCGTCCGACGTGCTCGACACCTGCCTGGCGGTGCAGCTGGCGCGTGCGTCCGACATCCTGATCGGCGACATCGACACGCTGCTCGTCGTGCTTGAGCGACGCGCGCGCGAGCACAAGCTGACGCCCACGATCGGCCGCAGCCACGGCATCCATGCCGAGCCGGTGACCTTTGGCCTGAAGCTGGCGCAGGCGCACGCCGAATTCGCACGCAACCGCGCCCGGCTGGTGGCCGCGCGTGCCGATGTCGCCACCTGCGCCATCTCCGGCGCGGTCGGCACGTTCGCGAACATCGATCCGTTCGTCGAAGCCTATGTCGCCGACAAGCTCGGGCTGACGGTCGAACCGGTATCGACGCAGGTCATCCCGCGCGATCGCCACGCGATGTTCTTTGCAACTCTGGGCGTGATCGCCGGCTCGATCGAGCGGCTCGCGACGGAGATCCGCCACCTCCAGCGAACCGAAGTGCTGGAGGCCGAGGAGTATTTCGCGCCCGGCCAGAAAGGTTCGTCGGCGATGCCGCACAAGCGCAATCCGGTGCTGACCGAAAATCTGACCGGCCTTGCCCGGATGGTCCGCGGCTACGTCACCCCCGCGCTGGAGAATGTCGCGCTGTGGCACGAGCGCGATATCAGCCACTCCTCGGTCGAGCGCTACATCGGCCCCGATGCCACGATCACCCTCGATTTCGCGCTCGCCCGGCTGACCGGGGTGATGGACAAGCTCGTCGTTTATCCTGAGCGGATGATGAAGAATTTGGACAAGATGGGCGGGCTGGTCCATTCGCAGCGGGTGCTGCTGGCGCTGACGCAGGCCGGAGTGAGCCGGGAGGATTCCTACCGCTGGGTGCAGCGCAATGCGATGCAGGTCTGGGAATCTGACGGCGCGCTGTCGCTGATGGATTTGCTCAAGGCCGATGCGGACGTCGCGGCGGCACTATCGGCCGACGAGATCGAGGCGAAGTTCGATCTTGGCTATCACCTCAAGCATGTCGACACGATCTTCGAACGGGTGTTTGGAACCGCGTGAATGCGACCAGATGGGGCATTAACGGGTCGTAGAGAGGTGCATGGGACGCAATAGCGGTTGCACGTAACAATGTTGCGCCGCCGTGTAATCTTCTCCAGATCGCGGGGGCCGGATATTTCTCCGGCATCGGAGACCCAACCATGCGTATGTTCGAAACCGTGACCAGCAGCATGCTGGCAATCGCGGCACAGGCGCTGGTGGTCGGGGTGGTCATCACCACCTTCTGATCCATCGGCCGACCGCCCTCCTTTATGGGGGGCGGACAGGCCGGTCAGCGGCGTGCGCGCGCCGCCAGATAATCGTAGATCGCGTCCGCCGCACCGTCGCTCAGCCGCGCGAAACGCTTGCGCGCCTCCGTCGCCATTTCGCCGATCGGCTTGCCGCCTGGTGCCTCGCCGCGCTGTAGTAACCGGCGGAACTCGGCGCGATCGTAGCTTCCTGCTATCGCCAGATCGGGTGGATCGCCCGGCTGCGGGTCGGCCGTTCCGCCAAGGTCCGGCGCATGACATACGCCGCAACGCGTCCGCGCCAGATAGCGGCCGCGGGCGTGGCGCGGACCCAGGTCGACCGCGGGCCGCGCGAGATCGGCATCGAGCGTCGCCGATTCGGGCTTGGCCTGCCCGGCCTGCACCGCTTTCAGAAAGCGTGGCCCCATCTTGATCCGGGGATGATCCGTGCCGACCGGGCGCAGCCCGCGCAGATAGGCACGAATGGCCTTCATCTTCTCGGGCGTCAGGACCGCATAAGGCGCGGCGTCCATATACCAGAGCCGCGTGCCATCGGGGCGTTCGCCGGTCCGGATGACATGGTCGAGTTGACGGTCGGTGTACGTGCGGACGGCAGTCGTCAGATTGCTGCTGTAAAGCGTCGCGCCATCGGCACTCGCGAACAGGCGCTTTCCCGTCAGCGCGTCGTCATGGCAGCTATGGCAGCCAAGTTCAGTCGCCAGCCGTTTCCCCTGCACCACATCCGGCGAACCACGCGGCGCCGCGAATGCGCCGACCGCCACCGCAGCCAAGATCGCCGCCCCGAGCATCCATCGCGACCGGTCAAGCATCCCACGATGCTATGCCGGCCGCGACCACGTCGCAAGTCATTCTCCGACGACCGCGCTCTTGAGTTTGGAGAAGAAACCCTGGCTTGCCGGACATTCGGCGCCCGTCTCTGTCTCGCGGAACATTTCCAGCAATTCGCGCTGGCGGGCGGATAGCTTGGTCGGGGTCTCGACGTCGATCTGCACGACCAGGTCGCCCGAGCCGCGGCCCTGGAGCACGGGCATGCCTGCCCCGCGCTGGCGAAGCTGCTTGCCCGACTGGATGCCGGCCGGGATCTTCACCTCATGCGTATGTCCGTCGAGACCGGGGATCGAAAGCGATCCGCCGAGCGCCGCGGTGGTGAAGCTGATCGGCGCGCGCGCGAACAGCGTCGTGCCCTCGCGCTCGAACAGGCTGTGCCGTTTGACGTGGAGGAAGATGTAGAGGTCACCCGCCGGGCTGCCGCGCGGCCCGGCTTCGCCTTCGCCGGACATGCGGATTCGGGTGCCCTCGTCCACCCCCGCCGGGATATTTACGCTCAGCGTCTTGGTGCGATCGACCCGGCCTTCGCCGCGGCAATCGGGGCATGGATCGGCGATGACTTGGCCCGCGCCGCCGCAGATCGGGCACGGGCGCTCGACCACGAAGAAGCCCTGTTGCGCGCGGACCTTGCCGTGGCCTTGGCAATGCTGGCACGTCTTGGCCTGCGTTCCCGACCGCGCGCCCGATCCGTGGCAGGTGTCGCATTGCGCGGACACGTCGACGGTCACTTCGGTGGACTTGCCGTGAAACGCCTCTTCGAGCGTGATCTCCATGTCGTAGCGCAGGTCGGCGCCGCGACGCGCCTGCGCGCGGCCGCCGCCGCGACCGCCGCCCATGAATTCGCCGAAGACGCTTTCGAAAATGTCGGAAAAGCCGTTAAAGTCCTGGCCGCCGCCGCCGCCCTGCTGCTGCTGGAATGCGGCATGGCCATAGCGATCGTAGGCGGCGCGCTTCTGAGGATCCTTCAGAACCTCATAGGCTTCGCTGACCGCCTTGAACTTGCTTTCCGAATCCTTGCACCCGGCGTTCTTGTCGGGATGAAACTTCATCGCGAGCTTGCGGTACGCCGATTTCAGCGTCCCCGCGTCTGCGGTGCGCTCACATTCGAGCAACTCGTAATAATCGACGGTGGTGGTCATTGCAGTTCGCCCATCGGAACAGTCCTTCGATACGCCACTTCGACTTCGCTCAGTGGCTACTCAGGACGAACGGCAGGAAGGAAATCCGTCCGTCCCGAGTAGGGGCTGAGCTTGTCGAAGGCCCGTATCGAAGGACCGACACCACACTTTACGCCTTGCGGTCTTCGTCGACTTCGGAGAATTCCGCGTCGACTACGTCGTCCTTCGGGGCTTCGTCGGACGAGGCCGGAGACGCCTCGGACGCCGCCTGCTTCTCGTAGATCGCCTGACCCAGCTTCATCGCCACCGTCGCGAGCGCCTGCGCCTTTTCGGTCATCCGATCGGCGTCATTGCTCTCGACCGCCGCCTTGGCTTCGTCGATCGCGGCCTGGATTTCGGTCTTCAGGCTCTCGTCGACCTTGTCGCCATTGTCGGCGAGCTGGCGCTCGGTCGTGTGGATCAGCGATTCGGCGTTGTTCTTCGCCTCGGCCGCCGCACGGCGCTTCTTGTCCTCCTCGGCGAACTGCTCCGCGTCGCGGACCATCTGATCGATATCGGCGTCGGACAGGCCACCGCTCGCCTGGATGCGGATCTGCTGCTCCTTGCCGGTGCCCTTGTCCTTGGCGCTGACGTTGACCAGGCCGTTGGCGTCGATGTCGAACGTGACCTCGATCTGCGGAACGCCGCGCGGCGCGGGGGGAATGCCGACCAGATCGAAGTTGCCGAGCATCTTGTTGTCGGCCGCCATCTCGCGCTCGCCCTGGAACACCCGGATCGTCACCGCACCCTGGTTGTCGTCGGCCGTCGAATAAGTCTGCGACTTCTTCGTCGGGATCGTCGTGTTGCGGTCGATCATCCGGGTGAACACGCCGCCCAGCGTCTCGATGCCCAGCGACAGCGGCGTCACGTCGAGCAGCAGCACGTCCTTGACGTCGCCCTGCAGCACGCCCGCCTGGATCGCGGCGCCCATCGCGACGACCTCATCGGGGTTGACGCCGGTGTGCGGCTCCTTGCCGAAGAAGTTCTTCACGACTTCGCGCACGCGCGGCATGCGGGTCATGCCGCCGACCAGGACGACTTCGCTGATATCCTCGGGCTTCACGCCGGCATCGGCCAGCGCCTTCTTGCACGGATCGAGGGTGCGCTTGATGAGTCCCTCGACCATCCGCTCCAGATCGGCGCGGGTGATCGCCTTGACCAGATGCTTGGGGCCGTTCTGGTCGGCGGTGATGAAGGGCAGGTTGACCTCGGTGGAGGCGGCCGACGACAACTCGATCTTCGCCTTCTCCGCGGCTTCCTTCAGCCGCTGGAGCGCCAGCTTGTCCTTGGCGAGGTCGATGCCCTCGTCCTTCTTGAAGCTGTCGGCCAGGAACTGGACGATGGTGTTGTCGAAATCCTCGCCGCCCAGGAAGGTGTCGCCGTTGGTCGCCTTCACCTCGAACACGCCGTCGCCGATCTCGAGCACCGAGATGTCGAACGTGCCGCCGCCGAGGTCATAGACCGCGATCGTCTTGCCGTCCTGCTTCTCCAGCCCGTAAGCGAGCGCCGCCGCGGTCGGCTCGTTGATGATGCGCAGCACTTCGAGCCCGGCGATCTGGCCGGCGTCCTTGGTCGCCTGGCGTTGCGCGTCGTTGAAGTACGCAGGCACGGTGATGACCGCCTGGGTGACCGTCTCACCCAGATACGATTCGGCGGTTTCCTTCATCTTCTGGAGCGTGAAGGCGCTGATCTGCGAAGGGCTGTAATCCTTGCCACCGGCCGAGACCCACGCATCGCCGTTCGGCCCGCGCGCGATCTTGTAAGGGACCAGCTCGGTGTCCTTCTTGGTGATCGGATCGTCGAAGCGGCGGCCGATCAGGCGCTTGACCGCGAAGATGGTGTTGTCGCCGTTGGTGACGGCCTGGCGCTTGGCAGGCTGGCCGACCAGCCGCTCGCCATCCTTGGCGAAGGCGACGATCGACGGCGTGGTGCGCGCGCCTTCCGCATTCTCGATGACCTTGGGCTTGCCGCCCTCCATGACCGACACGCAGCTGTTGGTGGTGCCAAGGTCGATGCCGATAACTTTTGCCATATGTGCTCTTTTAGCCCCTCAACGATTCAAAACTGCCAGCAGGCGGCGCCCCGTTACGGCTGCGCAACTTGCACGTGATGGGCGCGATATAGGTGGGCTTGCGCTTGCCGCAAGATTACGTCGAGCCTAGTGGAACCATCTGAATTTTTCCAAAAGCGCGAAGGAGTTCGCTTGCACAGGTTCGTGACATGCATGGTCGCGCTGGGGCTGTCGGGTTGCGGCATGGCGCCCGAACTCAGCGTAGACGATGCCTGGGTTCGGCTGGCCGCGGTCAAGGGCCGGCCGGCGGCGGCGTATTTCACCGTCCACGGCGGCCCGGCCGATGCGACGATCATCGCGGTGAGCAGCGACGTGTCGATCCGATCCGAAATGCACGAGAGCATGAAGGGCCATGCCGGCATGATGACGATGACCCCGCTCGCCAGCGTGCGCGTGCCCGCCAATACCGACGTGGCGTTCAAGCCCGGCGGGCGCCACGTGATGCTGTACGACATGAACCCGGCGATCGTGCCGGGCGGGCGGCCGGTGCTTCTGTCGCTTGCGTTTGCCGACGGCAGCCGCATCTCGCGCAAGGCCAACGTACTGGCGGCGGGCGACCCGGCGCCGGAATGAGAGCGGGCGCATGAGGCGCAGACTGACCGACGCGGAGACCGCGCTGGCCGAGACGGTGTTCGGGGCCGCCATCGACTATGATCGCGTCACGCTGGTGCGCCGCAAATGGGTGTTCTTCCAGCCGCGCGGCGTGGTGATGGCGCCGTGCGGGCACATTCACTTCCACCCGCTCGGCGATCAATGGCACGATGATTTCGGCGCCGCGCCGCTGGATGCGCAGGGGCTGTTCATCCACGAGATGGTCCACGTCTGGCAGCATCAGCAAGGGCTGTGCCTGCCGCTGATCCGACACCCCTTCTGCCGCTATGATTATGCGATCAAACCCGGCCAGCCCTTCCGTCGCTACGGCGTCGAGCAGCAGGCCGAGATCGTCCGCCATGCGTTCCTGCTGCGCGAGGGGCGTGTGGTGGCGGGGGCGCCGGGGCTGGCGCAATATGCGACTTTGGTGCCGTTCACGCCGGGGGCTTGAGCCGGTTCGGGCAGGCTCGGCGGTTTTCGGAAAAAGCTGTGTCTGCCATCGGTTACGCGCTGCGATGCGCGGAAGGTCACTGGAAAGTCACATCCTACAGGGGTGAAACCTCGTTTGATGTTACGGGGGTTTCGAGCATCGAACCTTCGAAGCGAATTTCGACATTTTTTTGCGATTGTCGCAGGGATGAGAAAGAGCGGGCGCTGAGCATCATCCATGCTGACACGAGGGGCGGGTTGTAGGACAGCGATTATGACCGCTTGCGCCCAGTTGCGGACATCGGCCATCCATTGATAAAGCTGCGGTAGAGTAGATGGGGCGCAGGATGGGCTTGTTCAGCAAAAAGGTCGTGCAGGCCACAATCCATGGCATCCAGCTTAAAATACGTGGCGGTCCTGAGCCATTGCCGCCACCTCTGATTGGCGCATATGTAACGGCGTTTTCGATAGCGGAAGAACCTCGGGAAGCGGTCGTAAAAGGCGTTCGCGCCATTCAAGCAATGGGTTACGACTTCGAGGATGTTTTGCCCGAGGGGCTTTCCATGCCTCTGAGCGATTGGGCCAAGTATGTCGGTGAGGCCTGGCCCGAGTTCACGGAAGAGTTCCCAGCCCAAAGCGAAATTGCTGCTCGACTAGCCGACAACGGGGTGGTCTTTAGCCCGTTTGCGGGTTTCGACAGCGCATAAAGAAAAAGGCGGTTAACGGCAGTTTTCCACTAAAATCGCACCTTCAGCGCGTCCCCCTATCCCACATGCCGCTCGCCACGCCGCGCAGCAAGCGTCACTTGGCGGTGCCGTTCGGCATAGCCGGCGCGCTGGTCGTCGGTGCGCGCGTCGTGGCAGCGTGGGCAGGCGATGCCCTCCGCGTATAGGGGCGAGGCGCGGTCCTGCGCCGACACCGGCATCCGGCACGCGCGGCACAGGACGTGGGTGCCGGGCGCCAGGCCCTGCCCCACCGCGACGCGTTCGTCGAAGACGAAGCATTCGCCGTCCCACAGGCTGTCGGCTTCGGGCACCTCCTCCAGATAGCGCAGGATGCCGCCGCGCAAATGGTGGGCGTCCTCCACGCCTTCGCGCTTCAGCAGCGCGGTCGCCTTTTCGCAGCGGATGCCGCCGGTGCAGAACATCGCCACCCTCTTGCCCTCGAACGCCGCACGGTTGGTGCGGAACCAAGCGGGAAAGTCGGCGAAGCCGGCGGTGCCGGGATCGACGCTCCCCGGAAACGTGCCGACCGCGACCTCATAGGCGTTGCGGGTGTCGATCACGACCGTGTCCGGGTCGGCGACCAGCGCGTTCCATTCGGCGGGCGCGACGTAAGTGCCCGCGTTGGCCGGATCGACCGCCTCCCCCATCGTCACGATCTCGCGCTTTACCCGTACCTTCAGCCGGTGGAACGGCATCGCCGCCGCGGTGGCGCGCTTCACGTCGAGGTCCGCGCAGCCGGGCAGCGCGCGCAGGTCCGCCAGGATCGCGTCGATCGCCTCCGCCGGCCCCGCGATCGTGCCGTTGATGCCCTCGCTCGCCAGCAGCAGGGTGCCGCGGATACCCAGCGCCGCGCAGCGTTCGGCGATCCGATCGCGCAGGCCCTGCGGATCGTCCACCGGCGTAAACCGGTACAGCGCGGCGACGGCGATGGTCACAGCGCGTCGAAGTCGATCAGCGCGTGGCGGTCGAGCGTCCGCGGTGCCTCGGGCATCGGGTATTTCAGCCCCGTCGCGCAATTGAACAGCACCACGCGCTCGTCCTCATCGACTTCGCCGGTGCGCACCGCCTCCTGATATGCGGCGAGGGTCGCGCCGCCCTCGGGGCAGAGCAGCAGCCCGTCCTTCCGCGCGCAATCATCCACCGCCTTCAGGATGGCGGGATCGCCGACCCCCAGCGCCTTGCCCCCCGATTCGCGCACCGCGCGCAGGATGAGAAAGTCGCCGACCGCGCGTGGCACGCGGATGCCCGCGGCGACGGTGTGCGCATCTTCCCAGCGCTCGGCATGCTCGACCCCCTCTTCGAAGGCGCGGACGATCGGCGCGCAGCCGCTCGCCTGCACCGCATACATGCGCGGGCGTTCGGCACCGATCCAGCCCATCGCCTCCAGCTCGGCGAACGCCTTCCACATCCCGATCAATCCGGTGCCGCCGCCGGTGGGATAGAAGATCGCATCGGGCAGCCTCCAGCCGAATTGCGCGGCCAGTTCCAGCCCCATCGTCTTCTTGCCCTCGATCCGGTACGGCTCCTTCAGCGTCGAGAAATCGAACCAGCGCCCCTCGGCGGCCCCCTTGCCGACGATCGCGCCGCAATCGTCGATCAGCCCGTTCACCCGCCACACGCGCGCGCCCTGCATCGCGATCTCGCGGACGTTCACTTCCGGCGTATCGGCCGGGCAGAAGACGATCGTCTCGATGCCGACCCGCGTCGCATAAGCCGCCAGCGCGGCACCCGCATTGCCGTTGGTCGGCATCGCGATCTTCGTGACCCCAAGCTCCTTGGCCATCGCCACTGCCATGACGAGCCCGCGCGCCTTGAAGCTGCCGGTAGGCAGGCGGCCTTCGTCCTTGACCAGGACGTTCGCCCCGCCCGATTTCGGGATCGGGACGAGCGGGGTCTCGATCTCGCCAAGGCTGACGATGTTGGCGGTATCGCGCACGGGGAGCAACTCGCGCCACCGCCACAGGTCGGTCGGGCGGGCCTCCAGCGCCGCCTTGGGCAGCGCTGTGCCCGCGGCGGCAAGGTCGTAGCGCACGAGCAACGGCCGCCCGACGCGCGACAGACCGTGGAGCGTGTCCGCGTCGTAACGCTCGCCAGTCATCGAGCATTCGAGATGGGTAACGAAGGTCGGACGATCGGTCGTGAGATTGGTGTTCATATTGTCCTCCCCGCCAAGCGGGAAGGGGGACCGTTCGCGCAGCGAATGGTGGAGGGGGTTCGCCGAATGCGTCCCGCCCCGCGGAGATCCCCCTCCACCAGCCTGCGGCTGGTCCCCCTCCCCGCTTGGCGGGGAGGATCAATTTGCGTCAGTCGTCGAATTCCAGCGCAGCCGCTGCACCGCCAGAGAGATTGTCTGGGCGGTTAGGCTCGACCGGCGCACTTTCCCCGACTTCGCCGTCACGCCGCTTGCGCAGGCGCCGGCTACGTCCTGCTATCGTCCCGGCCAACGCGCGCTCCTGCGCAAGGCGCAAGCGATCCCGAGACGATCGGCGGGGGGCGCGATCGGCAACCGGCATGGTCAGTCTTCCTTCTTGGCGACTCCGACCAAAGCGGGCCGCAGCAGCCGGTCCTTTATCATATAACCCGACTGCATTTCCTGGACGATCGTCCCCGCCGGCTGGTCGCTCGGCACTTCCAGCATCGCCTGGTGGCGGTTGGGGTCGAGCGTCTCGCCCATCGCGGCGATCCTGGTAATCCCGTGGCGTGCGAAGACGCTGTCGAGTTCGCGGCCCGTTGCCTCCAGCCCGGTGACCAGCCCCTTCATCTTGTCGTCGGCACGCAGGTCCGCGGGGATCGCCGCCAGGGCGCGCGACAGATTGTCGGCGACCGACAGTACGTCGCGCGCAAAGGCGGTCGCGGCATAGGCACGTGCGTCCACCGCATCCTTTTCGGCCCGGCGGCGGACGTTCTGCACCTCGGCCTGCGCATAGAGCACCTGCTGCTTGGCCTCGGCGAGCTGCGCCTCCAGTTCGGCGCTGCGGTCGTGCTCGGCCACTTCGGGCGCTTCGGCCGCGGTCTCGTCGCGAAGGTCTGTCGTATCGTTGTCCATGGTCGTCCCTGTAAATTCCAGCACTCGCAGATGGGTTCAGCCCATCAACCGGGCAAGCGTCGCCGCCGTAAAATCCACCATTGGCACGACCCGCGCATAGTTCAACCGGGTGGGGCCGATCACCCCGACGACGCCGATCACTTGCCCATCGAGTCCGCGAAACGGCCGGGCGATCACCGACGATCCACTGAGCGCGAACAATTTGTTCTCGGCACCGATGAAGATGCGGGTCGCATCGCCCGCCCGCGCCGAATCCAGCAGCGTCGCCACCTCCTGCTTGCCCTCCAGATCGTCGAGCAGGTCGCGCACCCGGTCGAGATCGGCCATCGCGGCGGCATCGACCAGGCGTCCCTGCCCGCGCACGATCAGCACCGGGCGCCGCGCACCGTCCTCGCTCCAGATCGCCAGGCCACGCTCCACCAGCGCGCGGGCGGCACCGTCGATCGCCGCGCGCCCGTCCGCCATCTCACGCTCGATCCGCCCGCGCGCCTCGGCCAGCGTCAGCCCGCCGAGCGTCGCAGACATGTAATTGCCCGCCTCCACCAGGGCGCTCGGCGACATGCCCGGCGCCAGCGCGACGACGCGGTTCTCGACCGATCCGTCCTCGGCGACCAGCACCGCCAGCGCCTGAGCATCGGACAGCGGCACGAAGCCGATCGAGCGCAGTTTCAGCTCGCGCTTGGGAACCAGCACCAGTCCCGCACAGGCCGACAGCCCCGACAGCGCGGCGGTGGTCGCGGCCAGCGCCTCCTCCACCGGCCCGCCCCGCCCCGCGCGCGATTCGATCGCCGCGCGCTCGTCGGCGGATGGCTCCAGTGCCTGCATCATCCCGTCGACGAACAGCCGCAAGCCCCGCTCGGTCGGCAGCCGCCCGGCGCTGGTATGCGGGCTGGCGAGCAGGCCCCGCTCCTCCAGCTCCTGCATCACGCCGCGGATCGACGCCGGCGACAGGTTCAGCCCCGAAGCCAACGCGATCGTCTTCGACCCCACCGGCGCGCCGTTTGCCAGATAGCTGTCGACCACCACGCGAAACACGTCGCGTGCGCGGTCGGTCAGTTCGGAAACGGGTGGACCCATGTCGATGATCTAGGCTGGCGTGGCGGCAAGGGGAAGGCTAGGCGGCGGGCAAACTACGACAGGATCATATTATGCGCCCCAGCGGCCGTGCCCCCGATCAGATGCGAACCGTCTCCATCGAGCCGCGCTTCACCAAGCATGCCGAGGGATCGGTGCTGATCGGCTTCGGCGACACCAAGGTGCTGGTGACCGCCAGCATCGAGGAACGCGTCCCCCCCTTCCTGCGCGGCAAGGGCGAGGGCTGGGTCACCGCCGAATATGGCATGCTGCCCCGCGCCACCCACACCCGCGGCAACCGCGAGGCCGCCAAGGGCAAGCAATCGGGGCGCACGCAGGAAATCCAGCGGCTGATCGGCCGTTCCTTGCGCGCGGTGACCGACATGAAGGCGCTGGGGGAGCGCCAGATCGTCCTCGATTGCGACGTCATCCAGGCCGACGGCGGCACCCGCACCGCCGCGATCTCGGGCGCATGGGTCGCGCTGCGCCTGGCGATCGACGGGCTGATGAAGGCGGGCAAGCTGAGCGTCGATCCGATCACGCAACAGGTCGCGGCAGTCAGCTGCGGCATCTACAAGAGCACGCCGGTTCTCGATCTGGACTACGACGAGGATTCGAATGCCGATGCCGACGCCAATTTCGTCCTGCTCCAGAACGGCAACATCGCCGAGGCACAGGCCACCGCGGAAGGTGCGACCTATGACGAGGAGGCGCTGCTCCGCCTCCTGCGCCTGGCGCGCATGGGCTGCGCCGACATTTTCCGCGCGCAGGCAGACGCGGTGAAATGAGCGCGGAAGGCGACGTTCCGCAGGCGATCCGCAAGCTAGCGCCCGGCAAGCTGGTCATCGCCAGCCACAACAAGGGCAAGGTCCGCGAACTGACGGCGCTGCTCGCCCCTTATGGCATCGAGCCGGTGTCGGCGGCCGACCTTGACCTGCCCGAGCCGGTCGAGACGGGCACCACCTTCTTCGCCAATGCCGAACTCAAGGCGCGCAGTGCCGCCGATCTGTCGGGTCTACCTGCGCTTGCCGACGACAGCGGGCTGTGCGTCGATGCGCTGGGCGGCGATCCGGGTGTCTATACCGCCGACTGGGCAGAAACCGCGAACGGCCGCGACTGGGCGCTCGCGATGCGCAAGGTCGAGGATGCCTTGGCCGCCAAGGGACCGGACGCGGGGCGCGACGCGCATTTCGTCTGCGTGCTGGCGCTCGCCTGGCCCGATGGCCATGTCGAATGGTTCGAGGGGCGTGCCGAGGGCAAACTCACCTGGCCGCCGCGCGGGACGGTGGGCTTCGGCTACGACCCGGTGTTCGTACCGCTAGGCGACGAGCGGACCTATGCGGAACTCGATCCGGCGGAAAAGCATGCGATCAGCCACCGGGCCGACGCGTTCCGGCAATTGGTGGCGGCAGTGTTTTAGAGCCGACGCGAGGTTCAACCGAGTCTCGCCTCCCGGCACCTGTTCTCTTGGCGAAAGCAGGAGTGCAGGATGGCAGAGCGCATCGCCCGCGGCTCTGGGCTCCTGCTTTCGCCAAGAGAACAGATGCGCGCAGGGAGACCCGGCTGAAGGTCGCGCACGGCCTCAGAAAGACTCCCCGTTAGGCTATTGCCTCCGTCAAAACCAGAAGCGCACCCCCGCCAGCGCGCGCACGCCGCCCGTGTCGTTGCCCGCCCGCCGCGCAAGCCGTGCGGTGCCGCCGATCTTGCGCTCCCACGACACCCCGACATAGGGCGCGAATTCACGCGCAATCTCATAGCGCAGCCTCAGCCCGACCTCGGCATCGACGACTCCCTTGCCCGTCCCGGATCGCGGGAAATCCTGCGCCGACAGGTTGAATTCGACCCGCGGCTGGAGCACCAGCCGCTGGGTGATGCGCTGATCGTAATAGCCCTCCAACCGCGCCGATATGACGCCGCGGTCGGAGAGGAACGCCGCCGCCTCGACCTCGAACCAATAGGGCGCCAGACCCTCGACACCGAGCGTCAGATAGCTGCGCGACGGCACGATGTCGTGGCGCACGCCGGCCTGCAGATCGACATAGACGCCGATCGCGCGGCTGTAGAGCGCCTGCACCTCGGCTGCCTCCACCCCGCCTTCGCCGCTGCCCTCGCTCTTGATCGTCGCGCGGTTCAGGTCGCCGCCGATCCACGCCTCCCCGTCCCAGCGATAGCCGCCGTCCGCGCGTATTTCGGCCAGGTTAAGGATGACCTGAAGGAACGTCCGCCCGCCGCCCTCGCGCATCATCGTCGCACGCGCCGCCGCCATCGCGCCGCCGGGAAAGCTGCGGTCGGCCCAGTGATCTTCGGGCAGTGCCGGCGCCGGCGCATCGCCCGCGGGAAGCGCAGTCCCCGACGCCACCGTTTCTACCGCCGCCGGGTCTGCGGGGACACCCGGCGCAGGCGCGGCGTCGGCGACCATCGCGGCGTGATCGTGATGCTCTATCGCAGGCACAGGCTGGGCCGCAGCCGGACGGGGAGGTGGGTTACGCCCCGGCATCTTGCGTACCGGCACCTTGCGCACTGGCGCACGCGCGGCCGGCTTGCGCGGCGCGGCCTTGGGCATGACCATGCCGGGCATGTCGTGCATCTGATGGCCCTGCACCCCAATCCCAAGCAGCCATGCGGCGAGGATCATGCCGCATGCGCCTTCGGGCGCACGCTCACCACGCGCATCATCCCGGCCTGCATGTGATAGAGCATGTGGCAGTGGAAGGCCCAGTCGCCCACCGCGTCCGCGGTCAGATCGAAGGTGACGGTGCCGCCGGGCTGGACCATCACCGTATGTTTGCGCGGTGCATGATCGCCGTGGCCGGTGACCAGCTCGAAATAATGGCCGTGCAGGTGGATCGGATGTCCCATCATCGTGTCGTTGACCAGCGTGACACGAACCCGCTCCCCCTCGACGAAGGCGAACGGCGCCATCGTGTCGGACATCTTGACGCCATCGAAGCTCCACATGAAGCGTTCCATGTTGCCGGTCAGGTGGATCGTCAGCGCGCGGCCCGGCGCGCGGACATCGGGGTTGCGCTCCACCGCGATCAGGTCACGGTAGGTCAGCACGCGGTGGCCGACGTCGGCCAGTCCCTGCCCCGGTTCGCCGGTGCGATCCACCGGCATCGGCGCGATCGTCTGCACGCCCGCAGACTTCGGTACGCTGGGGGCATTGGCGAAATCGCGCATCGTCATCGCATGATCCATGCCGGGCATGTCATGCGCCATCGCACCCATGCCCATATCCTTCATGGTTGCGAGCGGCCGCCGTCGCAGTGACGGCACCGCGGCAGCCATCCCAGCGCGCGGCGCAAGCGTGGCGCGCGCCATCCCCGACCGGTCGATGCTCTCGCCGACCAGGGTATAGGCGCTGTCCTCGGAGGGGATTACGACGACGTCATAAGTCTCCGCCACGCCGATCTGGAATTCGTCCACCGTCACCGGCCGCACGTTCAGCCCGTCTGCCTGCACGATCGTCATCGCCAGGCCGGGTATGCGGACGTTGAACGTCGTCATCGCCGAGGCGTTGACGATGCGCAGCCGCACTCGCTCGCCCGGCGTGAACAGCGCGGTCCAATTGTCGCGCGGGCCGTGGCCGTTGACCAGATAGGTATAGGCCGCGGCGGTCGCATCGGCGATATCGGTCGGCGACATCCGAATCGCGCCCCAGCGCATCCGCTCGGCCAGCGGCTGGTCGCGTGCCCCCAGCAGCCCGCCCAGCGTCTGCTTCTGCCGGTCGTAATAGCCCGATGCCAGCTTCATCCGGCGAAAGATCGCCTCCGGTGCGCTCGCGCTGTGATCGGACAGCATGACGACATGCTCGCGGTCGAACGCGATCCGGTCCGCGCTGGCGGGGTCTATGACGATCGGGCCATATAGCCCCAATTGCTCCTGCAACCCCGAATGGCTGTGATACCAATATGTCCCGGCCTGCCGCACCTTGAAGCGGTAGACGAACCGTCCCCCCGGCGGGATGCCGGGAAAGGACACGCCCGGCACGCCGTCATATTCCGCGGGCACCAGCAGCCCGTGCCAGTGGAGCGACGTGTCCTCGTCCAGGTCGTTGACGACGGTGATCGTCACGTCCTCCCCCTCGCGCAACCGGATCAGCGGCGCAGGGGCGTGGCCGTTGATGCCGATCGCCCTGGTGACGCGGCCGTCCATCGTCAGCGTCTGACGCGCTATGCGGAGCGTGATGTCGGGACCGCTCACCACGGCCAGATCGCGCACGATACCGCCTGCGGCCGGCTGCGCCCATGCGGGAAGCCAGGCCGCGGCGGCTCCCCCAGCGGCGGTGCGCAACATCGTCCGGCGGTCGATCGCAGGGTTCATCAAGTCCATCCGGCAGGCGATAAGGCTTGACATGGTGTCAGGGTCAAGCTGCTTGTGGCGCATGAACATCGGTCAGGCCGCGCACGCCAGCGGCATCTCGCAACGCATGATCCGGCATTATGAGAAGATCGGCGTCATCCCCGCACCTGCGCGGCGCGACAGCGGCTATCGCGATTATTCCGACGCCGACGTCGATCGGCTACGTTTCATCGCCAATGCGCGCGACCTGGGCTTTCCGATCGAGGAGACGCGCGCGCTGCTGGAACTCTGGGCCGATCGCGGGCGATCGAGCGCGGAGGTGAAGGCGCTGGCGACAGCGCGTGCGGAGGCGCTGGGGCGCAAGGCGCGCGCGCTCGACGCGATGCGTGCGACCCTGCTCGATCTCGCCGCACGCTGCCACGGCGACGCGCGGCCCGACTGCCCGATCATCGATTCGCTGGTCGGGCCGGGCACGCGCGGCGTCTAATCCGCGTCGCTCGCCCAGTCCCGACGCGCGATTCCCTGTGCGTAGAGCAAGGCAGACAGATCGTTATGGTCGATCCGCGCCGCCGCCGCTTGCGCGACGATCGGCTTGGCGTGGTATGCCACGCCCAGCCCTGCGACGCGGATCATCGCCAGGTCGTTGGCACCATCCCCAACCGCCAGCGCATCGTCCAGAGTCAGGCCGAGCGACGCGACCGCCTCGCGCAGCGTACGCTCCTTGGTGTCCGATCCGACGATCGGCCTGGCGACGGTGCCGGTCAGCCGCCCGCCATCGACCTCCAGCACATTGGCGATTGCGCGGTCGAAGCCGATGTCGCGCGCCACGGGTTCTGCGAAGCGGGTGAAGCCCCCCGACACCAGGATCGCGGTGGCGCCGCGCGCGCGCATCGTCCGCACCAGTGCCTTGGCACCGGGCATCACGCGCACCCGTTCCGCCAGACACCGCTCGATGACGCCCTCGTCCAGCCCCGCCAGCAACGCCACCCGAGCATCCAGCGCGCCCGCGAAATCCAGTTCGCCGCGCATCGCGGCCTCAGTGATCGCCGCGACCTGCGGCTTGATCCCGGCGTAATCCGCGAGTTCGTCGATGCACTCGACCGTAATCATGGTCGAATCCATATCCGCGACGATCAGCCGCTTGGCGCGGGTCGCCTGCAACTGGACCACCACGTCGGCGGCCGCGAACGCCCCCTCCAGCGCCGCACGCGCCGCATCGGGGGCCGTCGCGAAATGCACGTCTGCGGCAACCCCCTCCTCGATCCAGCCCTGCGCCGCCACCGCGCAGCCGGCCTGTGCCAGCCGATCGGCCGCTGCCGACAGGTCGCCCGCGCCGAGTTCGGCTGCTATCAACGTCGCGGTGAACACATCCGATCTCCCCCCTGGACCTCGGCCAAGGCTCGCGCTCATCGCAGGGCCGACCGCCAGCGGCAAGTCCGCGCTCGCGCTCGATCTGGCGGAGCGGCATCGCGGCACGATCATCAACGCAGACAGCGCGCAGGTCTATCGCGACCTGCGCATCCTCACCGCGCGCCCCTCGCCCGAGGACGAGGCGCGCGTCCCCCACCGCCTGTTCGGCCATGTCGACGCCGCCGACACCGCGCACAATGCCGCACGCTGGGCCGCCGATGCGCGCGCCGCCATAGAGCACACGCTGGCAGAGGGACGGCTCCCGATCCTCGTCGGCGGCACCGGCCTCTACCTGCGCACCCTGCTCGACGGCATCGCCCCCGTCCCCGCGATCGACCCGGCGATCCGCGCCGAAGCCCGCGCGCTCCCGGTCGCCGACGCTCACCGGGCGCTCGCCGCGCTCGACCCCGCCGCCGCCGCGCGCCTCGCCCCCGCCGACACCAGTCGCGTCGCCCGCGCGCTCGAAGTCGTCCGTTCCACCGGGCGGACGCTGGCGGCGTGGCAAAGCGCGGCGACCGGCGGCATCGCGCGCGACGTCGATCTGCGCGCCGCGATCCTGCTGCCGGATCGCGACTGGCTGACGGCGCGCATCGACGCGCGCTTTGCGACGATCGCCGAAGAGGGCTTGAGCGAGGTCGCCACCCTGCTCGCCCGCACCGACCTGCCCACCGACGCCCCCATCCGGCGCGCGATCGGCGTCCCCGAACTCGCCGCCCTCGCACGCGGTGAGATCAGCCGCGACGAGGCAATTGCGGCCGGCGCGCTCGCCACCCGCCGCTATGCCAAGCGCCAATATACCTGGTTCCGCCACCAGCCATCCGCTGGCTGGCTCCGGCTTGATGGTAACGACATAATAGAATGGGTCGGTGATATAGATATATTGTTGCGCTAATAGTGGTTGACACGCACTTTTCATATCGGTAGCGGCACCCGTCGCGAGCCGCTATGACGCAGCGCGGCAAAGAATTCTGAGGAGTCCGTCATGCCCGAGTTGAGTGGAGCCGATATCCTGGTCGAGGCGCTGTGCGATCTCGGCGTGGAGATCGTCTTCGGCTATCCGGGCGGTGCCGTCCTGCCGATCTACGACGCGATGTTCCGATCCGGACGCTTGAAGCACATCCTCGTCCGCCACGAACAGGCCGCGACCCACGCCGCAGAGGGTTATGCCCGCTCCACCGGCAAGCCAGGCGTCGTGCTCGTCACCAGCGGCCCCGGCGCGACCAATGCGGTCACCGGCATCACCGATGCGCTGATGGATTCGATCCCGATGGTCGTCATCACCGGCCAGGTGCCGACCGCGCTGATCGGCACCGATGCGTTCCAGGAGGCGGATACCGTCGGCATCACGCGCCATTGCTCGAAGCACAACTACCTGGTGAAAGACCCCGCCCGGCTTGGCGAGATCATCCACGAGGCCTTCTACATCGCCACATCCGGCCGCCCCGGCCCCGTCGTCGTGGACATCCCCAAGGACGTGCAGGTCGCAACCGCGCGCTATGCTAAGCCCGGCCCGATCCGCCACAAGACCTATCGCCCGCAGGTGAAGGCCGATCAGAGTGCGATCGAGCAGGTCGTCGACATGCTCGCCGCGGCGGAACGCCCAATCTTCTACACCGGCGGCGGCATCATCAATTCCGGACCCGGCGCCAGCCAGTTGCTGCGCGAGTTGCAGCGCGTCACCGGCGCGCCCGTCACCTCGACGCTGATGGGCCTGGGCGCCTTCCCGGCCAGCCACCCCGCGTTCCTCGGCATGCTCGGCATGCATGGCACGTATGAGGCGAACCACGCGATGAACCAGGCCGACCTGGTGGTCGCGCTCGGCAGCCGGTTCGACGACCGCGTCACCGGGCGGCTCGACGCGTTCAGCCCGAACAGCCGCAAGGTGCACGTCGATATCGACCGCTCCAGCATCAACAAGACCGTGCGCATCGACTTGCCCATCGTCGCCGATGTCGGTCGCGCGATGGAGGACATGGTCCGCATCTGGAAATCGCGCCAGCACCCGAAGCCCGATCTCACCGACTGGTATCAGCGGATCGAGGGCTGGCGCGCGAAGAAGTGCCTCGACTTTCCCGAGGAGGGCACCAACCACGACAAGGGCGAGATCATGCCCCAACGCGCCATCCGGGCGCTGTGGGAGGCGACCCGCGCCCGCGATCCGATCATCACCACCGAGGTCGGCCAGCACCAGATGTGGGCCGCGCAGCATTTCGGCTTCGAGCGGCCCAACAAGTGGCTGACCAGCGGCGGACTCGGCACGATGGGCTATGGCCTGCCCGCGGCGATCGGCGCGCAACTGGGCAATCCCAATGCGCTGGTCATCGACATCGCCGGCGAAGCCTCGATCCAGATGAACATCCAGGAGCTGGCGACCGCGACCCAATACCGGCTGCCGGTGAAGATCTTCATCCTGAACAACGAATATATGGGCATGGTCCGCCAGTGGCAGGAACTGACCTATTCCAGCCGCTATTCGGAGAGTTATTCGGATTCGCTGCCCGATTTCGTGAAACTGGGCGAGGCTTATGGCTGGAAGGGCATCCGCATCTCGCACCGCGACCAGCTCGACGACGGCATCCAGGCGATGCTCGATCATCCAGGGCCGGTGATCGTCGATTGCATGGTATCGAAGCTGGCCAATTGCTTCCCGATGATCCCATCGGGGGCTGCGCACACCGAGATGATCCTGTGGGCCAACGAAGTCTCCGGCGAGATGGACGACGAGGCCAAGGCTTTGGTGTAATTTCGATCCTCCCCGCTTCGCGGGGAGGGGGACCGCCGCGAAGCGGTGGTGGAGGGGGATCTCCGCAAGCGAAGCACCCGGTGGAGAACCCCCTCCACCATGCTCCGCATGGTCCCCCTCCCCGTGAACGGGGAGGAATAATTCAATGCACATCACCAAGGAAGCAGCCGAACGCCACACCCTAGCGGTTATCGTCGACAACGAACCCGGCATCCTCGCGCGGATCGCCGGGCTGTTCACCGCGCGCGGCTACAATATCGAGAGCCTGACGGTCAGCGAGATCACCGCGGACAAATCGGTCAGCCGGATCACCATCGTCACCAGCGCGTCGCCGGCGACGATGGAACAGATCATCGCCCAGCTCGACCGGCTGGTCCCCGTCCACAAGGTGACCGACCTCACCGTCCAGGGCGCGCATGTCGAGCGCGAGCTGGCGCTGGTCAAGGTGGCGGGCACCGGCGACAAGCGTATCGAGGCGCTGCGGCTGGCCGAAGTCTATCGCGCCCGCGTGGTCGATGCGACGACGACCAGCTTCGTCTTCGAAGTCACCGGCGGTATCGAGAAGATCGACAAGTTCGTCGAACTGATGCGCGAAGTCGGCCTGATCGAAGTCGCGCGAACCGGCATCGTCGCAATTTCGCGAGGGCGCGAAGCGGCCTGATCCAAACCCCTCTCCCCTTGCGGGAGAGGGAGGGGCCCGCGGCGCAGCCGTGGGAGGGAGAGGGGTGAAGCCCGCCCACCCCTCTCCAACTCCGACTTGGCACCCCGGCGAAGGCCGGGGCGCCAAGTCTCCGTATCCTCCCCCACAAGGGGGGAGGATCAGAACATCAAGGGGAATAAGAATGCGTGTCTATTACGATCGCGACGCCGACCTGAACCTGATCTCGAACAAGAACATCGCCATCGTGGGCTATGGCAGCCAAGGCCACGCCCACGCCCAGAATCTGCGCGATTCGGGCGTCAAGAATATCGCGATCGCATTGCGCGAAGGCTCGACCAGCGCCGCCAAGGCGACGGGCGCCGGCTTCCAGGTGATGAGCAACCAGGATGCCGCCGCCTGGGCCGATATCGTCATGATCCTGGCCCCCGATGAGCATCAGGCCGCGATCTGGGACGCCGATCTCAAGGGCAGGATGAAGCCCGGCGCCGCGCTCGCCTTTGCGCACGGGCTCAACGTCCACTTCGGCCTGATCGAGCCGCCCGCGGACATCGACGTCATCATGATCGCGCCCAAAGGCCCCGGCCACACCGTGCGCAGCGAATATGTGAAGGGCGGCGGCGTGCCCTGCCTGATCGCGATCCACCAGGACGCCAGCGGCAACGCGCATGACGTGGCGCTCGCTTATGCCAGCGGCGTCGGCGGCGGCCGCTCTGGGATCATCGCGACAGACTTCAAGGAGGAATGCGAGACCGATCTGTTCGGCGAGCAGGCGGTGCTGTGCGGCGGCATCACCCACCTCATCCAGGCCGGGTTCGAGACTTTGGTCGAGGCGGGCTATGCCCCCGAAATGGCGTATTTCGAATGCCTGCACGAGACCAAGCTGATCGTCGACCTGCTCTATGAGGGCGGCATCGCCAACATGCGCTATTCGATCTCGAACACCGCCGAATATGGCGACATCAAAACCGGCCCGCGGATCATCACCGACGAGACGAAGGCCGAGATGAAGCGCGTGCTCGCCGACATCCAGGCGGGCCGCTTCGTCAAGGATTTCGTCCTCGACAACCGTGCAGGCCAGCCCGAGTTGAAGGCGGCGCGTAAGGCGGCGGCGGCGCATCCGATCGAGAAGGTCGGGGCGGAGTTGCGGGCGATGATGCCGTGGATTGGCGCGAACAAGCTGGTGGACCGCGAACACAATTGAAGCGCCGCGTGGCAAGCGCGTGAGCGCGGCCGGCCCGGACGAAGCCGGCCCTTCGGGCACGGCTTCGCCGGGTCCGACGGGCCGGCGGGCAGGCGCCGATCCTCCCCGCTCGCGGGGAGGGGGACCGCGGCGCGCAGCGGCGTGGTGGGAGGGGGTTCGCCGCAAAGGGGGTCGCTGGTGGAGAACCCCCTCCACCAGCCTGCGGCTGGTCTCCCTCCCCGCCAGCGGCGAGGAGAATAGGAAACCCCCCTGTCCTACAGGCTGCCAGCCGTGCGACGACGCTGTATGCTCCAGTCGGTCCAATCCCTCACGCACCTCCATCGCATCGCCCGCGAAGATCACCGAACCGGGCGGTGTTTCCCCGGGAAATCGCGTTACCTTCGTTACCTTTGCCCGCCTTGCGAAACCCTTGGTTGCCAAAGCTGAAATTGACGCCTGCCGCTTCGTCCTCCAGCATGGCGTGCACAACAGGAGATCCCCATGCGCGTAGCCATCATTGCCGCTCTCGCCCTCGCGACCACCGCCGCCACCGCCCAGCAGGGGCCGATGACCGCGCCCGGCTCCAAGAACCCCGCACTGGTCACCGGCGGCAGCTACACCGCCGACGCGGGTCATTCGATCGTCACCTGGACGGTCGATCACATGGGGTTCACTCCCTATAGCGGCATGTTCGGCGACGTGACCGGCACGTTGACGCTCGATCCCAAGAACCCGTCGGCCGCCAAGGTCGATGTCACCATCCCCGTCGCCAAGGTCACCACGGCCAGCGGCGGCCTGACCTCCCACCTGCTGCGTGCCGGTAAGGACGGCGGCAAGGCCGACTTCTTCGGCGCCGCGCCCGCCGACGCCAAGTTCGTCTCCACCAGCGTCGTCGCCACCGGCCAGACCGCCAAGGTCACCGGCAATCTGACGCTCAACGGCGTGACCAAGCCGGTGACGCTTGACGCCGCTTTCTATGGCGCGGGCAAGGCACCGGCGATGATGGGCGGCAAGGAGAATGTCGGCTTCACCGCCACCGGCACAATCCGCCGTTCGGAATTCGGCATCGCTTACGGCATCCCGATCGTGTCGGACGCGGTGAAGCTCGACATCGTCGTCGCCTTCCAAAAGTGAGCGATGCGGGCGGCGCGCGTGTGGGCGCCGCCCGCTATCTTCTGGACAAGCCGGCGGCACGCACGCTACCGCCCGGACCGTCCATGCTGCGCGATCCGTCCTCCAAATACCGGCCCTTCCCCGCCGTCGACCTGCCCGACCGCACATGGCCGTCGCGCACGATCACCCGGGCACCCCGCTGGCTGTCCACCGATCTGCGCGACGGCAACCAGGCGCTGATCGACCCGATGGACGCGGAGAAGAAGACGCGGCTGTTCGACCTGCTGTGCAAGGTCGGGCTGAAGGAGATCGAGGTCGGCTTCCCCAGCGCCGGCGCCACCGAATACGACTTCATCACCGGGCTGGTCGCATCGGGCCGCATTCCGCACGACGTGACCATCCAGGTGCTGACCCAGTCGCGCCGCGATCTGATCGAGACCAGCTTCGCCAGCCTGAAGGGCGCGATGTCGGCGATCGTCCACCTCTACAATGCGGTCAGCCCGGCATGGCGCCGCATCGTCTTCGGCATGACGCGCGCCCAGGTGAAGCAGATCGCGATCGACGGCGCCAAGGTGCTCCGCGACGAGGCCGCCAGGCAACCGGACGTCGCCTGGCAGTTCGAATACAGCCCCGAGACCTTTTCGACCGCCGAACTCGATTTCTCGCTGGAGGTCTGCGAGGCGGTGATGGACGTCCTCCAGCCGACGCCGGAGCGGCCGATCATCTTCAACCTGCCCGCCACCGTCGAATGCGCGACCCCCAATGTCTACGCCGACCAGATCGAATGGTTCGCGCGCCACCTGCGCAACCGCGACGCGTGCGTCCTCTCGCTCCACACCCACAACGACCGCGGCACCGGCGTCGCCGCCGCGGAACTCGGGCTGATGGCGGGCGCCGATCGCGTCGAGGGTTGCCTGCTCGGCAATGGCGAGCGCACCGGCAATTGCGATCTCGTGACGGTCGCGCTCAACATGTACACGCAGGGACTCGACCCGAAGCTGGACCTGTCGGATATCGACGCGGTGGTGAAGACGGTCACCTATTGCACCAACATCCCCGTCCACCCGCGCACGCCTTATGCCGGCGACCTCGTCTTCACCGCTTTCTCCGGATCGCACCAGGATGCGATTCGCAAGGGCTTCGCCGCGCGCGACCAGCAGAACGACGAGGCCTGGGAAGTCCCCTATCTCCCCATCGACCCCGCCGATCTCGGCCGCAGCTACGAAGCCGTGATCCGCGTCAATTCGCAGAGCGGCAAGGGCGGGGTCGCCTGGGTGATCGAGCAGGACAAGGGCCTGAAACTCCCCAAGCGCCTCCAGGCCGATTTCAGCCGCCACGTCCAGGCCCTGGCCGACGAGACGAGCCGCGAGCTGAACGCCGCCGATATCTGGGCACGGTTCGAAAGCGTCTATCTGCCGCGCGCCACAGACCGCTTCGTGCTGCGCGATTACGAGGAGAGCGGCACCGCCGGCCAGCGCGTCTTCGTCGGCCGGGTCGCGGTCGGCGGCGAGGAACGCTCGATCTCGGGGCGCGGCAACGGCCTGATCTCGGGCGTCGTCGCCGCGCTGGCCGATTCGACCGGCCCCGCGCTCGACGTCGTCGATTACAACGAACATGCGATCGGCCACGGCGCCGATGCGCAGGCCGCCGCCTATGTCGAATGCCGGACCGCGGACGGGCGGACGGTGTTCGGCGTCGGGCTGGACACCGATATTGCCACCGCCAGCGTGCGCGCGGTGCTCAGCGCGGCGAACCGGGCCTGACCCGCACCAGTTCGCAGCCCACCGCCGCATCGGGATAGACGTCGAGCTTCATCGACTGCACCCACACCTGGCGCACCCGCGCGTCGGCCAGGCAAAGCGCCGCCACCGCCTCGCACAAGGTTTCCTGCAACGCAAAGCCCGGCCCCGCCGCCAAGGCGTGGATGCCCTCGCGAACGAAGTCGTAATCGAGCACCTGCTCGATCGCGTCGGCGCCGAGCGGCTCGGGGTAAGCGACGGTCATCCGCACCGACAGCCGCACCCGCTGCGGCGCGGCCTCATGCGCGTGGATGCCCAGGCGCATCATGACGTCCAGGCCATTCAGGATCGTCGTGAATTCAGCCATGCCCGTCTTCCCGGCCGGCGCGCGCGAACATCACGTCGCGCTCACGCGGCAGGAAGCGCTGGCCGCAATCGACGTACAGCGTCTGCCCGGTCACCCCGCGCGAACCGATCAGGTACGCCACCGCATCGGCGACTGCGTTTGCGCCGACCGGCCGGCCGAGCAGGTTCATGCTCGCGACCGCCGCGAACTCGGCCGGCGTCTGATCCCCGCTCGGCAGCGTCAGCCCCGGCGCGACCGCATTCACCCGCACCCGCGGCGCCAGCGCCTGCGCCTGCATCACGGTGGCCGCGGCCAGCGCCGCCTTGGCGCAGGTATAGGCGAAGAAATCGGGGTTGAGGTTCGCCAGCTTCTGGTCGAGCAGGTTAACGACGGCTCCTTCCCCCACATCATCCTGCCGCACCAGTGCGTCGGTCAGCAGGGCGGGCGCGGCGCAGTTTATCGCGTACAGCCGCGCCAGGAGTGCAGGATCGCTCCGGGGGGGCGTATCGAACGAGAACGCCGACGCGCTGTTCACCAACCCGTCGATCGGCCCGGCGATCGCCCGTGCATCTGCAAACAGCGCGTCCATCGCGCCGCTATCGGCAAGATCGCCCGACACCGTCCCGACCGCGCCGACTTCGACGGCCAGCGCCTGCGCCTCCGCCGCCGAAACACCGTAATGGATCACCACCCGGTGCCCTGCCGCCGCCAGCCGCCGGACGATCGCGGCGCCCAGCCGCTTCGCGCCGCCGGTAACCAATACGGTTCGTACCGCCATCAACCCATGCCCATCAGCGCGAGCACTTCCTTGCGGCTGCGCTCGTCCTCGCGGAACGTCCCCATCATCCGGCTGGTGACCATGCCGACGCCGGGCGTCCGCACCCCGCGCGCCGCCATGCACGCATGCGTCGCCTCGATCACCACCGCCACGCCGTGCGGCTTCAGCCCCTCCCAGATACAATCGGCGACCTCGGCGGTCAGCCGCTCCTGTACCTGGAGCCGCCGCGCGAAGCCGTGGAGCACGCGTGCCAGCTTGGAGATGCCGACCACGTGATTGCGCGGCAGATAGGCGATGTGGCCGACGCCGATGATCGGCGCCATGTGATGCTCGCAATGCGACTGGAAGGGTATATCCTTGAGCAATACGATCTCGTCATAGCCGCCGACCTCCTCGAACACCCGCGCCAGATGCAGCGAGGGATCGTCGCCATAGCCGGCGCAATATTCGCGCCATGCCTTGGCGACACGACGCGGCGTGTCGACGAGTCCCTCGCGGGTCGGATCGTCGCCCGCCCACCGGATCAACGTGCGAATTGCTTCGGCGACGGCTTCGGGCACCGCGTCGGGGGTCGTCGACCCATGGTCCTCATTTGAAACAGTAGAAGTGCCCGTCATACGAATTCCCTAACGTAAGTTCGATTCTGCAACTGTTTCAATTGAGCAACAAGTCGAAAACACGCTTCGTTCGTCCTGCAAAAGCATTTGACGGCATCATGTTTTCCAAGCAGCCTCCATACCGCAAGCACGAATATCGACGAAACGGCAAGAGACCGTCGCGATGCTGGAGGATGTTGATACCATGAAGAAGCTCGAATTGCTCTGTGGTTGCGCGCTGGCGCTGGTCATCGCCACCCCGCTCGCGGCGCAGACCGCGGACACCACGTCTGCGCAGGACACCGCGCCCACCAACGGCCCAGGTCAGGAGGCAACCACCGGGCAGGGCACTACCACGCCTGCGCCCACGACCTATGGCACCGACATCGTCGTAACCGCGCAGCGCCAGTCGCAGCGGCTTCAAGA
This sequence comes from Sphingomonas sp., assembly GCF_036387595.1. Classification (GTDB taxonomy): domain Bacteria; phylum Pseudomonadota; class Alphaproteobacteria; order Sphingomonadales; family Sphingomonadaceae; genus Sphingomonas. The sequence goes on from NZ_DASVTL010000057.1 coordinate 71,807, forward strand.
CGTGCCGATCGCGGTCAGCGCGTTCACCGCGGAGAACCTCGAAAAGCAGCAGATCGTGAATCCGGTCGCACTTCAGCAGACGCTGCCCAACGTTACCTTCACCAAGACCAACTTCACCTCCTCCAGCTTCACCATCCGCGGCATCGGCGATCTTTGCGTCGGCGTGACGTGCGACAGCGCGACCGCGATCCACGTGAACGACATGCCGCTGCTCACCACCCGTCTGTTCGAAACCGAGTTCTTCGATCTGGAGCGGATCGAGGTTCTGCGTGGGCCGCAGGGCACCTTGTTCGGGCGCAACGCCACGTCCGGCGTGGTCAACTTCATCACCGCCAAGCCCGATCTTTCGGGCATCCATGCCGCCGGCGAATTCGAATATGGTAATTACGATTCGAAGCGCGTGCGCGGCATGTTCAACCTGCCGATCACCGACACGTTCGGCATCCGCCTGGCCGGCACCTATCTGAAGCGCGACGGTTATACCAAGAACCTGTTCGACGATTCGCGCATCGACGACCGCGATCTCTATGCCGTGCGCGGCACCGTGTCCTACGAGCCCACCAGCGATACCAGGCTCGACCTAATGGCCTATTATTTCCGTGAGAACGACAATCGTAGCCGCATCCAGAAGCAATTGTGCAACCGCGACGCAACCGGCGTGCTGGGTTGCTCGCCCGACCGCCTCGAATACGAACACACCAACGGCAATTCGACGCTGGCCGCGGTGCAATCGTCCAACGAGTTCCTGGGCATCGCGCTGGGCGCGCTGGGACCGGTCTTCCGGAACTTCGGGCTGCAGAGCGTCTATGGTGCCGATACCTATGCCGGCGTCGTCAATCCCACCGATAATCGGACTGTCCGGGTCGACTTCAAACCGACCTATTTCGCCGAAGAAGAACAATATATGGGCAAGTTCTTCCACGATTTCGGTCAAGTCTCGCTGAACCTGACGGGTGGCTACACCCGCAATGTCGTTCAGTCGCGGTCGGATTATAACCTGGCGGTCGAGAACACCTATATCAACAATCCGGGTCTGGTGGCGTTGAACACGGTGGCGGGTCTGACGGCGGCACAAGCAGCGGCAACGTTCGGGCCGGTCGGGCCAGCGATCCCCGGCCCGCTCACCGCGGTTCGCAACACCCTGATCCCGAACGGACCGGCTGGCGGCATCTGCCAGTCGAGCAACGATCCGAACAACGTTGGCGTGTTCGGCGGCAATACGGTCGGCTGCTTCGGCACCAGCCTCGATTTCGACGAATCGAGCGAGACCAACAAGCAATATTCGCTCGAAGGGCATGTCGACAGCAATTTCGACGGGGCGTTCAACTTCCTGGTCGGCGGAATCTATGTCGACAAGCGCACCTACAACAACAGCTATTACGTCAACGCCTTTGGTCTCGATTATGCCGCCGGGCTGCTCGGCGCCGCGCAGACCATCGGCGCCCGGCTGGCCGGGGCAACTACCTACCCGAACACGTTCCGCGCCTCTCCCTTCTTCCGCAACAACACCGATTTTTATCGCCTCAAATCCTATGGTATCTTCGGCGAAGCCTATCTCGACATCAGCGATCGGCTGAAATTCACCGCCGGCGTGCGCTACAACAACGATAAGAAGTTCGTCCGCGCGCGCACGACGTATCTGCAGGATGCGAACGGACTGGCGGTGGTCGTTCCCTATGGCTCGTCCAACATCGACCAGGCGATCGGCTATACGGGGCTCGATTTCGACGCGAATACGCCCGGCAATCAGACATTTGCGGAGGGTGGCGTCGGCTTCGACCGGATGACCGGCCGCGGCGTCGTCGACTTCAAGATCACGCCCGACAACCTCGTCTACGCATCCTATTCGCGCGGCTACAAGTCGGGCGGCATCAACCCGCCCTTGTCCGCCATCTTCGCGGTGCCCACCACCTTCGCGCCCGAAAAGGTGGACTCGTTCGAGATCGGGTCGAAGAACACGTTCGGCAACGGCACGTTGCGGCTCAACCTGACCGGATTCTACTATAAATATCAGGGTCTACAGCTGAGCCGCATCGTCGCGCGCACATCGGTCAACGACAATGTCAACGCCGACATATACGGCGTCGAGATCGAATCGGTCATCAGCCCCGTGGCTGCGCTCGTCGTCAACATGAATGCCAGCTATCTCAAGACCAAGGTGTCCGCCGACAAGTTCATCGCCAACCCGCGCGATCCCTCCGGCGGACGGTCCGACACGGTCATCATCAAGGACATCACGAACGCATCCAATTGCGCGGTGGTGCCGACCGTGGCGGGTAATGCGGCGGGCGCCAACGCCTTCGTCCGCACGATCAATGCAGCCGTCGGCCTGCGGGCACCGACGCCCGTCGCGGGAACCAACACGACCGGCGCGTTCGGCATTTGCTCCGCGCTTCAGGCGCAGGCAGCGGCGGTCGGTGCGGCGTTCGGGGGCATCTCGGTGCTCGGTTCGGGGGTCGAGGTGAACATTCGCGGCAACAGCCTTCCGCAGGCCCCGACCTACAAGGCGTCGGTCGGTGCGCAATATACGGTCGATGTGGGGGCAAGCGGCTGGTCGATCGTGCCGCGCGCAGATTTGAACTACACCGGCGGGTTCAGCGCGTCGATCTTCAACAACACGATCGACCGAGTGCAGGGTTATGAGATCGTCAACGCCCAAATCCAGTTCAATGCGCCCGGCGAGCGCTTCTACGCCCGCGCATTCGTCTCCAACCTCACGAACAACGCTGCGATCACCGGTCAATATGTCACCGACCAGTCCTCGGGGCTGTTCACGAACATCTTCACGGTCGAGCCGCGCCGTTACGGCGTCATGGCAGGTTTCAAGTTCTGACCACGACGGTGCCCGGCCGTGGAAAGCCGGGACTCGCCGTGCGGGGCAATGAAGCCCCTTGAAGAACAAGAACCGCTCACCTTTGCGACCGACGCAACCCCCCGGCTGTTCATCCGTTGGCCGTGGACGGGAGAACGGACATGAACGATCCCAAGAAGGGTGACACGGTGACCTGGAATTCGCACGGTGGCACCGCCCACGGCGAGGTCGAGAAGAAGATCACGACGACGACGGACGTGTCGGGGCATACAGCCAAGGCGACCAAGGAAGAGCCGCAGTATGTCGTAAAGAGTGACAACGGTGGAAAGGCGGCGCACAAGGCGAGCGCGCTCAAGAAGGCGTGAACCCCGCCGCCGCCGCGATCGCGGCATCGGGGATACATAATTCAGATGGGAAGGAACGACATGGCTACCGCAAAGACGACCGCCGGCACGAAGGCTGCCGGTGAGAAGAAGCCCGCCGCGGCCAAGAAGCCGGCTGCGGAGAAGAAGGCCGCATCGGGCGCCGCATCAGGCACCGGGATCCACGCACCTGTTCAGCCCTCGCCCGAACTCGGCGCGATCGTCGGCGACGACAAGTTGCCGCGCAGCCAGGTGATCAGCAAGGTGTGGGACTATATCAAGTCCAACAAGCTCCAGAACCCTGAGAACAAGCGCGAAATCCTTGCGGACGAAAAACTGAAGAAGGTTTTCGGCCGCGACAAATGCACGATGTTCGAGATGAACAAGTACATCTCGCAGCATCTGAAGGCCTGAATTCGGCACGGAGGGCGGCGCTCGCTCGGCGGCGTCCGCCCTCCTCGACGCTTTCGATGCCCGAAAGCGCGTGATTGACCCCGCAGCGCCCCGCGCCTAATCGCGCAACCGCGTGCCCCCGTAGCTCAGCCGGATAGAGCGACGGTTTCCTAAACCGCAGGCCGGAGGTTCAACTCCTCTCGGGGGCACCACGTTTTCCGCGGTTTTCCGCGACTTCTGACCAGTTTCGAACGCGCGGAACACGCACACCACCACGGTTCGCGCCGACACAAGAGTCGGCACAGTCTGTTCGCTGCTCGTTCCCACAATCCCGCGCGCGTGCGCCGCCATAGTGCGGCGCGCGCCGCTTCGTCGTGCGCGCCATCCATCACCGCCATCACGCTAGCGCACGGCTGACGACTCCGACTCGGCCGGCGCTTTCGTGCGCCCATCGACTTCCCAGCTGGGAGCCGACACGATGTCGCTCGTTCATTCGCCTTCTGCCGCGCCGCCGGCGCGCGAGGCACGTCAATTGATCAAGGCCTTTACGGCCAGCCGAACCGAGAAGAGCCGCGGTCCCGACGCGCACGTCCGTCGCGACAGCTACGATGTGGACGACGATCGGGCGAAGGTTTGGCGACGCGTCGAGGACGGAACCAAGAGTGGTGGCCTCGCCTGGGCAGACGCGCTGCTCCAAACCGCCGAGGAGTTCGACGTCGTTCACAAGAAGAAAGGCGAACGCGGGCCGCTGCAGGCGAACGGTGTCCGGGTTCTAGGCGCGATCGTGAGGCGCGCACTGGACTTCGCCACCGGTCGTTCGGAACCAGAACTCCTGACTATTATGAAGTGGACCGGCCTGTCGAAGCCAGCCGTGGTCGGTGCGCTTGCCCGCCTTCGCGAGCACGGCTTCCTGGACTGGGTGCGGCGCACGATCCGTGTCGGAAAGAAGGGCGAACCAGGCCCTCAGCGCAAGCAAACATCGAACGCTTACTCGTTTGGCTTTGGGCGGATGCAGAACAAGCATCGTGGCGTCTGGCAGCGGTTCCGCCAGCTGCTCGCGCGCAAGCTCGCGAACGCCGCTCCGAAAGCGACAGCACCGGCCGCGGCCCCGCCATCCGCCCCCCCGATCGCTACGGCAGCATCTAGCCCCCTAGCTGCTGCCGTCGCTTCGTTCGGCGCCGCGGTATGGAGCGCGAGTTCATGAAGCGGCCTGTATCCCTCACAAGGGGTTTAAGATGATGAGGAAGCGGGATCGCTAAGGCGATCCCGGACAGGTTTGTTTGTCCCCCTAGGTCGGCACGGGTCGACCCACGCACCCGACTGCCAAGACGCCGCAGTCGGAACGTGGCGGCTTGCGCCGCCCCGGGCTATCGAGGGGGAACGAGCACAAAGCATGCCACTCTCAGGCAAGCGACGGCCAAGCTCCGTCGGCTTCGATCCGTACAATGTGCGACCGTCGGGTTTCACGAGAGGGACGTTTCGTTGAAAGCGCCGCGATCTTTTTGCCTCGGAACACCTCGCAGTGCGCACGGCGGCACTGTGCGGTGTCCGGGCGGTCGGCTCCCGGACTTTCGCCCCCCCCGGGGGGCGTTGACGGCGCCGATCGACCCCGCCTCACCCGACCAGGGCGTCAGCCCAGGCCTGGAACAGCCGGCGCCGCGGCGCGAGCTGCTGCGATCGGTTGTATGCGCCCTCAACCTTGACGTTGATCTTCTCCTCGACCTTGTCCCGGCCGCCGCCGGCGGCGTGACCGAGCGCGCGGTCGATCTGGCCGCGGTCGTCGGGGAAGCGCTCGTTCAGGATCGTGGAGAAGGTCGCACGCCAGCCGTGTGGCACGTGTCGGCCGGCGAAGCCCGCGCGATCGTACAGGTCGCCGATCGCCGCCTCGCCGATCGGCCGGTCCGAACTGCGGCCAGCGAAGATCATGTTGCCGGCGCCCGCAAGGTGATGCGCTTCGCGCAGCAGCTCCACGGCCTGACGCGACAGCGGCACGAGGTGATCGTTGGTGCGGTCCAGCTTCTTCGCTGCCGCCAGCTTCATCCGGCCGGCCGGGATACGCCAAAGAGGCGCGGCTCCGTCCAGATCCTCGATCTCTGACCAGGCCGCGCCACGGACCGCCGCCAGGCGCACCGCGGTCAGTGCCAAGAAGCGCGACGCCAGCTTGATCGCTGGCGCGGCGTCGACCAGCTCGGCCGCAGCGAGAAGCTCGCGGGCGTCTTCGACTGCCAGGAGCGCCGCGTGGTGACGCGCCGGAGCTGGCGGCATCAGTGCCTTGCCGACGATCGCCGCCGGATCCTGGTCGACCAGGCCCTCGGCTATCGCGAACGCAAAGACGCCAGAGATCCGCTGCCGCACTCGCCTGGCCGTCTCGAGACGGCCGCGACCCTCGACTGAACGTAGGGCGTTCAGCACCACCGGCGTGGTGATGGCGCCGATTGGCATCGCGCCGATCGCCGGGAACACGTCGCGCTCGAGGCTGGCGAGGACGTCGTTGGCGTGGACCTCGGTCCAACGCGGCCGCATGTGATCGAACCACCTGCGGCAAACATACTCGAAAGCACGAACTCGGGCCGAATCGTCGGAGCTCGTTACCACGCGAGGATCCTCGCCGCGGCCGAGCTGCTCGCGTGCGGCGGCCGCCTGGGCCCGGGCGTCCTCGAGCGAGATCTCCGGCCACATGCCGAACGTCAGGAGCTGCTCTTTGCCGTGAAGGCGGAACCGCAGCCGGAACGACTTGCGACCGTTCGGCGCCACGAAGAGGTGAAGCCCGCGCTCGTCGGCGATCTTGTAGGCGGCCGGCTTCGGCCGCGCGGCTCGCACCGCGGCGTTCGTGAGCATATGATCTCCTGATGGATCGAGTGCTGATTGGAACCGACGCGAGATGGTTTCTCGAAGACGTCGAGCTGCTGTCCGGCGAGGGCGTTGGGCAACCGATCCTGATCGGGATGGATCTGGCGCCCGGGCCGGAGCTCGTGGCTGTCCGACTGACAAGCTGCCCGCGCGAGGTGGTTGTGCCGCCTGATGCCAAGCGAACCCATCCTACGACGGCTCGTGAGCTGCGCCGGGCAGAACGACGCCGGCGTCGATAACGACGGAACGGCCCTCCGCCGCAGCGGAGGTTCGCAGCATCTTAACGTCGGTTTGTCAGGGGGGGCGGCCGCGTCGATCGACCCGAGCCAGGCCGCGCCGGCCGTGGCGATCGGCGCGGAACACATGACTTTATGTGGACCACGGCGGAGGGATCATCCGCTGCGGCGACGCATTTCTGCGCCTTCCGACGGTGCCGATACCCGCAAAGATCGGGTGCGATACCCGACCTTGGCGGCGCATTATCCGTTCTGATGGGGATTGGAGCGGCCCGACGGGGTCACACCGTCCTCGCACGCGGGGGCACCGCGCTCGTCTGCTGGACGGGCCGCATAGTCCGGCTTCGGGAAAGGCCGCGCCGGATGCCGGCAGCCCTTAGCGAAGCGCGTCTGGAGAAATCGTAAATAGCGGAACTGGCGCAGCACATGCGGAACCGCGCGATCACGGTTCGCTTGCAGGTAAGCTGGACGAGGTCCGAGAGCCCGCTTGCCTCGCACCGTCATGTGCGTGTTGTGGAACCACTCGCCGTCCAACTTCCAGAACGTCGAGCGATGCTCGCCGTGGAAGGTGAAGCCGGCAGCCTGGTAGACCGTGCCGAACAGGCCGCAGCGCTCGTCGGCAAAAGACTGAATCCATTTGACCCGCGGACGCACGCGACGAATGAGGCTTATCGAAGCGGCAAGCGCGCGGCTTTCGCTGTTCCGGGGCGCGGCCTCCGCGAGCCACATGCGGTTGAGCTCAAGGTACTCGTCGATGGCGGTCCCCGCGACCACGCTGCCGGCAGAAGCCGGGTTCATGGCATAGCCGTACTGTAAGACGCCCTGCAACTCGCCAGCGAGCCACACGCCCAGGTGGAGTATCGATGCCGCCGCAACGCGCTGGCTGTAATGATGCGCGCGGATCAGATCGCACGCGATCTGCCGGTCGAGCAGCCCGACGAAGAAGTCGGCCGAGCCAAACGCGAGAGCGTCACCGCGTCGATCCGGTGCGAATAGGTATCCGGCCGCGCCGCCGGCAGCCCCGATCGGCGGAGAGCCGCCAACCAGGAGCGCGGTAGGATCGCCGGGTCTGTGACAAGTAGAGGTGGAAGGTGGGGTGGTGATGGCGTTGGAAGCGCCCATGTGAACTCAGCTCTCGGATGAGGAGCACGTCGGCTACGCGCGCTGAGTGGCCGCTCGATCGACGCGATCGGCGGGCCCCCGGCCGGTCGGCCGCGGGTTGGTGAAGGCGGCGATCGCCGCGAAACTGGTGAAGGTCGCTGCGCGGCCACCGTGCCCGGTACCGAACCGGGTGGTTAGCCGCGCAGGACTGCGGGAGACTGCGCCCCGCATGTTTCCCCGAAGGGTCTTGTATTCTGCGGGCCACCCGGCGAGCCGGTACCCACAGTCGAACCGCGCGCGCGGGCTGGCCTCCGCGGCTACGCTCGGGTCAGCGCAACTGCTATGCCACCGCCGTCGGCAGGGCGAAAGGTGTCGCGATCAGCGCACGACCTCGTAGCGGGTGCCGCCAAGCGACCGGAGCACGGTCCCGATCGGCAGCGCCAAGCGCTTGGCCGTCGAGCCGCCCAGCGTGAAATCGCCAGTCGTGCGGCCCTTTCCATCGACGAGAGGCGGATCGACCACGATGGCGGCTGCGGAAGCAGCGGCTGGTCCGGCGGGCGTGTTGACGAGATAGCCCTGCGCATCCGGCAAGCACGACGCCGGCAGCTTCCGAGTGACGTTCGACATCTTCGCGCCATCGGCGAACCGGAACGCGGGCGTCTGCGGGAGGACATCGAAGAAGCAGCCCTCAAGCACCTCGACCGACGCGTTCGCGCCGGAGAACATGAACGCCGGCGCGGTGGTCACACGGTTCGTGTAGCGAAAACGCTTTACGACCAGACCGGCGTTCTTCGGCAGCCCGGTCGTCGGCGAGACCTGGCTGCTCATGTAGACAGCGGCCGAAGTCGCATCGGCGATGCGCAGCTCGTCGCCCCGCCAGGTGTCCCACCAAATCCGCGCCGGCCGACTGCAGCGCTCCAGGATCAGCGTCGTAAACGTGACGTTCCGGCTCTTGAGGTCGGCGCAGGCGTCGCGGTTATCGGTGAGGCGGACGTTGTCTAGGTGCAGGCCGATCCAGGAATAGTCGCCGACAAGGCCGTCCCCCTGGCGATAGCATCCGGCGCACGGCTTGGAGTCGAAGCCGTGGACCCATACGTTGCGCAGGGTCGCGTTGCTACCGGTGTTGAACCAGATGGCGGTGGGGATCTGTTTGCTGTCCAGCGCCTTCGTCTGCGTGAACTCGGCGTCCTCGATCAGCACGCCCGACGACTTGTTGAGCTGGATGCACTTCTTCGAGCACGACACCTTGAGCCACCGCAGCCGGGAGCCGCTGATGCTGCCCCGGTTGTCGTTGATCCAGCCGGGCTCCTCGGTGATGACCTTGGGCGCCTTCGCGGTGCCCTCGATCACCATGTTCGGGCGCGGCTTGGCCATCTCCTTGGAGACGGCTTGCGTTGGGAAGCTGGCGAGAACGATCAGAGCCAAGAGGCCTGGGAGGTAACGGATCACGCTGCGGCTCCTGCATAGGGTTGATTGAACGCGGTATAGCTGGGCGCGATGTAGGCGTTGCCGTTTTGCGACCAGTGCGTGCCGTCGACCTCCATCGAGTTGGCGACACCACCCGTCTGGACCTTGTTGGCCGTCGGCGTGAGCGCGTCCAGGATCGCGATCCGGTTTGGGTCGACCGTGTCGGCGACGATGCTGGCAAGATCCCAGACAGCGCCAAGGTTGAGCACGCCCGCATCGGCCAGGATTGCGGCATTGAGCGCCGCGCGACAGCTTGGTGCCGCGCCGAATCCAGCCGAGATGTTCTCGGCCGCGGTCGACGTGTAGCCGCTGTTGGACGTGCGAGGCGGTATCGTCGCCGCCAGGATGGAGGTGTTGGTCCGAGCACCACCGCCGGGGAGCGGGATCGACGCGATCTTGGCCCGTACACCGCGATGATTGGCGATCGGCACAACGGCATTCACGTCCGAGCTGTTAGTCGCGACATCATTGGTCGCCAGGCCCATCCAGACGATGTCGAAGTAGCGAAGGAGCTGATACCGCGGGTCGGTCGCCTGCACACCGTTCCAAAATTCGGCGCGGTCGCCATTCTGACCGAGGATCGAGAACGGCACGGCGAGGTCGTAGAGACCCTTCGCGGCGAAGCCATGCTGCGCCGACGAGCCGTCGCCTGACGGTTTGCTGCCGCCTTTGCCGGCCCAGTTGCTGTCGCCGATCGCCGCGAACGCCTTGACGTTGCCATCGCCGATGATCGCGGCAGGGCGCCAGATCCTCGTGACCTGAGACGTTCCGCCGTTCGCCGCTAGGCTGTTGATGCCCATCGAGGTGGTGCCGCCATAATACAGGCCCTCGCCGCTGACCGCGCCGCCGATGCCGCCCTTGTCGGTGACGGGCAGGGTCATGCCTGCGGGGCCGTCGATCTCGAGCATGCAGCGCAGCACGTCGCCGATCGGGAAAGTCACGAAGCCGAACTGCGAGGCGTCCACGCGACAGGTGATGAAGAGGCCGCTTCCATCGACAGCGATCCGAACCGCGGCGCTGCTCGCCTGGCCGTTGACCTTGCCGTCCACCCGCGTGGTCGAGGCCGGACGATAGAACTGGCATGCGGCGACCGCGCCGGCCGGCAGCGGCGTGTATTTGGTGACGCTGTCCTCGTCGGCGTGCCACAGCGGAAACAGCCATTCCTGGTAGGTGCAGCCGGAGCGCACGACCTCTACGAGCTGCTGGCGAAACTTGGTGTCGGTGCCGAGCGCCTGAGTGCCCGTCGCAATCCGTCCGGTGGATGCGACCGCGCGGACGGCATTGAGCGTCGGCGCGGGCGTGTAGCCGCCTGCAATCACGGCAGACGAAGCGCGAAGGCGCGCGCGAAAGGAACGCATGGAGGTCTCTCCTGACTTAGCGAGGGCAGTCGGCCGGCGCGGTGCCGGTCGACAGGATGGCGGAGGTGCAGCGACGCTCGATCCCCACGCCGATCGCGCGGGTGTTGCCGCGGGCGATCGCGCCGAGCGCCTGAGCAAACCGCTCGACGAGCTCGGCTAGGATACCCTTATCGATCGACACGAGCTCGCCGGTTGGCTTGGCGCTGAGCGGCTGCAGCTGCTCGGTGGCCGTCAGCTCAGCGGGGAGCGCCGGCAGGCTCGGCCGCTCGGTTCGCGCGAGCGATGCCCGCGTTGAGCTGGTCGCGCAGGCTGTCGACAGGAGCGGCAGGCAGAGGAGCGCCAGCAGGCGCAGGCGGAACAGCGGCGAGCGCATCGCGCATCTCCTTGATCGAGGTGAGGACGTAGTCGTCGAAGGCGGCCGAGCGGCGGGCGGTAGTGGCGCCGATCGCAACGGCGCTGACCGCCGCCGCACGCTCGTCGGTGCGCGCCTCGGCAACGCGGGTGCCGTGGTCGCGCTCGACGCGAGCCTCGACCTTGGCGGCGCCGGCGCCGCTGCCCGTGCGGTAGATCAGCGCGGCGACGATGATCAGCAGCAGCGCCGCGCCGCTGGCGATCGCCAGGCGTACCCGGGTCATGCCACGCCCTTGAGGCACAGCGCGCGCTCGCCCTCGCGACGTCGGGCGAGCCCGGCGATCACGCGGCCGCCTGCTCTGTTCCAGGCCAGGAAGGCGTTGCAGCCGCCCCGAAGATCCCGGGCGTTGAACCGGCGCGCGACGGTCGACCGGCAATAGGCCGAGCCCCCGATGTTGTAGGCGAGGCTGCCAGCGGCGACGAGCTGGTTGCCGGCGATCGTCGGCGTGCAGCGCTGGACCTCGGCGACATGGACCAGGGCCTGAGCGGAGAGCCGCGCCTGGCATTCGGCGTCCGAGTAGAACTTGCCGACAACGACGTTCTTCGTGTCGCCCATGCAGGCCGTCGGGATCCCGACGATGTCGCGGTACCCGACGTTCCGCTTGCCCTCATATCCGGTGAGGGTCACCAGCAGCAGCGCCGCGGCCGAGGCGCTGCCCATGACGCCGGCGAGCGCCTTGTTCTTAGCGGCTCCCATCGGTGCGCTCCCGCTGCTTGAGGATCCGCGCGGCCAACGAGGCGGCGAAGAGGACCGGCGTTATCCAGCGGCCGACATGTTCGGGCACGACGTAGCGGATTTCTTCAGGCAGGGACTGCCAGGCGGATATGAGAGCGTCGGGCGCTGCTGCGGCGGTGGTGGCGAGCACCGCGCCGAGCGCGGACACGCGCACCGACCACAGGCGCCAGGACTGGCGCCAATTGGCGATCATCATGATGGTTTTCTCCGGATGGCGGCTACCGGCCGCCGGCGGTTATGGGCGGCGACGGATCTCGCGATCGTCCTCGCGGCGCGCGCGCTCGGCGAGGTACGTGACGTCCTTCGACAGGCCGATCAGGACGGGGATGTAGGTGCGCTGGTTACCCTCGGCCTGCTCCATCCGCTTCTTCAGGTCGGTGAGCTGGAGGTCGACGCCGGCGCGCCAGGCGCCGATCATCGTCAGAGCGGTCACGATCAGACCGGCGGTACCGATCAACCCGAGGATTACGGTGACAAGCGGGATCCAGCGCGGGGCGGTCGGCGTTACGTCGGTCATCAGCATTCCGATCTGAAATTCAGGCGGGCCAGGTGACGGTTGCGGCGGCCAGGATGCTGCCCAGCGTCGTCGCGATCTCGACCCCACCCTTCGCTCCCAATCGCAAAGCTTCGATCGTCGAGCCAATCGCGGTCCACGCATTCGCCCGGTCGACCACCTCTACGGCCAGTGCCTCAATCGTCATTCCGCGCGCAGGCGCCTCGGCCGCCAGGAAGGGGACGGGTGCGCCAGCGTCAGCAAGGTACGCGCGCGCCTCGGCTTCCTTGCGCTGATAGGTCATTGCCTGGCCGGCGCCGGGGGTCAGGAACCGCATGCGCATCGCCTCGGCGTCCGCGTCCACCCGTGCGGCCAGCGCGGTGCGCAGCGCGACCAAGTTCAGCTCGACTGAAGCGACGACCGCGTGCGGTACGGTAATGAGCGCGGCGCCTTCGGGCAACGCCTGATACCGCGCGGTTCCCACCGAGCCTTCGCCTCGGTACAGCACGGCGCCGGTCGCGACGTCATAGACGATCCAATATTCCACCGATATTCTCCTCAGACGGCGACCCATGTCACCCGGAGGTAAATCTGGGTCAGGGTGTAGGTCGCGCTGACGTCGCGATAGTAATAGTCGCCGTCGTCGATGATGCCGCTGTCAGCGCTGCCGCGAACGACCGAAGCGCTGAAGACCGCGTTGAAGTCCGTCGTGGCCAGGACCGGGTCCGAACTGTTGGGGCGCGGTCCATAGCCATTGCCTTGGGCGTCGCTGGCGCCCAGCGCCAAGCCGCCATCGGCTATGAAGTTGGTGTAAAGCGGCTTGCCGTTGTAGGTGGTGACGTTCTGCTGTCCCGCGTTGGTGGTCACTGCGACGGCCATCTCATAGATGAACCGACCCAGGGGCGGCAGCACGCCGAGCGCGAGGCTCCACGGGACAGAGACGGTCTGCCCAAGCGCCGGCGTGATGCTCCCGCTGAAAGACGAAGTTGCGACGCGCGACATCGAGGCGCGGTCGAACTTGCGCGCGACGATCGTGCCGTTGACGGTAAGATTGCCGTCGATCTCGCCGTCGCCGCCCAGCGCCCATTTTGCGCCGATCGCGGAGCTCGAAAACAGCGAGAAGTATGCGCGGCCGCCCGGCGACACCGCTTCGAGCGTGAGCCGCGCCGCCGCCGTCTGCGCG
>NZ_DASVTL010000058.1:0-78643 GCF_036387595.1 Sphingomonas sp.
AGCATCAGCAGGCCCATCGGCGGCAGCAGCGGCAGGCTGGCGACGACGGGCATGATCGTCACCAGCGAGCCGCCCATCACGCTCAGCCACGGGATCGCACGCGCGCGCCCCTCGGGCAGCGGCTGCGCGAACGGATCATAGTCGGCGGTGCTCATCGCGGCGCGGGCACCGGCGTGGCGGCGCTCGTCGGGATCGGCATGAACGGCCGCACGACGAGCGCGAAATCGAGTGAATCGGGCGAGGCGAACGGGATCGCTCGCACCGTATCCATGCCGCGGGCGGCGACCTGCGCGACCGGCACGCCCGGCGCATAGAGGCCGCCGGTGCCCGATGTGACGAACGTATCGCCGCGCGCGAAGCGGACGTTGGTGGTGTTGACCGACCGGATGTCGACCGTCCCGTCGCCGCGACCCGCCGCGATCGCGGGGATGCCGTCGCGGACCCGACGCACCGGCACCAGGCTTTCCGGATCGGTGACCAGCAACACCCGCGCGGCGAGCGGGCCGGTCTCGACGATCCGGCCGATCAGTCCATCCGGGCCGCGCACCGCCATGCCGCCGCGGACGCCCTGAAAGCGCCCCGCGTCGAGCAGCGCGAAGCGCCGGCCGCTCGATGCGGTGGAACTCACCAGCCGCGCGGCGACGACCACCGCTGCTTCGCGGTCGCGCAACGTCAGCAGGCGCCGCAGTCGGCGATTGTCATAGGCGACGATCCTCGCACGCGTGATCAATGCTGCCGAGCGCTTGGCCTCGGCACGCAGGCGCGCATTCTCGTCATGGACGCGGAAATAGGTGCCGATCGTCTCCGGCACCGCGGCGACGCCGCGCACCGCGCCGTCGAGCAGGCCCGATACGGGCGCGGTGACGCTGGCGACGGTCATCCGCAGCGCCGCGAACGCTGGCGGATCGAAGGTCGAGACGACGAGCAACACCGCGCCGACCACTGCGCCGGCCACCGCAAGCACATAGCCGAGAAAGACCGAATATTGCCGCCGCCGCGAAAACCCGGTGCGGCGGTCGCGGGCAGGCGCCATGCGCCGGTCCCCCCGTCAGTGAAAGTTAGCCGTTCTGGAGAACGCCGCGGTACATCGGATCTTCGAGCGCGCGGCCGGTGCCGAGCGCGACGCAGGTCAGCGGGTCCTCCGCGACCGTCACCGGCAGCCCGGTTTCGTCGCGCAGCACCTCGTCCAACCCTTCCAGCAGCGCGCCGCCGCCGGTCAGCACGATGCCCTGATCGACAATGTCGGCCGCGAGTTCGGGCGCAGTGTTCTCCAGCGCGACGCGCACGCCTTCGACGATCGTCGCGACCGGCTCGCTCAGCGCCTCGGCGATCTGGCCCTGGTTGATCTGGATTTCCTTGGGCACGCCGTTCACCAGGTCGCGGCCCTTGATCTGGATAATCATGCCGATGCCGTCGGCCGGCGGCTTGGCGATGCCGACTTCCTTCTTGATCCGTTCCGCGGTGGCTTCGCCGATCAGCAGATTGTGGTTGCGGCGGACATAGCTGACGATCGCCTCGTCCATCTTGTCGCCGCCGACGCGCACCGACGTGGTATAGGCCAGCCCGCGCAGGGAGAGCACCGCGACTTCGGTGGTGCCGCCGCCGATATCGACGACCATCGACCCGATCGGCTCGGTCACCGGCATGTCGGCGCCGATCGCGGCGGCCATCGGCTCCTCGATCAGCCACACCGTGCTGGCGCCCGCGTTGGAGGCGGCGTCGCGGATCGCACGGCGTTCGACCTTGGTCGATCCCGACGGCACGCAGATCACGATCTCGGGCCAGCGCGCGAAGCGGCGCGGGCCGTGCACCTTCTGGATGAAATATTTAATCATCTGCTCGGCGACGTCGATGTCAGCGATCACGCCATCGCGCAGCGGCCGGATCGCCTCGATATTGCCGGGGGTCTTGCCCATCATCATCTTGGCGTCGTCGCCGACCGCCTTGACGCGCTTGACGCCGTTGATCGTCTCGACCGCGACGACCGACGGCTCGTTCAGCACAATGCCGCGACCGCGCACATAGACCACGGTGTTCGCGGTGCCGAGGTCGATCGCCATGTCGTGCGACATGAATTTCAGGAAACGGGGCAGCTTCATCGGTGATCGGTTCCGTAGGGCCTTGAGCCACCGGAGCGAGGAACCGGGGCTGGTTCGCACAACGCCTCGCGCGAAGGGATCGCCATGCCTCAGGCGGCACGGCTCCTTCACGTTTGCGCCTCGCGGGAGCGGCCCGCTTGGGCTAGAGACCCACCCGTGTCAATACGCCGACTCCCCCCACATCTCGTCAACCGCATCGCCGCGGGTGAAGTGGTGGAAAGGCCCGCCAGCGCGTTGAAGGAGCTGGTCGAGAACGCCATCGACGCGGGCGCGGCGCGGATCGCAGTGGTGTTGTGCGCGGGCGGGACGGCGCGGGTCGAGGTGGCAGATGATGGCTGCGGCATGAGCGCAAGCGATATCGCGCTGGCGCTGGAACGCCATGCTACCTCGAAGCTGCCCGACGAGCATATCGAGGCGGTCTTGACGCTGGGCTTTCGCGGCGAGGCGCTGCCCTCGATCGCCAGCGTCGCGCGGCTGACGATCGAGAGCCGCACGGCGGATGGCGACGGGTGGCTGCGGACGGTCGATAACGGCGACGTGGTGCGCGAAGGCCCTGCGGCGCTGCCACCGGGAACGCGTGTGGTGGTCGAGGATCTGTTCGCGCGGGTGCCGGCGCGGCGCAAGTTCCTGCGCAGCCCGCGGGCCGAATATGCCGCCTGCCTCGATATCGTCCGCCGCCTGGCGATGGCGCGGCCCGATATCGCCTTTTCGGTCGAGCATGACGGCCGCCGGGTGCTGGCCGCGATGAACCCCGAGGACCGGCCGGCACGGGTGGCGGCGCTGACCGACCGTGCGCTCGCCGGCAATGCGGTGACGGTCGATCTGGAGCGCGACGGCATCGTGCTGGGCGGGGTCGCCGGGCTGCCGACGTACAACCGCGGCGTCGCCGATCACCAATATCTCTTCGTCAACGGCCGCCCGGTGAAGGACCGGCTGCTGATGGGCGCGATCCGTGGCGCCTATGCCGAGATGCTGCCGCGCGACCGCCATGCGGTGGTGGCGCTGTTCCTCGACGTGCCGCCGGGCGAAGTCGACGTCAACGTCCACCCCGCCAAGACCGAGGTCCGCTTCCGCGATCCGGCGCTGATCCGCGGGATGATCGTCACCGGCCTGCGCCGTGCGCTCGACGCCAACGGGTTGCGCAGCGTACAGCGGCCGCCCGAGTCCTCGCTGGCGATGTGGCAGGCCGAGGATACGCTGGTGCTAGATCGTCTGCCTGCGGTGTTCGAGCGGCGCCAGACTTTTTTCGCTCCGCCGCCACAGGCTCGTGCCGAGCCAGCCGCCGAGCCGGTCCCCGAAACGATCCGATTCCCCCTCGGTGTCGCGCGCGGGCAGGTGGCGCGAACCTATATCGTGGCCGAGGCCGAGGACGGACTGGTGCTCGTCGATCAGCATGCCGCCCACGAGCGCCTGGTGCTGGAACGCATGCGTGCGGCGCTGAGCGGGGGCAGGGTTGCGGCGCAGGCGCTACTCCTTCCCGAGGTAGTTGAGCTGGACGAACCGGCGTGCGACCGGCTGGAGGCGCGTGCAGCCGAACTGTCCGACTTCGGGCTGGATCTCGAACGCTTTGGTCCCCGCGCGATGCTCGTCCGGGCGACGCCGGCGATGCTGGGCAGCGGCGATGTCACCGGGCTGGTCACCGATCTAGCCGACGAACTCGCCGCGCACGACGAGGCCTTGTCACTGCGCGAGCGGCTCGACGCGGTGGCGGGGACGATGGCGTGCCACGGATCGGTACGCGCCGGGCGGGTGCTGTCGGTCGCGGAAATGAACGCGTTGTTGCGTGAGATGGAGGTCACGCCCCATTCGGGCCAGTGCAATCACGGGCGGCCGACCTGGGTGAAGCTGGGACATGGCGATCTGGAGAAGCTGTTCGGGCGGCGTTGAAGCCGGTGGAGGCGGGATCAGCGCGCGAAAGGTCACTGGAAAGTCACATCCTACAGGCTATCCGTCCGTTCAAAGGTAATGAAGGTAACGTGTATTCCCGGCGGGAGTGCGGGGGGGCGTGGGCAAGGCCGGTCGACAGCGACTCCAGAGGCGCGGGATCGTCGGGTGCGGCGATGAGAAAGAGCAAGCGCCGGTCTGCACCGGATCGAAGCCACGATGGCACGGCCGGCACGTTGTAGGACAGCGGCATATTCATCGGGGGGCGGCCGAGTGCGGGGGTTCGTCATCGCTCACCCTCGCTCCGGTGCCGGGTCGGAGCGTCGCTTCTTGCTGAGCGACGCAGTCATACCGAATGGAAAGCTCTTGCCCGTCCGGGGTACGGGTTTGATCTAGGGCGGATCGACATTCAGCCGTTGGAGTGGCTCATCGGTTCGATCTTTCCTGTTCTCCTGCGAAAGCAGGAGTCCAGGGTGGCAGGGCACATTGCCCGTGGCTCTGGGCTCCTGCTTTCGCAGGAGAACAGATGCCGCAGGGCGAGACTCGGATGAATGTCGATCCGTCCTAGAGGAGATGCTTGAAACTGATCCGTTCGTCCTGAGGAGCCGCTGAGCGAAGTCGAAGCGGCGTCTCGAAGGGCAGGTGAGACCCACTGTCCTTCGAGACGGGCCTTCGCCTGCGCTCAGTCCCTCCTCAGGACGAACGGAAGTAAGCCAATCCAACGTCATTATGCTCTGGCCCCCAGCGCGATTGGCGGACGCATGAAAAGGGCCGCCCGGACATTGCCGGGCGGCCCTTTCCTATTCAGCAGTCAGCCAAGACTCAGGCCTGTGCAGGCTCGTCGTTCGCGACTTCGGCCGTCGCACCGGGTTCGGCGTTGGGATCGTAATCCTCGACGAAGCCGGCCTCGTCGCGCTCGAACATCGACGCCATGACGTCGACGCCCGACGCCTGCATCTCGGCTTCTTCGGGCGAGCGGGCGACGTTGACCTTGACGATCACCGACACCTCGGGGTGAAGCGCGATCTTCACCTGCGACACGCCGATCGCCTTGATCGGCTTGTCGAGCACGACCTGCGACTTGGTCACTTTGTGGCCGTCGGCGACCAGTGCATCGACCAGGTCGCGCGCTGCGACCGAGCCGTACAGCTGGCCGGTGTTCGACGCCTGACGGATCAGCGTGACCGTTGCATCGTTGAAGGTCTTGGCTTCCTTCTCGGCATCGCCGCGACGGGTCGCATTGTCCGATTCGATCCGCGCGCGGTTCGATTCGAAGACCTTGCGATTGGCTTCGTTGGAGCGAAGCGCCTTCTTGTTCGGCAGCAGGAAGTTGCGGGCGTAGCCGTCCTTGACCTTCACCACGTCGCCGATGGCGCCGAGCTTCTCGACGCGTTCCAGCAGAATGACGTCCATTATCCGGACTCCTTACTTAACGACGTAGGGCAGCAGGCCCAGGTGACGCGAACGCTTGATCGCCTGGGCGAGTTCGCGCTGCTTCTTGCCGCTCACGCTGGTGATGCGCGAGGGGACGATCTTGCCGCGCTCGGAGACGAAACCCTGGAGCAACCGGACGTCCTTATAGTCGATCCGGGGGGCATCCTTGGCCGAAAACGGGCAGCTCTTGCGGCGGCGGAAAAACGGACGGGCCATTATTCGGCTCCCTCTTCACGGTCACGACGGGGTCCACGATCCGGGCGGTCGCCACGATCCGGGCGATCACCGCGCGGGCCGCCGTCACGGCCACCCTCACGCCCGCCTTCACGGTCGCCACGACGCTCGCGGTCGCGCTCCTGCTTGCGCATCATCACGCTGGGGCCAGCTTCCAGCTCATCGACCTTGACGGTCATGTAGCGGATGATGTCCTCGTTGATCTGGGTCTGACGCTCCAGCTCGGCGACCACGCCTGCGGGCGCGTCGATCTCGAGCATGACGTAATGCGCCTTGCGGTTCTTGGCGATGCGGTACGCAAGACTGCGAAGGCCCCACGACTCGGTCTTGACGACCTTGCCCTGGTTATCCTCGACGATCTTGGTCGCGGCTTCCGCCAGCGCGTCCACTTGCGCCTGTGCCAGATCCTGGCGCGCAAGGAACACGTGCTCGTATAGAGCCATGCTTCTTCCTTATCATTGGCCGATCGCTGACGTGCGCCCCATGCGTCACGCCCCTCCGGCTGTCGTCTTCGAAACAGCACGAAGGCGGGAAGCTCGCGCTCCCCGCCTTGTGGCTGGCCGGTCCCTTACGCTTTTCGTAACGAAACGCAAGGTGGCTTAACGGATCACGCCTGCGATGACCGACGCGATCACGCCGCTGGCGATGCCGACCAGCAGGGCGTCGTTGCCCGACTGGACGTAGCGATAGCCGCGCGGCGGCGGGCGCAGGCCACGATACTGGCGATAGTCGATCTGGCGATAGTTGCGCGCCTGACGCTGGTCGAAGCGGTCACCCCTGCGCCAGTTGGTGCGATATTGCGGCTGGCGAACGACGGTGCGCTGCTTCACGACGACGCGGCCGTTCGGCTTCTGGCGCACGACGGTGGTCTGGCGTTCGCCGCGCTGCGGCGCGGCTTCGGCGGCGGAGGCGGCGAGGGGACCGGCGACCAGCGTGGCGGCGATCGCGGCGAGGATGAACGTCTTCATGATCTTGCTCCAAAATCCGGCGCCCTTGCTCGGCGTCGGGATCATATCTGGGACCGGCCTGTCGCTGCGCGGTGCCGTCCAGGCACGTAATTGGTCGCCGTTTGTCGCAAACCGTGCGGCGTCGTTCAGGTTGCATCGGCCGCCGGGCGTGCCTAGTCGGCGCGGTTCTTCAAGGAAGCCGGGATCAAGGGAGCCGAGATCATGCGCGCATTCATATTTCCGGGGCAGGGCAGCCAGGCGGTCGGCATGGGGCAGGCGCTGAGCGACGCCAGTCCGGTCGCCCGCGCGGTGTTCGGCGAGGTCGACGAGGCGCTGGGCCAGCATCTGTTCCGCACGATGACCGAAGGGCCGGCGGAGGATCTGCTGCTGACCGAGAATGCGCAGCCCGCGATCATGGCCAATGCCATCGCGACGCTGCGCGTGCTGGAGCAGGAGGGGGGTATCCGGCTGGCCGACAAGGCGGACGCGGTCGCGGGACATTCGCTGGGCGAATATACTGCCCTTTGTGCAGCGGATGCGCTGGATCTGGCGACCACCGCACGGCTGCTGAAGTTGCGCGGGCGTGCGATGCAGGCGGCGGTGCCGGTCGGCGAGGGGGCGATGGCGGCGTTGCTCGGCGTCGATCTGGAGCGGGCGCGAACGATCGCGGGCGCCGCCGTCGACGCGATTCTGGCGGAGGGCGGCCCGGAATTGGTCTGCACCGTCGCCAACGACAACGATCCATCGCAAGTGGTCATCTCCGGCCACCGCATCGCGATCGAGCGTGCGGTCGCGCTGGCCAAGGAGTTGGGCGCCAAGCGTGCGCTTCTGCTGCCGGTGTCGGCGCCGTTCCATTGTCCGCTGATGCAGCCCGCCGCCGATGCGATGGATGCGGCGCTGGCGCAGGCGGACCTGCGCGCGCCGCTGGTGCCGCTTTACTGCAACGTCGATGCGGTCGCGGTCGCCGATCCGGGCGCGATCCGCGCGCTGCTGGTGGCGCAGGTCACGGGCATGGTGCGCTGGCGCGAGTCGGTGCTGGCGATGGTGGATGCGGGCGTGAGCGAGTTCGTGGAATTCGGCGGCAAGGTGCTGGCCCCGATGGTCAAGCGCATCGCGCCGGATGTGACGGCGACGAGCGTGGTGACGATGGATGATGTCGAGGAATTGCTGAAGAGGCTTTGATTCACGCGGAGACGCGGAGACGCGGAGAAGAAGTGAGAGATATAGATCAGATCAGCGGTGACGTGCTCGACTTGGCGGTGAGAGTGCACCGCGATTTGCGGCCGGGCCTCCTCGAGAGCGTTTATGAAACGGTGCTTGCCGGTAAGCTGGGCGCGATGGGCTATGATGTCGCGCGCCAGCGTTCGATCGGCATAGATTTTGAAGGCATGAGATTTGAAGCCGCGTTCCGTATTGATCTTCTTGTAGACGAGCGATTGCTCGTCGAGATCAAGTCGGTCGAACGGCTCACCGTGATCCACGCCAAGCAGTTGCTGACCTATTTACGCCTCACCAAGCAGCCCGTCGGGCTGCTTCTCAACTTCGGTGGCGCGACGCTCAAGGAAGGGGTGCGGCGGATCGTTAACGGCCACCATTCCTCCGCGTCTCCGCGCCTCCGCGTGAATCAAAAACAAGGGAAAGACTGATGTTCGACCTCACAGGCATGACCGCGCTCGTTACCGGCGCATCGGGCGGGATCGGTTCGGCGATCGCGCAGGCGCTGGCGGCGCGGGGGGCGCGGCTGGCGGTCTCGGGATCGAATGCGGCGAAGCTGGACGCGTTCCGCGGCGAACTGGGCGGTGAGCATGTCGCGCTGCCGTGCGATCTGTCGGATGGCGCCGCCGTCGATGCGCTGGTCCCGCAGGCGGTGGCGGCGCTCGGCCGGCTCGATATCCTCGTCAACAACGCCGGCGTCACGCGCGACAATCTGGCGATGCGGATGAAGGACGAGGAATGGTCCGACGTCATCCGCGTCAATCTGGAGGCGGCGTTCCGGCTCTGTCGTGCCGCGGCCAGACCGATGATGAAGGCGCGCTTCGGGCGGATCGTGTCGATCACGTCGGTGGTCGGCGCGACCGGCAATCCGGGCCAGGCGAATTACGCGGCGTCCAAGGCCGGGCTGGTCGGCATGTCGAAGGCACTGGCGCAGGAACTCGCGAGCCGCGGGATCACGGTCAATTGCATCGCGCCGGGCTTCATCCGCTCCGCGATGACCGACGGCCTGCCCGAGGCGCAGAAGGCCGCGCTGACGCAGCGCATACCCGCCGGTGATCTGGGAACCGGTGCCGACATCGGCGCGGCGGTCGTCTATCTGGCAAGCCGGGAGGCCGGCTATGTCACCGGTCAGACGATCCACGTGAACGGCGGAATGGCGATGATCTAGAGGGACGCTGCAGGCTTGCCACGGCACCACCTGCGTTCTAGGTGCGTTCAGGAATACCTAAACCCTGCCAAGCACGAAGAGGGACTGTTTATGAGCGAGACCGCCGACCGCGTGAAGAAGATCGTCGTCGAGCATCTCGGCGTCGAGGCCGACAAGGTCACCGAGGAAGCCAGCTTCATCGACGATCTGGGTGCCGACAGCCTCGACATCGTCGAGCTGGTGATGGCGTTCGAGGAAGAATTCGGCGTCGAAATTCCAGACGATGCCGCCGAGAAGATCACGACCGTCAAGGACGCGATCACCTATATCGACGAGCATAAGGCGTAAGATCGAGGGCGGCGCGAGATCGGCGGGCACCAGGCCCGGCGTCGGCGCCCGCACGGGTCGATTTGAAACGGCTCCCCGTCCCCGCTGAGAGGGCGGGGGGCCGTTTCGCTGTATAAGCCTTGGTCAGAGGCAATATGGAGAAGAGCATGCGGCGTGTCGTCGTAACCGGATTGGGGATGGTCACGCCGCTGGGAGCGGATGTCGAGACCGTGTGGGCCAACATCCTGGCATCGAAATCGGGCGCCGGGCCGATCACCCGCTTCGATCCCACGGGCTATAAGTGCCGGATCGCCTGCGAGGTGAAGCCGGCGGATCACGCTTATGGTTTCGATGCCAACAAGCGCGTCGACCACAAGGTCCAGCGACAGGTCGATCCCTTCATCGTCTTCGGCATAGATGCCGCGGCGCAGGCGCTGGAAGACGCCGGGCTGACCGACATGAGCGAGGCCGAGCGTTTCCGCGCGGGCTGTTCGATCGGCTCAGGCATCGGCGGGCTGCCGGGGATCGAAAGCGAGTCGCTGGTATGCCGCGACAAGGGGCCGTCGCGGGTCAGCCCGCATTTCGTCCACGGGCGTCTCATCAATCTGATCTCGGGCCAGGTTTCGATCAAATACGGGCTGATGGGACCGAACCATGCGGTCGTCACCGCCTGTTCGACCGGCGCGCATTCGATCGGCGACGCCGCGCGGATGATCGCGATGGACGATGCCGACGTGATGCTCGCGGGCGGCGCCGAGGGGGCGATCTG
This sequence comes from Sphingomonas sp., assembly GCF_036387595.1. GTDB lineage: Bacteria > Pseudomonadota > Alphaproteobacteria > Sphingomonadales > Sphingomonadaceae > Sphingomonas. Next base: position 10,057 of record NZ_DASVTL010000058.1, read on the forward strand.
CCCGCTCGGCATTGCCGGCTTCGCGCAGGCGCGGGCGTTGTCGACGGGTTATAACGACACGCCCGAAAAGGCGAGCCGCCCCTATGACATCGGCCGCGACGGCTTCGTCATGGGCGAGGGCGCGGGCGTGGTGTGCCTGGAGGAATATGAGCATGCCAAAGCGCGCGGCGCGAAAATCTATGCCGAAGTCATCGGCTATGGCCTGTCGGGCGACGCCTATCACGTCACCGCGCCGCATCCCGAGGGATCGGGCGCGTTCCGCTCGATGGAGATGGCGATGCGCAAGTCGGGCCTGGCGCTCGACGATATCGACTATATCAACGCGCACGGCACCTCGACCCCGCTCGGCGACGAACTGGAGCTGGGCGCTGTGCGGCGGCTGTTCGGTGGTGCGCTCGGCGATGTTTCCATGTCGTCGACCAAGTCGGCGATCGGCCATCTGCTCGGCGGCGCGGGCGCGGTCGAGAGCATCTTCTGCATGCTGGCGATGCGCGATGGCATCGTCCCGCCAACCCTCAATCTCGACAACCCTAGCGAGAATTGCGTCGGGGTCGATCTGGTGCCGCATGTCGCGAAGAAGCGGAAGGTGCGCGCGGTGCTCAACAACAGCTTCGGTTTCGGCGGCACCAATGCGTCGCTGGTGATGCGCAGTGTGTGACGCAGGTTCCTCCACTCAGCACGAAGCGATGTAGCGGTGCGCAAGCTGGGATGCCTGGCGCTGATTGCGTGCGTCGCCGCGGTGGTTGCGCTGTTCCTGGTGGTGCAGGGCTGGGGCGGCGCGGGACCGGCGAGCCGCACGCTGACGATCGTGGTCCCACAAGGGGCGAGCCTGACGTCCGCCGCGACCGCGCTGGAGCGCGAGGGCGCGATCCGCTCGGCATCACGCTTCCGGCTGCTGGCGCGGGTGTTCGGATCGGGCGAGCCGATCAAGGCGGGCGAGTACCGCGTGCCGCCGCACACCAGCGCTTCCGACATCCTGAAGCTGCTGCAGGGTGGCAAGACGCTCCAGCGGCTGGTGGTGGTGCCGGAGGGGTATCCGTCGGTACTGGTCCACGACGCGCTGGCCAAGGCCGACGGGCTGACCGGAACGGTGCCGGTGCCCGCGGAGGGATCGGTGCTGCCCGACAGCTACGCCTTCCAGCGCGGCGACACGCGGGTGCAGACCGTCGCGCGGATGCAGCGGGCGATGCGCGATTATCTCGCGGCTGCCTGGGCGAGGCGTAAGCCGGGCATTGCGGTGACGACGCCCGAACAGGCGATCACGCTGGCGTCGATCGTCGAGAAGGAGACCGGCAAGCCCTCAGAACGGCGTATGGTCGCCGCGGTCTACGGCAACCGGCTGCGCGTCGGCATGCCGCTCCAGGCCGACCCCACCGTGATCTATCCGCTGACCAAGGGCCGCCCGTTGGGGCGCCGCATATTGCGGTCTGAATTGCAGGCGAAGAACGGCTACAACACCTATGCCGAACGCGGGCTGCCGCGCGGTCCCATTGCCAATCCGGGGCGTGCGAGCATCGACGCGGTGCTCGATCCGGCGCAGTCGAGCGCGCTGTACTTCGTGGCGGATGGGACGGGGGGGCATGTTTTCGCGAATACGTTGGCCGAGCACAACGCCAATGTACGGAAATGGTATGCGATCAGGCGCGCCCGCGGCGAGATGTAGTTCAAGTCGCGACGGGTAGATCAACCTTCACTGCATGTGTCTGTACCGGCAAAAAAAGGATGAGCGCAGCGCAGCCGAATCCGATTGCCGCCCAGACATACCGTTTTTGCCGGACATCCTCCACGGCGCGGGTCAGGCAATAGATCGCGACGATCAACCCGATCGCTGTCCACCACCACATCACCGCCTCATCCCAGCCGCAACTCTCGCCCTAGCTTCGACGTCGGCCATCGTGCCGCCGGTAATCCAGCTGCCGCCGACACAAAGCACCGGCTTGAATGCCAGCCACTCGGGTGCGCTCGCCTCGGTGATGCCGCCGGTCGGGCAGAAGCGGCATTGGTAGAAGGGTGCCGCCAAAGCCTTCAGCGCCTTCAATCCGCCGCTCGTCTCGGCGGGGAAGAACTTGAAGTGGGTCAGCCCCAGGTCGAGGCCGCGCATGATGTCGCCCGCGGTCGCCACGCCGGGCAGATAGGGGACGCCCGACCTGACGATCGCCTCGCCCAGCCGCTGCGACAGGCCGGGGGAGACGATGAATTCGGCATCGGCCTTCATCACCTGCTCGAACTGTTCGGTATCGACGACGGTGCCCGCGCCGACGATCGCGCTGGGCACGCGCTTCATCTCGGCGATGGCTTCGAGGGCGGCGGGGGTGCGCAGCGTCACCTCCAGCACGCGCAGGCCGCCGGCGACCAGCGCCTCGGCCAGCGGCCTTGCGGTGGCGGCGTCCTCTATCACCAGCACCGGGATGACGGCGCTCGTCTGCATGATGGTCGCGATGTCGGTCATATATGCTGGGTTCCGGTATGTTCTTGGGCGAAGGCGGCCGCGGCGCCGAACAGGCCGGGCTGGGGATGGGTGATGAGCTTGACCGGGATCGCCGCCATCAGCGACTGGAACCGTCCCTTGGCCACGAAGCGATGGTCGAAGCCGGAACGCAGCAGCTTGTCCTTGATCCGCAGGCCCAGACCGCCGGCGATCACCACGCCCTTGGCCCCGTGTGCCAGCGCCAGGTCGCCGGCCACTGCCCCGAGCGCCAGGCAGAATCGGTCCAGCGCTGCCAAGGCGATCGAATCGGTTCCTTCCAATGCTTCGGTCCAGATCGCCCGGTCGTCCCGGCTGGGCACCGCGCGGCCCTCCAGCTCGGCGAGCGTTTCGTAGATCGCGACGATCGCGGGCCCTGCGCATACCCGCTCGGTCGACACGCGCGTGAAGCTCTTGCGAAGCCGCTTGACGATCGCGTCCTCGATCCCGTCAAGCGGGGCGTAATCGACGTGTCCGCCCTCGGTGGAGAGGACGTGGTAGCGATCGGCGGTCTTGAAGACCTGGGCGACGCCGAGACCCGTGCCAGGACCGCAGACGGTGGTGACGCCGAGCGCGGGCAAAGGCTCGTCGGGGCCGCACAGGTGATCGAAATCCTCTTGCGGCAATTGCGCGACGGCATGGCCGACCGCGCCGAAATCATTGATGATCGTGTGAACGTTGGCGCCCAGCCGCGCCGCGATCAAAGAAGGCCGGATCACCCAGGGGTTGTTGGTCAGCCGGATGACGTCCCCGGTGATCGGCGAGGCGACCGAGATCGCGACCGCGGGGGGCAGCGGCTTGCCATGAGCCGCGCCGAACGCTTCCCACGCGGTCTGGAGGGACGCATGTTCGGCGGTCTTCTGCGTCATCGGCTCGCCGAGCGCGACGACGCGGCCACCCTCCACCTGCGCGAGGGCGAAGCGGGCGTGGGTGCCACCGATATCGACTGCGACGACGTCCATCATCTCTCCCCCGGACCCTAAAGCATCGCCGCGGCGAGCACCGCGGACGCGCCCTTTTCGGCTTCGTCGGCCAGGCCGCGGAACATCGCGAACAGTTCGCGGCCCATGCCCACCGCAGGCGGCGGTGCCGCGGCGATCGGGCGGGCGGCCCATTCGTCCGCGTCCACCAGCGCCTCCAGCGTGCCCGCGGCGGCGTTGACGCGGATCAGGTCGCCGTCGCGGATCTTGCCGATCGCGCCGTCGAGCAGGGCTTCGGGCGAGCAATGGATCGCGCACGGCACCTTGCCGCTGGCGCCCGACATGCGGCCGTCGGTGACCAGCGCGACCTTGAACCCGCGGTTCTGGAGGACGCCGAGCGGCGGGGTCAGCTTGTGCAATTCGGGCATGCCGTTGGCGCGCGGCCCCTGAAAGCGGACTACGACGACGACATCGCGTTCCAGTTCGCCCGCCTTGAAGGCTTCGAGCACGTCGAGCTGGTCGGTGAAGACGCGCGCTGGTGCCTCGATCGTCCAGCGTTCGCGCTCCACCGCGGATACCTTGATGCAGGCGCGGCCGATGTTGCCGGCCAGGATGCGCATGCCGCCGTCGTGCGAGAAGGGAGCGGAGGGGGGGCGCAGGATGGTGTCGTCGCCGGTCTCCCCTGCCTCGGCCCAGCTGAGCGTGTCGCCCTGCAGCGAGGGTGCGTAGCCATAAGCCGATAGATCGCCGCCCGCGACGGTGGGAATGTCGGCGTGGAGATGGCCGCTGCCGATCAACTCGCGTATGACATAGGGCATGCCGCCCGCCGCCTCGAACGCGTTCACGTCCGCCGATCCGTTGGGATAGACCCGCGCGATCAGCGGCACGGCGCGGCTCAAGTGATCGAAATCGTCCCAGTCGATCACGATCCCCGCCGCGCGCGCGATCGCGGGCACGTGGAGCAGATGGTTGGTCGATCCGCCGGTGGCAAGCAGCCCCACCGCGGCGTTGACGATCGCTTTTTCATCGACGCAGTGGCCTAGCGGCCGGTAATCGTCGCCGCGCGCGCCGATCCTGGCCAGCGTATGGACCGCGGCGCGGGTCAGTTGCTGGCGCAGCTTCGTGCCTGGATTGACGAAGGCGGCGCCGGGCATGTGCAGGCCCATCACCTCCATCATCATCTGGTTGGTGTTGGCGGTGCCGTAGAAGGTGCAGGTGCCCTTGGTATGATAGGCCGCGATCTCGGCGTCGAGCAGTTCCTCGCGCTCGGCGAGACCCTCGGCATAGCGTTCGCGCACCGCCGCCTTGGCCTTGTTGGGCAGGCCGGTCGGCATCGGCCCGCCGGGGATCAGGATCATCGGCAGATGGCCGAAGCGCAGCGCCCCCATCAGCAGGCCCGGCACGATCTTGTCGCAGATGCCGAGCAGGGCTGCGCCCTCGAACGTGCCGTGGCTCAGCGCGATCGCGGTCGACAGCGCGATCGTATCGCGGCTGAACAGCGACAGCTCCATGCCGGGATAGCCCTGCGTCACCCCATCGCACATGGCGGGAACGCCGCCCGCGACCTGGGCCGTCGCGCCCACCTCGCGCGCCCACAGCTTCATGAGTTCGGGGTAGCGGTAATAGACGGCGTGCGCCGAGAGCATGTCGTTATAGGCGGTGACGATGCCGATGTTCATGCCGCCGTCGGCCTTCATCGCGTCGCGGTCCTCGTCGGTGCCGGCATAGGCATGGGCGAGGTTGGCGCAGCCCAGATTGGGGCGGCGTATGGCGGTCGCCGCCTCGCGTTCGATCAGCGCCAGGTAAGCCCCACGCGACGGGCGCGATCGTTCGATCACGCGGTCGGTCACGGCAGAAACGATGGGGTTCATGTCCCTCTTCCCGTTCGTGCTGAGCGAAGTCGAAGCACTTCGCCGACGTTCATCCATGCCCTTCGACTTCGCTCAGGGCGAACGGAGGCTGGGAGGAGGCCGGTGCACCTCATCGCATCAAGCCGCCCAATGGATGTCGATCGGCAGCTCGACGTCGGCCAGCACGCGGCCGATGGGGTAGGCCGACAGCGGACCCTGCGCGATGGCCTTTTCGATCACGTCGCGCTTGTCCTGACCGGTGACCGCGATCATCAGCGCGCGCGCGGTGACGATACCCTGGCGGCTGAGCGAAACCCGCGGCACCGGCGCATCCTTGGGCAGCGGATCGGGCATGACGCCAAGTGCGCGGCGCTCCTTTGGGCCGTCGAGCGCCTCGTCGAAGTCCGGACCGGGAAAGATCGACGCGGTATGCCCGTCCACGCCGACGCCGAGCAGGCACAGATCCAGCGGCCAGTGAAGATCCTGCATCAGCGCATCCGCGGAGCGGCCGGCGGCCTTGTAATCGTCGGTAGCCTTGGGAACGATCGGCATCACGCGGGCGCCCTTCGGCAGGAAGATCCTGGCGAGCGCGGTGACGTTGGACAGCGCATCGCCGAGCGGCACGATGCGTTCGTCGGTCGGAATGATCGTCACCTTCTTCCAGTCGAGCTTGGCTTTCGCCAACTTCTCATAGGCGGGCAGGGGCGTCTTGCCGCCCGCCAGCGCGATCACCGCGGAGCCGCGCGCGTCGATCGCGCTTTCGATGACGAACTGAACGTCACCTGCGACGGCTGCTGCCAGTTCGGTGGCGTCGTCGTAATCCCACCATTCGATCTCGGTCATGTGATACTCTATCTCAAGGATTTAAAAAACAGCGGCCGTGGGTCAGTCGTCCTGCCACGTCACCCCGTCGCGCTCGGTGAGCGCGATTGCCGCGGACGGACCCCAGGTGCCCGAAGCATAGGGTTTGGGTCTGGCGCCGTTGGTGGCCCAGCCGGCGCGGATGGCATCGGTCCAGGTCCATTGCGCCTCTACCTCGTCGCGCCGGACGAACAACGTCTGATCGCCTTCGATAAGGTCGAGCAGCAGCCGCTCATAGGCGATGCGGCGGCGCGATCCGGCAAATTCGGCATCCATGCTCAGGTTGAGCGGCACTTCGCGCAACCGGATCCCGTCGCGATCGAGTCCCGGCTCCTTGGCCATCACCAGCATCTGGACATATTCCTCCGGCTGGAGGCGGATGACGAGTACGTTGGGCTGAAGCCTGCCGCCCCGCCCGGTAAACATCGAATGGGGTACGGGCTTGAACTGGATCGCGATCTCGGACCGGCGAGAGGCCATCCGCTTGCCGGTGCGCATATAGAAGGGCACCCCCTGCCAGCGCCAATTGTCGACATGCGCCTTGACCGCGACGAAGGTTTCGACGTCCGAATCCTTGCCGAGTTCGTCGTCATAGCCCTTGACGATCTCCCCCTTTACCGCGCCCGCCACGTATTGCCCGATCACCGTGTGGCTGGCCACGTCGTCCGGCGTGATCTCACGGAGCGCCCGGAAGACTTTCGCCTTTTCGTCGCGGATCGCGGTTTTGTCGTAGCGCGACGGCGGTTCCATCGCGATGAGGGCGAGCAATTGCAGCATGTGGTTCGTCACCATGTCGCGCAACGCGCCCGCGCCTTCGTAATAGCCGGCGCGATCTTCCAGCCCGACGGTTTCCGAAATGGTGATCTGGACGTTATCGATCCCGCGCGCGTTCCAGACGGGTTCGAAGAAGGAATTGCCGAAGCGCAGGGCCAGGATGTTCTGGACCGTCTCCTTGCCGAGATAATGATCGATCCGGAAGATGCGGTCCTCGGAGAACGCCGATGCCACGGTGTCGTTGATCTCCCGGCTGGAGGCGAGATCGTAGCCCAACGGCTTTTCCAGCCCGATGCGCACCGTCTCGCCCGCCAGCCCAACGGCACGAAGTCCTTTGACCGCGGGTTCGAACAGCGACGGCGCCGTCGAAAGGAAGATCGCCAGCCCGCCGGCGACGTCGCCTACCTTCTGGGCGAGAGGCGCGAAGGTACTTTCGTCGGAGAGGTCGGCCGCCTGATAGCTGAGCCGTTGAAGGAAGGTGACGACCGCGTCTTCATTCTTGCGGTCGTCGGGCAGAAACTCGTCCAACGCGCCCTTGGCGAAATCGCGGAAGCTGGCGTCGTCATTCTCAGACCGGGCGGAGGCGACGATCGCCAATCCCTCGGGCAACAATCCATCCGCGTGGAGGCCATAAAGCGAAGGCAGCAGCATCCGCTGCGCCAAGTCGCCCGTGGCGCCGAAAAGGAGGAGCTTGCCAACCGGTGTTCGTGCCATGACTTGTCCGATCAGAAGATGAGGCCGGCGGTGGCATCGAGCCGAGCCATGATGTTGAGATTCTGGACCGCTGCGCCGCCTGCGCCCTTGCCGAGATTGTCCAGGGTGGCGACAAGCCTGACCTGCCCGCTGGCCGGATCGCCGAATGCGCGAAGGGTCATGCGGTCGCTGCCGGCATTTTCCTCGATCGCGACGGTGGCGCCGTCACTCTGCGCGATCGTCACCAAAGGTTGCCCGGCATAAGCGTTGTGCAACACCGTTTCGATATCGCCGCACGACGGGCTGGCGGGGAGTGCGCGCAGATGCAGCGGCACTTCGACGATCATTCCGCGATAGGTGTTCGCCACTGCGGGTGCGAACACCGGCGCGTGCGTCAATCCGGCCAACCGCTGCATCTCTGGCAGATGCTTGTGACCGCCGCCATAGGCATAGCCGCGAAAGGCAGGCGCTCCGGGCTGGCCGAACTCCGCGACCATTGCCTTGCCCCCCCCCGAATAGCCGGAGACGGCGTTGACGCTGAGTGGCCAATCGGCCGGGATCAGCCCGGCACGGACCAGCGGGCGGACGAGCGCGAGGAAGCCTGTGGGATAGCAGCCGGGATTGGCGACGAAGCGCGCGGCCGCGATCCGCGCGGCCTGATCGGCCTCGAGTTCGGCGAAGCCGTAGGTCCAACTCTCAGCCACCCGGTGCGCGCTCGAAGCGTCGATCACGCGGGTGCGCGTATTGTCGATCAGGGCCACCGCCTCGCGCGCGGCATCGTCGGGCAGACAGAGAATGACGAAATCGGCATCGTTCAGCGCTTCGCGCCGTGCGTCCGCATCCTTGCGCCGGGCGTCGTCAAGCGTAATCACAATAATGTCGCTGCGCCCGGCCAGCCGCTCGCGGATTTCGAGGCCCGTGGTTCCGGCCGCGCCGTCGATGAAGACCGTGGCGCTCATGAGGGGGCCAAAGCCGCAGCGGGAAGATAGCCGACCAACTCGGCACCTGGCGCGATGCCCCAGGCGAGCGCTCCGGCAAATTCGAGCACCTCGAACAGGTCACCCGTAGCCAGTAAAGCGACTGCCACGGACGACGGGTCGCGCGCGGCGCGCAACGTTTCGGGACGAGCAAGCGTGCGTGGGATCGGCGCAGCATAATGCGGTGCGAATACGTATGCAGCCAAGCGCACGTCGGCCAGATCAGGCCGCACGGCGTTGGTTCGCGGGTCGAGAACGATCGACGGTCCGCTCAGCGCGAATCCTTCACGCGGCGGCGAGGGGGGCCGGAACGCGGGCGGCTGGGGCGTCGCGGTCGCCGATAAACTGCCCGAACTCTTCAAGAAAGTCTGCCCCTTCGGTCGTCTTGGCAACGAAGATGTTGCGTTTGTCGCTGTCGTCGCGCTGGCGGCGCAGATAGCCGAGCGCGCCCAATCTGTTCAAGGCGCGCGTCACGACCGGTTTAGACACATTCAACGCCCGCGCCAGCCCGCGAACGGTATGCGGCCCCGGCCGCAGGTACACCACTAACAGCAGCGCCATCTGGCGGTTGGTCAGATCGGGTTCCCCCGAGCGGACGTAATCGACCAGAGCGGTCATCCACACGGATAGAGTCTGGGCGTCGGCTGCTGCCACGAATAGCGATCCATCGTTCAGCCCGTACCGATTGACGTCGGTGGATCGGGCGTCGTTTCGCAGTCATAACGCTGCGGCAACCCACGGGTTTCGCGCGTGCAAACACTTTCGTTAACGAATGGCTGGAAACCCCGCCGGGGTGGCGCGGTTGATCGCGACGGACGCGTGGCCTATGTGCAGCGCCTTCAAGCATCATCCGGATACCCCTGGCTTCATGTTCGCCTTCCTGCTCGTCGTCCACGCCATCATCGCCGCGACCCTGGTCACGGTGATACTCATGCAGAAGTCGGAGGGCGGCGGTCTGGGCATGGGGGGAAGTCCCTCCGGACTGATGTCGGCGCGCGGCGCGGCGGATTTCCTGACGCGCGCCACCGCGGTGCTGGCGACGGTGTTCGTGCTGTTCTCCATCGTGCTGGCCTTCTACGCCGCATCGCGCAGCGGCCCCGCACCGCTCGACCCGTCGCTGGTCCGCCAGCCCGCGCCCACGACCCAGACGGCGCCGATCCAGACGGCACCCAGGACGGCACCGGTGCCCGCGACTTCGGACGACGGCAGCGTACCTCTCGCTCGCTGAAGCAGGCCGCTTCGTCGCATCGCGGCGTCCGCGGACCTGCGGACGCTTGTCGTTCGCCCCCATTAGACGCTAGGCGATTGATCCCATGGCGCGGTACATCTTCATCACCGGCGGCGTGGTCTCGTCGCTGGGCAAGGGGCTCATGGCAGCCTCGCTCGCAGCTCTCCTCCAGGCGCGCGGCTATTCCGTGCGCATCAGGAAGTTCGATCCCTATCTGAACGTCGATCCGGGAACGATGAGTCCCTATCAGCACGGCGAGGTGTACGTCACCGACGATGGGGCCGAAACCGATCTCGATCTCGGCCATTACGAGCGCTTTACCGGCGTCGCCGCGCACCAGTCCGACAATGTGACCTCGGGCCGCATCTATCAGCAGATCATCCAGCGCGAGCGCCGCGGCGATTATCTGGGCGCGACCGTGCAGGTGATTCCGCACGTGACCGACGCGATCAAGGCGTTCGCGCGCGCCGACACCGACGGCCTCGACTTCGTGCTGTGCGAGATCGGCGGGACCGTCGGTGACATCGAATCGCTGCCCTTCATCGAGGCGATCCGCCAGTTGAAGAACGAGGTCGGCCGCGGCCAGGCGGTCAGCATCCACGTTACCCTGGTGCCCTATATCGCCGCGGCGGGCGAGCTGAAGACCAAGCCGACCCAGCATTCGGTGCGCGAACTCGCCGCTTTGGGGGTGGCGCCCGACGTGCTCGTCTGCCGCTGCGAACATCCGCTGCCGCCGTCGGACCGTGCGAAGATCGCGCTGTTCTGCAACGTGCCCGCCGCCGCGGTCATCCCGGCGCTGGATGCCAAAAGCATCTACGCGGTGCCGCTGCAATATCACGCCGAGGGACTCGATTCGGAAGTGTTGCGCGCGTTCGGGATCGAGGTCGGCGAAGCGCCCGACCTCTCGCGCTGGAGCCGCATCGTCGATCGCCTGACCAATCCCGAGGGGGAGGTGACGATCGGCGTCGTCGGCAAGTACGTAGGGCTGCAGGACGCGTACAAATCGCTCAACGAAGCGCTGGTCCACGGCGGCATCGCCAACAAGGTGCGGGTGAACATCCGCTGGATCGACGCCGAATTGTTTGAAGGCGACGATCAGGCCGAGATTGCGGCCCACCTCGAACCGCTCCACGCCATCCTCGTGCCCGGCGCGTTCGGCGAGCGCGGGGCGGAGGGGAAGATCGCCAGCGTCCGTTTCGCACGCGAGCGACGGGTGCCGTATTTCGGCATCTGCTTCGGCATGCAGATGGCGTGTATCGAGGGTGCGCGCGACCTAGCCGGTATCGCCGGTGCGTCCTCGACCGAGTTCGGCGCGACCGACGAGCCGGTCGTCGGGCTCATCACCGAATGGATGGGCAAGGCCGGGCTGGAGAAGCGCGAGGCGGAAGGCGATATGGGCGGTACGATGCGGCTCGGCGCGTATGATGCCAAGCTCGGTGCGAACAGCGTCGTCGCGTCGATCTATGGCGGCACCGAGATCTCCGAACGCCATCGTCACCGTTACGAGGTGAACACCGGGTATCGCGAGGCGCTGGAGAAGGGGGGCCTGGTGTTCAGCGGCATGTCGCCCGACGGGATGCTGCCCGAGATCGTGGAACGCCCCGATCATCCCTGGTTCGTCGGCGTGCAATTCCACCCCGAACTCAAGAGCAAACCCTTCGACCCGCACCCTCTGTTCGCCAGCTTCGTGGAGGCGGCAGTCAAGCAGAGTCGCCTCGTCTGATCTCCGGGGATCCGCAATTGGATAATGATCCAGGTTACGTTTTATAAACTTGGACCTGCCAGACGCTGTGTTCGCGGAACGAGGGCGTCGGTATGATCGAGTTGCTGGATGCGCTGGCCGCATCGCCGATGTTGCCGGTGGGCGCGACGATCCCCGCGGAGCTTCTGCCCACCATCGCGCGCCACAGGGCCAACCTGTCCGGCCTGGTCCGCAACCTGCGCCTTGCCGGTATGGACGATGTGATGATCGAGAGCAGCGTCCGCCAGCTGCTCGACTCCTACCGCGACGAACTTCTCCGCGCTGTCCGAACTCTGATCGAGGACCGAACCGATGGATGATTCCCTGCTGTCCGACGAACCCGGCCGGCTCGCCGCCCTTCGCCGTTATGCGGTGCTCGACACCGCACCCGAGGCCCAGTTCGACAAGATCGTCACGCTCGTGCGCACTGTGTTCAAGGTGCCGATGGCGACGGTGACCCTGGTCGACAAGGACCGGCAATGGTTCAAGGCCAAGCTGGGGCTGGCGGTGCCCGGCACGCCGCGCGACGTATCGTTCTGCACCCACACGATTCGTCAGCGCAAGCCGCTGGTCGTGGCCGATACGTACGCCGATCCACGATTCGCGAACAACCCGCTGGTGACCGGCGAACCCTATCTGCGCAGCTATGCAGGCGTGCCGCTGTGCTCGCCCGACGGCTATAACGTCGGAACGCTTTGCGCGATGGACGTGGTGCCGCGCGAATTCTCCGTCACCGATGTCGCCATCCTCGAGAACCTCGCCAGCCTGGTCATCGACGAACTCGAACTGCGCCAGATCGCGCAACGCGACCAGCTGACCGGCGCGCTGACGCGGCGCGGCTTCGTCGAGCTTGCCGAAAAGGACATCGCCCGTCGCGACCGATACGCAAGGCCGAGTTCGCTGCTGATGTTCGACGTCGACCGGTTCAAGTCGATCAACGATGGCTATGGCCATCCCGCCGGCGACCGCGTGCTGCAGACCCTGGCCGACGTCTGCGCGGAGGCGATGCGCCCGAGCGACGCGCTGGGCCGCATCGGCGGCGAGGAGTTCGCGCTGCTGCTGCCTGAGACCGACCATGACGAGGCGATGGCCGCGGCCGAGCGGTTTCGCGCGTTGATCGAGCGCCATGTGTTCACGCTCGCCGACGGCACCATCCTGCCGGTCACCGCCAGTTTCGGCGTTGCGACCCTGGATGGTTCGATCAGCGATGCCGCAGCGTGGATCGCCGCCGCCGATGCGCCGCTCTATTCCGCCAAACGCGAGGGACGGAACCGGTGCTGCAGCGCGGAACGCCGGGGCGCGCTGGCTGCCTGAGCAGCATTCCACCCATATCCGTCGCGCGAACCCCTGTGCGCTTTCCCATAAAGCAAAAGCGCCCGGAACTTTCGATCCGGGCGCTCTCAAGCACCTTTCGGGGAGTCGGCGAAAGGCGCCGAGCTGGTTACGCGGCCTGCTGCTCTTCGCTGCCGGCCTTGCTCTCGACCGCGGCAAGCGGTGCGCCCGTCCGGATCGCGATCGTCTTGGGCTTCATCGCCTCGGGCACCTCGCGGACCAGGTCGATCACCAGCAGCCCGTCGTTCAGCCGCGCATCCTCGACGAACACGAAATCGGCGAGTTCGAAGCGGCGCTCGAAACTGCGGTTGGCGATGCCCAGATGCAGGAAGTTCGGGTTGGCGCCGTTTTCTTCCTTGCGCCCGGTGACGAGCAGCAGGTTCTGCTGTGCGGTGATGTCGATCTCGTCACGACCGAAACCGGCCACCGCCAGGGTGATGCGATAGCGGTCGTCGGCGACGCGTTCGAGATTGAAGGGGGGATAATTTTCGGCCGCCGCGCCACGTGCGTTGGTCTCCAGCATGTCGAACAGCCGGTCGAAGCCGATGGTGGAACGGCGATAGGGGGTAAGGTCGAGTCGCATGGATCAAATCCTCTGTCGAGCGATGTGAACATGTCGGCCGCCGCCTTGGCCGGCGGGGCCGCCGCGGCCCCTGAAGGCACCGCGTGGCCGATAGATGGGCAGCCATACCCGGTCTTCAATACCCGCATGACATTTTTTCACGCAGCGGCCTTGGCAAGTCCCTTCGACAGCTGGAGCGCGCCGTTCAGACGCGCCTTGGCGTCGCCCCAGGCGCGGGTGACGACCAGCTTGCCGTCGGGGCGCAGCTTGGCGATGTCCTTCAGCCGGTCGACATAGGCGAGCAGGCCGTCGATATTGGGCGGGCGATTGTCGTGGAAGGCGACGAGCACGCCCTTCTGTCCGACGTCGATCTTGCTGACGCAGGCCTTGCGCGCGTTCAGCTTGATCTCGATGACCCGGATCAGATTGTCGGTGGCGTCGGGCAGCGGGCCGAAACGGTCGATCATCTCGGCGGCGAACGCCTCGATATCGCGGCTCTCCTCCAGTTCGTTGAGGCGGCGGTAGAGGCCCATGCGCAGGTCGAGATCGGGGACGTACTCCTCGGGGATCAGGATCGGCGCGTCGACGGTAATCTGTGGGCTGAAATCCTCTCGGCGTTTGGCCGCGAGCCCGCCGGCCTTGGCATCGAGGATCGCCTCCTCCAGCATCGACTGATAGAGTTCGAAGCCGACCTCCTTGATATGTCCCGATTGCTCGTCGCCGAGCAGATTGCCCGCGCCGCGGATATCGAGATCGTGGCTGGCGAGTTGAAACCCGGCACCCAGCGAATCGAGATCGGAGAGCACCTTCAGCCGCTTGGTCGCGGCTTCAGTCATCTGCCGTTCGGGGGGTGTCACCATATAGCTGTAGGCGCGCGTCTTCGATCGCCCGACACGGCCGCGCAGCTGATAGAGCTGGGCGAGGCCGAAGCGGTCGGCGCGGTTGACGATCATGGTGTTGGCCGAGGCGATGTCGATGCCGCTCTCGATGATCGTGGTCGATACCAGCACCTCGAACTTGCGGTCGTAGAAGGCGCTCATCCGTTCCTCGACCTCGGTCGGCGCCATCTGCCCGTGCGCGACGACGTAGCGGATCTCGGGCACCTCGCGGGTCAGGAATTCCTCGACGTCGGGCAGATCGGCGACGCGCGGCGTGACGAAGAAGCTCTGGCCGCCGCGATAATGTTCGCGCAGCAAAGCCTCGCGCAGCACCACCGGATCCCAGGGCATGACATAGGTGCGTACCGCGAGGCGATCGATCGGCGGGGTCTGGATCACCGACAGTTCGCGGATGCCGCTCATCGCCATCTGCAGCGTGCGCGGGATCGGCGTGGCGGTGAGCGTCAGAACGTGGACGTCGGCGCGCAGCGATTTCAATCGTTCCTTGTGGGTGACGCCGAAGCGCTGCTCCTCGTCGACGATCACCAGGCCCAGCCGCTTGAAATCGACCGATTTGGCGAGCAGCGCATGGGTGCCGATCACCACGTCGATCGTGCCCGCCGCCAGGCCCTCCTTGGTCGCCTTGGCTTCCGCTGCGCTGACCAGGCGCGACAGCCGCCCCATCTGCATCGGAAAGCCTTCGAAACGCGCGGTGAAATTGTTGTAATGCTGGCGCGCGAGCAACGTCGTCGGGCAGACGATCGCGACCTGCTTGCCCGCCATCGCCGCGACGAAGGCGGCGCGGAGTGCGACCTCGGTCTTGCCGAAGCCGACATCGCCGACGATCAGCCGGTCCATCGGCTTGCCCGCGCCCAGATCGCCGAGCACGTCGTTGATCGCGCGATCCTGGTCATCGGTTTCCTCGTAGGGAAAGCGATCGACGAAGCTGGGATAGCCGCTGGCGTCCGGCTCCATGACGTCGCCGGCGTGGAGCGCGCGCTCGGCCGCGGTGGCGATCAGGTCGCCCGCGATCTCGCGGATACGCTCCTTCATCTTCGACTTGCGCCGCTGCCACGCCTCGCCGCCGAGCCGGTCGAGCGCCGCGCCTTCCTCGCCCGATCCATAGCGCGAGAGGACGTCGATATTCTCGACCGGCACGTACAATTTGTCGCCACCGGCATAGCTGAGCGCGACGCAATCGTGCGGACTCTTGCCGACGGGGATCGAGGTCAGCCCCTCGTAGCGGCCGATGCCGTGGTCCGAATGGACGACCAGATCGCCGGGCGAGAGCGTCGCGAGTTCGGCCAGGAAGGCGTCGGCGGATTTCTTGCGCTTGTTGCGGCGGACCAGCCGGTCGCCGAGCATGTCCTGCTCGCTCAGCACCGCGACGCCGGGCGCGGTGAAGCCGTGGTCGAGCGGCAGCACGACCAGCGACACGCCTGATGCAGCGCCGCCGAGCGCCTCCTGCCAGGTCTCGGCGGTGCGCGCGCCCGTCAGTCCGTGATCCTTGAGCAACCCGCCGAGCCGCTCGCGCGCGCCGATCGAATAGCTGGCGAGCACGGGCTTGCGGCCCTGTTTGCGCAGGGTGGCGATGTGATCGACCACCGCCTCATAGACGTTGGCGCCGCCCGAGCGCTCCGGCCCGAAATCGCGCGGGCCGTCCACGCCGAAGTCGAGCACGGTCGCGCTTTCGGGCTCGTGGAAGGCGGTGGTGACATGGGCGCCCGCGACCGCGCTCTCCCATTCCTTCGCGTCCAGATACAGCGCCCTGGCGGGGAGCGGGCGGTAGCTGCCGGGCTGCGCGGCCTCGGCGCGCTTGCGGTTCTCGTAATAATCGGCGATCGCCTCGAACCGGCCCTCCGCCCCCGCCGCGACGCCGGCGTCGCGGACGATCACGGTCCCATCCTTCTCGGCACCCAGATGGTCGAACAGCGTGGCGAGCTTGTCCTCGAACAGCGGCAGCCAATGTTCCATGCCCGCCTGGCGCCGGCCTTCCGACACCGCCTGATAGAGCGGGTCGCCAGTCGCGGTCGCGCCGAATGCCTCGCGGTAGCGGCTGCGGAAGCGCTTGATCGATTCGGCGTCGAGCAAGGCCTCCGACGCGGGCAGCAGGACGAAGCCGTCGAGCCGTCCGGTGGTGCGCTGGTCGGCGGGGTCGAAGGTGCGGACGCTTTCCACCTCGTCGCCGAAGAAATCGAGCCGCAACGCCTGTTCCTCGCCGCTCGGGAACAGATCGACCAGCCCGCCGCGCACCGCATATTCGCCCTGATCGTGGACGGTATCGGTGCGCACATAGCCGTTCGCCTGGAGCAACTGCGCCAGGCTGTCGCGGTCGATCCGCTCGCCGGGCGCCAGATGCGCGACGAGCTGGCGGATACGGAACGGCGTCAGCACCCGCTGCGTCGCGGCATTGGCGGTGGCGAGGACGAGCTGCGGCTTCGTGCGCCTGGCCTGCAAGCGATAGAGCGCGGCCACCCGCTCGGCCATGACGCGCAGGGTCGGCGAGGCGCGATCATAGGGCAGGCAGTCCCAGGCGGGGAATTGCACCACCTCGACGTCGGGCGCGAAGAACGCGACCGTCGATGCGATCGCGCGCATCTGCGCCTCGTCCGGCGCCAGGAACACCGCGCGCCCCGCCGCGCGCGTCAGATCGCCGAGCAGCGACGGCTGGAACCCGGTCGGCACGCCGGCCAGCGTCAGCGCGCGCTTGGCGCTCAGGATCGTCTTAAGGTCGGGCATAAAATCCTGAACTACGTCGCCCCGGCGAAGGCCGGGGTCCATCGTCGTACATTCCAAGCGGCCGCTATGTGCAGACAGCAATAGACCCCGGCCTTCGCCGGGGCGACGATGGGGCTACCGAGAAACCGGCACGAAATCCAGCTTGCGCATGGCGTGCATCATCGCGCCGTCCCATTCGGGCGGGCAGGGCTGCGCGCCGATCGCCCAGGCCATGATGTCGACGTCCTGTTCCTCCAGCAGCGCCTCGAACCACGCGATCTGCGCCTGATCCCACGATTCGCAATGCGTGTCGCAGAAGCCGCCGATCATCAGGTCGGCCTCTCGCGTGCCGCGGTGCGAGGCGCGGAAGCGCAGGCGTTTGAGGCGCGTGTCGTGATCCATGCCGAACTCCATGACGAAAGCCCGGCGGGCGCTGGCAGCGCGCGCCGGGTACGGTATAGCGCCACAGATAGCCATGCGCCCCGATATCCTCAATCCGCTGTTCGCCGACGTCACCGCCCTGAAGGGCATTGGCGCCGCGCTCGCCAAGCCGCTGGAGCGACTCGGGCTTCGCCGCGTCGTCGATGTGGCATTCCATCTGCCGACCGGGTGGATCGACCGGGTGCCGCGCGACGAACTGATGGCCAGCGATGCGGGCCGGGTGATCGCGATCACGCTGACCCCGCGCGAATATCGTACGAGCAGCGGGCGCGGACCGACGCGGGTGCAGGCCACCGATGCCGAGGGCAATTACGTCAGCCTGGTCTATTTCGGCGGCAATTCGGGCTGGGCGAAGAAGCTCCTCCCCATCGGCGAGCCGCGGCGCGTGTCTGGACGGCTCGATACCTATGGCCAGGAATTGCAGATCGTCCACCCCGATCTCGGCGAGCCGGAGGAGGAGTTCCGCGAGCGCGAGGCGATCTATGCGCTGTCCGAGGGGCTTACCTCGCGCCGGATGGGTGCGCTCGCCGCACAGGCGATCGAGCGTGCGCCAGTGTTGCCCGAGTGGATCGATTCGGGGCTGAAGGCGACGCGCGGCTGGCCGGACTGGCGCGAGGCGCTGGCGCGGGTCCATGCCGATCCGGCCGACACGGTCGCGCGCGCGCGATTGGGCTATGACGAGGTCTTCGCCAACCAGCTCGCGATGACCCTGGTCCGCCAGTCGACGCGGGCACGCCGGACGCGCGCGCTGGCCGGCGACGGCCGGCTGCGCGATGCGCTGAAGCTGCCCTATGCGCTCACCGGCGCGCAGGCGCGGACGGTGCGCGAGATCGAGGGCGACCTGGCGCAATCGGCGCCGATGCTGCGGCTGCTCCAGGGCGATGTGGGTTCGGGCAAGACGCTCGTCGCGGCGATGGCGCTGCTGATCGCGGTCGAGGCGGGCGGGCAGGGGGCGATGCTGGCGCCGACCGAGATCCTGGCGCGGCAGCATTATGACACACTGCGCAAACTGTTGAGCGGACTGCCGGTTGAGGTTGCCGTACTCACCGGGCGCGACAAGGGACGCGTGCGCGAATCGACGCTGATGGCGCTGGCCGCCGGGGAGATCGACATTCTGGTCGGCACGCATGCGGTGTTCCAGGAGGCGGTGACCTATCGCGACCTAGCGCTGGTGGTGGTGGACGAACAGCACCGGTTCGGCGTCGCCGAGCGGATGATGCTCCAGGCCAAGGGGGTCCGCCCGCCGCACCTGCTGGCGATGACGGCAACGCCCATCCCGCGCACGCTGACGCTGGCGCAATATGGCGAGATGGACGTCAGCCGCCTCGACGAAATGCCCCCCGGTCGCGAGCCGATCGAGACGCTGGTGATGGCCGAGGACAAGCTCGACGCAGTCGTGGATGCGCTGGGGCGGCATATCTCCGATGGCGGGCAGGCGTATTGGGTGTGTCCGCTGGTCGAGGAGAGCGAGAAATCCGATCTCGCCGCCGCGGAAATGCGCGCCGAGACGCTGCGGCGCCGCTTCGGTGAGCGCGTCGGCCTGGTCCATGGGCGGATGAAGCCGGCGGAGAAGGACGCGGTGATGGCGGACTTTTCGGCGAACCGGGTCGCGATCCTCGTCGCGACGACGGTGATCGAGGTCGGGGTGGACGTGCCCAATGCGACGCTGATCGTGATCGAACATGCCGACCGCTTCGGGCTGGCGCAGCTTCACCAGTTGCGCGGGCGGGTGGGACGGGGCGGCGGCAAGTCGCGGTGCCTGCTGCTGCGCGGCGCCGCACTCAGCGAGACGTCGCGGGCGCGGCTGGCGCTGATGCGCGAGAGCAACGACGGCTTCCACATCGCCGAGGAGGATCTGCGGCTGCGCGGCGGCGGCGAGATGCTGGGGACGCGGCAATCGGGAGAGGCGGCGTTCCGGCTGGTGCCGCCCGATCAACTCGCCGACCTGCTGCAATGTGCGCAGGACGACGCGCGGCTGCTCGTGGATCGCGACGGCGGGCTGGAAGGACCGCGGGGGCAGGCGGCACGAACCGCCCTCTATCTTTTCGATCGCGATGCCGGGGTGCAGTTGCTGCGTTCCGGCTGATCGGGTCAGCCCGGGGGCATCACCTGCAGCAGCGCGTGATAGTCGGACAAGCCGATCGGCTGGTGCAATCGGCACCCGATCCGGCCGCCGAGCGACCAGCGTACCTCGGCCGCGATCCGGCCCAGCCGCGGCAGTACGATCACGATGATATCACCGATCGCATGCTCCTCCTCGCAACGTGCCATGAAGCCGCCGGGGGAGAAATCCACCAGCATGGCCGGGCGTTCGACCCCGTCGGACCCGATGAGCCGCATGCGATAGAGAACGGGAACGCGCGGTTCGCTACGCGCTTCGATTGCAACGTGTCGGCCAGCGATCGTCATGTCGCGTTGTTCCCCCGGACGGTGGCGGCACCGTCCGCCACCAGCCATAGGAAATCACGCGTGCACAAGGCGTTAACGCGTCAGCCGGCGATCACCAGTCCGTGCAGCTTCTTGCCCGCCGACACCCGCATGTCGCCCTGTACGGCGATCGAATAGCCCTCGTCGGAAATCTTTTCGCCGTTCACCCGCGCGCCGCCGCCTGCGATCAATCGCCTCGCCTCGCCCTTCGATTTGGCGAATCCCAGGCCGATCAGCGCATCGACGATGCCGATCGTCGGACCGCTGACCGCGAACGTGGGAAGCGCATCGCCCGATCCACCCTCCTCGAAGGTTCGGCGTGCGGTTTCTGCCGCCTGTTCGGCAGCGGCCATACCCCGGCACATCGCCGTCGCCTCGTTGGCCAGCACGATCTTGGCGGCGTTGATCTCGGCACCCTGCAAAGCCTCCAGCCGGGCGATCTCGTCCACCGTCACATCGGTGAACAGCCGCAGGAAGCGCCCGACGTCGCGGTCGTCGGTGTTGCGCCAGAATTGCCAATAGTCGAAGTGCGGCAGCTGATCCTCGTGCAGCCACACCGCGCCCGCCATCGTCTTGCCCATCTTGGTGCCATCGGCGGTGGTAATGAGCGGGGTGGTGACGCCGAACACCTCGGTGCCGTCCATCCGTCGTGCCAGTTCGATGCCGTTGACTATGTTGCCCCACTGATCCGAACCGCCCATCTGGAGCCGGCACCCGGCGCGGCGCGACAGTTCGAGGAAGTCGTAGGCCTGGAGGATCATGTAATTGAATTCGAGGAAGCTGAGCGATTGTTCGCGATCGAGCCTGAGCTTGACCGAATCGAAGCCCAGCATGCGATTGACCGAAAAGTGCTGGCCGACATCGCGCAGGAACGGGATATATTCGAGCGCGTCCAGCCACTCTGCATTGTCGAGCATCACCGCGTCGGCAGGGCCGTCGCCGAAGGTCAGGAAGCGTTCGAAGATGCGCTTGATCGAGGCGACGTTTGCCTGGATGCCATCCTCGGCCAACAGCTTGCGGGCTTCATCCTTGAAGCTGGGATCGCCGATCTTGCCGGTGCCGCCGCCCATCAGCACGATCGGCTTGTGCCCAGTCTGCTGGAGCCGCCGGAGCAGCATGATCTGAACCAGGCTGCCAACATGTAGCGATGGCGCGGTGGGATCGAAGCCGATATATCCGGGCACGACCTGACGCGCGGCGAGGGCGTCGAGCGCCGCCGCGTCGGTCATCTGATGGATGTACCCGCGCCCGGCGAGGACGCGAAGGAGGTCGGACTGGTGGGTCATGGGCGGCGGTTAGCAAGTGGAGGGGCGGGCGTCACCATGCACGAGGCTTTTCCACCCCGGCGCAGGCCGGGGCCAAGTTGCGACACATGAGGTGGCGGGCGCGGCACCTCGTCACATCAGCCTTTCCGACTGCGCCCCGGCCTGCGCCGGGGCGGTTGGTAGATTTGGTCTAGCTACTGGGCAATCGGTCGAGCGGGTCGACGGGAGTCCTCCCCCTGCGCAATTCGAAATGCAGCTGTGGCCGCTCGACCGCTCCGGTGTGGCCCGACAGGGCGATCGTCTGTCCGCGCCGCACGCTTTGTCCGCGCCGCACGAGAAGGCGGGCAGCATGGCCATAGACGCTGCTCCAGCCGTCGCCGTGCTTCACGATGACGAGCCCACCCAGCGCCGGGACACCTTCGCCGACATAGGCGACGACACCGTCCGCAGCGGCCCTGATCGGAGTTTTCAGCGGCACCGCTATGTTGATGCCGTCGCTGCGCTCGCCCCTGGCGTCAGCCGCGAAGCGCTTCACGACGCGGCCCTCTACCGGCCAGAGGAACCCACCCGAAAGCCGCTTCGGGGTAACGATCGGCGCGTTTGCCACGATCGCTCGGCCGGCAGTTCGCGCAGGCGGCTTCGGCGCTGAACGGGCGACCTGCGCGGGTTGTGCGCCGGTGACCAGATCTTCGACGTCCAGGGTGAAGGCGGCGGCGCGCTCGGCGGCGCGGCTCTTGCCGGTCGCAGCACCGGGGATCGCCAGCCGCTGACCGACTCTTAGCACATAGGGTTCGCTGAAGGCATTGGCGGCGACGATCCGCGACCATTCGATGCCATACGCACGCGCAATCGCGATGCCCGTCTGCCCGGCGCGGACGAAATGATAGCGGCCGCCGGGGATTTTCAGGCGCTGGCCGATCCGTACCGCATAGGACGGAGGCAGCGCATTGGCGCGCGCGATCGCCTCCGCTGACGCGCCGGTGCGGTCGGCGATGCGGTTCAGCGTGTCGCCGGGCGCGACGACATAGCGGCCTTCCGCGACGGTACGCGCATCGGGCGGGACCGGCCGCGCTTCCCAGGAGGGCGGTGGGGAGGATAACGCAACGACAGGCGCGCGCGGTGCCGCGCGATCCGCGCGTTTCTCCGTCGCGGTCGAAGGTCGATCGGCCGCGACATCGGAATGGTCGCGCGATGTCTTGGTGACTGTGCCCGAAGCTGCATCTCGCCCGCGTTGCTGCGGCTGTGCGAGAGGCGGGGCCGCCGCCACGACGGTCGGGATCCATGCGAAGAGCGCGGGCACCGCCAGCATTGCGCCGCTCCACGGGCCGGTTCCGCGCATCTCAGGCCTCTCCGCTGAACGCCTGCGTGAGCATCGCCATCGAGGCGTCGTGGGTCAGGTCGAGATGAAGCGGGGTGATCGCGATATGATCGTCCGCCGCGGCGTGCAGATCGGTGCCCGCGACGGGCACATGATCTATGCTTCCCATCGCCAGCCAGTAATAGGCATTGCCGCGCGGATCGTCCCGCCGATCCATCCGTACCCGCCCGTAATCGCGCAGGCCCTGACGGACGATCCGAACCCCGGACACGTCGCGCGGGGGAAAGTTGACGTTCACCAGCGTGCGTGGTGCCAAGGGCGCGTCGATCAGCGGGCGCAGGATGCGTTCGCCCCATGTTTCGGCGACATCGAAGGTCATCGCCGCGCCTTCGCCTGCCGCGTAGCGCTGGCTGAGCGCGATCGCACGGATGCCGGCGAGCGCGCCCTCCGCCGCCGCCGAGACGGTGCCCGAATACAGCACGTCCTCGGCCAGGTTCGCGCCGCGATTGACGCCCGAAAGGATGAGGTCGGGCTTGTGATCGACCATCAACTCACCCAGCGCCATCATCACCGCGTCGGTCGGCGTACCCGTGACGGCAAAGCGCCGATCGCCATGACGGCGGACGCGCAGCGGGCGGGTGAGCGTCAACGACCGCCCGGTGCCCGACTGATCTTCGGCAGGCGCCACTATCCAGACGTCGTCGGAGAAGCGCGCGGCGAGGCGTTCAAGCACCTGAAGCCCGCGCGCGTGATAGCCGTCGTCGTTGGTCAGCAGGATACGCATCAGCGCGGCTCCAGCCGTTCCTGGCCGCCGAGATACGGCCGCAGCACGTCCGGCACGGCGACGGAGCCGTCCGCCTGCTGATAATTCTCGACCACCGCCACCAACGTCCGCCCGACCGCCAGGCCGGAACCGTTGAGCGTGTGCACGAAGCGGGTCGTCTTCTCGCCTGCGGGGCGATAGCGGGCGTTCATCCGCCGTGCCTGAAAATCGCCGCAGGTCGAGCAGCTTGAGATTTCGCGATATTGGGCCTGGCCGGGCAGCCATACCTCCAGGTCGAAAGTGCGCCGCGCGGTGAAGCCCATGTCGCCCGTGCACAGCAGCATGCGTCGATAGGGAAGGCCGAGTGCTTCGAGCATGCTCTCGGCCTGAAGCGTCATCCGCTCGTGCTCGGCGTCGGACGCCTCGGGTGGGACGATCGACACCATCTCGACCTTGTCGAACTGGTGCTGGCGGATGAAGCCGCGCGTGTCGCGCCCCGCCGCACCTGCTTCGGAGCGGAAGCAGGGCGTCAGCGCGGCGAAGCGCAGCGGCAATTCGTCCTCCCCCAGGATGGATTCACGCACGATGTTGGTCAGCGAGACTTCGGCGGTGGGGATCAGCCAGCGTCCGTCGGTGGTGCGGAACAGGTCTTCGGCGAATTTCGGCAATTGGCCGGTGCCGAACACCGCCTCGTCGCGCACCAGCAGCGGCGGCTGGACCAGTTCGTACCCTCCCGCTTCGCTGGTCAGGCGATCGAGCATGAACTGGCCGAGCGCGCGCGCCAGCCGCGCCATCGACCCGCGCAGGAGCGTGAAGCGCGCGCCCGCCATCGCCACGCCGGTCTCGAAATCCAGGCCAAGTGGCGGGCCGATCACATCATGATCGCGCGCGGTGAAGGCGAAGGCGGGCAGGTCGCCGCGCGTATGGACGATCGCATTGCCGCTTTCGTCACTACCCTCCGGCACATCGGCCGCCGGCAGATTGGGCAGTGCCGCCAGCAGGGCATCGAGGTCGGCGGTCAGCCGGGCTTCCTCGGCTTCGAGGGCGGGCAGGATCGTCTTGAGCGCGGCGACTTCGCTCATCAAGGCCTGCGCCCGCGCCTCGTCCCTGGCGGCCTTGGCTTGGCCGATCTCCTTGGACAAAGCGTTGCGGCGGGTCTGCGCCTCCTGCGCACGCGCGATCGTGGTACGGCGCGTCTCGTCGAGCGCCACCAGCGATGCGGCCGAAGGCGCCGCCCCACGGCGTGCGAGCGCTATGTCGAAGGCGGCAGGATCGTCGCGGATCGGGCGGATGTCGTGCATCGCCGGGCTATGGCGGCGGCGTTGGGCCTGCGCAACCCTGCCGCCCCGGCTTCATCAGGCAACCCTATCCGCCGATGCGGCGTTCAGGCCCGGACAGGATTTCCATGAGGAGAGTGACCATGCAGGTTCCCCATAACACCTATGTACTGGTAGCCGATGGCCGCAAGATGCTGTTCCTGCGCAACGAGGGCGACGCCGTGGCACTCGATCTGAAGGTTGAGGAAGCGCAGGAGCATCCGAACCCGCGGGACATCGACCAGAAGACCGATCAGGCCGGCCGCGCGTCATCGACCCGCAGTGGCGCGGGTGCGCCCGCGGTGGCGCAAAACGGGTCGAACCACGCGCGGGGCGGTGGTGCGCAGTTCGCGCCAGCTGGCGGCACGATGGGCGAGGCGGACTATCACCAGCTGGAGGAGGATCGCTTCGCGGGCGAGGTCGCCGATCTGCTCAAGCGCCGGGCGCTGGCCAACGAATTCGAATCGCTCATCATCATCGCGCCGCCGCGGACCCTCGGCGAGCTGCGTAAACATTATCACAAGGAAGTGTCGGATCGCTTGAAGGGCGAGATCGGCAAGGATCTCACCGGTCACCCGATCCCCGACATTGAAGCCGCCCTGCTCAAGGCCTGATACGAAAGCGGGCTCGCGCGTGATCGCGCGAGCCCGCGTCAGGCCGCCTGGTCTTGGGAATCAGGCGGCGGACATCGTGAAGCGGCGGCGCGCGAAGAGCGCGGCGGCGGCGGCGCCAAACAGCAGCATCATGGGTGGTGCAGGCACCGGGGCTGGCGGGCCACCGCTGGAGCCGGTGCTGCCGCTCGACGAACCCGAAGACGATCCGCTGCTGGAGGACGAAGACGAGGTTGAGGACGAACTGCTGGTGCTGCCCGAGGACGATCCTCCCGTGCTGGAGGATGTGGCGCCCGATGAACCGTTCGAACCCGAACTGCTGCTCGATCCGTTCGACGACCAGCCGCCCGACGAGCCCCAGCCACCGCTCGACGACCAACCCTGGCTGCTCGATCCGTAGCTGCTGGAGCCCGATGAGCCGGTCGAGGTGGAATAGCCGCCCGTGCTGCCGGGGTTCTTGCCGCCTCCGCCGCCGCCGTTTTGATTCTGGTTCTGATTGCCGTTTT
Source organism: Sphingomonas sp. (assembly GCF_036387595.1). Taxonomy (GTDB): domain Bacteria; phylum Pseudomonadota; class Alphaproteobacteria; order Sphingomonadales; family Sphingomonadaceae; genus Sphingomonas. Next base: position 35,702 of record NZ_DASVTL010000058.1, read on the forward strand.
GATTCTGATTTTGATTTTGATTCTGGTTTTGATTCTGGTTCTGGTTCTGGTTTTGAGAGTTGGAATTGGTGTTGGTGTTGGTGTTGGTGTTGCGGTTGTCGATGCTGACGACGCTGCCGCCCCCGCCACCGCCGACGCCGCCGCCGAGACCGCCACCAAAGCCGAACCCGCCGCCTCCGAACCCACCGGTGCCGCCGATCACCACGGGCAGGCCACCACCGCCGCCACTGACGAAGCCTTCGCCGCGCGGCATGGGGACGGGCACCGCCTGGCTCGCAACCGTCACCACCGAGGGCGCGCATTTGGTCGTCGTGGTCGTCACGACCCGGCGAACGAGCCGGGTCGTGCCGGTCTGCGCAACCTGTCTGCGGACGACGCGCTTGAAGAGCGTGCGCTGGGCGACCTGCTTGCTGTAGCCGACGCGCTTGGGGCTTTCGGCGACGTGGACCGCGCCTCCGCCGATCACCGCACCGCCGCACGCACATGCGCACAATTTCGCCAAGGCCATCCGCACCGACATCGCGTCACTTTCTCTCCGCTGCCGCATGTCGCGACAGATCCGGGTCCAAGCCACCCGAAGGCCGCTAAGCGATCAAAGTGCCCAACAAAGGCTTAAGTGCAACCGCGTTAACCACGATACTCAGGCGTCCACGCGCCGTTTATCGCAGGGGCATCTGCCCGACGCGCTTAACGTGTCGTTCTGGCACAGGAATCCGCGACCCCCCGGCATTTCCGACGGCCGTCCCTTGATCCCGATTGCTGCGCCGCACTGCAACAATCATGCGCGAGGAAAGAATAATCATTCTTTCGCGGTCGCTTGTGGAGGGCAGCGCGCACGACTATAGGCGCGGTCATCATCGGGGGTGAGGCCGGCGATGCAGGGCGGCGCCGGTCGAGGGGAGAGTGGCATGGCGACCGTGTTCAATCGCGTAGACGACAGGTTCAATCAGCAGGCTGCGAACGACGCCGATGGGTACCGACCGTCTGCGGACGAGCCGTTCATGAGCCTCAGGCAGCAGGCGTATTTCCGATCCAAGCTGATCCAGTGGAAGGACACCATCCTTCGCGAGGCGCTGGGTACCTTGTCGCAGCTCCAGGTGGAATCGCTGCGCGAGGCGGACCTTACCGATCGCGCGTCCAGCGAGACGGACTGGTCCATCGAACTGCGCACCCGTGACCGCCAGCGCAAGCTGGTCGCCAAGATCGATGCCGCCCTGCGCCGCATCGACGAAGGCGAATATGGCTATTGCGACGTGACCGGGGAACCGATCAGCCTGGCCCGGCTGGAGGCGCGACCGATCGCGACGATGACAATCGAGGCGCAGGAGCGCCACGAGCGCAACGAGCGGGTTTCGCGCGACGATTGACCCGTGCCTTGGCGCCGCACGGCGCGTACGGGTTAACACTTTGGCGAGCCTTTGTGCCTAGAATATCTGCTCCAAGGAGCGCGCGGCGGGCGTGCGCTCCGGGCGCACAGGGTCGATCAATGGACAGGATCAATCGCGATCGACCGGCGTCGGACGTGGGAGTCGGTCCGACCGGGGACGGCGCCGTCGGTGCCCAGCCGCGCAAGCGCGACAGCCTGTTCCTGCTCGCGCAGATCCGTATAGACGATTCAGACCGCTGGGCCGATGTGCGGGTACGCAATCTGTCCCCGGGGGGACTCATGGCCGAACTCGAAAAGCCGTTGGCGGTCGGAACGGTCGTGGAACTCGAATTGCGCGGGATCGGCGCGGTGACCGGCCGGATAGCGTGGCACACGGAGGGACGCGCCGGCATCGCGTTCGAAGATGCGATCGACCCCCTCAAAGCGCGCAAGCCGGTGGGCACGGGCAAAGGTGATCCGCCTTATGCCAAGGCATTTAGCCCAGGACGCCCACGCCTATAGCCGGCCGTCCGCTGCCTCCGGCAGACAGACGGCCTGCCCGATCAGCCGCCTGCGAGTTCCTCCTTCAACTTCAACTTCTGCTTCTTGAGCGTGGCGATCAGCTGCGCATTTGGCATCGGACGATGCGTTTCTTCGGCGATTCGCTGGTCGAGACCGGCGTGCTTGGTTTCCAGGGCTGCGTGGTGGGACGTCTGCATAGCGTGATCGGCTCCTGCATTCGGTTTGAGGTGCGCGATTGAACCACCAGACGGGTCAAAAGTCTCTCTCCAAATTGCATCATGCGACGATCGGCGCTCTGGCGGCGACGGTCCGGTTCTCTCTTCGGTTTTCCCCTCGTTCTGACGCCCGAATTTGCTAAGGGGTTTGCTGGGCAGTCGGGGAGACGCAGGTGGACGGATCGGGCGATACGGCGGCGATGGCGCTGCGGCTCGACATCCTGCGCACCGAACACCGCGATCTGGACGTCGCCATCGGCGCCTTGGCGGAAGGCCCGGTGACGGACCAGCTGCAATTCGCCCGGCTCAAGAAGCGCAAGCTCCGGCTGCGCGACGAGATCGCGATGCTGGAGGACCAATTGATCCCGGATATCATCGCCTGATGCCGATTGCGGGACAATTGTCTCCGCATGGATGCTGGCGAGCGACGCGGGGATGTGTCAGCACGACGTCATGGGTGGGCACGAACACGAATCGCGGATGCAGCGGCGGCTGATCGACTCGCTCTATGTCGAGGCGATGCTGCTCGCCGACGAAGCCAGGGCCTATTTCGACGAAGCCGGTCGCGCCGAGCGCGAGGCCCTCGATCCATTCGTCCGCGTCACCTATTCGTGCGAATCGCTCAAGGTCACGACGCGGCTGATGCATATCATCGCCTGGCTTCTAACCCAGCGCGCGGTGTTGGCCGGAGAATTGCGCGCTCGCGATGCGCTCGATCCATCGCGTCGGCTTGGCGCCGCGCCGGTAACCGATGTACCGGTCCTGGCGACATTGCCGGATCGCGCGCAGGCGCTGATTGCCGCGAGTACCGATCTCCACCGTCGTATCGAACGTATGGATGTCGCACAGGAGCAGCCGGCCGATACCGTGTTGAGTCCGGCACGCTCAATCCAACAGCGGCTTGCCCTGGCATTTTAGCAAACCGGCGCAAGCCTCGCGCGGTGATGTGGTCTCAGTTCCCCAGCAACCGCGCGCGTGCCCGCGCATATTCGCCTTCCATGCGCTCGACCCGGGCCGCGACGGATTCCACCGCGACTACTGCACCGATGCCCTGTCCCGAACCCCAGATATCCTTCCACGCCTTCGGCTTGCTGCTGCCGGCTTCGCCGTTGGCGCCGCCGCCGAAGTTCATCGTCTTCAGGTCGCCTTCGGGCAGGTTATCGGGGTCCATGCCGGCGCGCTCGATCGAGGCGCGCAGGTAATTGCCGTGCACCCCGGTGAACAGGTTCGAATAGACGATGTCGGCCGCTTTGCCGTCGACGATGCCCTTCTTGTAGGCGGCGTCGGCATTGGCTTCCTCTGTGGCGATGAAGGGGGAGCCGATGTAAGCGAAATCCGCGCCCATCGCCTGTGCCGCCAGAACCGCGTCGCCGGTCGCGATCGAACCCGACAGGGCCAGCGGTCCTTCGAACCACTGGCGGATTTCCTGGATCAGCGCAAAGGGTGACAGCCGCCCCGCATGCCCGCCGGCCCCCGCCGCCACCGCGATCAGACCGTCGGCGCCCTTTTCCACCGCCTTGCGCGCAAAGCGATCGTCGATGACGTCGTGAAGGGTGATTCCACCCCAGCCGTGCACCGCAGTGTTCAAATCCTCACGCGCGCCGAGCGAGGTGATGACGATCGGCACCTGCCACTTGGCACACACGCCCATATCGTGTTCCAGGCGGTCGTTCGATTTGTGGACGATCTGATTGACCGCGAAAGGCGCCGCCGGCCGATCCGGATGCGCGCGATTGTGCGAGGCCAGTTCCTCGGTGATGCGGTGGAGCCATTCATCCAGCAGCGCTGCCGGGCGGGCGTTGAGCGCCGGAAACGACCCGACGATGCCCGCCTTGCATTGCGCAATCACCAATTCGGGACCGGAAATGATGAAAAGCGGCGACCCGATTACAGGAAGCCGCAAGGACGAGAGGATGGCGGGTACGGTCATCTGCGTTTCATAGCGCAACCCAAGAGCCTGTCCAGCTAGTCGATCCGCCGCAGCCCGGCCGCGCACGCGCGTGCCTTGACGACGTAATGCGCCGCCGATGCCTTGAGCATCGCGAGCGCGTGTGCGTCGAGCTGGCGGACGGCGCGCGCCGGGCTGCCGACGATCAGGCTGCCGGCGGGGAAGGTCTTGCCCTCGGTCACCAGCGCGCCTGCGCCGACGATGCAATCCTCCGCGATGACCGCGCGGTTCAGGATCACCGCGCCCATGCCGATCAGCGCGCGATCGCCGATCGTACAACCGTGGAGGATGGCGTGGTGTCCGATCGTAACGTCCTCGCCCACGCTCAATGGTGCGCCCGGATCGGAATGGAGCATGGCGCCTTCCTGCACGTTGGTGCGCGCGCCGATCGTGATCGCGGTGTTGTCGGCGCGGATCACCGCGCCGAACCAGATATTGGCGTCCTCCCCCAGGATGACGTCGGCGATCACGTCGGCGCTGGGGGCGATCCAGACGCCGGGGTGGAGGGTCGGGCGTTGCCCGGCGAGTTCGTACATTGGCATGGGTGACGGTCTATCCCGCGCCCTGCGCCGCCGCCAGCGCCTCGATCTCGCGCGCCGCGATCAGGCGCAGCGGCGCGGCGTGGCCGCGCTGGCCGGGATCGGAGGCGGCGCGGTGGCACAGACCGACGACCAGGATCATGATGACCTCCGCCACTTCGCGGCGGCGCGCGTGCGTCGCCTCGCCCGGCGCGAACACCGCGAGCGCCGCTGTCAGCGTCGCCAGGAAGCGTTCGTCGAGCGCGCCGACGATCTCGGCGATGCGCGGGTTGCGCGCCGCCTCCGCCATGATCTCGGGCATCAGTTTCTCGCACGGGCAGGGCGCGAAAAGACCCTCGATCGCGGCCATGACGGTGGCCCGGTCACCCTCCTCGATTGCGATCCGCAGCGAATCGTCGTCGATGAAGGTCGCGAAATCGGCCTCGACGATCGCCGCGACGATCGATTCCTTGGACGGAAAATCGCGGTAGATCTGGCCGACCTTCACCGCGGACGCCGCCGCGATTTCCGCCATGCCGGTGTTGTGGAAGCCCTTGCACGCGAACAGCTTTCGCGCCGCATCGGTCACCTTCAGGCGGCGCACCTCGGCGCGCTCGGGCAGGAGCGGGGGGGCGCAAGGCGCGATCTGGGCGGGGGCATGCATAGCTATTCTCTCTCCCGGGCCGGTTGACGCCTTCGCATCACCGGGCCTAAGGGCGCAATATGTGAATGACCACTCACATCAAAGAACAAACGACATGATCGGGATCGACGCGGCGATGAGAAGCAGCAATCTGGGCCTGGCCGCCGCACTTCTGGCGGCATCGTCGCTCGCCGCCTGCGGCAAGCCCGCGCAGCCGGCGCCGCCGCCGACGCCGCGGGTCGGCTATGTGACGGTGGCCGAAAAGGCCGTGACGCTGACCAGCGAATTGCCGGGCCGCACCGCTGCGTACGAGACCTCCGAGGTGCGTCCGCAGGTCAATGGGCTGATCCTCTCGCGCCTGTTCGAGGAGGGCAATCAGGTCCGCGCCGGCCAGCCGCTGTATCGGATCGATCCGCAACCGTATCAGGCCCAGGTGGCGAGCGCGCGGGCGGCACTGATCCGCGCGCAATCGTCGATCGCCTCGTCGCAGGCGCTGGCGCGCCGCTATGGCGAACTGGTCAGGATCAACGCCATCGCGCGGCAGGATTTCGAGAATGCACAGACCGCCGCGGCGCAGGCGCAGGCCGATGTGACCGCCCAGCGCGCGGCGCTCCGGACCGCGCAGATCGACCTGGCGCGCACCACGGTGAGCGCACCCATATCGGGCCGCATCGGCACATCGGTCTATACCACCGGCGCGCTCGTCACCGCGGCGCAGGCCAATCCGCTTACCACCATTCAGCGGCTGGACCCGATCTTCGTCGATCTCACTCAGTCCAGCGCCGATCTGTTGCGGCTTCGTCAGCAGATGCTGGCCGGCGACGTATCGCGCAGCGGTGGCGACGCGCGGGTGCGGCTGAAACTGGAGGATGGCTCGACCTATCCGATCGAGGGTAAGTTGAAGTTCGCCGCGGTCACCGTGGATGCGACCACGGGCACCCAGACGATCCGCGCGGTCTTCGCCAATCCGCAAGGCCTGCTGCTGCCCGGCATGTTCGTGCGCGCCGAGCTGGTCGAGGGCACGCAGCGTTCGGCCATCGCGGTTCCCCAGCGCGCCGTCAGCCGCGACGAGCGTGGCCGCGCCACGGTGCTGGTCATCGGCAAGGATTCGAAGGCCGAGCCGCGCGTCCTCACCACATCTCGAACCGCCGGCGCGGATTGGCTCGTGACGGCGGGGTTGAGGCCCGGCGACAGGGTGATCGTCGCGGGTGCGCAGATGCTGCGTCCGGGCACCGTCGTCGCAGGGTATCCGTGGTCGGAGAACGCACGTCCCGCCGCCGCCCCGGCGCAGGGCCGGTAAGTCATGGCCCGTTATTTCATCGACCGCCCGATCTTTGCCTATGTCCTTGCCATCATGGCGATGCTGGCCGGGATGATCGCCATCCAGTCGCTGCCGATCGCCCAGTTTCCTGCCATCGCGCCGCCCGCGGTCGCGATCACCGCCACCTATCCCGGCGCCGACGCGGCGACGCTGGAGAACACGACGACCCAGATCATCGAACAGCAGATGAAGGGGATCGACCGCCTCCGCTATTTCTCCAGTTCGTCCAGTTCGGCCGGTCAGGTCACGATCACGCTGACCTTCGAACAGGGCACCGATCCCGACATCGCGCAGGTCCAGGTCCAGAACAAGCTCCAGGCCGCGACCCCGTTGTTGCCGCAGGAGGTCCAGCAACAGGGTATCCAGGTCGCCAAGGCGTCCGCCAACTTCCTGCTGATCGTCGGCCTGTATTCCGAAGACGGTTCGCACGACGGCGCCGATCTATCGGACTACATCGTCTCGAAAATTCAGGATCCGCTGAGCCGCGTGCCCGGCGTCGGCAATATCCAGTTGTTCGGCGCGTCCTATGCCATGCGCATCTGGCTCGATCCGGTGAAGCTGAACGCCTTTCAGCTGACCGTCGACGACGTCACCGCCGCGGTGCGCGCGCAGAACGCGCAGGTATCGGCGGGGCAGATCGGTGCGCAGCCCTCCCCCGATACACAGATGCTCAACGCAACGGTGTCGGTCCAGTCGCGGCTCCAGACCGCCGAGCAATTCGCCGCGATTCGGCTGAAGGGTGGAACGAGCGGCGCAGTCGTTCGGCTTGGCGATGTGGCACGGGTGGCGATCGGGGCGGAGACTTACGGCTTCGAATCGAAATACAACGGCCATCCCGCCAGCGGCCTGGCCTTGTACCTGGCGCCGGGAGAGAACGCGCTGACCACGGTCACCGCGGCCAAGGCGCGCGTCGAGCAGATCGCCAAGCAGCTGCCCGCCGACGTGAAGGTCGTCTATCCCTATGACACCAGCCCGTTCGTGCGGCTGTCCGTCAAGCAGGTCATCGAGACGCTTATCGAAGCGGTGGTGCTCGTCTTCCTCGTGATGTTCCTCTTCCTCCAGAACTGGCGCGCCACGCTGATCCCGACAATCGCGGTGCCGGTGGTGCTCCTCGGCACGTTCGCGGTGCTCGCGGTCGCGGGCTATTCGATCAACACGCTGACGCTATTCGGGCTGGTGCTGGCCATCGGCCTGCTGGTCGATGACGCCATCGTCGTGGTCGAGAACGTCGAGCGGCTGATCGCCGAAGAAGGGCTGTCACCCAAGGAGGCCGCCAGGCGATCCATGGACGAGATCACCGGCGCCCTTGTCGGCATCGCGGCGGTGCTGTCGGCGGTGTTCGTGCCGATGGCGTTTTTCGGCGGATCGACTGGCGTCATCTATCGCCAGTTCTCGATCACGATCGTGTCCGCGATGATCCTGTCCGTCGCAGTCGCGGTGGTGCTGACGCCTGCCTTGTGCGCGACGATCCTGAAGCCCCACGACGCGCAGAAGCCGGAAGGGAGGGGGCCGCTCGCGCGGTTCTTCCGCTGGTTCAACGATCGTTTCGATCGTGGGCGGGTGAAGTATGAACGCGGGGTGCGCAGCACCGCGCGCCACTGGAAGCGATCCGGCATCATCTATCTGCTGATCGTAGTCGGGATGACCGTCATGTTCTGGCGGTTGCCGTCGGGGTTCCTCCCCGACGAGGATCAGGGCTATCTGGTCACGTTGGTCCAGGGTCCGGCCGGATCGACCAGCGCGCGCACCGAAAAGGGGCTGGAGGTCGTCCGCCAGCACTTCCTGAAGGATGAAAAGGCCAACGTCCGCGGCGTGTTCACCGTCAACGGCTTCAGCTTCGCAGGCCAGGGACAGAATAGCGGCCTGGCCTTCGTCCTCCTGAACGATTGGGAAAAGCGTTCGGGCGGCGCCAACACCGCGCAGGCGATCGCGGGCCGTGCGATGGGCGCCTTCTCGCGCTTCGGCGATGCGCTGATCTTTGCGGTCGTGCCGCCGGCGGTTTCCGAACTGGGCAATGCCACGGGCTTCGATCTGCAGCTGGTCGATGAAGGCGGCATCGGCCATGCCGCGCTGCTCGCCGCACGCAATCAGATGCTGGGCATGGCCGCGGCCGACAAACGCGTGGCGCAAGTCAGGCCCAACGTGCTGGAGGATGCGCCCCAGCTGAATGTCCACGTCGATCAGGACAAGGCGCGCGCGCTGGGCCTGGACCTGGCGCAGATCAACAGCACGGTCGCGACCGCGTGGGGCGGAGGCTATGTCAACGACTTCGTCGATCGCGGGCGGGTCAAGCGGGTGTACGTCCAGCTGGATGCACCGTTCCGCTCCAAGCCCGAGGATTTCGGCAAGCTGTTCGTGCGCGGCCAGAGCGGCACGATGGCGCCCTTCACGGCTTTTTCCACGCTCGATTGGTCCAACGCCCCCGTGCAGCTGACCCGCTTCAACGGCCAGCCGGCGATGCAGCTGCTCGGCGTCCCCGGACCCGGCTATTCCTCGGGCGATGCACTGAATGCGATGCAGGAGATGCAGGCCAAGCTGCCGCCGGGCACCGCGCTGGAATGGACTGGCTTGTCCTTTGAGGAGAAGCTGTCGGGCGGTCAGGCGCCGGTGCTCTATGGGCTTGCCCTGCTGATGGTGTTCCTGTGCCTGGCCGCGCTGTATGAAAGCTGGTCCGTGCCGGTGTCGGTGCTGCTGGTGGTGCCGCTGGGCATCTTCGGTGCGCTGCTGGCCGCGGCGATCACCGGGCTGAACAACGACATCTACCTCCAGGTGGGGCTCATCACGACGATTGGCGTGTCCGCCAAGAACGCGATCCTGATCGTGGAATTCGCCGAGGAACGGATGCGCGAGGGGATGAATGCGTTCGACGCGGTGGTCGAGGCGGCCAAGCTGCGGCTGCGGCCGATCCTGATGACCAGCCTGGCGTTCATCTTCGGCGTGTTGCCGCTTGCGCTGTCGAGCGGGGCGGGTGCGGGCGGGCAGAATGCGATCGGCCGCGCGGTAGTCGGGGGCATGTTGTCGGCGACGGTGCTGGCGATCTTCTTCGTGCCGATGTTCTTCGTGGTCGTGCTGCGGCTGTTCGGTCAGGATTCGGGCAGGATCGCAGATGACGGCGACACCGCAACGAAGCCCGGCCCAGCGCCGCAGGAAGCATAGATCATGGCTCGTCGATCCCTCCTCCTCCTGCTCGGTGCCAGCGCCGCGCTTGCCGGTTGCAACCTCGCGCCCAAGTACGTGCGTCCCGTCGGCGCGATCCCGGCGATCCTGCCGCAGGGCGGCGCCTATCCCCCGGCGGCGACCGACGCGGCGGACGTGACCGCGATCGGCTGGCGCGACTTCTTCACCGATGATCGGCTGCGTCAGGTCATTGCGCTGGGGCTTGAGAACAACCGCGATCTGCGGCTGGCATCGGCCAACGTGCTCCAGGCGCGGGCGCAATATCGCGTCCAGCGCGCCGATCTGGTCCCCGGCACCAATGCGTCTGTCGCCGGAACCCGGACCAACAATACCGCAGGGTTCGGCGGCGGCGCCGGCGCGAGCACGACGATCGAATTCTATACCGCCAGCGTCGGCTTCTCGGCGTTCGAACTCGACCTGTTCGGGCGGACGCGCAACCTGTCCCGGGCGGCGCTGGAGCAATATTTCGCGACCGAGGAGGCGGGCCGATCCACGCGGATCAGCCTGATCGCGGAGATCGCGACCGCCTGGCTGACGATGGCGTCCGACCAGGACCAGCTGCGGCTGTCGCAGCAGACGCTGAAGGCATTCGAGGAGACGCTGCGGCTGACGCGCGAACAGTTTCGCGTGGGCGTCGCTTCCGAGCTGGAGGCGCGTCAGGCGGAGACCAATTATCAGGCTGCACGCAACGACATCGCGGTGGCGCGGACCCGCATCGCGCAGGACCAGAATGCGCTCAACCTGCTGGTCGGCACCACCGTCGCGGCCGAGCAATTGCCCGAAGGCCTGGGGAACGGCAGCGGCTTCCTGATCCCGTCGCTTCCGGCAAACCTGTCTTCCGAAATCCTGCTGCGCCGACCAGACGTGCTGGAGGCCGAGCATCGGCTTATCGCGCAGAACGCCAATATAGGCGCGGCGCGTGCGGCGTTCTTCCCGACGATCTCGCTCACGGCCACGCTGGGCACCCTCAGCGGCGCGCTTGGAGGATTGTTCGGCAGCGGAAGCGCGACCTACAATGCTTCGCCGTCCATATCGCTGCCGCTGTTCGACGGCGGCCGCAATCGCGGCAATCTCGAATCCGCCCGAGCGGCGCAACAGGGCGCGGTCGCCACCTATGAACGGACGATCCAGGTCGCGTTCCGCGAGGTCGCCGATGCACTGGCACAGAGGGGCACGATCGGCGAGCAGGTCGCCGCGCAGGCCGCGCGCGCCGAGGCCGCGACGGTTGCGGCGCGGCTGGCCGACGCCCGGTATCGCGCGGGCGTCGATTCGTTCCTGACGGCGCTCGATTCTCAGCGCACGGCGTATAGCGTGCAGCAGCAGCTCGTGACGGCGCGGCTGAACGAAGGCAGCAACCTGATCGAGGTGTATCGGACGTTGGGCGGCGGTCTGCGCTGAAAATGACCGCTTGCAAACGCCTTGGAGCGGCATAGTCTCGGCTCCTACCATAGGAGAGCTACGATGGACCTGGTAAAAGCCGAGGCAGTCGACAGCAACGACAAGAGCCTTGTGATCCTGCAGAGCCTGATCTGCCTGCTGCGCGAGAAGAATATCCTCACCCGCGCCGACATCGAGGAGCTGAAGGAGAAGGTGGCGGACCGCGCCGCGCATGATCCCTTTGCCTGCCGATCGGACGGGGTCGCGGCGGCGGTGTGCGAGATGCAGGGTCTCGGCGACTATCTCGGGCGGCGGTATGGCGGACGGCATCGCCGGGTGAGTTGATGCGGCGACCGCTTGACCGCGACGCCGCTTCGCCTTAGTCGCCAACCCGCCGGCCAAGCTGGCCCCTTCGTCTAGTGGTTAGGACGCGGCCCTTTCACGGCTGAAACACGGGTTCGAGCCCCGTAGGGGTCACCATCCTCGTCCAGGCGACGGAGAGGGCGGAAATTCATACAAGCCTAAGGGCGATCGGCCCAGGCGGCATCCTCCACGTGCAGTTCGGCGCTCGTCCGGCCGTTCCAGTCGTCGACCTTCGCTCGCCCCGCCAGCCACAGCCTTCGATCCGGTCCGGCACCGAGCAGCGCCCGTCCGAGCGGCGTCTCCGCATGCCGGAACGCCATCGCCTTCAGGCTGCGACCGTCGTCGCCGGCGACAACCGTGCGGACATGGCCGTTGCCGACCACATCGGCGCGGATGACGCGTACCGGCCCGGTGGCGATGCGCGGTGCGGGCCATCCCATGCCGTAAGGACCGCCGACGTCGAATGCCTCGACCAGCGCGGGGTTGACGCCGCCGGGTGCGATCACCGCATCGAGCAGCAACGCGCGGTTCGCCGACGCCCGGTCGACCGTGTCCGCCAGCCGCAGTTCAAGGAAATCGGCGAATGCGGCGATCCCGTCGGCCGCGATCGTCAGCCCTGCGGCCATCGCATGCCCGCCGCCGGCGACCAGCAGCCCATGTTCCCGGGCCGCCATCACCGCCGCACCCAGATCGACCCCCGCGATCGAACGCCCCGATCCCTTGCCGATTCCCTGATCGTCGATCGCGATGACGATCGCCGGCCGGCCGAGCCGCTCCTTCAGCCGTCCGGCGACGATGCCGATCACGCCGGCGTGCCAGCCAATGCCGGAAACGACCGCAACCCGACGATCGCTGCCCGTCATCGCGTCGGCGGCTTCCTGCACGACCGCTTCGATGCCGCGGCGTTCCTCGTTCAGGCGGTCCAGTTCGGCGGCGATCGCGCGGGCTTCCTCGGGATCGCGGGTGGTGAGCAGCCGCACGCCCAGATCGGCGCGGCCGACGCGGCCACCGGCGTTGATCCGCGGACCTAGCGCGAAGCCGAGATCGGTGCACGTCGGCGCGCGGGTAAGGCGTGACGCCTCGACCAGCGCAGCGACGCCAGGGTTGCCGCCGCGTGCCATGACCTTTAGCCCCTGCGCGACGAATGCGCGGTTCAGCCCGCGCAACTGTGCGACGTCGGCGACCGTGCCGAGCGCGACGATGTCGAGCAGATCGAGCAGGCGTGGTTCGGCGCGTGCGGCAAAGAAGCCGCGTCCGCGCAACGTCCGCACCAATGCTGCGGCGAGCAGGAAGGCCATGCCCACGGCGGCGAGATGGCCGTGGCTCGCGCCCTCCGCGCCTTCGTCCAGGCGATTTGGGTTCACGATGGCGTGCGCATGGGGCAGGGCGCTGACGCATTTGTGGTGATCGACGACGATCACGTCGACGCCCTCGTCTCGGGCCGCCGCCAGCGCGTCGAACGCCTGTGCGCCGCAATCGACGGTGACGATCAGCGTCGCACCCTCGCGCGCCAGCCGCACCAGCGCGTCGCCCGACGGGCCATAGCCCTCCAGCAGCCGATCGGGAATATAGGGCCGCGCCTCGATCCCGAGATCGCGCAATATCAGGACCATGAGGGCCGCCGAGGTCGCGCCATCGACGTCATAGTCGCCGAAGATCGCGATGCCTTCGCCCGCCTGAACCGCATCGGCCAGGCGTTCGGCGGCGCGGTCCATGTCGCGGAAGCATGACGGATCTGGCATGAAGGAGCGGATCGACGGCAGGCGGTGCGCCTCCAACGCGTCGGGCGGGCACCCGCGCGCGAGCAGCAACTGGGTGACGAGATCGCCGCCGTCCATCGCAGCGTCCCGCGCATCCGCCGCGCGCGCGCGCCACTGCCACGGCTGGCCGAGGAGGGAGGTGGCGATGCCGAGGACGGGGTTCAAACGCGAAAGGTCACTGAAAAGTCACATCCTACAGGGGTGTACGCAATCGTCCGGACAGGCCTTGCAGGCTTCGTCGGTTCGGCCCGGTAGAGGGGGCGCGCTTGGCCTACAGCCAAAGCCGGCTTGTAGGAAAGCGGCGTGTCGGCCTCAGTTCACCCATGCGCCTTCGCGGAACCATTTCGTGACGATATATTTCACACCTTCGACCACCGGCATGCCTTCGTGCAACGTGCGCTCGTTCGGGCTGCCGTCGAGCTTCATGTTGTTCCACGCCAACAGCAGTCCGCGCTTAGGCGACACGCGAATGCCCGCCTGCGGGAACCAGGTCGATCCGCCTTCCTCCACGTCGTTGAGGTAGATCATCGCGGTCCACGTCCGCTGCCCGCCGCAACGCTCCATGTCGGCCCAATATTTCTCGGCTTCGTGGAAATAATCGTGGTGGGCGCGGAATTGCTGGCCGATGTCGTAGCGCTGGCCCTGCATCGTCTCGCCATTCCGGGGATCGACGCCGAGCAGGTGCGCGATCGATTCGTCGATCGGGCGAACCTCCGGCGACCAGCGATCCATGTCGCAGCTGTCGCTGGTGCGGAACCCCACGCCGGCGCGATCGGAGAGCAGGGTCGAGGGGCGTCGGCCGATGTCGATCAGCGCGATCAGCCGCGCGCATTGTTCGGGCGAGAGGAAGTCTTCGTGATGATAGAATTGCACGCCCGCGATCGGCACATTGGTGACCGCCGGATTCGCATCGAGCCGGGCCGAGACCGCGCGGCCAACCTCGCCGCGTGCTGGCGAAGGCATGCCGCCCGAGGCGGTGATACGCGGCGTCGCCGATGATTTGCCGAACAACTTCATGGCCGCTGAAATCGCGCGGCGAGCGGCGAAAGGCAAGGGGGGCCGGCAGCATGCGCCACCGGCCCGATATGGCCTACCAGAAGATGCCGTACACCACGTCGACCACGCGCCCGTAGCGGACGTCGACCAGCAGCGCGTCGTTGTAATAACGCACCCAGCGATATGGGCCGTAAGCGGCGGGCAGCCGGTAGTCGTAGGGATCGTCGATCCAGTAATTCTGCCCGAACAGGATCGAATTGAGCGTGATCCCGACCGAGAAACGACGATAGCCGTTGCCCCACCCGTTGGGCGCATAATAGCGCGGCAGGCGGTATGCACGGCGATTGGCATTGCGATAACCACCGTAATCGTAGCGCTGCTCGGTTCGCCAGCCACGGTTCCAGGCCCCACGATCGTTGCGATTGCCGTCGCGGTAGCGGTCGTTGCCGCGGTTCCAGTCGTTGCCGCGGTTCCAGTCGCTCCCGCGTGCACCTTGACCGCCGTTGATGCGGCGGTCGTTGCGCTCATTTTGCTGACGATCGCGCGGACCGAAGGTGGCGGTGGCACGGCGATCATCGCGGCGCACGGATCGGTCGCGCTCGCCATCGATCCGGCGTGCGGCGCGTGGATCACCGGTGATGGTGTCCGATCCACGCTGGAACGTATCACGCTGGAAGGTGCCACGCTCTCCACGTGAGCCGGAATCGCGGTTGATATTCCGATCCTGACGGTTGGCGGGTCGGTCGCGGCGGACGGATACGTCCGCGCCTGCCGCTATTTCGCTGGTCGCCCGCCGATCGCGCCACCCGGGGTTCGCTGCGGCGCGCGCCTGGCGATCGGCGCCGCCGTCGCGCGTCATGTCGCGGTCGATCGCCACGCGCTCGGGCCGGTCCCGCTGCTGCCGCTCCGCCCCCCGGTCGCCTCCCCGCCGCTCGCCGCCCCATTGCCGGCCCTCGCGGCCGGGACGTGCCTCCTGCGCGGTGGCCGCGGTAGCGATCGGCACCAGCGCGGTCGCCGCCAGCAACGCCTTGATGAGGAACCTCATGGTCTTCGTCCTTGCATGCCGGCGCACGAGCCGGCCCCGATGATGAGGACGCAAATGCCTGGCCTGCACGGAACCGCGGCTGAATTGGATCGTCAGCGTTTCGAAAGCATTGCCGCACAGGTCAGTCGCGTGGCGGCACCAGAGCGGGGACCGAGCGCGCGGAATCCGCAGGGTCGATGCCGGGACGCGCACCCGCGGGGATCGTCTCCTCGCCGCGCAGGGCGCGTGCGGCGCGCTGGACCGCCTCGATCAGCCGCGGGTAGATGCCGCAGCGGCACAGGTTGGTCATCGTCGCGCGGATCGTCGCGTCGCTGGGGTTCTGGTCGCGTTTGAGCAGCACAGCGGCAGCCATCACCATGCCGGGAATGCAGAAGCCGCACTGTACGACGTTTTCGGCCAGGAAGGCGAGTTGCACCGGATGGTTGCGCTCCCGCGACAGCCCCTCGATCGTGGTGACGTAGCTCCCCTCGATCGCGCCGATCGTCACCTGGCAGCTGCGCACGGCGCGCCCGTCGAGATCGACGGTACACGCGCCACAATGGCCGGTGCCGCAGCCGTATTTGGTCCCCGTCAGATTGGACGCGTCCCGCAGCGCCCACAGCAGCGGGGTCTCGGGGTCGAGCCGGTAGCGAACGGGTTGGTTGTTGACGGTGAAGCTGGTCATCGCGGCGTCGGCGCCGGCCACAGAGTCCGTTTAAAAACTCGCGGTAGAGCGAGTTTTGCAGGCGGCACCGGCCCGCTCCCCCACCCGGCCACCCACAATGTACTCTGCTGGGCGGCCGGGTGGGGGAGCGAGCCGGTGCCGCGAAACGTGCTTCGGCGCGTTTCCAAACAGACTCTCAGTCGCGCCAGCTGGGATCGATGCGGTCGACCTTGCGCACCATCGCCGCGAAATCCGCCGCACCGGGGCCGCCGGGCACCTGCACCATGTGCAGATCGCGCTGGTGAACCGCGACCACATCCGGAGAGACTTCCAGCGGATTGCCCATCGACAGCGTCGCCAGCTGGATTTCACACGCCCGCTGGAGCGACCAGTGCTTGATGAACGCCTCGGGCAGGGTACGGCCCATCACCAATATGCCGTGGTTCTTGAGCAGCATCACGCGCTTGTTGCCGAGGTGCGCGAGCAGACGCTCGCCTTCCTCGTCGCGGACGGTGACGCCCTCGAAATCATGGTATGCGATCTGCCCGGCGAAGTTGCAGGCGTAGAAATTGATCGGCCTGAGGCCGCCCTCGACCGAACTCACCGCCATGCCCGCGGTCGTGTGCGTGTGCATGATGCAATGCGCGTCGGGCAGATGGCGGTGGAACAGCGCGTGCTGAACGAAACCCGCACGATTGACCGGATAGGGGCTGTCGTCCAACTTGTTGCCGTCGATGTCGATCTTGACCAGGCTGGATGCGGTCACTTCGGAAAAGTGCAGCCCGAACGGGTTGATGAGGAACGCGCCTTCCTCACCCGGAATCTTCAGCGTGATGTGGTTGTAGATCATCTCCGACCAGCCGAGCATGTCGAACACGCGGTAGCAGGCCGCAAGCTGTTGACGCGCTTCCCATTCGGCTGCCGCCATCTGCGGTTTGGCCAGTGCGGTCGCCATCGCATCACTCCACATCGTTTAGAAGACCAGGTATCGCACGCCGCCGCGACGCTCGCAACCGCTCAGAAGGCGGCGATGCCGGTGATCGCTCGGCCGAGGATCAGCGCATGGACGTCATGCGCGCCTTCATAGGTGTTGACCGTCTCCAGGTTCATCAGGTGGCGCATCACGTGATATTCGCCCGAGATACCGTTGCCGCCGTGCATGTCGCGCGCGTCGCGGGCGATGGCCAGCGCCTTGCCGACGTTGTTGCGTTTGATGAGGCTGACCATCTCCGGCGCGAATCGGCCTTCGTCCATCAGCCGGCCGACGCGAAGGGCCGCTTGCAGGCCGAGCGCGATTTCGGTTTCCATGTCGGCCAGCTTCTTCTGATAGAGCTGCCGGCCGGCCAGCGGCGTACCGAACTGCTTGCGGTCCAGCCCATATTGCCGCGCCGCGTGCAGGCAGAATTCCGCCGCGCCCATCGCGCCCCAGGCGATGCCGTAACGCGCACGGTTGAGGCAGCCGAACGGCCCCTTCAGTCCCTGCACGTCGGGCAGCAAAGCGTCCTCGCCGACCTCGACGTCGTCCATCATCACCATGCCGGTGATCGACGCGCGCAGCGACAATTTGCCCTCGATCTTGGGGGTTTCCAGCCCTTTCATCCCGCGCTCCAGCAGGAAGCCGCGAATGCCGCCCTCATGCGCATCGGACTTCGCCCAGATCACGAAGACATCGGCGATCGGCGAATTGCTGATCCAGGTCTTGGTCCCCGAGAGGACATAGCCGCCGTCGACCTTGCGCGCCCGCGTCGTCATGCCACCGGGATCGGACCCGGCGTCGGGTTCGGTCAGCCCGAAGCAGCCGATATATTCGCCGGTTGCCAATTTGGGCAGGTATTTGCGCTTCTGTTCTTCCGATCCGAAGGCGTTGATCGGGTACATGACCAGGCTGGACTGGACGCTCATCATCGAGCGATAGCCCGAGTCGATCGCCTCGACCTCGCGCGCGACAAGGCCATAAGCGACATAGCTCGCGCCGACCCCGCCATATTCCTCCGGGATCGTCGGGCCGAGCAGCCCGAGTTCGCCCATCTCGCGGAATATCGAAGGATCGGTATGTTCGTGCTGAAAGGCATCGACGATCCGCGGCAGCAGTTTCTCGCGGGCGTAGCCGCGCGCGGTATCGCGCACCATCCGCTCGTCTTCGGTCAATTGATCGTCGAGGAGGAAGGGGTCTTCCCAGTCGAACCTGCCCATACCCGCCATCACGCTCTCCTTCGTTGCGCGACGCGCTAGCGCAGGTGCGGAGATTCGCCAAATTGTTGAAGCGGTACGGCAAGTTCCTCCCCGTGAACGGGGAGGAATGTCCTACCGTTCGGTCAGCCGCGGCATAAGTTCGACGAAGTTGCAGGGGCGGTGGCGGCTGTCGAGTTGGGTGGCAAGGATTCCGTCCCACCCGTCCTTCACCGCGCCCGTCGATCCGGGAAGCGCGAAGATATAGGTGCCCCTCGCCACACAGGCGCAGGCGCGCGATTGCACCGTCGAGGTGCCGATCTTGGCGAAGCTGAGCCAGCGGAAGAGTTCGCCGAAGCCGGGGATCATCTTGTCGGCGACGCGCTCCACCGCCTCGGGCGTGACGTCGCGGCCGGTGACGCCGGTGCCCCCGGTGGTGACGATACAGTCGATATCGGGATCGTCGATCCACGCATGCAGCCGCGCGACGATGCCGTCGCTGTCGTCACGGATGATCGCGCGTTCCGCCAGGATGTGCCCCGCCGCCGCGATCCGCGCCACCAGCGTGTCGCCCGACCGATCCTCGGCCAAGTTGCGCGTGTCGGACACCGTCAGTACCGCGATCCGCACCGCCAGGAACGCCGCGGCCTCGTCAATCGGCACGCGTCACCGTTGCTGCCGGGCGAGCGGACGTGCCGAGCGCCGCGGTGGCGCGTGCCGACGGGGCGGCATTCATGCGCACCGCGGCGGCGCCCGGCAAACCGGGAAAGCGCGGCCACATGCCCTGCGCCAGTGCCGAACGGCTGGCGGATTTCGGCTTGCCGCCTTGGCCCTCATACATCCAGTAATTGCGCAGCACGGTGGTGACGTAGCCGCGAGTCTCCCAATAGGGGATGCTCTCGATGTACAGCAGCGGATCGCCGCCATCGCGGATGATCGCATTCCATTCGCCGACCGGCTTCGGGCCGGCGTTATAGGCCGCGATGACCTTGGGCAGCAGCCCGCCGGTGACGCCGTTGTCGCGCAGCCGTTCCAGATGGCGCTGACCGATGTCCATGTTGACGGCAGGCTTGGTCAACGCGTCCTTCTCCAGCGTCGTGCCGCGTTCGCGCGCGAAATCGGTCGCGGCGGCTGGCATGATCTGCATAAGGCCATAGGCTCCCGCCGGGCTGACGGCCTTGTTGCGGAACCCCGATTCCTCCAGCGTATGCGCATAGACCAGCGCCTTTTCGACCCGCCAGCCACTCGCCGGCGCCCAGTTCGGCGCGGGATAGCGTGCCTCGACGGTGGCGGTGACGCCGGCAGGGCAATTGTGCGCGAGCCAAACGGTCGTCGCGGGAAGATCGAGCGATTCGGCGAGGCGCACCAGGCTGCCGAATTCGGCCGGCGCGCCGATCCGGGCCTGCTGACGCACCACGCTGTCGGCCATCGCGGTCTCGCCGACCTCGACGAGGGCGGCGGCGACGCGGACGTTGGGACGCCGATCGAGCGCTGCCCAGTCGCTGGCGACCAGCTGGTTCTTTGGCGCAGCCTTCTGCCGCATGCCCAACGCCTGACGGGCAAGCTGGCCGTAGAAGCTCTCGCCGAACTGCGCGGCGGATTTCAGCCGCGCCTCGATCTTCTGCGGGCTTGCGCACATCATGTCGGCACGCGCCGCCCAATAGAGCGCAGCGGCGCGCAGATCGACGTCGGTCGCGCGCGCGGCGACGCCTTCGAACCCCGCGCTCGCGCTCGCGCAGTCGCGCTGGCGCCACGCGGCGAGCGCGTCGGTCCAGCGCGCCTGAATCGCCCAGTCGCCGGCGCCGTTGGCGGCCTTACCGGCCATGTCGCGTGCGCGGGCGTCGTCGCCCTGCAGGAAGTACATCCAAGCGACCTTCTGCTGCCATTCGGTCAGTGCCTCGGGCGTCAGTCCTTCGGTCTCCTCCAGCATCGCCTGCGCGCCCGCGCCGTCGTCGATCTTGACCAGCGGCTGCATCCGGATCGCGAGATCGGCAGCGATCAGGTCGCTCTTGGCGGTCTTTGCGCGAAAGCGGCGCGGCGCGCCGTCCTGCCAGATCAAAGTGCGGGCGACGGGCAGCGGGGGCAGCTCGGTCACGCCCCGGCTTTTCGCCAGACGTGCAAGTTGCTCGGCCTGGGGCAGTTCGGGCGCCTCGTTCAGCAGCGCGACGATCTGCTCCGGCTCGACCTTGGGCGATCCCTTGGCGGTATAGAGTTGGGCGCGGGCGATCGCGTGGAGGGGGCCGGGCTTCATCGCATCCAGCCCGATCTGGGCGTCGGTCCAGCGCGCGTCGCGGATGGCCTGGAACACCGCGGCATAGGATTCGCGCTGGCCGCTATCCAATTGCGCCGGAATGCGCGCGGCGGCGACAATGCCCGCATCGCCGGCTGGTTCGGCCGCATAGGCGGGCAGGGGGAGGGCCAGCAACGCCGCCCCGATCAGAAGCCGCATGGTCATTCTCCCGTGGTCTTCACGCCGGCGCCCGCGACATCGGCACCCTCGACTTCGGCGTGATCGCGCATCAGCATCCGCAGGTCGCTCCAGCTTTCCGCCTTGCACGCCGGCTTCTCGATCAGAAAGCGCGGGTGGTGGCTCGCAACGACTGCGACCCTGCCGCCAATATGGTTAACAAAGTGTAAACGCCCGCGCGCTTCGGCGAGATGGGTGCCGAGTACCGCCCGCACCGCGCCGTCGCCCAGCAGCAGCAATCGCCGAGGTGCGACGAGGCCGATATGGTGCCGGGCCATGTCGCCCAGACGGGCTTCGATCTCGCGCGGGATGCGCCCCGCTGTCGGCCGACGCCAGCAGATCGCGGCGATGTGAACGTCGTCCCGGGTGAGGCCGACCGCGGCGAGCATCCGCCCGAACAGCCGCCCTGGCGCGCCGCCGCTCAGCAACGTGCCCTCATCGTCGCGGTCGGGGCAATCGGCCAGGATCATCAGATCGGCGATGTCCGGCCCGCTCGCCGCGATCGACGCACCCGCCCAGGCGGCCTCCGGCATGTCCACCCCGCCGCGCCACTCCACAAATGCAGCGAGCGTGGCAGGCATCGTAACGGTTGTCGACGCGGCGGGAGAGGACATCGGAGCCGCCGGCGCCACGGATATTGGAGGGGCCAGCCAATCCCGGGGACAATCCTCTACGAGCACATCCACGCCGGCATCACGCCACCATTCCAGCGCACTGGCGGTCGCCGCCGCAAAATCGAAATTCTGGTCTGCCCCCATCGCCTTCTCTCATGCGCGGGAGTTGACGTTTCGGTCAACTTCCTCAATCGGCTATGCAGTCAGGACGTGGCCGCGGCGCGCCCAAATGGGTGACGCTACGGCCATCGTCGCCGGGAGTGGAAGTGATGACCGAACGCGAGTCGATGCCTTATGATGTCGTGATCGTCGGCGCGGGGCCGGCGGGCCTTTCGGCCGCGATCCGGCTGAAGCAATTGGCGAACGACGCCGGTGCCGAACTGGCGGTCTGTGTCCTCGAAAAAGGGTCCGAGGTCGGCGCGCACATCCTGTCGGGTGCGGTGATCGACCCGCGCGCGATGGACGAGCTGATCCCCGAATGGCGCGACACCGATTGCCCGCTGGGCGAGACGCCGGTGACGCAGAACCATCACTGGGTGCTGACCGCGAAGAAGAAGTACAATCTGCCGCATCTGTGGACGCCGCCGTTCCTCCACAACAAGGGCACCTACACCTGCTCGCTCGGCAATCTGTGCCGCTGGCTGGCGGGGCACGCCGAGGAACTCGGCGTCGAGATCTTCCCCGGCTTCGCCGCTGCTGAAATCCTCTTCGACGAAGCGGGCCGGGTAAAGGGCGTCGCGACCGGCGACATGGGCGTCGCGCGCGACGGCACCCCCAAGGGCGATTACACGCCGGGTCTGGAAATCCACGCCAAATACACCTTCTTCGCCGAAGGCGTGCGCGGACACCTGACCAAGGAGGTCATCCGCACCTTCGACCTGGCGCGCGATGCACAGCCGCAGGTCTATGGCCTGGGGGTCAAGGAATTGTGGGACATCGACCCCGCCAAGCACGAGCCGGGCAAGGTGATCCATACCCAGGGCTATCCGCTCGGCGACGATGCCAACGGCGGCGGCTGGATCTATCACCAGGCGAACGGGCAGGTCAGCATCGGCTTCGTGACATGGCTGAGCTACACCAACCCTTATACCTCGCCGTTCCAGGAGATGCAGAAGTGGAAGACCCACCCCGCGGTCGCCGAGCTGCTCGCCGGTGGCAAAAGGGTCAGCTACGGCGCGCGCGCGATCAATGACGGCGGGTTGCAGTCGATACCGAAGCTGGTGTTCCCCGGCGGCGCGCTGATCGGCTGTTCGGCAGGCTTCCTCAACGTGCCGCGGATCAAGGGCACCCATGGCGCGCAGAAATCCGCGATGATGGCAGCGGAGGCCGCCTTCGCCGCGATTCAGGCCGGCCGCGCGCATGACGAGCTGGTCGCCTATCCGGCCGCGTTCGAGGCGTCGTGGCTGAAGAAGGAGCTGTCGGTCGTCCGCAACGTCGTGCCGCTGGTCAAGAAGTTCGGCGACTTCATCGGCTCGGGGCTTTCGGGCGTCACGATGTGGCTGGAGCATCTCGGCGTGAAGATGCCTTTCACGATGAAGCACCACCCCGACCACGAAAGCCTGTGGCGCAAGGATCTGGTCAAGCCGCCGGTCTATCCCAAGCCCGATGGCGTGCTGACCTTCGACCGGCTGTCGTCGGTGTTCCTGTCGAACACCAATCACGAGGAGGACCAGCCCGCCCACCTGACGTTGCGCGACCCGGACGTGCCGGTGAAATACGACCTGCCGATGTACGACGAACCGGCGCAGCGTTACTGCCCGGCAGGGGTGTACGAGATCGTCGGCGAGGACGTCGGCGACCCGAAGTTCGTCATCAACGCGCAGAATTGCGTCCACTGCAAGACGTGCGACATCAAGGATCCGACGCAGAACATCAACTGGGTGGTGCCGGAGGGCGGCGGCGGGCCGAACTATCCGAATATGTGACGCGCAGCGCGGCTTGCGCCGCCCCGGCGCAAGACTCGCGCAAGCGCGGCCGGCGTCGCTACCGCGACGACCGACGACGCGGCTTTGCCGCGGCGTCTTGCCAAGGCCGACCTCATGACCACCGAACCCGCCCCCGCCAAGATCAACCTGGCGCTCCACGTCCGCCGCCGCCGCGCGGACGGCTATCACGACCTGGAAACGCTGTTCGCGTTCTGCGCGGACGGGGACATCGTGACCGTTGCGCCCGCGGAACGAGATAGCTTCGCCATCACCGGGCCGTTTGCCGCCGATCTCGGTCGCCCTCACCCTCACCCCTCCCACTCCCCGCAGGCGAGTGGGAAGGGTGAGGGCGAATGGGCGGAAAATCTGGTAACTCGCGCCGCTGACAGCTTCCGTGAAACCTTCGCCACCACGACCCCCTACGCCATAACCCTCGACAAACGCCTCCCCGTCGCCTCGGGCATCGGCGGCGGATCGGCCGATGCCGCGGCGACCTTGCGCGGGCTCGCCCGGCTGCACGGCATCGACCGGCGCGACGACCGCCTGTTCGCCATCGCAGCCCGGCTCGGTGCGGACGTGCCCGCCTGTCTGCTCGGCCGCACCGCTTTCGCCACCGGGCGCGGCGACGATCTGACGCCGCTCGACGCACTTGGCGATGTGCCGGTGCTGCTCGTCAACCCGGGCGTCGGGGTCTCGACCGCGGCGGTGTTCGGGCAGT
Source organism: Sphingomonas sp. (assembly GCF_036387595.1). Taxonomy (GTDB): domain Bacteria; phylum Pseudomonadota; class Alphaproteobacteria; order Sphingomonadales; family Sphingomonadaceae; genus Sphingomonas. The sequence goes on from NZ_DASVTL010000058.1 coordinate 59,489, forward strand.
GGGACGGCGTGGACCGCGGCGGTATCGCCGGTGAGGGCACCCCGCTCGCGCGCGCCGCAGCGGGCCGGAACGATCTCATGCCATCCGCAAGCGCGCTGGTGCCGGTGATCGGCACCGTCCTGGACCACCTGCACGCGGCGCCGGGTACTACGCTCGTGCGGATGTCGGGGTCCGGCGCGACCTGCTTCGCACTTTTTGACGGCCTGAACGCACGCGACGCCGCCGCTGAAGGCGCGCGTTCACGCGGTCGGTGGACGCTCGCCACGACGCTGGTTTGAAAAAAGTTTGATTCACGCGGAGGCGCGGAGGCGCGGAGAAGAAGGAGGAGGTGGGTGCCTGCGGCGCTTGCACCTTCGAGCGCTCCAGCGCTCCGTCACCCTGTTTGCCCTGGGCGACCCGGCGGCCCCCTAGTTAGACCTCTCCGCGCCTCCGCGTGAACAAAATCCTTCTCTAAATTTCGAGTTCACGACTTGTTCCAGCGGAACAAAGCTAATACATGGAGAACAGACGCGTTGCCGCCGCCACGCGCATGTTCTAGCGAAGGGGTTCCTCATGGCCGCTAAACTTCAGGTGATCGACAACGTGGCAGCAGCAGTGATTACCGACCGGCAAAAGGCGCTCGACGCCGCGCTGGCGCAGATCGACCGGGCCTTTGGCAAGGGGTCGGCAATGAAGCTGGGTTCCAAACAGTCGATGGAGGTCGAAGTCATATCGACGGGCAGCCTGGGCCTGGACATCGCGCTGGGCGTCGGCGGCCTGCCGCGCGGCCGGGTGATCGAGGTTTATGGCCCCGAATCGTCCGGCAAGACCACGCTGGCGCTCCACGTCATCGCCGAGGCGCAGAAGACCGGCGGCACCGCCGCCTTCGTCGATGCCGAGCACGCGCTCGACCCGGTCTATGCCAAGAAGCTGGGGGTCAACATCGACGAGCTGATCGTCAGCCAGCCCGATACCGGCGAACAGGCGCTCGAGATCGTGGACACGCTCGTCCGCTCGAACGCGATCGACGTGCTGGTCATCGATTCGGTCGCCGCACTGGTGCCGCGCGCGGAGATCGAGGGCGAGATGGGCGACAGCCACGTCGGACTCCAGGCGCGGCTGATGTCGCAGAGCTTGCGCAAGCTGACCGGCTCGATCAGCCGCTCGCGCTGCATGGTGATCTTCATCAATCAGCTGCGCATGAAGATCGGCGTGATGTACGGCAATCCGGAGACGACGACGGGCGGCAATGCGCTGAAATTCTACGCCAGCGTCCGCCTGGACATCCGCCGCACCGGTGCGATCAAGACCGGCGAGGAAACCACCGGCAACGCCACCCGCGTCAAGGTCGTCAAGAACAAGGTCGCGCCGCCGTTCAAGCAGGTCGAATTCGACATCATGTATGGCGAGGGCATCTCCAAGATTGGCGAGATCCTCGATCTGGGCGTGAAGGCCGGGATCGTCGAGAAGTCCGGCTCCTGGTTCAGCTACGATTCCGTCCGCATCGGCCAGGGCCGCGAGAACGCGAAGACGTTCCTCAAGGAAAACCCCGATATGGCCGACCGCCTGGAACGCGCCATCCGCCAGCGCACCGAAAAGGTTGCCGAGGAAATGATGGTGGGGGCGACTGAGGACGACGACGTCTGAGCGGACCGCCGAACGGCGCAGACCTCTTTGGGCCGGGGACGGCATTGATGCTGCCCCCGGTCTTCGATCGGATACATGATCCCGTCATGGGTTAGGATGGGCTAAAGCGTCGCAGTGACTGCGACCTCGGCGGGTATTTCAACCAATATGCCGGCGGTCATCGCGCGATCGGTTGCGCAAAGCTGTCGCCCCTCACCCAGGCAGATCTGACAGCCGGGGGAGGTGCTGATGCCGTTTGCGACTTCGGCGAACATGCGCGCCGCCTCCGGACTGGTAAGTGCGTCCGCCAGCGAATCGTAATCGTCTAGCGATCCGAACGTGCCGGTACTATTGAGATCGAGGCAGCAGATACCGAGCTTTCGCGTGGCGAATATCGCCAGCGAAGGAAATGCGACGAAGCCGCAGGTGTTACGGTTGACGACGCGGCGTTCCATCTCCCAATCCGGGTGATATTCAAGCAGCAGGTTTGCATAGGACGCGACTGGACGTGCCGAGATGAACGCGGACTCGATTGTGCCGTTCTGAGAGCGCCAATCCAGTATCTTGAGGTGAATACCATCGCCCTGATCGGCCGTGAAGAACGTCTCGGTGATAAGCTCCGGTGAATTGACGAAAGCACGCGCCTGAACGGCCGGCGGTGCGTCCGCGGCGATGGCGGCGGCGATCGCCTCCCATGCGCGGACATGCTTCTCCATCCGAGCGGGCGTGTCCGGAAAAGCGCCGCGCACCTTCGGATCGACTCGCCAATCCTCATTGCCGTTGGCGACCATCTGATAGAGGCGCATGTGACAAGGCGCGCCTTCGTTTGCCATCTGGCGCAGCAAAGCGGTCACGCGCGCGACGAGCGTTTCATAGTCGCCAATCTTGGCGCTGCGCGTTGCCTCATAGGACTCCTGGCTGTCGTTATGCAGCGAAATCGCGATTCCTGCGGGATAGTTATGCGATAGTTGGGCCAGCTTCTTGGGTACGAGCGTCAGTCCATGCGAGGTGAAGAACGTCGGCCACGGCAGGTTCTTTGCGCGAATATAAGCCAGGATTTCCTTGATATTCGGATGCAGAAGCGGCTCGCCATAGGCATTAAGCTGCATTGATCCGACACTGACGGTAGCCGCGAGTTCGTCGATCAGTCGCTTCACTTCAGCGAGGGGAAGCCACTGGCTGTCGTCCTCCCGGTGCATGTCCGGACAGAACGTGCATTTCTGGTTGCAGAAGTTAGTGACTTCCAGCCAGACCGTATCGACATGCGGCTTGCCGTCACGCATCGGATAGGGCGATCGTCGCGCGCTATCCAGCGGGTTGGTGAAACTGTGCAGAAACTTTGCTGCCGTCGCGACGACGGCCTTGTCGACGATCCTGACCAACGGCGCGTCGCGCTTGTTCATGATGCTTAGCGCGCGCGCGGTGACTTCGGGATTTGCCTTCAACGCCATATCCGTGCGCCGCGTGTCAAAGAGTGCGCCGCGTCCAAGCGCCGAGGCGACCACACACAGCGTGGCCAGTTCCCCGGCTAACGGCATCTTTTCGCCTGCGGACAACGGAAGCATCAGGGCGACGCCAAGGTAATTGAGGGCTTCTTCGTATCGGCCCTCCTCGGCAACAGCGCGGACCAATGCACGATGGGCATCGACGTTGAGTTCACGCGTGTCAATCATCTTGCACGCAGTCGTTTCGGTCGCTGGCATCGGTCCCGTAGTCATCCACAGATCTCGGATGCCGCTGATCGACAAGGCGTTGCACTGCGCCGCGAACATCGCCGCCTCGAATGCGGGAAGTTGGCCGTCGGGCAATACCGCAAACAGCAAGGTGAGCGCTTCTTCCCCCCGGCCCGCGGCCGTCAGGAATCCGGCAAACACGACTGTGGCCAAGGACGTCAACTGACTCAACTCAGCTTCGGTGCCCCCAAGGAACGATGCGATCATCAGGTCGCAAGCCAATTGGGCATGCTGCGCCGGAACCCTCCGTATGATCCGGTAGACTTCGCTGCTCGTGCTGTCGTTTGCGAGTGTCTGGAATACGCCGGCTACCAGTTCGGCCAGAATTTGTTGCAGTTCGGGATCATCCGCGCCGATACTTTGCGCCGCCAATTTGGTCAGGACATCGCAACGAACATCGAGCAGCGCAAGATCGGCTCCCTCGACCTCGGGCGCAACGCTCGACGCGTCCTGATCGGTCTCCAGGGTCGATGCGGTTATGAAGCTCATGTGCGGCGTTCCCAAATCTGGACCATCGTCTCAGAATAGGACGGCGGACCTATCCCCGGCGCGCTTCGACCAAATTTATTTACCACGAACTTAGCACCGGTCCGCCGCTGACGGCCGCCCACTCAGCCGCCTCACCCCGCCTTGTCGAAATCGAAGCGTATCCGCACCCATGCGCCGATCAGCACCTTGCCGCCCACGCGCGGCGGGCGGACGCGGAATTGCCAGGCGGCCTGGCGCATGGCGCGGGCCAGGCCGGAGCCGACGGGGCTTTCCCCCAGCGACCGACAATTCTCGACGTGATAGTCTTCGATCGTCTTGCACGCGATCAATGCCCAGCTGCCCGGCGGGGCGCCTGCGGGTAGATAGCCCGCCAGTTCGGTGCGGCTGGGTTCGCGATACCATTCGGCGTTGAACAGCCGCTGCCCGCCTGGTCCCTGGCCCGGACCATAAGCCGCGACGCTGTCGCCGCTGCCCTCCGATTCGCCGCCGCCGCGCTCGCCCGCATCGCCGCCCAGTTTGCCGATGTCGGCAGCCTCGAACAATTCCATGCCGCCGGGAAGCAGCATCGGCGGCGGGGGCGGGGTCACGGCGGGCGCTGCCGGCGTGTCGCGCGTAGCGGCGCGGGGGGCCGCGCTGGCGGTGCTGCGCGCGACCTTGGCGATCGCTTGGGCACGGGGCGCCGCCTCGCGCGTCGCAGGCGGTTCGTGCGACAGGGTGAAGGTGGTGGGCGCATCGTCCACGACGCGCACCGGCGGGGAGGGGGCCAGCCTCAACAGCAGGAAGATGATGAGGATGTGCGCGCCGACGGCCAGACCGAAGGACATCGCACGGCGCGACGCAGGGGTGCGGGGCCGGCGCAGTGCGGGGAACGGGGCCGAACGCATCGCGCAAGCGCCTAGCCACCCCGCCCGCGCGCCGCAACCATCCGCTATCACGTCCAGCCAAATCGTTTAGGGTGACGCCATGACGCAGGCGGCAGACTGGACGGGGCGGATCGGCGATGTCTGGGCGCAGGAGTGGCAGCGCACCGACCGCAGCTTTGCGGCGCTGACCCCGCATCTGGATGCCGCGATCCTCGCCGCCGCGCCCAGCCACGCGTTTCGCGCGCTCGACATCGGCTGCGGCGCAGGCGCGACGGCGCATGCTCTGGCTACCGCGCGCGGGGACGCCGACGTGATCGGTGCCGATCTGTCCGAAGGATTGATCGCCGTGGCGCGCAGCCGACCGCCGCTCCCCAACCTGCGCTTCGTCGTCTGCGATGCGACCGCCGCCGCCGCGACCCCGGTCGACCTTTACGTCTCGCGCCATGGCGTGATGTTCTTCGACGATCCCGAAGCCGCCTTCGCCCGTCTTGCGCGCGCCGCTGCACCGGGCGCCGCGCTGGTCTTCTCCTGCTTCGCCGAACGCCGAGCGAACCGCTTTGCCGCCGACCTGCTCGATGCGCTCGGCCGGGATGGCGACGCGCCCGCAGGCGACGACCCCGGCCCGTTCGCCTTCGCCGATCCGATGCGGGTTGCCGCGATGCTGACGGCCGCAGGCTGGCAGGCGGCGCCACCCGCCCGTGTCGATTTCGGCTACCGCGCCGGCGAAGGCGCCGCTGCCGTCGCCGATGCAGTAGCGTTCTTCCACCGCATCGGCTCGGTCGCCGGACTGCTGCGCGACGCACCCATAAGCGCGCGTGCAGGCATGGAACGCGGGATCGAGGCGGCCTGCGCGCGCCGCCTGAACGACGGCGCAGTGGATTTTCCGGCCGCAGCATGGATATGGTCCGCGACGAAGCCAGGGAGTGCCTTATGATCGTCGTCCATCACCTCGAAAACAGCCGGTCGCAGCGTATCCTCTGGATGCTGGAGGAGCTGGGCCTGCCCTATGAGATCAAGCGCTATGAGCGGAACAAGGCGACGATGCTCGCCCCGCCCGAGCTCAAGCGCGTCCATCCGCTCGGCAAGTCGCCGCTGATCGAGGACGACGGCCGGGTGATCGCGGAAACGGGCGCGATCGTCGAATATCTGGTCGAGAAGGCGGATGGGCGGCTCGGCGCGCCCGCACACCGCGACTCGGCGCTGCGCTATCGCTTCTGGCTGCATTACGCCGAAGGGTCGATGATGCCGCCGCTGCTCCTCAAGCTGGTGTTGGCGCGCATCCCGATCATGGGCAAGCGCGCGATAAAGCGTATCCAGCCGATGATCGAAGTCCACCTCAATTACGTCGAGTCCGAACTCGCGCAGCGGCCGTGGTTCGCGGGCGACGCGATGACCGCGGCGGATATCATGATGAGCTTTCCGCTGGAGGCGGCGCGGTCGCGCGGCGGACTGAACGCCTCGCGCCCCGCGACGATCGCCTGGCTCGCTAAGGTCCATGCGCTGCCCGCCTATCAGGCTGCGCTCGCCAAGGGCGGACCCTATGCCTACGCCTGAGGGTAGGTGACCACCGCGGCGTCGAGATTGTCGGGATCGCGCGGGTCCAGCCCGCCCTCCCATTTGGCGATCACCGACGCCGCGATGGCGTTGCCGATCACGTTGGTGGCCGATCGCCCCATATCGAGGAAATGGTCAACCGCCAGGATCAGCAGCAGCCCGGCCTCCGGGATCTTGAACATCGCCAGCGTGCCGGCGATCACGACCAGCGACGCGCGCGGCACGCCCGCGATCCCCTTGGACGTCACCATCAGCACCAGCAGCATCGTGATCTGCTGCCCGATCGACAGGTCGATGCCATACGCTTGCGCGATGAAGAGCGACGCGAACGTCATGTACATCATCGACCCGTCCAGATTGAACGAATAGCCCAGCGGCAGCACGAAGCTGGCGATCCGCGGCGGCACGCCGAACCGGTCGAGCGCCTCCAGCGTGCGCGGATACGCGGCTTCCGACGAGGCGGCCGAGAACGCCAGGATCAGCGGATCGCGGATATAACGCACTAGATGCCGCGTCCTTGGGCCGATCAGCAGGAAGGCGATGCCGATCAGAACCGCCCACAGCAGCAACAGCCCGATGTAGAAGGTCACCATGAACCAGCCGAGATCGCCGATGATCCCGGGCCCGCGCTCCGCCAGCGTCGAAGCGACCGCGGCGAACACCGCGAAGGGGGCGAAACGCATGACGTAATTGGTGATCTGCAGCATGACCGCGACCAGCGCCTCGGTCGCGCGGACCAGCGGCGCGGCCTTCTCGCCTACCGCGGTGATCGCGACGCCGACGAAGATCGAGAAGACGACGATCTGCAAGATCTCGTTGGTCGCCATCGCATCGATCATCGAGGCAGGGACGATGTGGCTGATGAACTTCGCGAGATCGAACGCGCCCGCATCCACGCCACTCGCAGCGGTAGCCGGGGGGATCGCCAGCGCCAGGCCGACGCCGGGCTGGAGCAGGTTGACCAGGATCATGCCCAAGGTCAGCGACAGCAGGCTGGCGGCCACGAACCACAACAGGCTGCGCAGGCCCACGCGCCCCAGCGCCGAGGTATCGCCCATGTGCGCGATGCCGACGACCAGCGTCGAGAACACCAGCGGCGCGATAATCATCTTGATCAGCCGCAGGAACAGCTGCGTGACGATCGAGAGATACCCGGCGATCGACGTCAACTGCGCGGCGGACGCGGGCGTACCATCGTCGATCGACCAGTGCAGCCCCAGCCCGAGCACCAGCCCGGCCACCAGGCCCGCCAAGATATAATAGGTAAGCCGCGACTTCATGCTGTCCCCTTTGGATACCGCTGTAGAGGACGGGATTGCGGCCGCCGGGTCAAGCGCCCTATCGTTCGGCGATGACGCTGACCCGCCGAACGCTCCTTGCCGCCGTCCCCTTGCTGAGCGTGGCGAGCGTCGTGCGCGCGGCCGAGCCGGACCTGTCGGCGCTTTCCGACATCACCCGCGATATCGCCCCGATCGGCGTGGCGGAGCGAGCCGCGCGGCTGGCGCGTGCGCAATCGCTGATGCGGAGCCTCGGCATGCGCGCGGTCGTCGTCGAGCCGGGCGCGTCGCTCACCTATTTCACCGGCATCCGCTGGGGCCGCAGCGAGCGGCTGACCGCGGCGGTGATCCCGGTGGAGGGCGAGCCGCTTATCGTGACGCCCTATTTCGAGGAACCCTCGATCCGCGAGACGCTTGCCATCCCCGCCGAGGTGCGCGTCTGGCAGGAGGACGAGGATCCGATCCGGCGCATCACCGAGTGGCTCGTCGCCGCCAAGCTCGACAAGGGTGTGATCGGCATCGAGGAAACCGCGCGCTTCTTCGTGGCGGACGGGCTGAAGGCGCTGACCGGCGCGACGTTCGTGCTCGCCGACCCGGTGGTGCGCGGGTGCCGGATGCGGAAATCGCCGGCCGAGATCGCATTGATGCAGGCCGCGACCGACGTGACGATCGCCGCCTATCGCTGGACGTACGCTCGGGTCGAGGCGGGAATGACCGGGGCGCAGATCGGCGCGCTGATGAACGCGGCGACCGCCAGACTCGGCGGCGATCCCGAATTCGCGCTCGCTCTGATCGGGGAGGCATCGGCCTATCCGCACGGCAGCCGCACCGTCCACCGGGTGGCGGATGGCCAGGTCGTGCTGATGGACTGCGGCTGCTCAGTCGGCGGCTACCAGTCCGACGTCTCGCGCACCTGGGTCCACGGGAAGGCAACCGCCGAGCAGCACAGGGTTTGGGACCAGGTCGCTAGCGGCCAGCAACTCGCCTTCGCCACCGCGCAGGTCGGCACGCCGGCGGGTGCGGTCGACGATGCTGTCCGGCGTCTGTACGGATCCCTAGGCTACGGCCCCGGCTACAAGCGCCCCGGCTTGCCGCATCGCACCGGCCACGGCATCGGCATGGACGGCCACGAACCCGTCAACCTCGTCCACGGCGAAGCGATGCGGCTGGCGCCGGGCATGTGCTTTTCCGACGAACCAGGGCTCTATCTGCCGGGCAGGTTCGGGGTGCGGCTGGAGGATTGCTTCCACATGACAGACGCGGGGCCTAAGTGGTTCAGTGAACCGCTGGTGTCGATGGAATCGCCGGTGTGAAATTCCCTCTCCCTCCCGGAGAGGGCGGGAGCCGCCAAGGGCGGCGGAAGGGTGAGGGCAGGAAAACTTCCCGCCTCATCGCACCCGTCCTCACCCCGCGCTCGCTGCGCGAGCTTGCCCCTCTCCCGGAGGGAGAGGGGAAGTGTGTCTTGAGGCCGCCCCCGCACTCCACTAAGCCCGCGTCCATGACCTCCACCAACGACATCCGCCGCGGCTTCCTCGATTATTTCGGCAACGCAGGGCACAAGATCGTGCCGTCCGCGCCGCTGGTGCCGCAGAACGATCCGACGCTGATGTTCGTCAATGCGGGGATGGTGCCGTTCAAGAACGTCTTCACCGGCCTGGAAACGCGGCCCTACATCACTGCCACCTCCAGCCAGAAGTGCGTGCGAGCGGGGGGCAAGCACAACGATCTCGATAACGTCGGCTATACCGCGCGCCATCACACGTTCTTCGAAATGCTCGGCAATTTCTCGTTCGGCGATTATTTCAAGGAACAGGCGATCACCCACGCCTGGACCCTGCTGACCCGCGAATGGGGCCTGCCCGCCGACAAGCTGACCGCGACCGTCTATCACACCGATGACGAGGCGTTCGATCTGTGGCGCAAGATAGCCGGCCTGCCCGAACACCGGATCATCTGCATCCCGACCAAGGACAATTTTTGGGCGATGGGCGACAGCGGGCCGTGCGGGCCGTGTTCGGAAATCTTCTTCGATCACGGCGATCACATCCCCGGCGGCCCCCCCGGATCGCCCGACGAGGATGGCGACCGTTTCGTCGAGATCTGGAACCTGGTGTTCATGCAATATGAGCAAGAAGCCAATGAGATAACCGGCGAACTTCCCAGCAAATCGATCGACACCGGCATGGGGCTGGAGCGGATTGCCGCGGTGATGCAGGGCGTCCACGACAATTATGATACCGACACGTTCAAGGCGCTGATCGCCGCTTCGGGCGCGCTGACCCATACCGCCACCACAGGCGATACCCAGGCGAGCCACCGCGTCATCGCCGACCACCTGCGCACCGCGGGCTTCCTGGTCGCCGATGGCGTGCTGCCCGCCAACGAAGGCCGCGGCTACGTGCTGCGCCGGATCATGCGCCGCGCCATGCGCCACGCGCATCTGCTCGGCGCCAAGGAGCCGCTGATGCACCGGCTCGTCCCCGCGCTGGTCGCCGAAATGGGCGCGGCCTATCCCGAACTCGTCCGCGCGCAGCCGCTGATCGAGGCGACGCTCGCGCAGGAGGAAACCCGCTTTCGCCAGACCCTCGACCGCGGCCTCAAGCTGCTCGACGAAGCGACTGCGGGCATGGCCGCTGGAGGCACGCTGGCGGGCGAGACCGCGTTCAAGCTCTACGACACCTTCGGCTTCCCTTATGATCTAACCGAGGACGCGCTGCGCGCGCAGGGTCTGGCGGTCGATCGCGCCGGCTTCGACACTGCGATGGCCGAGCAGAAGCGCGCAGCGCGCGCCGCCTGGAAGGGTTCGGGCGCCAAGGCTTCGGACGATCTGTGGTTCGACATCGCCGAGGAATCGGGCAGCACCGAATTTCTGGGCTATGCCTCCGATACCGGGGAGGGCGAGGTCGTCGCGCTGGTCCGCGATGGCGCCCGCGTCGATCATGCGACCACCGGCGATACGGTCGCGGTCGTCGTGAACCAGACGCCGTTCTACGGTGAGAGCGGCGGCCAGGTTGGCGATGCAGGAAATGTTTTCAATGACAGCGGTTTGCGCGCAATCGTTACCGATACGTCGAAGCAATTGGGGCGCATCTTCGTGCATCATGCGATGATCGAGGCCGGCAGCATCAAGGTCGGCGACAGCGTGAAGCTGAGCATCGACGTCGCCCGCCGCGCGCGCATCCGCGCTAACCACTCCGCGACCCACCTCCTGCACGAGGCGCTGCGCCAGCGCCTCGGCACCCATGTCGCGCAAAAGGGCTCGCTAGTCGCGCCCGAACGATTGCGCTTCGACTTCTCGCAGCCGGTCGCGCTCGGCCCCGCCGACATCGCCGAGGTGGAAGCCGCGGTGAACGCGCAGGTGCGTGGCAACGGCAGCGTCGTCACGCGATTGATGACCCCCGACGATGCGATCGCGATGGGAGCGATGGCGTTGTTCGGCGAGAAATACGGCGACGAAGTCCGCGTCGTCTCGATGGGCGAGGACGACGACGGCACCTATTCGATCGAATTGTGCGGCGGCACCCATGTCACCGCACTCGGCGACATCGGCGTGTTCAAGGTCGTCGGCGAAGGGGCGGTATCCTCAGGGATCCGCCGCGTCGAGGCGCTGACCGGGGAGGCCGCGCGCGCGTACCTGACCGCGCGCGACGACAAGTTGCGCGAGGCCGCAGCGACCCTCAAATCCGCGCCCGACGACGTCCCGGCGCGCGTGGCCGCGCTTGTCGAGGACCGCCGCCGGCTTGAGCGTGAACTGGCCGAAGCGAAGAAGTCGCTCGCTCTGGCAGGCAGCGGTGCGGGCACCGCGGGCGGCCCCGCTGGCCCCGAACAGATAGGCGGCATCGCCTTCACCGGCCAGGTACTCGACGGCTTCGACGCCAAGGGCCTGCGCGGCGCCGTCGATGAAGCCAGGCAGCGGATTGGGTCGGGCGTGGCGATGCTCGTCGCGGTCAACGACGGCCGTGCCTCCGTCGCGGTAGGGGTGACCGCGGACCTGGTCGCTACCCATAATGCGGTCGCATTGCTGAAGATCGCGGTGGCGGCGCTTGGCGGGCAGGGCGGGGGCGGTCGCCCGGACATGGCCCAGGGCGGGGGGCCGGACGGCGCGAAGGCGGCCGAAGCCGTCGATGCGGTCCGTGCGGCTTTGGCGGATTTGCCCGCATCGAATTGAGGTTGCGGCGAAAAGTCTTTGCCGGCGTCGCGACGATCGGGCATCCGTCGGCAGAGGCCGGCCGGTGCCTCGTGGTGAAGGCGTAGCGATGCGACCGACGTGGGTCCGGATGTTGACGATGGTCGCGGCGGCGTGGGCGGTGCCGTTGGCCGCGGAGAGTCCGCGGGAGATGCTGGTCAACGCCGCCTTCAACGATCGCGACAAGGCACAGGCTATCGCCCGGATCGAGCGTGCCCATGAAGGCGCGTCCGCCAGGATCGGCCATGCGCCGAACGATCAGGACGCGCTCCTGGTTCAGGCGACCGCGCGGGGGTATCGTGCCAAGTTGACCGGCAATCGCGGCGAGGCGATCGCCACGCGCAAGATGTTCGAAGCCCTTGTCGCCCGCTTTCCCCGCAACCCCGAGGCGCAGGTCGCCTTGGGCGCATGGCACGTCGGGCTGGTCGCCAAGTTCGGCGGCATCGCATCGCGAATCGCGGTCGGTGCGCAGAAGGGGATTGGCCTGACCGCGCTCGATCGCGCCGTCGCACTCGGCGGAGATCGGGCGATGTTCCTCGGCCTGGCCGGACTATTGCGGCTCGAACTCGATCCGGGCGACCCGCGCGCCATCCAGCTCACCGAGGCCGCGGTTCGCGGATCGACGCCGACCGCGATCGACCGGCTTGTGCAGCGCGCGGCGGTGGCGGTACTCGTGCCGCTGCGCCGGGGGGACCGCAAGGCCGCACAAAAGTTGGCCGAACGCGTCCTGCCGCTCGGCCAGTTCGGGGGCTGAGGCTCGGCGACCGGAGGGCGGTCCGAAGTACACCAACCCTACGCCGTCTCGCCCTTGCGCCGCACCCGCCGGATGCGGGGTTCGCGATCCAGCTTGGCCTCACGCCGGATCGTCTGGCGCAATTCGTCGCGCTTTTCGTGGATCGATGCGATCACCGGCCCCATCGCGACGCCGAGATCGACCAGCACGGTCTCGGACAGTTGCAGCGAACTTTCCAGCGTCTCCGGCACCGCCTCGGTCGCGCCTGCACGATAGAGTTCGGCGGCATGCGCGGCGTCGCGCGCGCGCGCCACGATCAGCAGGTCCGGCGCCACCGCCCGCATCCGGCGGGTGAGCTGCACGGTCAGCACCGGATCGTCCATCGTCAGGATCAGCGCCCTTGCATCGACCAGCCGCAGACGCTCGACCAGTCCGCCGCGCGCGATGTCGCCGAAGACGATGCGGTAGCCGCCGCGGCGCGCGGAAGCCACCGCATCGATATCCGCCTCCACCGCGATATAACGCTGGCCGTGGATGGTCAGCATGTCGACGACCATCCGTCCGACGCGGCCAAAACCGATGACGACCGTGCCAGGCCCATCCGCGGGCACGTCGATTTCCACCGGCACCCCGCCGCGTTCGATTCGCCGTGACGCATTGCGTCCCAGCTTGGCGAGGAGCGGCGTGATCGTCAGCCCGATCGCGGTGACGGTCTGCCAGAACGACGCGGTCGACGGCAGGATCAGCTGCGCCTGTGCCGCCGCTGCCAGCACGATCAGCGTGGTCTCCGACGGGCTGCCCATCAGCACCCCCGTCTCCGCCGCCACCCCGCGCCGCGTGTTGGCAACGCGCAGCAGCAGATAGGTCACCAATGCCTTCACCGCGACCACGCCCGCCACCGCGGCGATCAGCGCCAGCCAGTTCGCCGCAATCAGCCGCAGGTCCACGCTCATGCCGACGCTGATGAGGAAGACTCCCAGCGCCAGCCCCTGGAACGGTGCGGTCATCACCTCCACTTCCGAGCGATATTCGGTTTCCGCGATCAACAGGCCGGCGAGCAGCGCGCCGACGATCGGCGACAGCCCCGCGGCGGTCGTCGCGACGCTGGCGACGATGACGACCAGCAAAGATGCGGCCAGGAACAGCTCCGGGCTTTTGGTCCGCGCCGCCTGCCCGAACAGACGGGGGAGGACGACCCGGCCGGCCAGATACATCGCGACCACGGTCAGCCCGCCGCGAAGCGCCACGTCGGCGACGCCCTGCCACCCGCCGCCCGCGGCCGACGGCGCCAGCGCGCCGAGCACGAAGATGATCGGCACCAGCGCCAGATCCTCGAACAACAGCATCGCGAACGCCCCGCGCCCGACCGCCCCCGTGGTGCCGACCAGCGGCAGCACCAGCGCGGTCGACGACAGCGCGAGCGCGAAGCCCAGGCCGATCGCGCCCGCCCATTCCTGCCCCAGCGCATGCAGCGCGACCCCGATCAGCAGTGCCGACACGATCAACTGCGCCGCCCCCGTCCCGAACACCAGCCGCCGCATCCCCCACAGCCGCCGGAACGACAGCTCCAGCCCGATCGAGAACAGCAGCAGGATAATCCCGAATTCCGCGAACGGTTCGATCGACGCAGGGTCGGAGATAGTGACGTAATAGAGCCACGGCGCGCTACCGGTGAGCGCGCCCAGCCCGGCCGGGCCGACGAGCAGGCCGACCAGGATGAACCCGATTACCGGGCTGACCCGGAACCGCGCGAACGCCGGAATCACGAGGCCGGCCGCGCCCAGGATCACCAGCGTGTCGCTGAAGCCGGTATTGTCGAGGTGGAGGGCCATGCGCGGGACTATAACCGCTATATCGCGGGTGTCAGCGTCGCTTCCGGGAAGCGATGGCCATTCACCACGACGCGACGGTGGACCGCGTCGGGCACCAGTGCCATTGCCACCCGCCCCACTGCCCCCAGTGCCGCGCCGCCGTGCACGAAGCGACCGGCACTGGCAGACCGGCGTGCGATAGATGCGACACGATCAAGCCGGGCGCGCTCGAACATGGGGAGCACGTCGAGCGGTGGCCTCGCGGCGGCAATTGCGCCGAGTATCGCCGCATCCTCGATCCCTTGGCAGCCGCCCTGGCCCAGGTTCGGTTCCATCGCGTGCGCGGCGTCGCCAACGCACAGTATACGCCGGTCGCCCAGGCGACGCGGGATCGAGCGAGCGTGGATCGAAAAGGGTATCGACCGTGCTTCGTCGCAGGCGGCAAGGGCGTTACCGATCTCGCATGCCCAGCCACATGCGCGTCGAGCGACCTCGGCGAGGGTAGGGGGAGGGGTGCCAGCCACTTCATCCCGCATGTAGAAAACGTAGCGGCGATTTCCGGTCACCTCGAATAGGCCGAAGCGCTCGCCACTTCCCCAATATTCCTGCGCCCGTCCGCGCGGTGGTTCGCCGACGGAATCGCTTATCGCAAGGATACCACCATAGCCCCGGTGAGAAGTTACCGTGCCGAGCAGCGAGTCCGCGCAGGCCGACCATATACCGCTCGCATCGATCACCAGGTCTGCGGCGCTCGTCGTACCGTCCTCCAGCGTTACCCACGCCTGGGCCGAGTTCTGCTCGACCGCGCTCCACCGAAGCCCCAGCCTTACCTCGACGTCATCAGCAAGCCCATCGAGCAGAACCCGCTGGAGCAGGGCTGCGGGTCGGAAGCCACGCGTCCTGTACCGCCACCGGACCCATGAGGGAGCGTCCGTCCCGGGCTGCGACGCCAAGCGTCGCGATCGGTGCTGCTTCGCGCTCGATGACCCCTTCAATGCCTAGCCGGCGCAGCGCTGTCATGGCGTTCGCCCACAGGGATAGAGCCGCCCCCGCAGTCGTTAGGGCCGACGCCTGTTCGATCAATTCGACGCGATAGCCCGCGCCGCGTAGCGCGATCGCCGATGCCAAACCGGCGATCCCGGCGCCAAGCACGATCGCACGGGGGCCAAGCGTGCCGCTCAGCTCCAGCTGCCCATCGCCGTCTCCAGATTGACCCGCACCGCTTCGAAGAACTGTTCGGTCGTCATCCAAGGCTGGTCGGGGCCGATCAGGATCGCCAGATCCTTGGTCATCTGGCCGCCCTCGACCGTCTCGACGCACACGCGCTCCAGCGTCTCGGCGAAGCGGGTGACGTCGGGGGTGCCGTCGAACTGGCCACGGTATTTCAGGCCGCCGGTCCACGCGAAGATCGACGCGATCGGGTTGGTGCTGGTCGCCTTGCCCTGCTGGTGCTGGCGATAATGGCGGGTGACGGTGCCGTGCGCGGCCTCGGCCTCGATCGTCTTGCCGTCCGGGGTCATCAGCACCGAGGTCATCAGCCCCAGCGAGCCGAACCCCTGCGCCACCTGATCCGACTGGACGTCGCCGTCGTAATTCTTGCACGCCCAGACGAACTCGCCGCTCCACTTCAGGGCCGACGCGACCATGTCGTCGATCAGGCGATGCTCGTAGACGATGCCAGCTGCCTGAAACTTATCCTTGAATTCGTTGGCGAACACCTCCTCGAAAATATCCTTGAAGCGCCCGTCATAGGCTTTCAGGATCGTGTTCTTGGTGCTCAGATACAGCGGCCATTTGCGGTTCAGCGAGTAATTCATGCTGGCGCGCGCGAAATCGGTGATCGATTCGTCGAGGTTGTACATTCCCATGGCGACGCCCGCCTCGGGGAAATCGAACACTTCGTGCTCGATCACCTGGCCGTCCTTGCCCTCCCACTTCATCGTCAGCTTGCCCGCGCCCGGCACCTTGAAATCGGTGGCCTTATACTGATCGCCGAAGGCGTGGCGGCCGACGACGATCGGGTGGGTCCAGCCGGGAATCAGCCGCGGCACGTTGCGCATCACGATCGGCTCGCGGAAGATCACGCCGCCCAGGATGTTGCGGATCGTGCCGTTGGGCGACTTCCACATCTTCTTCAGGCCGAATTCCTCGACGCGCTGCTCGTCGGGGGTGATCGTCGCGCATTTCACGCCGACGCCGTATTTTTTGATCGCATTGGCCGAATCGATAGTGATCTGGTCGTTGGTTTCGTCGCGCTTCTCGACGCCCAGGTCATAATATTCCAGGTCGATTTCGAGATACGGCTTGATGAGCCGTTCGCGAATCCATTCCCAGATGATCCGGGTCATCTCGTCGCCGTCGATCTCGACGACCGGGGTCTTCACCTTGATCTTGGCCATGCGCGTATCCTTGGAAGGGGGAGGAGGTTTGGCACGCGTCTAGGAGGGGAGTTCGCGGCTGGCAACCGGCTGCACGGAGCTTGGCTCAGGGCGCGGGATCGGCCGGCGTTGTCATGCGGTCGTGTGAAAGGTACACGGTTGCAATGCCATCGCTCGAAAAGCCGCCGGTCGTCACCTCCACGGTCAAATGGCGCTTCCCCGCCGTCCATCCCGAGGGCCACAAATACGTCGCGATCGCCGGGGGACTGACCCTGCTGGCGACGCTCCTCACTAACGTCCTCTTCTGGCCCTTCGTCGGCCTGACGATCTGGGTAGCGGCGTTCTTCCGCGATCCGGTGCGGACCACGCCGCGGGGGGAGGGGCTGATCGTCGCGCCGGCCGACGGGCTGGTAACGATGATCCAGCGCGTGCCCGTGCCGCGCGAACTGGCCGGCGATCTGGGCGATGCGCCGCTGGTGCGCGTGTCGATCTTCATGTCGGTGTTCGATGTGCACATCAACCGCACGCCGATCACCGGCACCATCCGCCAGGTGGTCTATATATCGGGCAAGTTCCTCAATGCCGATCTCGACAAGGCTTCCGACGAGAACGAGCGCCAGCATTTCGTCGTCGAGGGGCGCGACGGGCGGCGGATCGGCTTCACTCAGATCGCAGGGCTGGTCGCGCGGCGCATCCTGGGCTTCGTCAAGCCCGGCGACATGGTGGTCGCGGGGCAGCGTATCGGCCTGATCCGCTTCGGTAGCCGGGTGGACGTCTACCTGCCCGACGACTGCGCGCCGCAGGTAACGCTGGGCCAGCGCAGCATCGCGGGCGAGACCGTCATCGGCCGTGTCGGCGGCATGTCGGTCACCGGCGTGGCGCAGTGATGCGCCCGCCTGGTCAGACTGCGGGGCGCGGATCGCAGGGCGCGATCATGGCAGCGATCTGGACCCCGCTAAGATCAGGCCACAGTATCCGCAGCGACCAGCACCTGCGACGGACCGGCGATCAGATGGAAA
This sequence comes from Sphingomonas sp., assembly GCF_036387595.1. GTDB lineage: Bacteria > Pseudomonadota > Alphaproteobacteria > Sphingomonadales > Sphingomonadaceae > Sphingomonas. Next base: position 77,137 of record NZ_DASVTL010000058.1, read on the forward strand.
CGATGACTACCACCCGTTCTCCTGCGCACGCAGGAGCCCAGGATGGCGGAGTGCATCGCTGGTGGCCCCGGGTTCCTGCGTGCGCAGGAGGACGCAATAGTCGCGAGCGTTCCGGTCTGCCAAGGCAACTCAACCCGGGGATGGCGGCGTGAGTCTCAATCCCCGGCTGCTTCGCGCGCGCAGAGCGCCGCGCGGCCTGCCGCTGCGGGCGGTGGCGCCCAATGCGGTGACCGCGCTCGCGCTGTGCTCAGGGCTGAGTGGCGTGCGATTCGCGATCGCGGGGGATTGGCCGCTTGCGGTGATGATGATCCTCGTTGCCGGCGTCCTCGACGGCATCGACGGACGGATCGCGCGGCTGCTTCATGGGGAAAGCCGGTTCGGCGCCGAACTCGATTCGCTTTCCGACGCCATATCGTTCGGGGTCGCGCCTGCGCTGATCCTCTATCTGTGGTCGCTGCACCAATTGCCAAGACTTGGCTGGATCGCGGCGCTCATTCTGGCGGTGTTCTGCGCCCTGCGCCTCGCCCGGTTCAACGCCAAGATCGACGAGACCGAGCAGCCGCACAAATCCGCCGGCTTCCTCACCGGCATTCCGGCACCCGCCGGGGCAGGGTGTGCGATGCTGCCGATGTTTCTCTGGTTCTGGACCGAAGAGCCGCTGTTCCGCTCTCCGCTGCTCGTCGCGCCCTGGGTCGCTTTCGTCGCGACGCTGATGGTGTCGAGTCTGGCCACTTATTCGTGGGGTTCGCTGCGGCTGCGGCGGACGATCCGGTTCGAAGCGCTGGCGGGTGTGGTCCTGCTCGGCGCGGCCCTCGTCTCGGCGCCCTGGCATACCCTCACGGCGGTAACCGCAGGCTATCTCCTGACCATACCCTTCAGCATCGCCAGCTACAGACGGGTCATGCGGTCGCGCGCAACGGCGCGACGGGAGCAGGAACCGGCATTGCCGCCCAGCGCCTGACCGCGATCCGACGCTCCGCATGCGCCGGCGTGGTTATCATGACGACCGGCCGTTCGAGGTTCCCCATCGCCAGATGAGCGATACGACGCCACTGGGGCACGATCGACGACGCGATCACACCCACCGCGACCGCGAAGGAACCCAGGAAAATCACGGCGTTCAGGATCGTCATCATGTTCGCATTCCTTCATGCTCGCGAACGTCACTCGATTCGGCAACCCGCAACATCCGGCTTGGTTCCGCCTAACCAAATGACATAGTGCGATTATTTCAGCCCAACTGCATCGGAATGTCGGTCAATCGCCGAACACCCCTCTTACGAACCCGTAATGTTCTATTGATGTTCCGACGTCAAGAACAAACCGTGTTCCATGTCGGGGTTGCCGCGCGAACGGCAGTACGCTAAGGGCGCGCCACTCAACCCCGCATGGGAAGCATCATAGCCCGGTGCGCATGGCTTCAGCCGACGCGTCATCCGCTTCCCAGAGGCATAACCGGAAAAGGAATACATCCTATGGCGGCTCCAGTCGACAGCATGCAGCAACT
>NZ_DASVTL010000059.1:0-13745 GCF_036387595.1 Sphingomonas sp.
CATCGCCCGCACGCTGGCCATGTTCGGCGGCTTCACCGAAGGCGTGCAGCTGTTCGCCAGCTTCGCGATGCTGATGAACTTCCCGCGCTTCAACAAGATGAAGGGCATGGGCCAGATCGTCACCTGGTCGATCCGCGACGAATCCTTGCATTGCGAGGGCATCATCAAGATGTTCCACACCTTCTGCCACGAGCGCCAGTGCCTGACCAAGGCGGTCAAGGACGATATCGCCGACGTCTGCCAGACGACGATCCGGCTGGAGGACAATTTCATCGACCTGGCGTTCGAAATGGGTCCGGTCCACGGCATGACGCCCAAGGAGATCAAGAAGTACATCCGCTTCATCGCCGACTGGCGGATGAGCCAGCTCGGCCTGAAGCCGATCTACATGATCGACGAACACCCCCTCCCCTGGCTGGCACCGATGCTCAACGGCGTCGAGCACGCGAATTTCTTCGAACAGCGCGCGACGGAGTATTCGAAGGCGGCGACCAAGGGCCAGTGGAACGACGTGTGGGATTCGTTCGACAAGCGCCAGAAGGCCAAGATCGTGCGGCCGGTGGCGAACGAGGATTTGGGTGAGGCGGACATGTTTGGGATGGCCGGGGTAGCGGCGGAGTAGGAGTTTCAGATGGTAGCGGTATTTAGACTTCCAGCTAGCGTTCAAACTGAAAGTGGTCAGCAAGGCTCTCTTGCGTTGAGCGATCTGGATGGCGCGCGCGTGGACCCTTTAGGAATGGGAGTGCTCAGCGACGGCACACCCTTTTTGACACAGCGAGGCTTAGCGGTTCTTTGTGGCGTGGAGAACGCGCACATTGGCACCATTAGCAGCCAATGGAGAGACGCAGTTCCAAAACCACGGATTAACAAAATTCGTGATATTTTGGCACGGAATGGTTATGAGCTTACCGAGGGTCATGTTCAAGTCAGGGTTGGTGGTAGAACTATCTATGCTTATCGAGAGGAAATATCTCTTGCGGTAATTGAATATTACGCATTTGATGCTGGCCAATTCTGCCAAGAAGAAGCGCGTGATAATTTTCGCATCCTAGCACGAAAGGGCTTCAGAGATGCGATTTATGAGAGCGTTGGCTATCAACCAACTCGGGATTTAGGCGATCAGTGGCAAGCATTCCATGATCGCGTTTCTCTTGTTTACCACAGCGCACCCGACGGCTTCTTTAGCATTTTCAAAGAAAGTGCAGAAATTACCGTCACACTAGGGCAAAGTGGAATATTTTCTAACGAGAATATCATCCCCGATATCAGCATAGGCCAATGTTGGGCTCGACATTGGAACGATAATAATCTTGAAGTGCGGCATGGTGCGCGCCTCGAATATAAGCACTATTACCCCGGCTATTTTCCACAGTCCGTTTCCAATCCACAAACTCCGTGGTGCTATCCCGAAGCAGCGCTTGGGGATTTTAAGCGGTGGCTGAGGGAAGATTACATCAAAGGCGGCAAGTTCCGCGCCTATCTTGGTGGTCAGATTCAGCGCAAACAAATCGAGGCTCAGGCGGCACAGCAGGCATTGGCTGCGTACAAACTTCCTCCTTTTATCGAAAAGAGGCCTTGACCGAGCCTATCACAACACATCAAGATCCTATTATGTTCCCCCCCGCCGACCCGCTCGAAACCCACACCACCCTGCTCGCCATCGCGCGCGGGAAGCGGTTCGGGACGATCCTCGCGGATCCGCCGTGGCAGTTCCAGAACCGCACCGGCAAGGTCGCGCCCGAGCATAAGCGGCTCAACCGCTACGGCACGATGACCCTCGATGACATCTGCGCGCTGCCGGTCGCCGACATCGCAGACGATCCGTCGCACCTCTATCTCTGGGTGCCCAACGCCCTGCTGCCCGAAGGGCTGCGGGTGATGGACGCCTGGGGCTTCCGCTACATATCGAACATCGTCTGGCACAAGGTGCGCAAGGACGGCGGATCGGACGGCCGCGGGGTGGGCTTCTACTTCCGCAACGTCACCGAATTGCTGCTGTTCGGCGTTCGCGGCAAGAACGCGCGCACGCTCGCGCCCGGCCGCAGCCAGGTCAATCTGATCGGCACCCGCAAGCGCGAACACAGCCGCAAGCCCGACGAGCAATATGACCTGATCGAATCGTGCAGCTGGGGGCCGCGACTGGAAATGTTCAGCCGCGGCACCCGCCCCGGCTGGACGGTCTGGGGCAACCAGGCCGACGACAGCTACAAACCCGATTGGGCGACCTATGCCCATAACAGCGCGGTGGCAGAGGCGGCCGAATAGCTATTCGTATAGCGGCATCGCGGCCGCCGCGGCAACCTGCTCGGCGCTCGGCGGGCCATCGTCGACGTACAGTTCGGGCCGGATCGCGAACGTCAGCACCGGACACCCGCCACCCCCGCCGCCTTCGATCCGCGGTTTCAGCTTGTCGCGGTGGGTAGTGGAAGCGCCATAGGAATTGCCCTTGCCCAGCGACTTGAAGATCGCCTGAAGTTCGCTGCCGCGGGTCACGATAATGCCGACGTCGATCGCCCGCAAATCGAACAGCAGGCGGAAATTGTTGAGATCGCGGTCGAAGAACGGATCCTTGTTGTTCCATTCCACTTCGAGAGCGACACGGCCCTTCAGGCAGTCGATCTTGTGCGTCGGGCTGGCGAAGGTCTCCCCGTCCAGCGTGATCGCGGTCTGGAACTGCTTCTCCTTCCAACCGCGCGCGTAGAAGCCGCCGTCGATCTGGCTCGCGATGGGCGACTTCGACCCGCCGGCCGCCTCGACCTCCGAACGCAGCAGGCGGAAACCGCGCAGGACATCGATGACCTCGGCCCACTCCGCCGGGCAGGCCGTGGCCAGAACGCCGGCCGCGTTGCGCCACTCGTCGACGTGGTAAAGCTGGCGGAGGTCATCGGGAACAAGATGGATCGTGGACACGTCCGCTGCATGGACTCGGGCTCCGCGATTGGCAATGTTGCCGCTACAGCCGCCGACACGTATAACTGGCCCGGCTCCACGATCAGGAGCCGTCCGATGCAACTCTCCGAGCAAAGCCACATCGATCCCAAGGTCTATTGGGCCGATGCCCTCAGCAGCAATCAGCCCGACATCCGCAAGCCCGGCAATCGCGATCCCGAGCCGGTCGTCGCGCTGCGTCGGCGCAAGGACGGGTGGACCGCGGAGCGGCAGGGCATGTTCCTCAATACGCTCGCCAATACCGGCAGCATCGCGCACGCGGCAGAGGCGGCGGCGATCACGCCGCGCTCGGCCTATCGCCTGCGCAACCACCCTCAGGGCGCCGCCTTCGCACGCGCCTGGGACTCGGCGCTGATGACGGCCACCAACCGCCTCACCGCCGTCGCCTTCGAACGCGGGATCACCGGCACGCCGCGCCAGATGTGGCGCAACGATCGCATCGTCGCGGAAACCAGCGTGCCGTCGGATCGCATGCTGATGTTCCTGCTCCGCCACCTCCGCCCCGCCCTGTTCGGTGACGCGGCCGATCCGCGCGGACGCGCCGACGCGATCGGCGCGATCGCGAGCGGCTTTCCCGAGGCAATGGCGGCGCTGGTCGATACCGATGTCGATGCCGACCTGCTCGAGGTGAATAACTATCTCCCCGAACCGCCACACGAACACAGCGCCTGATCCCTTGGAAAAGGGCGCGTAGGACGTGACTTTCCAGTGACCTTCCGCGGGTGCGCCACGTTAGAGGACGGCGGTGGAAAGGCCGCATGGGCACGCATCGCGGGCCTCCGGTCGTTGCGGCGCGGCGGGCTCGATCCCGCCGCGCCCTCAAGGCGTGATGACCTTATACTGATCCGCTGGACCTGAGAGGCTGGCCGAAAATCTTCCGTTCGTCCTGAGAAGCCGCTGAGCGAAGTCGAAGCGGCGTCTCGAAGGACAGGTGAGTCCACACCCTTAGACACAGGCCTTCGCCACTTAAGGCCCCCCCAGGACGAACGGAAGCAAGTCAGTTCAACGCCATCATGCTGCAGGCGTCGCACGCCGAACCTTACGGCCGCAGTGCGACGTCGTCCGCATCGTCGAGGTCGTCGTCGCTGTCGTCGCCATCGACATCCTTGCCGACCGCATCGGCATCAAACGCGTCCTGCGCGTCGTCCTCGTCGATGTCGTCCTCGTCCATATCGACGTCGGACGATGCCTCGCCGACTTCCTCGGAATCCATGTCGAGATCGTCGATCGGCTCATCCTCGTCATCGGCGTCGCCCAGATCGGGTTCGAGGTCGGTCAGGATCAGCCCGTCGCTCGGCCCGTCGCGCGTCGCCTCCAGGATCTCGGCGCGCTGGCTCTCGTCATAGCCTTCCTCGTCGTAACCGTCGTCGCCCGGACCCATGCCGGGAATCTGATGTCCGCCCATCGCCCAATCTCCATGATGCCGCGAGGTCGCGGCAAGTTCATGGAGCGCGAACGGCGATCGGGCACCCGCGGTTCCGTGGGGCTCGTCAGGCCGGTTGAAACAGCCGGCCGCGCTCGGTCACCAGCACCAGCGCCAGCGCGCACACCGCCGCCACCAGGAAACCGGCGGACATCGGCCCGGTCGTCCCGTCGAATGCCTGACCGATCGCTGCGCCGATGATCGTGCCGACGGTGATGGTGGTGAAGCCCTGCACGCTGGATGCGGTGCCCGCGATACGCCCCATGTTCTCCATCGCCATCGCGCCGAAGTTCGACGTCGCCAGCCCGAAGCACGCCATCGTCACCGCCTGCACGATGGCAAAGGTCAGCAGCGTCTCGACGCCGGCCACCGACATCGTCAAATGGACTGCGCTGGCCGCGATCAGCCCCATGATCGCGACGTGGCTGATGCGTTGCGACCCCAGCCGCATCACCAGCCGTGCGTTGAACAGATTGGCCAGCGCCATCGTCGCGGCGGTCGCGGCAAAGACGATCGCCAGCATCTCGGGCCGGCGGAACGTGTCGTACATCACCTGCTGGATGGAATTTATATAGCCGTAAAGCGCCCCGATCAGGGCCGCGCCGGCAAGCGTATAGCCCAGCGACTGGCGATCGACGATCGCCTGACGCCACCCTGCGATGATGCGCGCAGGCGCGATCCCCTGGCGGTCGGCCGGGTCCAGCGTCTCGGGCATGCGGATCGCGAACCACGCCAGGATGATGAGCGTCATACCGGCGATCACCCAGAAGATCGCGCGCCAATCACCGATCAGCAGCACCCCCTGGCCCAGCGTCGGCGCCAGCACCGGCACGATCATGAAAACGATGAAGGCGATCGACATCACCCGCGCCATCGCCGGCCCGTGATAGCAGTCGCGGACCAGCGCGATGCTCGCCACCCGCGTCGCCGCCACCGCAGCGCCGCCGACCACGCGCGCCGCCAGCAGCAACGTGAAGCTGCCCGCCATCGCAGCGGCCACGTTGGTCACCGCATAAGCGGCCAGCGCACAGATCAGCAGCCGGCGCCGCCCGAACCGATCCGCCAGCGGCCCGTGCGCCAGCTGTGCGACGCCGAAGCCCAGCAGGAAGGCGGTGATGACGAACTGCCGCGCATTCTCGTTCGCCACCCCCAGCGCTTCGCCGATTGCGGGCAGCGCGGGCAGCATCGAATCGATGCCCAGCGCGCCCAGCGCCATCAGCGCGGCGATCAGCGCCACGAACTCGGCAAAGCCGATCGGCGCGCCCGTCATCTCGCCGGCGCTTGGGCGCGCGGCCTGTCTCGTCATGTCCGTCATCGTCGGCAGATAGGGACGCACCGCCCGGATGCCCACCCGCTTGCACGCCCGGCGCATACGTATTACGCCGTGTTACCGAGCCATAACACCTCTGGGGGCGGCCCGGGCTTTGCGTCGGGCGACCCGCGCGCCTATGTTGGCACTTCCATCTTCGATGCGGACAGCCCCCATGCTCGACACGCCCTTGGCCCAGGTGCCCACGCTCAGCCTCACGCAGCAGGCGAGCGACCCGCAAGCCTTCGCTGCCGAGTTCGGCGCCTCCTTCCAACGCTACGGCTTCGCGATTGTCGCCGATCACGGCATTTCGAAGCCGCTGATCGAACGAGCCTGGGCTGAGACCGCGGCGCTGTTCGCGCTGCCCCACGAGGAGAAGCGCGGCTATTTCAAGGCCGGCGGCGGCGGCGCGCGCGGCTACACACCGTTTAAGACCGAGATCGCCAAGGGCGCGAGCGCGGTTGATCTGAAGGAATTCTGGCACGTCGGCCGCGAACTGCCCGCGGGTCACCGTTATGCCGACAGCATGGCCCCCAACGTCTGGCCAGCGCGGCCCGAGACGTTCAGGGACACGTTCCTCGAACTCTTCACCGCCTTCGATCGCGCCGGCGACCGATTGCTCTCGGCGATCGCGCGCTACCTGGGCCTTGCCCCCGATTGGTTCGATCCCGCGGTGAAGGACGGCAACAGCGTCCTGCGCCTGCTCCATTACCCGCCGATCCCGCAGGATGCCGAAGGGGTGCGGGCGGGCGCGCACGAGGATATCAACCTCATCACCCTGCTGCTCGGCGCCGAGGAGGCGGGACTCGAACTGCTCGACCGTCAGACCGGCCAGTGGATGGCGATCAAGCCGCCCGAGGGCGCGATGGTCGTTAACGTGGGCGACATGCTGCAGCGGCTGACCAACCACCTCCTGCCCTCCACCACCCACCGCGTCGTCAACCCACCCCCCGAACGCCGTGGCCATTCGCGCTATTCGATGCCCTTCTTCCTCCACCCCGCCCCCGATTTCCTGATCGAGACGCTGCCCGCGACGATCACCGCGGACAACGCCAACCGCTACCCCACCCCGATCACCGCGCACGATTACCTGCACGAACGGCTTGTAGAGATCGGGCTTATCAAGAAGTAGGGCAATACCGATCAGGCTTCGAAACCGTCGCAGAAATGCCGACAGACGAAGAGAAGCCATTCCAGCTGGCTCTCCTGGATCAGGGAAACATTGAAGTCCTGGGGTTTTCCCGACAGATCAAGGATCGCGCCCAGATCGGCGATGGTATAGGCGGGCGTATCCCGGCGCGGGCCGACCAGTGCGACACAGGCCCGGATTAGAGCGACGCACATCTCCAGCCACGTATTCTCGTCGCCGAGATAGCGCCACCAGTCGATGCCGATACGAACTGCCGCGCTTACATCAAGGCCCTCGTGCCGGTATCACATCTTCCACGACTGCCTGTGTGTATCCACGATCTCGGCCGAAACCGGCAAGGCCTCCACTATGCTGCGCAGGACGTGCCAGTCCTTCTTGTTCGACGCGGCTTTGGTTCCGTAAAGAACCCCGTAGGTGAAATCGACGGTATCGGCTTCATTGTTCCGCGCCCAGGCCGCCACGTTGCGCGCGACGTCTCTACCGATATTCTGCGCCATTTCGTCGTTCAGGCACCGCGGACCGCTTTTCAGCGTTACCGCGCAAAACTGCTCGCCGCCGATCTTCCGGCGTCGAGAAGCGACTCGACCGATGCATCGTGCTCGGCACGACTTCCAGCCATATACAGGCAACACGACCTCTTCGACCATGCGACCGGCGGATGTCTCCATCGACGAGAAGACCTTGGCTGGTATGATGTCGCTTTCTATTTCGGAAACGCGCGTATACCCGCGCTTCTTCGAATAGAACATCAGGACGAACGGGCTGGTATTGAATTTCTGAAAGTTCGCCTGGGCGGTCGGCAATCCGAGCAGATGCGAGTCGATCTTCTTCCTGAAACCGGTCTCGATAGTGAGGATACGTGTCCTGGCATCCGCATCACCGTCGATGCGCGCCAGCGCCTCGAAGATCTTGCGCTTGGACAGGACAAGCGGCTTTTCCCTTGCCGGAAGATCAAGGTGCCCTCTCGCCATCAGCCGTTCACCATCCTCTTGATCCGCCGTGCGCTCACCATCGCGCCATAGGTCGGCTTGATCGACGTTCCGCCATCGTTCCAGACGAAGGTTTCGCCGCCCTTGAACCACTGCCGCGTTCGCACATGGGACTGGATGTATACGGTGCGAAAATGCTCCGGCTGCCGCGCATAGGGCTTGAAATCGCGCCGGGCGCGTTTGTCGAAGGCATCGGCGACGACCTTGCCTGCAATCGCCCCGAGCCGGACGGGGACGGCATTGCCCACCTGCGCATATTGCTGCGACACGGTGCCCGCAAAGCGCCATTCTTCTGGAAATTCCTGGATCAGCGCATATTCCTTCAGCGACAGCGCCCTGACCCCGACAGGGTGGCACAATGATGTGCTCGCATGGTTCGGCATCGTCACCAGCGTGGGGCACGGAAGGTCGAACGACAGCCGCCGCCACCAGCCGGATCGGCCGCCTTTGGCGTGCCAGGCCTTGCCCATTGATTCCTGCTGGGTCTGGACGGGAAGGCTCCGCCAGTTGGAACCGGGCGGAACTTGGGCGAGGAACGACTTCTTGCGGGGTGAGAAGTCCATCATGACCGGGCCGGGGTCATCCAGTCCGCCGATCGCATCGCCCAGGGTCGCCCACGGCGCGATGGACGTGCCGGCCGCGAACAGGTCGGCGGGCGGCGCCGCGCATTGCTCGGGGCTGCCGTGTGTCGGACGCGGAAAATCGACCTTGGCGTTGAAGCGGTTGCCGATGAAGATAGCGCGCTCGCGAAGTTGCGGCGCGCCGTAATTGACCGCATTCACCTCGAAACAGTCCATATGATAGCGCGCGTCGATTTGTCGAAGATCGTCGGCGAAGAGGCGAACGACCGAGCCGGGCACCTCGCCGTCATCGAGCGGCGGCCCGCCTCGCTCGGGCCGATCGGCCAGCTTGCGGTGACGAAGCGCCGCGGACAGCAACCCGCGCACGTTCTCCATTAAAAAGAACTTCGGCTTCGTTATCTCCACGAACCGGAGAAAGTCCCACAGCAACTCCCCGCGCGGATCCTGGATGGTGCCGCGCCTGCCCGCGGTGCTGAACGATTGGCACGGCGGCCCTCCGACCAGAAGGTCCAATTCGCCCGGCTCGATCTTCGCTGCGCGCAACACGTCGCGGGGATCGACGTTGCGAATATCGTCTTCGATCACGGTAAGATCGGCCGGCAGTATGCCCGCGGCGATGTTCGCCCGATCGTGGAGCAAAACGCATGCTCCTTCTCGACGGCGACCCTGAGCCGGAAACGTCCCGTCTGCTCCAGCCCGGCGTCCAGCCCCATCGCACCGGAAAACAATGAAATCACCGAAAGCTGGCGCATTCACATTCCCTATATGACTCGGATCACGGCGTCGCCGTAAAACGGCGGGCGCCTAGTCCCCGAATACCGCCGCGCGTCGCTCCATGTTTGCGCGCACCTGTTCGATCTGGTCGGGGGTGCGTGTCACCTTCAGCTGTTCGTCGGTTTCGGCTTGCAGCACCGCCGCTGCGTCGGCATCGGCCGCCAGATTGTACAATCGCTTGATCCCCCGGATCGCCTGCGGGCTGCGCGCGGCGATCGTGGCGGCAAGCGCCATCGCCCCGGCGAGCGGATCGTCCGACAGCCGCGTCACGAAGCCCAGCCGCTCGCCCTCGCGCGCGTCGAACTCGCGCGCCGTATAGCTCAGCTCGCGCAGCACGTCGTCGCGCGCCAGCGTCCGCCACAACGCGACGCCCGCCATGTCAGGCACCAGCCCCCAATGGCTCTCGCGGATGGCGAAGCGGGTGTCCGGATGCGCGATGCGCATGTCCGCCCCCGACATGATCTGGAAGCCGCCGCCGAACGCCACCCCGTGGACCGCCGCGATCACCGGCATGGGCAGCATCCGCCATCCCCACGCCAACTGCTGCACCCGGTTGGCCAGGCCGTGGCTGCGCGTCGTCAGGTCGATGCCGGAGCCACCCGCCGCCATCGACGCCATGTCCAACCCCGCGCAGAACGCCCGCCCTTCCCCCGACAAGACAACGCAGCGCACCGCCGGCATCGCCGCCAGCGCGTCGATCGCCGCGATGATGCCGTCGAACATCGCCGGGTCCAGCGCATTCATCTTGTCTGGCCGGTTCAGCCGGACGTCGGCGACGCCGCCATCGACGGTCATGGTCACCCGATCGTTCATTGGAAGCCTCTCTCTTATCGTTCGCCGTCCTGTTGCACGCCGCCGCGTCCGTGATAAGCGCGGTCATGGTTTTCGACGTCGAACGGTTCGCGCGGGCGCGCTTCGGGGGGCATGGCGCGCGGCTGGCGCTCGCCTACCGCGCCCATGGCCCGGACTGGGTAGAGATGGAATTGCCGTGGTCGCCCGACCTGATCGGCGATGTCTCGGCGCAGGTTCTGGCCTCCGGGCCGATCATCGCGCTGATGGACATCGCGACCAGCATCGCAGTCTGGGCGAAGCGCGGCGTCTTCGTGCCCCACGCCACGCTCGACCTGCGCGTCGATTATCTGCGGCCGGCGCGCAGCGGCCATGCGGTGATCGGGCGCGGCGAATGCTATCGCATCACGCGCGCGATCGCCTTCATCCGCGGGCAGGCGCACGATGGCGACCCGAACGATCCGATCGCCCATGTCGCCGGCACCTACATGACGCTGGAGGCGTGAGCATGAAGCTGCCGCCTTATGCCGATGTCCTCGGCGTCTCGATCGAAGCGGGAGAGGGCGTGCCGGTCCTCGTCATGCCGTTCGCCGACGACGTGCTCGGCCGCCCCGGCTTTCTCCACGGCGGCGCCATCGCGGGGTTGCTGGAGATGGCAGCGATCGCCGCGCTGGATCATGCGCTGGCCGCAGAAGGAGGCGGCCGCATCAAGCCGATTAACGTAACCGTCGACTTCATGCGCGGCGGCCGCGACAAGCCGACGCGCGCGGCCGGCAATGTCACTCGCCTCGGCACCCGCGTCGCCAACGTCGAGGCGACCGCCTGGCAGGACGACCGCGGCAAGCCGATCGCCGCGGCGAGGATGAACTATCTGCTCGTGCGCCCCTGAATCCCTCTCCCCATGGGAGAGGGAGGGAGCGGCAGAGCCGCGGAAGGGTGAGGGCGGCTAGCGGCTGAATCTCACCCTCACCCTTCCGGCGCTACGCGCCTCCCTCCCTCTCCCGCGGGGAGAGGGAATCGAGAACCTACTTCGCCGACAACCGGATCAACCGCCCCTGCGAATCGCCGCCATCCTCCAGCACCAGGATCGCGCCGTCGGGCGCCTGCTCGACCTCGCGGATGCGCGCGCCCATGTCCCATTGATCGCCCTTGGCCGCATCGGTGCCGTTCAGGTCGACCCGCACCAGCGCCTTGGACGACAGCCCGCCGATGAAGGCGTCGCCCCGCCACTGCGGAAACATCGCGCCCGAATAGATCATCAACCCACCCGGCGAGATAACCGGGTTCCACGAAACCTTGGGCGGCTCATAGCCGTCGCCCGCCTTGTGATCGGGGATGTCGCGGCCGTCATAATGCGAACCGTTGGACGCATTGGGCCAGCCGTAATTGCGGCCTGCCACGATCAGATTGACCTCGTCGCCACCCTTCGGCCCCATCTCCTGCTCCCACAGATTGCCCTGTGCGTCGAAGGCGATGCCGAGCAGATTGCGGTGGCCATAGCTCCACACCTCGGGCGCGAAGCCCTTCGCGGCCAGCGGATTGCCGGGGGCGGGCTTGCCGTCCAGCGTCAGCCGCAATACCTTGCCGAGCGTCGCGCCCTTGTCCTGCGCGGGCGTGAACTTCTGCCGGTCGCCGTTGGTGAAGAACAGATACTGGCCGTCGGGCGAAAATGCGATGCGGCCGGAGTAATGGCCGTTGCCCTCCACGAATGTGTTCGCGCGGAACAGTTCGACTACATCCTCAAGCCGGAACCCTTGATTGCTTTCGACCAGCTTGCCCCGCCAAAGCACCACGCCCTTGCCGCTTGGCCCGGCTACCGACCCGGAGAAGTAGACAAGGCGGTTTTGCGCAAAGCCAGGTGCTATGACGACGTCCATCAACCCGCCCTGCCCGGCGCTGTCGGTCTTGGGGATGCCGGCCACCGGCATCGTCGCGCTGATCTTGTTCGGGCGGGTTCCCGTCATGAGAAGCAGCATGCGGCCGTCCTTTTCGGTCACCAGCACGCGCCCGTCGGGCAAGATCGCCATGGCCCAAGGCGAATCGAAATTTGCTATGACGTTCTCGACGAACGGCTTGCCCGCGGCCTGCGGCGGCGCGGCATTGCCCGAACAGGCGAGAAGCGCGAGCGGCAGGCTGCAGAGATAGTGAAGGCGCATGAATGATCTCCCGAATAGGCTTCGATGAGCAACGCCCGGCACGGCGGAATGGATGCGGGCTTGTGCGCAAGTGTCCTCCGGGGTATATCGCCTTCACATTCTCTTACATCGCCAGGTGAAAGAGGCTGCGGGGTTTTCCCCGCGGCGCCGATCCTGCACGTTTATCCGGATACGAATTTGTTGACCGACATCGCCCTCCTGCACCGCCTGATCGAGCCTGAGGCCAATGCGCTCGGTTTCGACCTGGTGCGCGTGCGGATGCAGGGCGGCAAGGGCGACCCGACGTTGCAGGTGATGGCCGAGCGCCCCGACACGCGCCAGTTGAACATCGACGATTGCACCGCGCTGTCGCATCGCATCTCCGACCTGCTCGACGCGATGGAGGCCGAGGGTCGCGATCCGATCGAGGAGGCGTATCGGCTGGAAGTGTCCTCCCCCGGCATCGACCGGCCGCTGACCCGGCTGAAGGACTTCGCCGACTGGACCGGGCACGAGGCGCGGATTCGGCTGGTCCAACCCGTGGACGGCCGCAAGCAGCTGACCGGCAACCTGGCGGGGGTCGAAGGAGACACGATCGCGGTCGACCTGGGTCAGCACGGCATGGCAAGCGTCGCCTTCGCCGACGTCGGCGACGCAAAGCTGGTGATGACCGATCGCCTGATCGCCGCCACCGCGCCGCTTTCCACCGACGGCGCGGACGAACTCGAAGAACTGGACGAAGACGGTGTCGATGACACCGCAGTAGAGGAAGAACAGTGATGGCCACCCCCAGTCCTTCTGGCGCAACCGCCACCGCCAATCGCGCGGAGCTGATCGCGATCGCCAATTCGGTCGCCTCCGAAAAGATGATCGACAAGGGCATCGTCATCGAGGCGATGGAGGACGCGATCCAGCGCGCCGCCAAGTCGCGCTACGGCGCCGAGAACGACATCCGCGCCAAACTCGACCCGACCACCGGCGACCTGCGCCTGTGGCGCGTCGTCGAGGTGGTCGAGGCGGTCGACGACTATTTCAAGCAGGTCGACGTCGCCCAGGCGCAGAAGCTCCAGAAGGATGCCACGCTCGGCGATTACATCGTCGATCCGCTGCCCCCGATCGAATTCGGCCGCATCGCCGCACAGGCCGCCAAGCAGGTGATCTTCCAGAAGGTCCGCGACGCCGAGCGCGAGCGCCAGTATGAGGAGTTCAAGGACCGCGCCGGCGAGATCATCACCGGCGTCGTCAAGCGCGTCGAATTCGGCCACGTCGTCGTCGACCTCGGCCGCGCCGAGGGCGTCATCCGCCGCGACGCGCAGATCCCGCGCGAAGTGGTGCGCGTCAACGACCGCATCCGCAGCCTGATCTTCAAGGTCGTCCGCGAGAACCGCGGCCCGCAGATCTTCCTCAGCCGCGCCCACCCGGACTTCATGAAGAAGCTGTTCGCGCAGGAAGTCCCCGAAATCTACGACGGCATCATCGAGATCAAGGCCGCCGCGCGCGATCCCGGCAGCCGCGCCAAGATCGGCGTCATCAGCCACGACAGCAGCATCGACCCCGTCGGCGCCTGCGTCGGCATGAAGGGCAGCCGCGTCCAGGCGGTGGTGCAGGAAATGCAGGGCGAGAAGATCGACATCATCCCCTGGTCC
>NZ_DASVTL010000060.1:0-1785 GCF_036387595.1 Sphingomonas sp.
GTGAGCGGGATCTCCAGATACGCCGCGATCTCCCGCGCGAGCGGCAGGTTCGAATTGCCGGTCATCAGCTTCATGCGCGCATCCCCCACCCGTGGAGCGCCGCCTTAGTCCTGGGTTCCGGATATCGGAAGGGGGTTGCCGAGCCCCAACGCTTGCTTATGCGACAATGGCATGACGACCGTCACCCGCTTCGCGCCCTCGCCGACCGGCATGCTTCATGTCGGCAACATCCGCGCCGCACTCCATAATTGGCTGTTCGCGCGCAAGTCGGGCGGCCAGTTCGTGCTGCGGATCGACGACACCGATGCGGAGCGGAGCGAGGAGCGGTTCGTCGACGCGATCCGCGCCGATCTCGATTGGCTGGGTCTGACCCCGGATGCGGAGGCGCGCCAGTCGGACCGGTTCGCGTTGTACGAAGACCGGTTCGCGGCGCTGGTCGCGGCGGGACGGATCTACCCTGCCTATGAGAGCGCCGAAGAACTCGCGCTGAAACGCAAGGTGCAGCTCGGGCGCGGGCTGCCGCCGGTGTACGACCGTGCGGCACTGGCGCTGAGCGACGCGGCGCGCGCTGCGTTGGAAAGCGAGGGCGTGCGCCCGCACTGGCGGTTCAGGCTCGATCACGATGCGCCGATCGAGTGGGACGATCTCGTCCGCGGCACACAGCGGTTCGAGCCAGCGACCATGAGCGACCCGGTGGTGCGGCGCGCGGACGGATCGTGGCTGTACATGCTGCCCTCCGCGATCGACGATGTCGACTTGGGCATCAGCCATGTCGTGCGGGGCGAGGATCACGTGTCCAATACCGCGCTCCAACTGCAGATGTTCGCAGCGATGGGCGCCGCGCCGCCGCGCTTCGCGCATGCTGCGCTGCTGGTTGGGAGCGAAGGCAAATTGTCCAAGCGGCTCGGCTCGCTCGGCGTCGAGCATTTCCGCTCGGCAGGGATCGAACCGCCAGCGCTCCGCGCGCTGCTGGCGCGGATCGGAACCAGCGATCCAGTCGAGCCGCTGGTTGACGCCGCGCCGCTGATCGAGTCGTTCGATTTCGCGCGGTTCGGCCGGGCGCCGGCGCGGTTCGACGAAACCGAACTCGCTCAGGTCAATGCGCGTATCGTCCACCAGCTGGGTTATATGGCGGTCAAGGATCGGTTGCCCGTGGGAATGAGCGAAGCAGAATGGGTGGCGGTGCGCCCGAACCTGTCGATCGTCGCCGATGCTGCCGATTGGTGGCCGGTGATCGAGGGACCGATCGACGCGCCCGCTGTAGATGACGAGGCGCGCGCCTATCTCGACCGGGCTCGCGTCGTTGCGGCGTCGATCGACTGGTCATCCGACCCTTGGCATGCGCTGACCGGCGCGTTGAAGGCGGAGACCGGGCGTACGGGCAAGGCGCTGTTCCTGCCGCTGCGCCAGGCGTTGACCGGCCGCGACCACGGGCCCGACATGGCGGCGTTGCTGCCGCTGATCGGGCGCGAGCGCGCGCTTCGGCGGCTGGGTTCGGACTAGGAGCTCTGTGTGTCCCGGCGAAGGCCAGGACCCAGTACTGGGCTCCCGCCTTCGCGGGAGCACGACCAGGTCGCGTCCAGATCGCGACAATCACCCTTGACGACGTAATGTTATAATGTAGCATTTGCATCACCGGTCGAACGAACCGGGACGACCAGGAGATGAAGGAGACGGATCATGTATGCCGACCGGAATGCTCGAAGGACCCGCGTCAATCCCGTTGGCCTCACCGCCGCGATCGCGATCAATGGGGCGTTCGTCGCCGCGCTGATGTTTTCGGTG
>NZ_DASVTL010000061.1:0-31125 GCF_036387595.1 Sphingomonas sp.
CGTATCGAGGACTCGTATCGAAGCACCGTTGGTACGCGAGCCACCTGTCCTTCGATACGCCCTCTCGACACGCTGCTGCGCAGCTACTCGATGGCTACTCAGGACGAACGGCGTGGGTCAGGCTCATTTCATCATACTCTATCGCCGGGAGAAGCGCACCGTCGTCGCGGTCGCACGATACGCCAGCCGCACGGTCGCGGTCCGCGCGCGCGCATCGGTGACCGCGGGCAGCGTGGTGCCGCCGCGCCGCACGCTCGCATCACCCGCCGCCCAGTCGTGAACGACGATCGCGATCTCGCGCCACCACGGCTTGAACCGCCCCTGCGCGGCGTCCAGCGTCACCGTGATGCCTTCGGAGTCCGTCGCACAGCGCACCGCGCGGCGCAGATACGCGCCGCGGGTGTGGGCCAAGGTCGTGCCGTCGTCGGCATACAGCGTGCCGCTGCAATCCGCACCCGGATAGACGTGCAGTTCCAGCGCACCCTGCGGCATCTCCGCAGTGTTCATCACCAGAGGCTGGCGCGGGATGATCGCGCCGGGACGGACGAACACCGGCAGCCGCGCGATCGCCGGCGTTTCGACGGTCCGGACATCGGGGGCGGCTGGCGGGAAGGGGGAGGGCGCGGCCGGCTCCACCGGCTTCTGAACGACCTGCAGGCCGGTCCAATAATCGTACCAGCCGGCTTCCGGCAGGCAGACGTCATAGGCCTGCGGACTCTCGGGCGTGGGCGCAGGCGCGACGATCAGGTCGCGGCCGAGCGCGAACGCCATCGACTGATCGCAACCGGCGCGGGTGAGCGCGGAATGATCGTAGAACACCGGGCGCATGATCGGATCGCCGGTTCGCGCATTGCGATCCGCCAGCGCATAGAGATAGGGCATTAGCCGGTAGCGTTCGGCGATCGCCGCGCGGCGCAGCGCCAGGTGCTCGGGGCCGTCTGCCCAGGGCTCGGCGCGCGGCGCGCCCTTGGCGGCGTGGTTGCGAAATACCGGCGTGAAGGCGCCGATCTGATACCAGCGGGTGAGCAGATCGGGCGAGGCGCCGCCGGTGAATCCGCCAACATCGGCCGCGGCATAGGAAAAACCCGACAATCCCAGATTGAGGAGCTGGTGGACCGACATCTTGAGATGATCCCAGGTCGAGCTGTTGTCGCCGGTCCACGTCACCGCATAGCGCTGGCCCCCCGCATAGCTCGCACGGGTCATCACGAACGGCCGTTCGTCGGGCTTCAGCTTCAGCAGCCCTTCGTACGTCGCCCGAGTGTTGAGCATGCCATAGACGTTGTGGATTTCGGCGTGCGTCGCGGTGCGGGGGCCGAAGTCGTCGCCGGCGATCCGGTGACGCGCGTCGGGGGCCATGGTCTTCGACGGCACGAACAGCGCGGGTTCGTTCATGTCGTTCCAAAAGCCAGCGACGCCTGCCGCTGCGAAGTTCCTATAGAGCGAACCCCACCATGCGCGTGACTTGGCGGCGGTAAATTCGGGGAAGACCGACGTGCCCGGCCACACCGGCCCCACCACAGTCTGCCCCGCCGCATCGCGGACGAAATGGTCCCCGGCGGTCCCCGATGCGAAGGGGGCGTAGCCGTCGGACGCCTGCGCGATGTGGAGGTCGGTTATGACGACGGTGCGCACGCCCTTGGCGCGCAGGCCGCGGACCATGCCCGCAAGATCGGGGAAAGCCGTGGTATCGACGGTGAAGGGCCGGTTGCGGTCCTGGAAGTCGATGTCGAGCCAGATGACGTCGGTCGGAATCTGCTCGCGGGCGAGGCGCTGGGTAACGTCGCCGACTTCGGCTTGCGTCATGTAGCTGTAGCGCGACTGCTGATAGCCCAGCGCCCACAGCGGCGCGAGTGGTGCCTTGCCGGTCAGCGCGGCATAGCGGCGGGTGACGTCGGCGATGGTCGGCCCGGCAATCACATAATAGTCGATCGGCCCGTCGGGCGCGCCCATCGTCAGCCGCTCCGGATCGGTCTTGCCGATGTCGAACCGCGCGCGCCAGGTGTTGTCGAGGAACAGCCCGTAGGCGCCGCCCGCACCGCCCGTGGAGATGAGGAAGGGGATCGACTTGTAGAGCGGGTCGGTGGACGAGGTGAAGCGGCCGACGTCGGTGTTCCAGTCGACGAAATCGCCGCCACGCCGGTCCAGCCCGCCGGTCTTGTCGCCCAGACCATAGACGCGCTCGTCCGCGCCGATCCGCTTGGCGAGCGTGAACGCGCGGCCGTCGATAGCCACGCCGCGCCCCGCATCCGCGGTGATCGTCGCGCCGCCGGCGTCGCGCACGGTGAGCGCGCCGGTCGCGGGGTCGATCGCGACCTGCATTGACGCCGTACGGAAGCCGTCCGCGGTCGCCGCCACCTTCGCGTGCCGGCGCCGCGTCTCGGGCAGCACCGCCCAGGACGCATCCTCGTCGAACGCGCTGCCGCGCGCGATACGCACCCGCAGGATGCCGTCGGCGAGCGCTTCGACGCGCATGGCCTTGTCCGCACCCCGGCGGACCTCGATGCCGCCCGCGATCGGCACGGTCGCGACCTGCGCCCAAGCCGTGCCCGAGAGCGCGGTCGCCAGGAGCCATGCCGCCGCAAGAGGTCGCAGATTACGCATGCACGATGTCCTTCGTTGGTGTCTTGCCCGACAAGGCCGCGTCCAGCGACTCGCGGTCGAGCGCGCCTTCCCAGCGCGCGACGACGATCGTCGCCACTGCATTGCCGATGAAGTTGGTGAGGCTGCGGCACTCGCTCATGAACCGGTCGACGCCCAGGATCAGCGTCATCCCCGCCAGCGGCACCGACGGCACGATCGACAGCGTCGCCGCCAGCGTGATGAACCCTGCGCCCGTCACCCCCGCCGCCCCCTTGGACGACAGCATCGCCACTGCCAGCAGGGTCAGTTGCTCGCCCAGCGACAGGTCGACGTCGCACGCCTGCGCGATGAAGAGCGCGGCCAGGGTCATGTAGATATTCGTGCCGTCGAGGTTGAACGAATAGCCGGTCGGCACGACCAGCCCGACGACCGATTTCTCGCATCCGGCGGCTTCCATCTTCTCGATCAGCGACGGCAGCGCGGCTTCCGACGACGACGTGCCGAGCACGAGCAGCAACTCGGCCTTCAGATAGCGCACCAGCTTGACGATCGAGAAGCCGTTCGCCCACGCCACCGCGCCCAGGATGCCGAAGACGAACAGCAGCGACGTGAGATAGAAGGTGGCGACGAGCTTGCCGAGATCGACCAGCGTGCCCGCGCCATATTTGCCGATGGTGAAGGCGATTGCCCCGAACGCGCCGATCGGCGCCGCGCGCATCAGGATGCCGACCAGCCGGAATATTACCGTGCCGACCCGCTCCAGCAGATCGAGCACCGGCGCCGCGGGCTTGCCGACCAGCGCCAGCGCGATGCCGAACAGGATCGCCACGAACAGCACTTGCAGGATATTGCCGTCGGTGAAGCTGCTCAGAAAGGTATCAGGGATGATGCCCAGCAGGAATCCGGTCAGTGAGGTTTCGTGCGCCTTGGCCGCATAATCCGCGATTCCTGCGGCATCGAGCGTCGCGGGCGCGATGTGCATGCCCGCCCCCGGCCGCACGACGTTGGCGACCACCAGCCCGACGAACAGCGCCAGTGTCGAGAAGGTCAGGAAATAGGCGAACGCCTTGGCCGCGACCCGGCCCACCGCGCGCATCTCGGTCATCCCCGCGATGCCGGTGACCACGGTGAGGAAGATCACCGGCGCGATAATCATCTTGACCAATTTGATGAAGCCGTCGCCCAGCGGCTTGAGCGCTTCGCCCGTCGCGGGCAGGAAATGCCCGATCAGCGCGCCCGCGACGATCGCGATCAGCACTTGCACGTAAAGGTGCGACAGCAGACCGCCCTTCCTGGCGGGTTCGGCCGGCGCCGGGGCGGGGTGCATCGTCTCTCCGTTCGCGCAAACCGTTGAACCTTGTCTTAGCCTAGCGCGTGGCGCGCGCGGCGCAATGGCGGCGTGGTGCGTTTGCCTCTTGCGGTGCCGGCGCCGCGGCGGCACGGGTCCGGGCAAACAGGAGAGAGAGATGCGGATCATCGACCATGTCATCGCCGGCAGCGGCGGCGGCAGCGGCGGCGGCGGTGGGGCAGGCCGTCAGGGCGACGTGTACGATCCCAACAGCGGGCAGGTGCAGGCGCGGGTGACGCTGGGCACGCAAGCCGACCTGGACCGCGCGGTAGCGGCGGCGCAGGCCGCGCAACCGGCGTGGGCGGCGACCAATCCGCAGCGCCGCGCACGCGTGATGTTCCGCTTCAAGGAACTGGTCGAGGCAAATCTGGACGACCTCGCCCGCCTGCTGAGCAGCGAGCACGGCAAGGTCGTCGCGGATTCAAAGGGTGACATCCAGCGCGGGCTGGAGGTGATCGAATTCGCCTGCGGCATTCCCCACATCCTCAAAGGCGAATATACCCAAGGCGCAGGGCCTGGGATCGACGTCTATTCGATGCGCCAGCCGCTGGGCATCGGCGCGGGCATCACGCCGTTCAACTTTCCCGCGATGATCCCGTTGTGGATGAGCGGCGTCGCGATCGCCACCGGCAATGCTTTCATCCTGAAACCCTCGGAACGCGATCCGTCGGTGCCCGTGCGCCTGGCCGAGCTGTTCCAGGAGGCTGGGTTGCCCGAGGGCATCCTCCAGGTCGTCCACGGCGACAAGGAGATGGTCGACGCGATCCTGGATCATCCCGCGATCTCGGCGGTCAGCTTCGTCGGCTCCAGCGACATCGCGCATTACGTCTATAAGCGCGGCGTCGCGGCCGGAAAACGCGTGCAGGCGATGGGCGGCGCCAAGAACCACGGCATCGTCATGCCCGACGCCGATCTCGACCAGGTCGTCGCCGACCTTTCGGGCGCGGCGTTCGGATCCGCGGGCGAGCGCTGCATGGCGCTGCCGGTGGTGGTGCCGGTCGGCGACAAGACCGCGTTGGCGCTGCGCGAGAAACTGATCCCCGCGATCGCCGCATTGCGGGTCGGCGTCTCGACCGATGCCGACGCGCATTACGGCCCGGTGGTCAACGCCGCGCACAAGGCGCGCGTGGAGAATTGGATCCAGACCGGTGTGGACGAGGGCGCCGAGCTTGTGGTCGATGGCCGGGGCTTCACGTTGCAGGGGCATGAGCAGGGCTTCTTCATCGGCCCGACGCTGTTCGATCATGTCACGACGGACATGTCGGCCTATAAGGAAGAGATCTTCGGCCCTGTTCTCCAGATCGTGCGCGCCGCCGATTTCGAAACCGCGGTGCGCCTGCCGAGCGAGCACCAATATGGCAACGGCGTCGCGATCTTCACCCGCAACGGCCATGCCGCGCGCGAATTCGCCGCGCGCGTGAACGTCGGCATGGTCGGGATCAACGTGCCGATCCCGGTGCCGGTCGCGTACCACAGCTTCGGCGGGTGGAAGCGATCGGGGTTCGGCGACACCAACCAGCATGGCATGGAGGGCGTTCGCTTCTGGACCAAGGTCAAGACGGTGACGCAGCGTTGGCCCGACGGATCGGTTCTGCCCGCGCAGGCCGAAGACGGCGGCCCGGCCAGAAACAACGACGCTTTCGTCATTCCAACAATGGGGTAAGTCCGTGAGCGAGTTGCCGAAATTTGCCGTGTCGTTCGATCGCCGCACGCGGTTGTTGCGGTGGACGATGCGCGGGCTTTGGACGATGGCGGACGTGGCGGAATTGGCCCGAGCGATGTACGAGGCGACGAAGCACCTGGGCCCGCCGCCGCAGCGTTACGACGGACTTTGCGATTCCCGCGACTTTCCGGTGCAGACCAACGCGGTCAGCAACGCGCTGGGGGAGATCGACCGGGCCGGCGGCCGCATGCGCCGCGGGCGCTTCGCGATCGTCGTGGGCAGCCGGATGAACAAGCTCCAGGCGGAGCGGACGCTGACCGGTGGCGGCGTTCGTGTCTTTATGGCGATGGACGAGGCCGAGGCTTGGCTGGCCGACAAGGCTGGCGATGCGGGATGAAGCTGCCGCCTTGCTCCTCGTGACAGCGCGTCGGTCTTCGGGTAATCAGGACGCGTGACCCACCATTTCGACTCCCAGTCTTTCGTCCGCCGGATGGAAACGGCAGGAATGACGCGTCAGATCGCCGCAGAACTCGCGAATGTGCTTGGCGCGATGGTTCAGGACCGACGTGGCACGGGGCTACACGAAGCCATAAGTCAGACTGAAGTGCGGCTTCTCGGCAAACTCCGCAACACCGAACGGCGAACGGCTGTCGTTTACCGCGCAATTATGGCGGGTTGGGTAGTGGCGACGATTGCCATCCCCGGCGCGCTGATCGCCTGCAGATAATTCGCGCACGCACACGCGCCTTCCCGCTTGATGATCCGCTGTCCGCGTGATTAGCGGATCGGCATGACCGACCTCACTCCGCAATTCGACCTCACCGACGACCAGCGCGAGATCCAGGAGCTTGCGCGGCGCTTCACCGCGGATCGCATCACCCCGCATGCGGGGGAATGGGACGAGAAGCACATCTTTCCGCGCGACACGATCAAGGCCGCGGCCGAACTTGGCTTCGCGGCGATCTACGTCAGCGAGGAGAGCGGCGGGATAAACCTCGGGCGGCTGGAGGCGGCGCTCATCATGGAGGCGATGGCTTACGGCTGTCCTTCGACCAGCGCCTTCATCTCGATCCACAACATGGCGTCGTGGATGATCGACCGCTTCGGCAGCGCCGCCGTAAAGGCCAAATACCTCCCCGACCTCGTCACGATGGACCGGCTCGCCAGCTATTGCCTGACCGAACCCGGCTCCGGCTCGGATGCCGCCGCGCTCAAGACGTGCGCGGTCAGGGATGGCGACGACTGGATCGTCACCGGCTCCAAGCAATTCATCAGCGGCGCGGGCGAGAACGAGGTCTATGTCACGATGGTCCGCACCGGAGAGGAAGGGCCAAAGGGCATCTCCGCGCTGGTGATCGAAAAGGACATGCCGGGCGTGTCGTTCGGCGCAAACGAACGCAAGCTCGGCTGGCATTCGCAACCGACCGCCCAGGTGATCTTCGACGGCGTTCGCGTGCCGGGCGAAAATCTGGTCGGCGGGTTGGGTGAGGGGTTCCGCATCGCGATGATGGGGCTGGACGGTGGACGCCTGAACATCGGCGCCTGCTCGCTGGGCGGGGCGCAGCGCTGCCTGGACGAGGCGGTACGCTATACCAAGGATCGCAAGCAGTTCGGCACCCCGATCGCGGACTTCCAGAACACCCAGTTCACCCTCGCCGACATGGCGACCGAACTGGAGGCGGCGCGCGCTCTGCTCTACGTCGCCGCGGCGAAGGTGACCGCCAACGCGCCCGACAAGACCCGCTTCGCGGCCATGGCCAAGCGGCTGGCGACGGATATGGGATCGAGCGTCGTCGACCGTGCGCTGCAACTCCACGGCGGCTATGGCTATCTGATGGATTATCCGATCGAGCGATTCTGGCGCGACCTGCGCGTCCATTCGATCCTGGAGGGGACCAATCAGGTGATGCGCATGATCGTCGGCCGCGATCTGGTGCGGCAATGACCGGACATTTTCAGATCCTCCCCGCTTGCGGGGAGGGGGACCAGCCACAGGCTGGTGGAGGGGGTTGTCCACGAGCGACACCCGCTGCGGAGAACCCCCTCCACCATGCCGCTGCGCGTCGCGGTCCCCCTCGCCGAGCCGGGGAGGAGTTATGAGCGACGTCCTTGCCTTCGTCGAAGGCCATGTCGGGCGCATCCGCCTGAACCGGCCCAGGGCACTCCACGCGCTCACCCACCCGATGTGCACCGCGGTACTCGACGCACTCGGGGCCTGGCGCAACGATCCGGCGGTGGAAGCGGTGATGATCGACCACGCGCCCGCGCCGGATGGCGATCCCAAAGGCGCGCGCGGTTTCTGCGCGGGCGGTGACATCCGCATGCTGGCCGCGTCGGGTGCCGCCGATGGTGTTGAGGCGCGGGCGTTCTTCCACGAGGAATATCGCATGAACCACCGGCTGTTCGCTTATGCGAAACCGCGGATCGCGTTCATGGACGGGGTGACGATGGGCGGGGGCGTCGGGCTGGCGATGCCGTGCGATCATCGCATCGCGACCGAAAACACCAAATTCGCGATGCCGGAAACCGCGATCGGGCTGTTCCCCGATGTCGGCGGCGGCTGGTATCTGTCGCGGTTGCCGGGACGCTTTGGCCGGTATCTCGCGCTCACCGGGGCGCGGCTCGACGGCGCGGAATGTCTGGCGCTGGGCCTTGCCACGCATTTCATCCCCGCTGGCTTGGTGGAGGCGGTCAAGCGCGACATCACCGCCGATGTCCACGCGCTCGACGGCATTCTGGCCGCGGCATCCGCCAATCCCGGCCGTGCCGCGATCCTGGACCATCGCGCCGCGATCGACCGGCTGTTCGCTTCCGACGTGTTGGAGGAGGTGCTCGCCGCGCTCGAGGCGGATGATGGCGCCTTCGCGGCCGAGACGCTGGCGACGCTGCGGACGCGCTCGCCGCAGGCCATGAAGGTCAGCCTCAAGCTGCTGCGCGGCGGCGCCGCGATGGCGACGTTCGAGGACGAGATGGCGCACGAATATGCGGTGGCGGCGCGCGTCGTCCAGCGCCACGATTTCGGCGAGGGGGTGCGCGCTGTCATCGTCGACAAGGACAATGCGCCGCGCTGGAACCCCGCGACGCCAGAAGGCGTGACCGATCACATGATCGACCGCATCTTCGCCGCGCTGGACATCGGCGAGGAATGGACGCCCGCCCCTTAAAGGAACCCGAATGGCAGAATATGATACCGTCCTCGTCGAACGGCGCGATGCCGTTACACTGGTCACGCTGAACCGCCCTCAGGCGCTGAACGCGTTGAATGCGCAGCTGCTGGCCGATCTCCTTGCCGCGATGGCGGCCTATGACGCCGATCCGGCGCAGCGCTGCGCGGTCATCACCGGCAGCGCGAAGGCGTTCGCAGCGGGTGCGGACATCAAGGAGATGGAGCGCCAAGGCTTCGCCGACATGTACGGCCGCGATTTCTTCGCCGGCTGGGATCGGTTCACCGCCACCCGCAAGCCGGTCATCGCCGCGGTCGCGGGCTATGCGCTGGGCGGCGGTTGCGAACTGGCGATGATGTGCGACTTCATCCTGGCCGCCGACACCGCGAAATTCGGCCAGCCCGAGATCAAGCTGGCGGTTTCCCCCGGCATGGGCGGATCGCAGCGCCTGGCGCGCGCGGTCGGCAAGGCCAAGGCGATGGAGATGTGCCTCACCGGCCGCATGATCGACGCAGAGGAAGCCGAGCGCGCCGGCCTCGTCGCGCGCATCGTTCCCGCCGACGCGCTGATCGAGGACGCGCTGAAGACCGCCGCGACGATCGCAGGCATGGCGCCGCTGGCGGTGATCGCAAATAAGGAAATGGTCAACGCCGCCTTCGAGACCACGCTGGCGATGGGCGTGCAGTTCGAACGCCGGCTGTTCCACGGCCTGTTCGGGACGGCGGACCAGAGCGAGGGCATGGCGGCGTTCGTCGAGAAGCGCGCCGGCGTCTGGACGGGGAAATAGCATGGCACGGATCGGCTTCATCGGGCTGGGCAACATGGGCGGCGGCATGGCGGCGAACCTGGCGAAGGCGGGGCATGACGTCCGTGCCTTCGACTTGTCGGCGGACGCGCTCGCCAGGGCGCAGGCCGCGGGGTGCCTGCCCGTGGCCAGCGCAGCGGAGGCCGCGGATGGCGCAGAGGCCGTCATCACGATGCTCCCGGCAGG
Organism: Sphingomonas sp.; assembly: GCF_036387595.1. Taxonomy (GTDB): domain Bacteria; phylum Pseudomonadota; class Alphaproteobacteria; order Sphingomonadales; family Sphingomonadaceae; genus Sphingomonas. The sequence goes on from NZ_DASVTL010000061.1 coordinate 9,750, forward strand.
CGCGCATGTCGCTCAGGTCTATGCCGACAGCGTCTTCGCCGCCGCGCCGCCGTCTGCGATCCTGATCGACTGTTCGACCATCGACGTCGCCACCGCGCGCGACCTCGCCCAAGCCGCGCAGGGCCGGGGCCTTGCTGCGGTCGACGCACCCGTTTCGGGGGGCATCGCCGCGGCGAACGCGGGTACGCTCACCTTCATGGTCGGCGGCAGCGCCGAGGCCTTCGACCGGGCACAGCCGTACCTCGCCGCAATGGGCAAGGCGGTGATCCACGCCGGCAGCAGCGGCGCAGGACAAGCGGCCAAGATCTGCAACAACATGATCCTCGGCGCGACGATGGTGGCGACGTGCGAAGCCTTTGCGCTCGCCGAGAAGCTCGGGCTGGACGCGCAGGCCTTCTACGACATCGCCGGCGTCAGTTCGGGTCAGAGCTGGTCGATGACCAGCTATTGCCCTGTCCCCGGCGTCGGCCCCACGACCCCCGCCGACAACGACTACCAGGGCGGCTTCGCCACCGCGCTGATGCTGAAGGACTTGCGCCTGGCGGTCGCGGCGGCCGACGATGCGGGTGCCTCGGTGCCGATGGGATCGCGCGCACGAGACATGTACGAGGCGCTCGCTGAAGCGGGGGAGGGAAGCAGCGACTTTTCGGCCATGCTGCCGTTCCTCAAACAGCGCCGTTGACCGCTCTAGCGGCAGCTATCCCCCGTACAGCGCATCCAACCGTTCGCCATACGCCTGCCGGATTACGTGCCGCCGGATCTTCAGGCTCGGCGTCAGCTGTTCGTTCTCGATCGTGAACGGCGCGTCGGCCAGGATGAAGCGGCGGATGCGTTCGGTGACCGACAAGTCCTTGTTCACCCGCTCGATCGCCGCGCCGATGGCGGTGCGATAGGCGCTGTTTTCCGCCAGCCGGGCGAAGTTGCAGGCGTCGCCGTTCTCCGCGCACCATTCCTGCGTCCAGTCGGGATCGGGCACGATCAGCGCGACCATGTGCGGCCGCCGGTCGCCCGCGATCATCGCCTGGACGATCTCGGGCTGGAGGGTGAGCATCCCCTCCACCTTCTGCGGGGCGACATTCTCGCCCTTGTCGTTGATGATGAGGTCTTTCTTGCGATCGGTGATGGTGATCCGTCCCGCCCGGTCGATCTCGCCGATGTCGCCGGTGTGCAGCCAGCCATCCTGCAACACCTTGGCGGTCTCCGCCTCGTTGCGCCAATAGCCGTGCATCACCAGCTCGCCGCGCACCAGAATTTCGCCGTCCTCGGCGATCCTGACCTCGGTGTCGATCAGCGGCGGACCGACCGAGTCCATGCGGATGCCAGCCGAGGGACGGTTGCAGGAGATCACCGGCCCCGCCTCGGTCTGGCCATAGCCTTGCAGGAACGTCAGCCCGAGCGAATGGAAGAACAGCCCGACCTCGGCGTTCAGAGGCGCGCCGCCCGATACCATCGCCTTCAGCCGCCCGCCGAATTTCCTGGCGCTCTTGGGCTTGAACACGGTCGCGACCAGCGCCTGCACGGGCCGGTCGATCAGCCGCAACCGGCCTTCATATTCGCGCTTGCCCACCTCCAGCGCGCGCGCGAGCAGCCAGGCGGAGGCGCCGCCCTGTTTCAGGATCGCCTTCGTGATCCGCGTCCGCAGCACCTCGAACAGCCGCGGCACGACGAACATCACGGTCGGGCGTACCTCCTCGATATTGGCGGCCAGCTTGTCGAGGCTCTCGGCATAATAGATTTGCGCGCCCAGCCCGATCGCGAAGAACTGTCCGCCGGTGTGTTCATATGCGTGGCTCAGCGGCAGGAACGACAGCAGCACGTCGTCGCCCCAGCCGAAATCGTCCGAGATGACCGCGGTACAGCCCGCGCAATTGTGCAGGATCGCGCCGTGATGCTGCATCACCCCGCGCGGGGAACCGCCGGTGCCGCTGGTGTAGATGATGCACGCCAGGTCTTCGCGCGCGAAATCGGCGGTGACCGCGTCGGTCGGCGTGGGATGCCGCGCGATCAGATCGTGCCAGTCGTGGCACGCGATTCCGGACTGGCCCAGTCGCATCGCGTCGATGCCGATGACGTGCTGCGCATGGATCGACTTCAACACCGCGGGCATCAGCGTGGTGGCGAGCTTTTGCGTCGACACGATCACCGCGCGCGCGCCCGAATTCTCGATGATGTGCGCATGGTCGCGCTCGGTGTTGGTGGTGTAGGTCGGTACGGTCACGCATCCCGCGGCCATGATGGCGAGGTCGGAGATGCACCATTCGGGGCGGTTCTCGGCAACCAGCATCACCCGGTCGCCGCGGTTCAGCCCGATCGCGCGCAACCCGGCCGCAAGTGCTGCGATCTGCCGCGCCGCCTCGGCCCAGCTGATCGAGACCCATGCCCCGTCCTGCTTGCGCCAGAGGAACGGCGCGTCGCCCTGTTCGCGGGCGCGCGTCAGGAACATCGCGACCAGATTGGGAAAATGTTCTAGCCTGCGCATCCGTCTCTCCACCCGCTTGCGTCTTCGCGCGGTGCCCCCGTCTATTCCGGCGCGCGCTGCGACGCCACCCGCATGGGTTCGGCGACCGTCCCGTCCTCGGCGATCGTCACGCCCTCACTGCGCGGATCGGCGGCACCGATCCAGCGCCCATCCACGCGCTCGATCGCATTGGCCTTCAGCCCCAGCGGCGCGACCCGCACCGTCTCCCCCAGCGCTTCGAGCGCGGGAACCATCGCCTCGATTGTCGTGCCCTTCTCCGCCGCCGCAACCCGGCCGGGTGCGTAGAGGAGGCCCAGCGCGATGGCATCCTGCGCACTCAGCTTCCAGTCGACCACGCCGATCACCGCCTTGGCGACCTGCGCGATGATCGTCGAACCCCCCGCCGCGCCCAGCGCCAGGCGCACCTTGCCGTCGGGACCATAGACGATCGTCGGCGCCATCGAACTGCGCGGCCGCTTGCCGCCCTCCACCCGATTGGCGACCAGTTCGCCGTTCCGCTCGGGCACGATGTCGAAATCGGTCAGTTCGTTATTCAGCACCGTCCCGTCGACGGTCAGGCCCGATCCGAAATAGCCCTCGACCGTCGTCGTCACCTCGACGACGTTGCCCCTGGCGTCGACCGCGACCAGATCGGTCGTTCCCGGCGTCTCGCTGACCGTCGCGCGGGCGCGCTCCGGTGCACCGGGCGGCATGCCCGCCGCAATGCTCGACATCGTCCGCTCGGGCGAGATCAGCGCCGATCGCCCCTTCAGATACCGCGCGTCGAGCAACCCGCGCACCGGCACGCGCACGTAATCGGGATCACCGACATAGAGATCGCGATCGGCATAGGCGAGGCGGGAGGCTTCGGCAAACAGATGCCAGGCGACGGGCGAATCCTTGCCGAGCGCCGCCATGTCGAAACGTTCGAGCTGTTTGAGGATCATCAGCACGGTGACGCCCCCCGAAGACGGCGGCCCCATGCCGCACACGCGGTGCGCGCGGTATGTCAGGCACACCGGCGGGCGCGGCTTGGCGTCATAGGTGGCGAGGTCGCCGGTGGTCATCCGCGAAGGATTGCGCGCGGCGCCGTTCACCGTCGCGACGATCTTCGCCGCCTGCGGGCCGACGTAGAAGGAATCGGCGCCCTGCGCCGCGATCCGCTCCAGCAACGCGGCCTGTGCCGGATTGCGGATCGTCGCGCCGATCGCGATCGGCCTGCCCTCGGCATCGCTGTACAGCGCGCGCGTCTCCGCGGTCACATGGCCCCCATAGGATGCCATGCCGTTCACCAGCCGCGGCGTCGCCTGGAACCCGTCGCGCGCCAGCCGGATCGCGGGTGCGAACAGCCGCGCCCAAGGCAGCTTGCCCGATTGCCGGTGCGCCAGCGCCATGCCGCGCAGCGCGCCCGGCACGCCGACGCTGCGTCCGCCCGGCGCCGCCTGACGCGTCGTCATCGGCGTGCCGTCCGCGGCATAGAACCAGCGCGCGTCGGCCGCGGCGGGTGCCGCCTCGCGCGCGTCGATCGTCGTCAGCCTGCCCCGGGCGGCGTGGCTCACCCAGAAACTGCCGCCGCCGATCCCCGAACTCTGCGGCTCGACCACGTTGAGCGCCAGCATCGTCGCGATCGCCGCATCGGTCGCGCTGCCGCCGGCGCGCAGCATCTCCACCCCCGCCGCCGCCGCGCGCCGATCCGCAGCGCTCACCATCCCCTGCGGCGCTGGCGCCTTGGCCGGAGCGACGGCGGGAAGCGCCAGGGCGAGAAGCGCGAAAATCAGTCTGTTCATGGGTTGGTGACCGTAACGGCTGGTCGGCCCGGCGCAAGCGTCAGCCTCCGGCAACCCCCACCGCGTCGGCGACACTGGCGAAGCCGTCGCGCGACAGCAGCGCATCGAGGTCGCGCAGCATCCGCATCGTCAGGCCAGGCCCCTCATAGACCAGCCCGGTATAGAGCTGCACCAGGCTCGCCCCGGCGCGGATGCGCGTATAGGCTTCCGCCCCGCTCGCGATGCCGCCCACCGCGATCAGCGGGATCGCGCCGCCGGTCGCGCTGCGGAAATCGGCCAGCCGCGCGCGTGCCATCGTCGCCAGCGGTTCCCCCGACATGCCGCCGCTTTCCGACGCCTTGGCGGAGCGCAGCCCCTCGCGGCTCAGCGTCGTGTTGCCGACCACCAGCGCCTCCACGCGCGCCTCGATCGCGGCGCGCGCGATCGCGTCCACCGCCGCCCGGTCCAGATCGGGGGCGACCTTCAGGAACAGTGGCGTCGTCGCGCGTGCGGCCATGCACGCCGCCAGCAATTCGGCGAGCGCGGTGCCATGCTGGAGATCGCGCAGCCCCGGCGTGTTGGGCGAGCTGATGTTGATCGTCACATAATCCGCATGCGGTGCCGCCGCGGAGACTCCCGCCACATAGTCGGCGACGCGATCGGCGGTGTCCTTGTTCGCGCCGACGTTGATGCCGAGCATCCCTGCTCGCCTACCGAGCGCCGCAACCCGCTTGAGCGCCGCTGCGATACCGCCGTTGTTGAATCCCATGCGGTTGACCACCGCACGGTCCTCCACCAGCCGGAACAGGCGCGGGCGCGGATTGCCCGCCTGCGGCAAGGGCGTCAGCGTCCCGATTTCGACCGAGCCGAACCCAAGCGCGAACAGGCCGCCGATCGCGCGGCCGTCCTTGTCGACGCCCGCGGCCAGCCCGATCGGATTGGGGAAATCCAGTCCTGCGACCCGGCTCGCCAGTCGCGGCGACACGCCGCAATCGCGCGCCAGCGGCGTGCCCGCGCGCGCCCAGCCGGCCAGCGCCGCGATCGTCAGCGCGTGGGCGCGTTCGGCATCCAGTGCGAACAGCGGCGATCGGACGATCGTAGACAACAGCTCAGCCATCGCCGCGCCATGGCATTGCGGCGCCTCCAGGTCAAAGAACTGTCTGGAACTCGCGAACGAGCGAGTTCGCTGGCACCGCGAAACGCGCCACAGCGCGTTTCCAAACAGACTCAAAGACGTCGCTTCCATGCAATACGCACGGGCTCGTTCATGCTTGAACCGTATCGCGACCCAGAGCGGGCGCCCCTTTGAGGGACGGCCGTTCAACTCGGGGCCGGGCGAGCGATCGTCCGGCCCGTCTTTGCGTGTCGTTTCCTTACCTTGGCGCCCACATATCTGTGCTTTGCGCCCCCCGGATGCTAATTGTCCTCGGGCATTGGGGGTGCATCATCATGGCCGACGTAGCGCTGGATTATGTCGTGCCGGGAGCCGCACTCGCGCCCTATGTGACGCTGTTCTACCTTTTTCGCGCCGATGTTGCGGAATTCGAGGATGTCGAGCGCGCCGACCACGCCCAGTTGCGCTTTCGTCTGTCGGCGGGTGCGGCCGAGTATCGCTTTGCCGATGGCCGTCGCGTCGCGGCGGCGGCGAATCACTTCGTCGGCGCCACTAGCGGTGCGGTGCACACCCGTGCCGATGGGCCGCTTCGGGTGTTCGGCATGGGCCTTACGCCGGCGGGATGGGAGGCGCTGACCGGTATCGACGCGCACGCCGCCCTGAACCAGGTGATCGACGCCGCCGACCGCCTGGGGCTGGTCGCCGCCGACATCGCGGCTGCACTCGATCCGTGCGCGACCGCGGAGGAGATGGCGGCGATCGCGGAGCAGCGGCTGGGTGCGCTTATCGGACACGGCCATGCCGCCACCTTGGGTTTCGTGCGGACGGTCGATGCGTGGCTGGTCGATGGAGCATCGCCGGAGATCGAGGCGCTGGTCGCGCAGACCGGCCTGTCGCGCCGGCAGGTGGAGCGCCGCTGCAATGCGCTCTACGGCGCACCGCCCAAGGTGCTGGCGCGTAAATATCGCGCCCTGCGCGCAGCGGTCGTGCTGGCCGAAGGGCAGGGCGAGGGGGGACGCTGCGCCTCCGACGGCTTCTACGATCAAAGCCACATGATCCGCGAGATCAAGCAATTCACCGGGCTCACCCCGCGCCGCATCCGCGATGCCCCCGGCGAACTCGCCCGACTGACGATCGCACAGCGTCGCGCGCTGGAGGGGCGGGTGGCGCCGATCATCAGCAATACCTGAGACTCGCCGGGCAACCGCTCTTTCCCGAGTACCGCGAGGCACCATTTCACGGTTGATTTTCCAATGCCGAGCGGCCATCTACCAATCGGATCGGATTGATCCGATTTGAGAATTGCTCGCAACAATGCGCCTGTCCAGCCTGGCCGACTATGCCGTCGTGATGATGACCGCCGCCGCGCGCCACTGCGGCGGTGTGGCGCGTCTGAACGCGACGCAGCTATCGGAGGAGACGGGCGTGCCTCTCCCCACCGCGCAGAAACTGGTCAGCCGCCTTGCGGCCGCCGGTCTGCTGGAGAGCGCGCGCGGCGCCGGCGGCGGTTTCCGCCTGGCGCGTCCGCCGTCGGCGATCAGCCTGGCCGACGTGATCGAGGCGGTCGAAGGGCCTATCGCGCTCACCGCGTGCGTCGATGAAACCCGCCACGATTGCGCGCTCGATGGCCATTGCGCGGTCAAGCCGCACTGGGGCGAAGCCAACGGCGCTGTCCGCAGCGCGCTCGCCGCGGTACCGCTTACCCAATTGGCGGGGGTGCGGGTGTGAAGACGATGTGTTCACGCGGAGGCGCGGAGGCGCGGAGGTGGCTTGTGCCGGGCTGCCGGACATCCTCTTCGCGCGAAGCGCCCGCATTCTCTTTTCTCCTCCGCGTCTCCGCGCCTCCGCGTGAACGAAATCTTTCTTTTACAGGCCGCTACGCGGCGGGACACATCTGATGGCTACCAAGAACGCCGAAGCCTATGCCGCGGTCGCCAAGACCTACGAATGGGGTTTCAGCTCGGACATCGAGCAGGAATTCGCGCCGAAAGGGCTGAACGAGGACACCGTCCGCTACATCTCCGCCAAGAAGGGCGAGCCGCAGTGGATGCTCGACTGGCGGCTGAAGGCGTTCGCCTTGTGGCAGACGATGGAGGCGCCGGACTGGGCCAAGATGAACGTGCCCCCGATAGATTATCAGGACGCTTATTATTACGCCGAGCCAAAGGCCAAGCCCAAGCTCGGCAGCCTGGACGAGGTCGATCCCGAGATCCTGCGCGTCTACGAGAAGCTCGGCATCCCGATCGGCGAGCAGAAGATGCTGGCGAACGTCGACGACGGCACGACGCCGCAGCGCCGCGTCGCGGTGGATGCGGTGTTCGACAGCGTCAGCGTCGCCACCACGTTTCGGAAAGAGCTGGAAGCGGCCGGCGTCATCTTCCGCTCGATCAGCGAAGCCATCAAGGAATATCCCGACCTGGTGCGCAAATGGCTGGGCAAGGTCGTGCCGCAACGCGACAATTACTTCGCGACGCTGAACAGCGCGGTCTTTTCCGACGGCACCTTTGTCTACATTCCGGAGGGCGTCCGCTGCCCGATGGAACTCAGCACCTATTTCCGCATCAACGCCGAGAACACCGGCCAGTTCGAACGCACGCTGATCGTCGCCGACAAGGGTTCCTATGTATCCTATCTCGAAGGCTGCACCGCGCCGATGCGCGACGAGAACCAGTTGCACGCCGCCGTCGTCGAACTCGTCGCGATGGACGATGCCGAGATCAAGTACAGCACCGTGCAGAACTGGTATCCTGGCGACGAGAACGGCCTTGGCGGCATCTACAATTTCGTCACCAAGCGCGCTTTGTGTCAGGGGCGCAACAGCAAGGTAAGCTGGACCCAGGTCGAAACGGGAAGCGCGATCACCTGGAAATACCCGTCCTGCGTGCTGGCGGGCGACGGCTCGGTCGGCGAATTCTATTCGGTCGCGGTGACGAACAACCGCCAGCAGGCCGACACCGGCACCAAGATGATTCACCTCGGCAAGAACACGAAATCGACGATCGTGTCGAAGGGCATTTCCGCCGGCCGCTCGGACAACACCTACCGCGGCCTCGTCCGCGTCGCGCCGACGGCGGAGGGCGTGCGCAACTTCACCCAGTGCGATTCGCTCCTGCTCGGCGACCAGTGCGGCGCGCACACCATCCCCTATATCGAGATCAGGAACCCGTCGGCGCAGATCGAGCATGAGGCGACGACCTCGAAGATCAGCGAGGACCAGATGTTCTACGCCATGTCGCGCGGCCTCGATTCGGAGGCTGCGGTCGCGCTGATCGTCAACGGCTTCGCGCGCGAGGTGTTGCAGCAACTGCCGATGGAATTCGCGGTTGAGGCGCAGAAACTGCTGGGGATTTCGCTTGAGGGTTCTGTCGGATGACCCCCCAGGACACCGATCGCCGTGTCGACTCCCCTCCCCTTCAGGGGAGGGGTCGGGGGTGGGGCCTCTCCGCGAATACGATCGCCGAGTTGCACGCCCGCGCGAGCGCAATGCGCCGCAACCCCACCGACCCGGAAAAGCGCGTCTGGCGCATCCTGTCCAACTCGCAGTTGGCAGGCTTCAAGTTTCGCCGGCAGGCGGTGATCCCGCCGTACATCGCCGATTTCCTCTGCCCTTCGGCAAAGCTGATTGTCGAGGTCGACGGCGACACGCATGACCAAGCCAAGGACCGCCTCCGCGACCACGTGTTGTCGAGACAGGGTTATCGCACCGTGCGGGTGACGAACGCCGAAGTGATGAGCAACCTGGCAGGTGTGTACGAGCATGTGCTGGCGGCCCTTACCGCTCCCCTCCCCTTCAGGGGAGGGGCTGGGGGTGGGGCCTCGCCACGCGCGACACAGCCTGCTGAAACGCCCCACCCCAACCCAGTGCCGGGTCGGTCAGGCCCCCGGCCTGACCTGAACCGCGCGGGGCGCGGTTCACCCGGCACTCCTGAAGGGGAGGGGCTAGAGAAGGTCGAAGCGCGTAAGTTGCTGGGCATTTCGCTTGAGGGGAGCGTGGAGTGATGAACCCCGCCGCCCGCTTCCATTCCTCCCGTCACCCCGGACTTGTGCCGGGGTCCAGCCTTCCACGAGGAACGCCTTCGCTTGTGGCACCTTGGACCCCGGCACAAGGCCGGGGTGACGAACGTGCAGAACGTGCGTCGTGAACAGGGTCGAACTCGCAGACATGCTGGAGCGGTTCATCGGCGATGTGCCGGGCTGTAGCGATTACGATTGGGATGACTTCACGTCGGTGAAGGCACCACCCGACCTGGAGCCGTACCGCCAGCGTCTCATGGTGCAGGGCGACGGCCTCTTTGACACCGACGAAATCCGCAAGATCATCGCTGAATTGAGAGATTGATGCTGAAAATCGAAAACCTCCACGCCGAAATCGACGGCAAGGAAATCCTGAAAGGTCTGTCCCTCAATGTGAACGCGGGCGAAATCCACGCGATCATGGGGCCGAACGGCGCGGGCAAGTCGACGCTCGGCTATGTCCTCGGCGGCCGGCCGGGGTATGAGGTGACCGGGGGCAGCGTGCGTTTCCTTTCCTCATCGCAACTGGACCCCGGCCTTCGCCGGGGAACAGACGGGGATGAGGGCGACTGGATCGACCTCCTCGCGCTCGCGCCCAACGAGCGCGCCGCGGCGGGCGTGTTCCTCGGCTTCCAATATCCGGTCGAAATCCCCGGCGTCTCCAACGTCCAGGTCCTGCGCGAGGCGCTCAACGCCCAGCGCGGCAGCCGCGGCGAGAAGCCGTTGTCGGGCGCGGAGTTCCTCAAGCTCGCGCGCGGCGAGGCGGCCAAGCTGGAAATGGACGCCGAAATGCTGAAACGCCCGGTCAACGTCGGCTTTTCGGGCGGCGAGAAGAAGCGCAACGAGATGGTGCAGATGGGCATCGTCGATCCCAAATTCGCGATCCTCGACGAGACCGACAGCGGCCTCGACATCGACGCGCTGCGCATCGTCGGCGACGGCATCAACCGCATCATGCGGCGCGCGGACAAAGCGGTGCTGCTCATCACCCATTACCAGCGGCTGCTCGATTACGTGCGGCCCGATTTCGTCCACGTCCTCGCCGACGGCCGCATCACCCGCACCGGCGGCGCCGAACTGGCGCACGAACTCGAAGCGCAGGGCTATGGACAGGTGGCGGCGTGACCAAGACCTTGATCCTCCCCGGCACGGGGAGGGGGACCGCGACGCGCAGCGGCGTGGTGGAGGGGGCTTTCCACCAGCGGCACCGTGCGTGGGCGACCCCCTCCACCACCGCTGCGCGATGGTCCCCCTCCCCGCGAGCGGGGAGGATCGGATGACGGTGCTCACCCTCCCCACCACCCGCGACGAAGCCTGGCGCTGGTCGGACATGCCCGCGCTCGAAGCCGCGCGCGCCACGCCCTCGACCGCAGCCGTGGTGCCCGAAGCGATCCTAGCCGACGCGCCGCGCCTGGTGTTCGTCGACGGACGCCTCGATGCCGGTTTCAGCACCCCCGCCGGCCTCCCGCTCATCACGACCGCGATCGCCAGCGACCATCCGCTCGGCCGCCACGCCGCGGGGCAGGGGCATGCGCTGACGCTGGCCGCCGGTTCGATCACCACGGTCGAGATCATCCGCGTCGATGCGGGCAGGTCGAGCCATACCCCGATGCTGATAACCCTCGGTGAAGATGCGGTGCTTACCCTTGTCGAGACCTATGCTGGAGCCGGCTGGTCCAACGCGCTGACCCGCTTCGATCTGGCGCGCGGGAGCCGCGTCATGCGCGCGGTGCGGGTCGTGGGGCATGACGGCTTCGTCTCCGCCACCGACGATATCCGCATCGCGGACGCCGCCAGCTTCGTCTCGACCGCGCTCGGCGCGTGCGCCGCCGCCACCCGCTTCGACGCCGCGCTGACGCTGGCCGGAGAAGGGGCGTTCGCCGAATATGGTGGCGTCCTGCTCACCTCGGGCGATCAGCGTCAGGAATGCGCGGTGCGCGTCCGCCATGCCGCGCCCAACGGCCAAAGCCACCAACTCTGGCGCGCGGTCGCCGCCGATCGCTCCACCGCCAGCCTCGCCGCCGCGGTCGAGGTCGCGCGCCATGCGCAGAAGACCGATGGCGAACAATCCTTGCGCGGCCTGCTCCTCAAGCGCACCGCCACCGTCAACCTCAAGCCCGAACTCGAAATCTTCGCCGACGACGTGAAGTGCGCGCACGGCGCGACGGTCGGCGAACTCGACGCCCGCGCGCTGTTCTACATGCAGAGCCGCGGCATTCCCCACGCGCGCGCGCAGGCGCTGCTGACCCGCGCCTTCGTGGCTGACTCGCTCGATCGCATCGCCGACGAAACGGTGCGGGCGGCGTTCGCGGCCGACGCGGATCGCTGGCTGGAAGCGGCATTGTGAGCGCAGCAGCGCGGTGGCGCAGGACCGGTGCCGGCAACCGCTCCGGCAAGCCGCTGTCCTACACCGGCAAATCCCGGCATGGTCGCGGCATGTCCAGCCCCTCGTTCCTGCGCGTTTCGGCTTTTCTCGACGGCGGTTCCACGGCGGCCCTGTTTGCGTCGCAGCGTAGTGTCCGGTGTGTCCGGTTTGGAATGGCGGGTATGGTTCGATGACCGTCCTGGCCGCCGCTCGCCCGCTCGATACGCTGGCCGACTTCCCCGCGATTCCGGAAGGCTGGGCCTATCTCGACACCGCCGCCACCGCGCAGAAGCCGCAAGCCGTCATCGACGCGATCACCCGTGGCTATGCGCAGGATTATGCGACCGTCCACCGCGGCGTCTATGCACGCTCGGCCGACATGACTCAGGCCTATGAAGCCGCGCGGGTCCGGGTCGCGCGCTTCATCGGTGCCGCAACGCCCGACGAGATCGTCTTCGTGCGTGGCGCGACAGAGGCGATCAACCTCGTCGCGACCTGCTGGGCGGGCGTGCAGCTGAAACCCGGTGACCGCATCCTGCTGTCGATGCTCGAACATCACGCCAATATCGTGCCGTGGCAGATGGTCGCCGAGCGCACCGGCGCGGCGATCGACGTCGTTCCGCTGACCGCCGACGGCCGTATCGACCTCGACGCGGCAGAGGCGATGCTGACCGGCCGGCACAAGCTGGTCGCGCTCGCCCATGTCTCGAACGTCCTTGGCTCGGTCCTCGATGCCAAGCGCGCCGTCGCGCTGGCGCATGCGGTGGGCGCGAAGATATTGCTCGACGGGTGCCAGGCGGTGGCGCGGCTGCCCGTCGATGTGGCGGCGCTCGGCTGCGACTTCTACGTCTTTTCGGGGCATAAGCTCTACGGCCCGACCGGGATCGGCGTGCTGTGGGCGCGGGCCGACCTGCTCGATGCCATGCCGCCGTACCAGGGCGGCGGCGCGATGATCGACCGCGTGACCTTCGCCAGGACCACCTACGCCAGGCCGCCGGGGCGGTTCGAGGCGGGCACGCCGCACATCGTCGGCACGCTCGCGCTGGCGGCGGCGATCGACTATGTCGAAGGGCTGGGGCTGGATCGCATCCACGCCCACGAAACCGCGCTGGTGGCGCAGACCCGCGCAGCGCTCGGCCAGCTGAACAGCGTGCGCCTGTTCGGCCCGGAGGATTCGGCGGGCATCGTCAGCTTCGCGGTCGAGGGGGTGCATCCCCACGACGTCGGCACCATATTGGACGAGGCGAAGGTCGCCATCCGCGCCGGCCACCATTGCGCGCAGCCGCTGATGGATGCGCTGGGTGTCGAGGCGACCGCGCGCGCCAGCTTCGGCGTGTACAACGGGCCGGCGGACGTGGAAGCGCTGGTCCGCGGTATCGAGAGAGTGACGAGGATCTTTGGATGAGTTTCGAGGTCGAACAGGTCGAAGGCGTCACCGCCCCGCCCAAGGCTCGCGTGGAAGACGCGCCTGCGGGTATCGGGCGTGAGCGCGATTATCTCTCGGGCTTTCTGGCCCAGAAGCCTGCCGGGGACGCGCCCGGCGAACCCGGTGGCGCGCTTTACGAAGCGGTGATCGGTGCGCTGAAGGACATCTTCGACCCCGAGATACCGGTGAACATCTATGATCTCGGGCTGATCTACGGTGTCGAGGTGACAGACGGCGGCCATGCCGTTGTGACGATGACGCTGACGACGCCGCATTGCCCGGTGGCCGAGTCGATGCCGGCCGAGGTCGAACTTCGCGTGGCTTCGGTGCCGGGCATCGCGACCGCGGACGTCAATCTGGTCTGGGATCCACCCTGGGATCCGCAGAAGATGTCGGACGACGCCAAGCTCGAACTGGGCATGCTATAGGCTCCGTTCGTCCTGAGTAGCGACTGAGCGAAGTCGAAGGCGCGTATCGAAGGACAGGTGGTTCGATACGCCGCTTCGGCAAGCTCAGCGGCTACTCACCACGAACGGTTGGGAGATTGAAGAATGGCAACGACCCTACGCCCGCGTCCCGCCGCGCTGAACCTCACGGCGTCGGCGCATGCACGCATCGCCGACCTCATGGCGCGCGCGCCCGCCGACGCGATCGGGGTAAAGCTCTCGACCCCGCGCCGCGGCTGTTCCGGCCTCGCCTATTCGGTCGATTACGTGACCGAAGCCAAGCCGTTCGACGAGCGTATTGACACGCCGGGCGGCACCTTGTTCGTCGACGGCGGGTCGATCCTCTATCTGATCGGCTCGACGATGGACTGGGTGGAGGATGATTTCAACGCCGGCTTCGTCTTCGCCAATCCCAATGCCAAGGGCGCCTGCGGCTGCGGCGAGAGCTTTACCGTCTAACGCCCTCCCTTGCGGGAGAGGGAAGGGGCCCGCGGCGCAGCCGTGGGAAGGGTGAGGGCGGCGAGGCGCCACTTGCCTTGGCTTTGATGCCGGGGGAATAAGGCGGGCAATTTGGGGGAAGCATATGGCCGATCTGTTCCGCAAGAAGGTGGTCGACACGACGCCACAGGCCAATGCGCTCGCCCGCACGCTCTCCTGGCCGCACCTCGTCGCGCTGGGCGTGGGCGCGATCGTCGGCACCGGCATCCTGACGCTCATCGGCGTCGGCGCCGGTCTGGCAGGGCCGTCGGTGATCCTGTCGTTCGCGATCGCCGGCGCGATCTGCGCCTGTGCGGCACTCGCTTATGCCGAAATGGCGACGATGATCCCGGCGTCGGGCAGCGCCTATACCTATAGCTATGTCGTGCTGGGCGAGTTGATCGCCTGGATCATCGGATGGAGCCTGATCCTCGAATATTCGCTCGTGGTCTCGACGGTGGCGGTCGGCTGGTCGGGCTATGCCGCGCCGCTGCTGCAATCCGCCTTCGGCTTTCCCGAAGCCTTGGCCAAGAGTCCCGAACTCGGCGGCATCGTCAACGTGCCCGCGGTCTTCATCATCGGCGTCGTCGCGCTGCTGCTTTCGGCGGGGACGAAGGAAAGCGCGACGCTCAACGCGGTCCTCGTCGTCGTCAAGATCGTCGCGCTGGCCGTCTTCGTCGCGGTCGCGCTGCCGACTTTCGATGCGGCGAACCTCCATCCCTTCATGCCCTACGGCTTTCCCAAGGCGCTGAGCGCCGATGGCGTCGAACGCGGGGTGATGGCGGCGGCGGCGATCATCTTCTTTGCCTTCTATGGCTTCGACGCGATCTCGACCGCCGCGGAGGAGACGAAGAACCCCGGGCGCGATCTCGCGATCGGCATCGTCGGGTCGATGGTCGCCTGCGTCGCGATCTACATCCTCGTCGCGGTCACCGCGGTCGGCGCGATCGGCTTCGCGCGCTTCGCCGGCTCGGCCGAGCCGCTGGCGCTGATCCTGCGCGAACTGGGTCATCCGAAGGTCGCGGTATTCCTGGGCGCCTCGGCGGTGATCGCGCTGCCGACGGTGCTGCTCGCCTTCCTCTTCGGGCAGAGCCGCATCTTCTTCACGATGGCGCGCGACGGCCTGCTGCCGCCGAGCCTGGCGACGGTGTCGAAGCGCGGCGCGCCGGTGCGGATCACCCTCGTCACCGCCGCGATCGTCGCCGTGCTGGCCGGGTTCCTGCCGCTGGGCGAGATCGCGGCGCTGGCCAATGCGGGGACGCTCGCCGCCTTCGTTGCGGTGTGCACCTGCATGCTGGTGATGCGCCGCCGCGCCCCGGATGCCCCGCGCACCTTCCGCACGCCCGCCGCATGGGTGGTCGGCCCGGCGGGCATCCTTGGGTGTCTCTACCTGTTCCTCAGCCTGCCGCTGAGGACCGAACTCTACTTCCTCGCGTGGAACTTGGCGGGGCTGATCCTGTATTTCGCCTATGCCAGGCCCCGCGCGCTGGCCATCGGCTGACATATCGCTCGCTCAGCACGAACGCAGGGTGTCACGCCGCCAGATTACGCAGCACATACTGGAGAATGCCGCCGTGCAGGAAATATTCCAGCTCGTTGACGGTATCGATCCGGCAGCGGGTCTCGAACGTCTCGCTCGAACCGTCGGCACGGGTCAGTTGCACCGTGACGGCCTGCCGCGGGCGCAGGCCGGCGACGTTGACGATGGTGAACGTCTCGTCGCCGGTCAGCCCCAAGGTCTGGCGCGTCACGCCGTCGGCGAACTGGAGCGGCAGCACGCCCATGCCGACGAGGTTGGAACGATGGATGCGCTCGAAGCTCTCGGCGATCACCGCACGAACGCCGAGCAGGTTGGTGCCCTTGGCCGCCCAGTCGCGCGACGATCCGGTGCCATATTCCTTGCCCGCGACAACGACCAGCGGCACGCCGTCGGCCTTGAAGCGCATCGCCGCGTCATAGATCGGCATGACCTCGCCGTCATAGCGGCTCATGCCGCCTTCGACGCCGGGAACCATCTCGTTCTTGATGCGGATGTTGGCGAACGTGCCGCGCATCATCACGTCGTGATTGCCGCGGCGCGCGCCATAGCTGTTGAAGTCGCGGCGGGCGACCTGATGCTCCATCAGGAACGCGCCTGCGGGGCTGTCCGCCTTGATCGAGCCGGCGGGGCTGATGTGATCGGTGGTGATCGAATCGCCCAGGATCGCCAGCGACTTCGCGGCGATGATGTCGGCGGTCGGCGCCGGAGTCATCGTCATGCCGTCGAAATACGGTGGGTTGGCGACATAGGTGGAGCCGGCGCGCCACTGGTACGTATCCGAACCCGTCACGTCGATCGCGCGCCACTTGGCATCGCCCGCATAGACGTTGCCATAGCGGTTGCGGAACATCGAATCGTCGATGCTGGCGTCCATCAGCTCGCGGACTTCCTGGTTGGTCGGCCAGATATCCTTCAAATACACGTCGCTGCCGTCGGTGCCCTGGCCGATCGGGGTTTCGACCATGTCGGTGGTAACGCTGCCCTTCAGCGCATAGGCCACCACCAGCGGCGGCGAGGCGAGGAAGTTGGCGCGGACGTCGGGGCTGATCCGCCCTTCGAAATTGCGGTTGCCCGACAGCACCGAGGCGGCGACGAGATCGTTGTCGGCGATCGCCTGGCTGATCGCCGGCGCCAGCGGGCCGGAATTGCCGATGCAGGTGGTGCAGCCATAGCCGACGAGGTTGAAGCCGATCGCGTCGAGATCGGCGCTCAGCCCCGCCTTGTCGAGATAGTCGGTGACGACCTGGCTACCCGGCGCCAGCGAGGTCTTGACCCAGGGTTTCGGCTTCAGCCCCAGCGCATGCGCCTTGCGAGCCACCAGCCCGGCGGCGACAAGCACGCTGGGGTTGGAGGTGTTCGTGCAGCTGGTGATCGCCGCGACCACGACGTCCCCATCGCCGATGTCATGGCCGAGTTCGGCGATATCGGCGCGGACGGCGCGTTCCTTGTGATAGATCTTGAACAGATCGCCGTTGAACACCTCGTCCACCTTGCCCAGCGAAACGCGGTCCTGCGGGCGCTTCGGGCCGGCAAGGCTCGCGGTGACGGTGGCCATGTCCAGTTCGAGCGTGTCGGTGAAGATCGGGTCGAGTGCATCCTCGTCCCGCCAGAAGCCGTTCGCCTTGGAATAGGCCTCGACCAGCGCGATCGTTTCCTCGGAGCGCGCGGTCAGGCGCAGATACTCGATCGTCTTGTCGTCGACTGGGAAGAAGCCGCACGTCGCGCCGTATTCGGGCGCCATGTTGGCGATCGTCGCGCGGTCGGCCAGGGTCATCGCCGACAGGCCGGGGCCGTAGAATTCGACGAACCGCCCGACGACACCCTTGGAACGCAGCATCTGGGTGACGGTCAAGACCAGATCGGTCGCGGTGATGCCCTCCATCAGCGCGCCGGTCAGCTTGAAGCCGACGACCTCGGGGATCAGCATCGACACCGGCTGGCCGAGCATCGCGGCCTCCGCCTCGATCCCGCCGACCCCCCAGCCGAGCACGCCGAGGCCGTTTATCATCGTCGTGTGGCTGTCGGTGCCGACCAGCGTATCCGGATAGGCGACCATCGCGCCATCGCCGTGTTCGCCGCTGGATGCGGACGACCACACGGCCTGGCCGATATATTCGAGGTTCACCTGGTGGCAGATGCCGGTTCCCGGCGGCACGACCTGGAAATTGTCGAGCGCCTTCGATCCCCATTTCAGGAATTCGTAGCGTTCGATGTTGCGCTCATATTCCAGATCGACGTTGTCGGTGAAGGCGGTCGGCGTGCCGAATTCGTCGACCATGACGCTGTGGTCGATGACCAGATGGACGGGCACCTGCGGATTGATCTTGGCCGGATCGCCCCCCAGTTTCGTGATCGCATCGCGCATTGCGGCCAGATCAACGACGCACGGAACGCCGGTGAAGTCCTGCATCAGCACGCGCGCCGGGCGATATTGGATCTCGCGGTCGCTGCGGCGTTCCTGCTGCCAATCGACCAGTGCCTGCACGTCCTCGACCGTCACGGTCCTGCCGTCCTCGAAGCGCAGCAGGTTCTCCAGCAGTACCTTCATCGAGAAGGGCAGGCGGCTGATATCGCCGAACTTGGCCGCCGCCTTGTCCAGGCTGTAATAATGGTAGGTCTTGCTGCCTACGTCCAACGTGGAGCGGGTGCCGAGCGTGTCCTGGCCGATCGCGGTCATGCGTATCCTTCCCTTTTCAAGGTCCGGAACCGACGGGGATGCGGGTCAATCCCCGTTCACCCTTGTCTAAGCCGTACCGGAGCCGAAGTCGACTATTGGAGGTGGCCTTAGCAAGGGGGCGGCGGCGGGGGAAGGGCACGAAGCGGTGTTTTGCCGCAGCTGCGAAGGGCGCGCCAGACGACATGATCGCGGGGTAGCCGAACCTCTCCCACTCAGGCCTTCTCCGCTCGCTCGATCGCGACGCGCACCATGCGTTCCCAGACCGCTGCGTCGCCGACCTCGGCCATGGCGGCATCGGGTTCGCGCAAAGTGTGCAGGATCGCGACCGCCTCACCCAGATGCTCGCGCCACACGCGGTCCACCGCAGTGCCGGCCGAACTGTCCGCACCGTCGGCATTGGCGCTCAGGCGGTGGCCGGCGATCACGCGGGCGATGCGTTCGGCGGCGGTGGTGTGTGCGATGTCCATCGTTCAACTCCCTGGTCGCAAGCGCAACGCCCCTGGGGCCGACAGGCTCCCGCCGACGTGGCGGGAGCCCAGAAGGATCAGGCGTTGACCGTGCGGGGGCCGCGTCCCCCGCCGCCGCCCGGGCGCCGGTTGCCGCCGCTGCGGCCGCCGCCTGCGCCCTGACCACCGCCGAAGCTGCTGCCGCCGCCGCCGCCGCGGCGCGCGTCGGCTGTCTTGACCGGGGCGTGCGTCGCACGGGGGCGGGGGAGGGGACGGCCGCGCGGGCGATCCTCACGCGGGGCGGGATCGGCGCCGATCGTGGCGACGCGCTCGGACTTGATCTTGTTCGCCTGCTGCAAGAAATCCTGCGGCAGATCGCGGACCGGGATCTTCTGGCGCGTGGTGCGCTCGATATCGCGCAGGTACGGCTTCTCGTCGTCCGCGCAGAAGGCGATCGCGATGCCGCTGGCGCCCGCGCGCGCGGTGCGGCCGATGCGGTGGACGTACTGCTCGGGCACGTTGGGCAGTTCGAAGTTCAGCACGTGGCTGACCCCGGACACGTCGATGCCGCGCGCGGCGATATCGGTGGCGACCAGGATCTTGACCTGCCCGGATTTGAACTCGCCCAGCGCGCGCTCGCGCTGGCCCTGGCTCTTGTTGCCGTGGATCGCGTTCGAGGCGATGCCGTTGCCCGCCAGCAGCTTCACGACGCGGTCGGCGCCGTGCTTGGTGCGGGTGAAGACGAGCGCGCGGTCGATCGCTTCGCTCTTCAGCAGCAAGGTGAGCAGCGCCTGCTTTTCCGCCTGGTTGACGAAGGTGACATATTGATCGACGCGCTCTGCGGTGGTCGCCGCGGGCTTGACGCTGACCGTCTTGGGATCGTTCAGGAACTGGCTGGCCAGCTCGCGGATCGACACCGGCATCGTCGCCGAGAAGAACAAGGTCTGGCGCTTGCGCGGGACCATGCGGACGATCTTTTTCAGCGCATGGATGAAGCCGAGGTCGAGCATCTGGTCAGCCTCGTCGAGCACGAGGATCTCGATCATCGACAGGTTGACGAAGCCCTGCTCGACCAGGTCGATGAGGCGGCCCGGCGTGGCGACGAGGATATCGACGCCGCGGCTCATGTCCTGGCGGTTCTTGTTGATGCTGGTGCCGCCGAAGACGGTGGTGACGGACATCTTCGAGAATTTGCCATAGTCGCGCGCGCTCTCGGCGATCTGGCTGGCGAGTTCGCGGGTGGGGGCGAGGACGAGCATGCGGCAGTGGGTCGGCAGGACGCGCTTGGGAGCTTCCACCATGCGCTGGATCGACGGCAGCACGAACGCGGCAGTCTTGCCGGTGCCGGTCTGCGCGATGCCGAGCAGGTCGCCGCCTTCGAGGACGAGGGGGATCGCGTCGCGCTGGATCGGCGTGGGTTCGGAATAGCCCTTGGCTTCGAGCGCACGGACGAGGGGCTCGGCGAGGCCGAGATGGGAGAATGACATTGGATAGCCTTGATAGGGGCCATGCCCGCGCGTCATCGGACGCTCGGGTGGCGGTGGTGTTTGACACCCCGCGTGAAAAGGGAAGCCCGTTGGAACGACCGAGGCGGAACTTGTTCCCTCTGGGGAATCAATCACGCTGCATACGCTTCGATGGTGGGCATGTGGACGAGCTGGGAGGATTTGTCAAGGTGGGTCGCCCTCACCCTATCGGCGCTGCGCGCCTCTTCCCTCTCCCAACGGGAGAGGGAGGGAGCGGCGAAGGGATCCCATGAAAGTATTACTTTCATGGGGGCCGGCGCCGCGGACGGGTGAGGGCGATTGGCGTTGATAAGGGTACGTCTTCGTCATCAGCGCCACGCCGCGGCAAAGCCGCGCCGTCGGTCCTCGCTTGGGCGAGGCCGGCCGGCAGCGGTTGTGCGGGGTCGCTTCGCTCCCCCGCACCGGCCGGGCGTAGCCGGCCTCAACCGCTGTAGTACATATCATACTCAACCGGACTCGGCGTCATCTCCCACCGTGCCACTTCCGACCGCTTGATCTCGACGAACGACAGAATCTGATCGACCGAGAACACGTCGCCCTTCAGCAGGAAGTCGTGATCCGCCTCCAGGCAGTCGAGCGCTTCGCGCAGCGAGCCGGCGACGGTCGGCACCTGCGCCAGTTCGGCAGGCGGCAGGTCGTACAGGTTCTTGTCCATCGCTTCGCCGGGATGGATCTTGTTCAGGATGCCGTCCATCCCGGCCATCATCAGCGCAGCATAAGCGAGATACGGGTTCGCCAGCGCATCGGGGAAGCGCACCTCGACGCGCTTCGCCTTGGGACCGGTGCCGTAGGGGATGCGGCACGAGGCCGAGCGGTTGCGCGCCGAATAGGCGAGCAGCACCGGTGCTTCATAGCCCGGGACCAGGCGCTTGTAGCTGTTGGTCGACGGATTGGTGAAGGCGTTGACCGCCTTTGCGTGCTTGATGATGCCGCCGATGAAATACAGGCACATGTCGGACAGGCCCGCATAGCCGTTACCCGCGAACAGCGGTTCCTTGCCGTTCCAGATCGAGAAGTGCGTGTGCATGCCCGATCCGTTGTCTTCCTTGATCGGCTTGGGCATGAACGTGGCGGTCTTGCCATACGCATGCGCGACCTGGTGGACGACGTATTTGTAGATC
>NZ_DASVTL010000062.1:0-7806 GCF_036387595.1 Sphingomonas sp.
CGTATCGAGGACTCGTATCGAAGCACCGTTGGTACGCGAGCCACCTGTCCTTCGATACGCCCTCTCGACACGCTGCTGCGCAGCTACTCGATGGCTACTCAGGACGAACGGCGTGGGTCAGGCTCATTTCATCATACTCTAGCGGCGGCGTACTGGAATGAGACACTCGCGCGCTGCGCTAACCCTCTGGACGTCGGCCGCCGGGGATTAACCCCGATTGCGCATTGTGCGAGCAGCACGCGGGGGCGACGCGTCGGGGATGATCCGCCTGCTCCCCCTGCTTCTGCTTAACTCCGCCGCGTCGCCGGCGCCCTTCACGCTCGGCGATCGCGGCTTCGCTTCGCTTCAGGAAGCCGTCGATGCGATCGGCGGGGGAACGGGCACGATCGTCGTGGCGCCGGGGATGTACCGGCAATGCGCGGTGCAGCGGGGCGGGCGGGTGACGTACCGCGCGGCAGAGGCGGGCGCTGCGATCTTCGAGGGCGAGGCGTGCGAGGGCAAGGCGGCGCTGGTGCTGCGCGGCGAGGGTTCGATCGTCGACGGGCTGGTGTTCCGCGGCTACCGCGTCAGCGACGGCAATGGCGCAGGGATTCGCAGCGAGACCGGCGATCTCGACGTCACCAACGCCACCTTCCTGGACAGCCAGGAGGGGATTTCAGGCGGCGAACCCGCGGGGCAGCGGGTCACGATCGACCGGTCGACCTTCGCGGGCCTGGGTCAATGCGGCGAGGCGCCCAATTGCAGCCATGCGATCTACCTCAAGAACCAGGGCAGCGTGCGCGTCACCCGATCCCGCTTCGAGCGGGGTACGGGGGGGCATTACGTCAAGTTGCGCAGCCCGCAGGTGACGATCGCCGACAACAGCTTCGATGATTCGGCGGGCGCGAAGACCAATTACATGATCGACCTGCCCGAAGGCGCGCGAGGGGAGATCACCGACAATGTCTTCGTGCAGGGACGCGCGAAGGAAAACGGCAGCGCGATGATCGCGGTGCGCGCGGAGAGCCATACCTATCCCTCGGCGGGCCTGCGGATCGCGAACAATGCCGCGACGATCGCGCCGGGCGGGAAGGCGACGGTATTCGTGGCGGACTGGAGCCGCGAGCGGCTGGCGATCGGGGCGAACCGGCTGGGCGCGGGGGTGAAGCCGTTCGAGGTGCGGTGAGGGGATTGTATCGTCGCTGACTGCCCTCACCCTTCCCGCCGCCTGCTAAGGACAGATGCTCGCCGGCCCCGAGTCCAGATCGAGGCAGCGGCCGTCGACCGGCGGGATCGGCAGCCCCAGGGTCGCCGCGAGCGTCGGCATGATGTCCACCGTCTCCACGGACAGCGGCTGTTCGAAGCCCCCCATCCCCTCACGCCAGAAGAGGATCGGCACGCGGCGGTCGTAGTCCCAGGGGCTGCCGTGGGTCTCTACATAGCCGGGGCCGGGCTTCTCGATCTGCGTCACGCGCGGTTTGAGCAGCACCAGCAGGTCGCCCGAGCGATCGGGGTCGAACGAGGCGCGGGCGCGCTCGGCCAGGGTCCAGGTTTCCGGGGGGCTGGTCGGCATCGGGGTGGCGGCGATCTCCGCGCGGGTGAGCGCGGCGGCGACCTGGGGCATCGCGGAATAGCGGCGCTTGGCCTCGGCCAGCACTTTGGTGCGGGTCGCAGGCGGCAGGTCGCGGTCGACGTAGATGTCGCTTTCGGCACCCAGCAGCACCGGGCCGGTCACCCCCAGCGCCTTGGCGATCGCCGCGGCGATGGGCCTGGTCTGCAGCTCGGGGGCGACGTGGCTCTCCATCGGCATCGCGCGCTCGATCTGGCGTTCGGTCATGTCGTGCGCGCCGTGATCGGCGGTGAGCATCACCTGGTAATCCAGCCCCCAGGAATCGAGCACGTCGAAGAAGCTGCCGAGCGCCTGATCGAGCTGTGCCATCTGGATGCACATCTCGGTGCCCTGCGTGCCGTTGGCGTGGCCGATATAGTCGGTGGCGGACAGGCCGACCGCGATGAGATCGGGCGCGGCGCGCTTGCCGAGCTGCATGTCCTGGATCAGCCCCGCCGCGATCGAGAGCACCGCGGCGTCGGAGGCGGGCGACGCGCGGAAGCCACGCGCGTCGCCGGCGGTGCGGGCGAAACGGCCCTGGCCGACGATCTGGTCGCCCGCGGTCACCGGGCGGTCCAGCGCCGCGCACCAGCCGGGAAGCGGGAGCGGCGCCTGCGCCCCCGCGACCAGCGCAGCGACCGCCGCCTTGCCGCGGGTGACGACCGCGGGTTCGGCGCGGCCGGCGTAGGTGGCGAAGGTCTTGCCGTCCCACCACCAGAGTTCGTCGACCCGGTGGCCGCCCATCATCACCGCGGCGCGATCCTTGCCCGCGATCGAGACGACACGGCTGGCTGGGTTCGCCGCCTTCATCCGCTCGCCCAGGGTCGGCACCTTAAGATGCTTGTCGGAAACGGTGTATTTTTCGTGGGTCGAACCGGGGACGCTTTCGTCCTCGGCGCAATAGACGGTCTTGTCGGCGCGCGGCGCGCGCTGGTCGATCCAGTTGTTGGCGACGATGCCGGTGCGCGCGGGGCGATAGCCGGAAAGGATCGTGGAGTGGCCGGGGCAGGTCTCGGTGGCGGCATGGCTCTGATAGCCGCTGGGGAAGACCGCGCCGTTCAGCAGCCGCGCGAAGCCGCCGGTGAAGCGGCCGCGATATTGCGCGAACAGATCGGCGGAGAATTGATCGACGGAGATGGCGACGACGAGCTTGGGTGGCGTCCTCGGCGCGGCAGGCGGCGGAGGCGCGATCTGGGCCGCGGCGGGGGTGGCGAGAAACACAACAGCGGCGGCGGCTAGAGCTTTCATCGGGCATCCTTGGTGCAATGCGTCCGCCGCGCTATGCGCTGCGATGATGACACCGACAAGATTCCTGCGCGCCCTGATCGCGATCTTCGCGCTGCTCTGCGTCGTGCCCGTCGCGGCCGATACGCTGCCTGTCGGCGACGCGCCGCATCTGGCGATGCGGCTGGTGGCGGAGAGTGCCAATCCGCGTGCCGGGGGCGTGGTGACGATCGCGCTGGAGACGGTGCCCGAGAAGGGCTGGCACGGCTATTGGTCGAACCCCGGCGACGCGGGGTTTCCGGCCAAGTTCGACTGGACCCTGCCCAAGGGAGCGACCGCCGCGCCGCCGCGCTGGCCGGTGCCGGGAACGCTGCTCGTCGCGGGGCTGATGAACCACGTCTATGAGCGGCCCTATGCGCTGCTGTTCGACATCGCGCTGCCGCGGGGGCTGGCGGCGGGCAGCGCGGTGCCGGTGACGCTGCACGCCAATTACCTGGTGTGCACCGACACGATCTGCGTGCCCGAGGAGCAGACGCTCGCGCTGGCGCTGAACATCGGTGACGGCGCTGCCGATGCTTCGGTCACGGCCAAGTTCGCGGCGTGGCGGCGCGCGATCCCACGGGCGCTGGATGCGCGAGCAACCTGGGCGGCATCGGCGGCGGCGGGCAAGGACGGGTTGCGGATCGCGATTCCCTATCCGGCGGATGCGGCGCTCAGCGACGTGCATTTCTTCACCGAGACGCCGGGTGCCGTCGATTACGCGGCCAAGCAGACCGTCGCGCGCGAAGGCGACCGGCTGGTGCTGACCACCACCGGCAAGCCGAGCGGCACGTTCGAGGGCGTGTTGCGGATCGGGGCGGATCGTGGGTTGGCCATCCGCGCCGTGCCGGGGGCGATCGGCGCGGCGGCGCGTGATGACTGGGTTGGCACTGCGTTGCTGGCGTTCGCGGGTGCGGTGCTGGGCGGGTTGATCCTGAACGTGATGCCGTGCGTGTTCCCGATCCTGAGCCTGAAGGCGCTGAGCCTAGCCAAATCGGGCGCGGATGCGCGTGCCGCGCGGGGCGAGGCGCTGGCGTATAGTGCGGGGGTGATCCTGGTATGCGTGGGCCTTGGCGCCGGACTGCTGGCGTTGCGGGCGGCGGGATCGAGCGTGGGCTGGGCGTTCCAGTTGCAGGATCCGCGGGTCATCGGCGTGCTGCTGCTGCTGGTCGTCGCCATCGCGCTGAACCTGGCCGGCTTGTTCGAACTGCCGACGCCGCAGTTCGCGGGTCGGTCGGGTGCCGGCGGCGCGTTCGCGACCGGCGCTTTGGCGGCGTTCGTGGCGACGCCGTGTACGGGGCCGTTCATGGCGGGCGCGCTGGGGGCGGCATTGCTGCTGCCCGGCCCGGCCGCGCTGATGATCTTTGCCGGGCTGGGGCTGGGCATCGCGCTGCCGTTTCTGCTCATCGGCTTCGTGCCCGCACTTCGCCGCCGGTTGCCGCGGCCGGGGGCGTGGATGGGCCGGCTGCGGCGCATCCTGTCGGTGCCGATGTTCCTGACCGCGCTCGCGCTCGCCTGGGTGCTGGGGCAGGAGGCTCAGGTCGCGGGGATGACGATCGGGCTGGCCGCGGTGCTGCTGGCGAGCCTCGGGCTTTGGTGGACGGGGCGGCGGCAACTGGCGGGGCTGAACCCCTGGCTGCCCGGCGGCGTCGCGCTGATCGCGGCGTGCGCGCTGGTGCTGGCGGTGCGGCCGGCGCCGGCCGGCGCGGCGGTGGCGGCGCAGGGCGAGGAACGGTTCAGCGAGGCGCGGCTCGCGGCGTTGCGCGCTGGGGGCAAGCCGGTGTTCGCCTATTTCACCGCCGACTGGTGCCTGACGTGCAAGGTCAACGAGCGGACCTCGATCGACACCGACGCGGTGCGCGATGCCTTCGCCGGGCAGGGTGTGGCCGTGCTGGTCGGCGACTGGACAGACGGCGATCCGGTGCTGGGGCGGTTCATCGAGGCAAACAACCGTGCCGGCGTGCCGCTGTACCTCTATTACCCCCGCGGCGGCGGCGCACCGCGCGTGCTGCCGCAGGTGCTGACGCCGGGGATGCTGACCGGTTTGGGGGCTTAGGCCGGACGCGCTATAGCGGGGTTTCGTTTCCCTTGTTCTCCTGCGAAAGCAGGAGCCCAGAGCCACGGGCGACGTGCCCTGCCACCCTGGACTCCTGCTTTCGCAGGAGAACAGGAGAGATCGAATGATAAAACTTCTCCGACCGCGGAATGTCGAAGCGGTCTCTCAATCGAACAATCCCTTGTGCGCTGCGGCAAAGCCGCGCAGCATGGAACCGCAAGCAGGAAAGGGCTGTTACCGTTCGATGCAGAGACAGGCTTTCGACGAGATCATGGGGATGAGCGGGAGCACCCCGCCGCGGCCCGAGATGGGCGCGCTGGGCCGCTGGATCGACGCCACCCCCGGCGACGAGATGCGCCGGCGGCAACTGGCGGCGGAAACGACCTTTCGCCAGCTCGGCATCACCTTCGCGGTTTATGGCGAGAATGACGCAGCGGAACGGATCATCCCGTTCGATATCGTGCCGCGCGTGTTCCTGGCCAGCGAATGGGCGCGATTGTCCGAAGGGCTGGTGCAGCGGGTCGAGGCGATCAATGCGTTCCTTGACGACATCTACGGCGATCAACGCATCCTGAAGGATGGCGTGCTGCCGCACGACCTGGTTCTGGGCAACGCACAATTCCGCCCCGAAATCGCCGGCATGCGCCCCCCGCACGGCATCTTCGCGCACATCTGCGGCATCGACCTGGTGCGCACCGGGCCGGACGATTTCTTCGTGCTGGAGGACAATGCGCGCACGCCTTCGGGTGTCAGCTACATGCTGGAGAACCGCGAGGCGATGTTGCGGCTGTGCCCGGAGTTGTTCCGCGAGTTCCGGGTGGCGGCGGTGGACAGCTATCCCGACCGGCTGCTGGAGACGATGCGCTCGGTCGCGCCGCGTGGCGCCGGTGGCGATCCGGTGTGCGTGGTTCTGACCCCCGGTCATTATAATTCCGCGTATTACGAACACAGCTTCCTGGCCGATTCGATGGGGATCGAACTGGTCGAGGCCGCCGATCTGATCGTCGACGACGATATCGTCTGGATGCGCACGATCGCGGGCCGGGTGCGGGTCGACGTGATCTACCGCCGGGTCGACGACGACTTCCTCGATCCCCTGGTCTTCCGCGCCGATTCGATGCTCGGCGTGCCGGGCCTGATCGCAGCCTATGCGGCGGGCAACGTCGCGATCATCAACGCGCCGGGCAACGGCATCGCCGACGACAAGGCGATCTATAGCTATATGCCCGAGATCGTGCGCTTTTATTCCGGCGGCGAACCCAAGCTGCCCAATGTCGAGACGTGGCGCTGCCGCGAGCCGCAGGCCTTGTCCTATGTGCTCGACAATCTGGCCGACGTGGTGGTCAAGCTGGTCGACGGTTCGGGCGGGTACGGCATGCTGGTCGGGCCGACCGCGTCCAAAGCCGAGATCGAACTTTTTCGCGCCGCGCTGATCGCCGAGCCGCACCGCTATATCGCGCAGCCGACGCTGGCGCTGTCCACGGTGCCGACGATGGCGGATAGCGGATTGGCGCCGCGTCACGTCGATTTCCGCCCCTTCGTGCTGACCGGATCGAAGGGCGTGCAGGTGGTGCCCGGCGGCCTCACCCGCGTGGCGCTGCGCGAAGGGTCGCTGGTGGTCAATTCGAGCCAGGGCGGGGGGACGAAGGACAGCTTCGTTCTGGGCGACGACGGACCGGCGGCAGGTCAGACGCAGACGATGGGTGGCATGACGCAGACGCAGGGAATGGGCCAGGGGATGGAATCGTGAGGGCCGCCGCATCGGTCCTCCCCAAGCTGAGCTTGGGGAGGGGGACCGCCGGTCCTCTTGGGCCGGTGGTGGAGGGGCCGGCGACGAAGTCGGCGGTCTTCGCCCGCCGCCCCTCCACCATTCGCGCAAAGAGCGCGAACGGTCCCCCTCCCCGAGCTAGCTCGGGGAGGACAAGGTGATGCTGTCGCGCACGGCGTCGTCGCTCTACTGGCTTGGCCGGTATTTCGAGCGGGCGGATTTCATCGCGCGGTTGGTCGAGGCGACGGTGCGGCTCGACGCCTTGTCGTCGCGGCCGGCGGGGGAGGCGGCCTGGGCTTCGGCGCTGGCGGTGACCGATACCGAGGAGGCGTTCTCGGCCTATGGCGAGCCGCACGACCAGGAGGCGATCGTTCGCTTTCTGACGCTGGACGCCGCGCACGGCGGGTCGATCGTCCATTGCATCGACCGCGCGCGCAACAATGCCAAGGCGGTGCGCACCGCGCTGACGCGTGAGGCGTGGACCGCGATCAACCGCGCCTGGCTGGCTTTCGAACGGCGCACCGACCTGCGCGATACCGGCTCTACTCTGCGGCTGGTCGAGGCGGTGCAGAACGAGACCCGCGGGTTCGAAGGCGCGATCCACCGGATGCTGCGCAATCAGACGACGTGGTTCATCCGGCTGGGCCAGGCGGTCGAGCGTGCGGACAACACTGCGCGGCTGGTGGACGTAAAATACCATCTGCTGCTGCCCGCGGGCGAGCAGGTGGGCGGGGTCGTCGATCGCGATCAGTGGACGACGATCCTCCAGACCGTGTCGGCGGTGACCGCCTATCGCTGGCTCTATAATGACGGGCTTCGGCCGGCCAATGTCATCGACCTGCTGATCGGCCGTCCCGAACTGCCGCGCAGCCTGGCCGCGTCGGTGGAGGAGGCGGTCGATATCCTCAACCTGCTGGCCAAGCGCACCGGGCACCACGGCGAGGCGGACCGGATGGCGCGGATGCGCGCGTCGCGGGTCGCACGGACGCGGTCGAGCGAGGTCATCGCGTCGGGCCTGCACGAATATCTGCAGGCGTTCATCCGCGAAAACGACATGCTCCACGAGGCGATCGGGCGGCAGTTCAAGTTTCATTGATGTCCGGCAGGTCCGGCCTCCGTTCGTGCTGAGCG
>NZ_DASVTL010000063.1:0-4279 GCF_036387595.1 Sphingomonas sp.
CGGCTATGTGATGTCCGATTGGGGCGCAGCGCACGATACGATCGAGAACGCGCTCGGCGGGCTCGATCAGGAGACCGGCGTCTCCACCCCTGAAAACTACGTCTGGCGCGACAAGCTGAAGGCCGCGATCGCCAAGGGCACTGTCCCGATCGCGGTGATCGACGACAAGGTGCGCCGGATCGCGCGCGCGCTGATCGCCAGCGGCGCGGTCGATCGCCCGGTCGCGCTCGCCCCGATCGACTTCGCCGCGCATGCCGCGGTCGCGCAGGCCGCCGCCGAGAACGGCATCGTGCTGCTGAAGAACGACCGCGACATCCTGCCGCTCGCACGCACCGCGAAGCGGATCGCGGTGATCGGCGGCCACGCCGATGTCGGCGTGCTGACCGGCGGCGGATCGGCGCAGGTCTACGCGCCCGGTGGCAATGCGGTGCGCGGGCTAGGCCCGAAGAACTGGCCGGGCCCGGTGGTCTACGCCAAGTCGTCGCCGTTGGTGGCGCTGCGCACGGAACGTCCGGACGCGGCGATCGCCTTCGATGCGGGCACCGATCTCGTCGCTGCCGCTGCCGCCGCGAAGACCGCCGATGTCGCGATCATATTCGTGACGCAATGGACCGCGGAGTCGCTCGACTTCCCGCTGACGCTGCCGGATGACCAGGATGCGCTGATCGCCGCGGTCGCCGCTGCCAATCCGAACACGATCGTGGTGCTGGAGACCGGCGGCGCGGTGACGATGCCGTGGGTCGATCGCGTCCGCGGCGTCGTCCAGGCCTGGTATCCCGGCAGCCGCGGCGGCCCGGCGATCGCACGGGTGCTGACCGGCGCGGTCAACCCGTCGGGGCATCTGCCGATCACCTTCCCGATGAGCGCCGATCAGTTCCCGCGCGCGGTGATCCCGGGCAAGGGCCTGCCCGACAAGCAGATCTTCGACGTCCGCTACGCCGAGGGCGCGGCGGTCGGCTATAAATGGTTCGACCGCAACAATACCCGCCCGCTGTTCCCGTTCGGGCACGGGTTGAGCTACGGCAAATCGTCGCTCGATGGCTTGCAGGCGCGCGTGGTCGGCAAGGATCTCCATGTCGGCTTCCGCGTGCGCAACACCGGCAAGGTCGCGGGCAAGTATCTGGGGCAGGTCTATGTCGCCCCCGCCGCCGCTAACTGGGAGGCGCCGAAGCGGCTCGCGGGCTTCCGCAAGCTGGCCTTGTCGCCCGGGCAGTCCGAAGCCGCGTCGCTGGTGATCGATCCCCGCCTGCTCGCCACCTGGGACCAGGGCCGCCACCAGTGGCACGTCGCGCCGGGCCGCTACACCGTGACGCTGGCGAGTTCGGCGGCGGACGTGGGTCAGCGGGTGACCGTCACCCTGCCCGAGCGCTGGCTCCCGGTCGGTTCGCTCGCACCGCAGCGGTGAGGGTGTCGTGCTCTCTTGGCCGGAGAGGGCGACCTATCAGCGGAACACTTTCCTGTTCTCCCGCGAAAGCGGGAGGCCAGGGTTCCGATAGAGGCGAATGTTCGTCGTGCTTGACCCTGGGTCCCCGCTTGCGCGGAGACCCGCCCATGGTTGCGACAGTTGGTCAGTCTTTCGCAGCGGTAGCGTCAGGTCGAAACCCGTATTTGGCAGCGACACCCATCTATTGCTTCCGCGTCGCTCCCCACCCCCTTAATCTAGTTTAACTTGCTGCAACGACAGCTTGAAAACCAAGCCACGGGGGATAGATTGCTCGCGAACTGAGCGACCTCTGAGGGATTGATGAGCGGCAATAACCAAGATGCCTTCGGGGCGTTGGTCCGAAAACTGAACGATCTTGCAACGCTGGACGACGCCGACAAAGCGGCGATCGCGGCATTGCCGTTCAGGATAACCACCGCGTCACCGGGTGCGCACCTGGTGCGCGAGGGCGACAAGATCGTCGAATGCTGCCTGCTGCTGAGCGGGTTCGCGTTCCGCTACAAGCTGTCCGCCAATGGCAACCGTCAGATCGTGTCCTTCCACCTCCCCGCCGATATCCTCGATCTTCAGCACCTGCTGCTGCCGACCGCGGATCACGGGGTGCAGACGCTGGGCGAGGCGAAGGTCGCCTGGATCCCGGTCGCGGCGCTGAAGACGCTGATCGAACAGCGCCCCGCGATCGGCGAGGCGATGTGGCGCGATACCCTGATCGACGCGTCGATCTTCCGCGAATGGGTGCTGAATGTCGGCCAGCGCGACGCGCGCTCGCGGATCGCGCACATGCTCTGCGAATTCGCGCTGCGTCGGCAGGCGGCGGGCCTCGGTACGCCCGAGCGGTTCGAGCTGCCGATGACGCAGGAACATATCGCCGACGCCACGGGGCTGACCGCCGTGCACGTCAACCGCATGCTGATGTCGCTCACCAACGATGGCATCATCGAACGCGACAAGCGCGAGATCAGGATCGCCGATTGGGATCGGATGCGACGCGCGGCGGACTTCCAGCCCGGTTACCTGCACATGGCGGCATGATGTCGGTATCGTTCCAGGATATCACGCTGGACACGGGAGAGACGGACGAACGCGCCGTCCTCGTCATGCGCAACGGCCGCCTGACCGCGATCCTATCCCGATTGGGCCAGATGCACGAAGAGCTCGCCGGGCAGTGGTTCGTCGAGACGATGTTCGGCGCCTCGCCGAGTTCCCAACAGCATGTCTTCGCCAATCCGGACGAGTTCGTCGCGTGGCTCGGGGATCAGGGCGTCTAGGCCGACGCCTCTGGTCTTCCGCAAACAGGTTGGCTCCTCGTCCCGTCGGAGCGGGATGCCATCGCGGCGACCAACCCCGTCATCCCCGCGCAGGCGGGGATCCAAACTGGCGGATCTTAGTATTCAGCCGCGACGCTGGCCATTCTGGATCCCCGCCTTCGCACGGACGCGGTGGCGCGGCCCACTCGAACTCGTCCGGCGCTTGGCGATTAGCCCCTTCGGACATGTAGGCGAAGAGGCACGATCTCTACGTCCCCCGATTGTGCTCCCGCGAAGGCGGGAGCCCAGTACTGGGTCCCCGCCTTCGCGGGGACACAAGGCTGTACTTTCGAAAAGGTATGAGCACCGCCGTTGCCAGGGAAAGGCCATTGCGCTTCACCTCGTTAGCAAACGACCCCAACCAGCCGTCACACCACGTCGCATAACTGGAACGCGCGCATCACGGCGCTGCGATCGAACGGCTTGGTCAGCACCGGCTGTATCGGCACGTTCGGGTGGCAAGCCGACGGCGTCCCGGTGATATAGAGCACCGGGATCGCCCCGAGCGCCTCGTGGATCGCGTAGACCGCTCGCGGCCCCGTCCCTTCCGCGAGCGTAACGTCGGAGGTGATGAACGACGGCGGGTGCGCGATCGCCATAGACACCGCCTCCGATTCGGACTGCGCGAACGCGAACGAGGTGGCGCCCACCGACCCGAGCAGCCATTCCAGGTCCAAAGCGACCAGCGGTTCGTCTTCGATAATGAGCACGTGGCACATGGTTCAGGCCCTGTTGACCCACATTAAAGCATCGGGCCTGCGGTTCGGGCCCGGACCGACCGTCATTTATTGTTCATCAAACGCGGCGTTGCTGCCCCAGGTGCAGGTACAAGCTACTGAAATCGCCCGCAGATCGCAGCCGCTCCCAATCCAGTATCTTGATGTGGCGACGATCGAACGCGATCACCTTCTCGCTGACCAGCAGCTTCATCATGCGATTGACGTGAACGCTGGTGAGACCGACCGCGTCGCCGAGTTGTTCCTGCGTGATCGGCAGATGGAAACCGGCATGAAGGTCGGTTCCGGCCTCCTGCATCCGTTCCGCGAACTCGCACAACAGGTGCGCGATCCGGCCGTGCCCATCGCGGCGCCCCACGTTCAGCACCCATTCGCGCAGGATCGACGCCTCGATCAGCGTCTCGGTCCAGATCGCCCGCGCGATCGTCGGGCGGCTGAGCACCAGATCCTGCATATCCTTGCGGTTGATGTCGATCACCTCGAGCGCGGTGAGCGCCTGGATGTTGTGATCGGCCATGTCGAGGAACAGGTGCTGGAGATCGAGAAAATCGCCCGGCACGCGGATCGAGACGATCTGCCGACGTCCGTCCGCGGTGAGCTTGTGGCGAAAGGCGAGGCCGGACACGATATAGCTGCAGGAGCGAAGCGAGATCTCGCCTTCACGGACGAGATAGCTCTGCGGTGGCAGTGCTCTGGTGGAGAAGCGCAACGCGAGCAGCGCGTCCCGATCGCCCTGGTCGAGCGTTACGCGCCTGCCGACG
Source organism: Sphingomonas sp. (assembly GCF_036387595.1). Taxonomy (GTDB): domain Bacteria; phylum Pseudomonadota; class Alphaproteobacteria; order Sphingomonadales; family Sphingomonadaceae; genus Sphingomonas. The sequence goes on from NZ_DASVTL010000063.1 coordinate 4,250, forward strand.
CTCGCCACCATCTTTTCGAAAACTGCTTCG
>NZ_DASVTL010000064.1:0-2721 GCF_036387595.1 Sphingomonas sp.
TCTCCTGTCGCACGGGCGGTCACTTCACCTTCATCTCGCCGCGGATGAAATCGAAGCGGATCCGGACCCAGGCACCGACCATCTTCTTGCCGCCGATCCGCGGCGGCAGCACGCGAAATTGCCACGCCGCTTGCCTAAGCCCGCGCGCCAGCCCCGATCCCGGCGGCGATTCGCCGAGCGAGCGACAATTGTCGACATGATAGTCGGCGATCGTCTGGCAGGCGATCAGCGCCCAGCTGCCCGGCGGTCGCGACGGCGGCAGGTAGAAATCGAGCTGCGACGAGGTCGGCTCGGTATACCATTCCGCGTTGTAGAGCCGCGCACCGCCGGGTCCCTCGCCCGGGCCATAGGCCGAGCCGCTGTTCTTGCCCGCGCCCGCACCCTCGCCGTCGCCACCCGCATCGTCGGCGTCACCGGGGCGGGCGGGGATCTTCGAGATATCGGCGGCGTCGAACAGCTCCATGCCGCCTGCCATCAACACCGGCGGGGGGGCTGGCGAGGAGGGCGGCGTGGTCGCGGCGGGAGGCGATGGATCCTTGCGCGCCCGGGGCGCGGCGCCGCCGCTCGGCGTCTTGACCTTGGCGACGGTGCGGTCGCGCGGCGAGGGCGTCGGCGTATCCGCGCGATCGGGGAGCAGCGTGAATTCGGTCGGGCGCTTCTCGATCACGCGCGGGGCGGGCGGCGGTGGCGCGAGCCGGAGCAGCAGCCACACGATCAGCAGATGCGCCGCCACCGTCAGCGCCATCGATGCGGCACGCCGCCTTACCGACGCCTGTCGGAAGTCCGGCACTGGCAGGGAGGACGCCGAACGCATGCCGGAGCCGCCTAGACCCGGGCGCGGGGGACCGCCAGTGGGTTATTCCGTGGGCGCCAGGAACCGTCGCTTGAGCGGTCTTGTGGCGATACCGAGCCGCCTGTTCCGTGTGCGGTGAGGTAGCCGTTGCCAAGTAAGAGATGATGGTCGCGCGCAGACGCTGAGGTGGTGCGCTCCCTGCCGCTGCATGGCTCTTTGGAGCGGGTCCCTGCTGTTGCCGATCAGCTGCAAGAGCCGCTGTGCGGCACGCTGATCTTCTCCGCGTCCTCCGCGTCTCCGCAAGACCACCCTCTTCCCATTGCGCGAAGCGGCCGACTTGAGCATTGCGCAAGCCACCAAGATCCACCACCCCGGCGAAGGCCAGGGCCAGGTGAGGAAGGCGCGTGACGACGCGCGCACCTCCGTTACAACCCGCTCCCGACCCCGGCCTCCGCCGGGGTGGTGGAAGGTGGTGGGGCGCTCTGAGAAGCGCCGGTGATCCACCGGCTCTAGCCGCGATCCGCGCTCATCGGGATCGATTCGTCATGCCGCAGGCTGCGACGAGCGCGAGCGCCGCCATGTCCACCAGCCGGATTCGCGTATCGCTTCTACCATGACCCTCACTTTCGGAGTCTTGGGTGAATGCTCCCACGAACCGGCGGGCGTGCACAATGATGCACGGCCGCCAGCCTTCACTCAAACGTTTGCACTGCTCGCGTGCAAAAGGCTGCGAATGTTTTCCTTCACCCGTGCCAGCGTCTTCTCGGTGATCTTCAGGTCGCGCTCCGATACGCCCTCCAGCACGTGGTCGTTGAGCTCGGCACCCACGGTCTGCATCTGGCGGATCGTCTCGAAACCCTTTTCGGTGATGAAGATCCGGCGGGCGCGGCGATCGCGGGCGTCGAGGCGGCGCTCGACATGGCCGCTCGATTCGAGCCGATCGATCAGCCCGCCGATCGTGACCTTGCCGACGTCCATGTCGCGCGCGAGGTCGACCTGCATCGTGCCGTTGTTCGATTCGCGCGACAGATAGGCGAGCACCGACCATTGCGATCGGGTGACGCCGAGCGGCTTCATCCGATCGTCGAACAGCGTCCGCCGCATCCGCGACACGTCGTGCACCAGGAAACCGAAGCGGAACGGCTGCGCCGTCGGCTTGGTCACGGTATCCAGTTCGGCTTCTTCGTCGACCACCAATTGTTTCGTCATGCTGTCCATTGCCATTCCCACCATGTGTCAGAGCAGTGATCGATTCATTACCCAATAATATAGGATAAACTACTCCGGTATGATACGTAGGTTGTAGTTTCCTGTGCCGACGCGGGACGGTGGCCACGGCTTCCCGGCGGTAGCGGAACCGATGGCGGGAATCGCCAGATTGTGGCGAGCGATCTGTGGTGTTGGGCCGATGCTCGCGGCGCGGCGCACGTAAGCCCTTGCACGATCACGGTTCTTACAACTGGCACATAGATTGCGAAAGCAGGGTCATCAGCGCCGACGCTCGGCGCACGAGAGGACCAGACCATGCCAGCATCGCCATCACCGTTGTTCGACCGCCCCGACACCTTCTTCGGTGTCTGCGAAGGTCTGGGCCAGGATCTCGGCTTCAACGCCAACTTCCTGCGCGTGCTGCTGGGCGTCGCGGTATTGTGGAACCCGGTCGTGGTGATCGCCACCTATCTGGTGCTCGGGCTGGCGGTCGCGCTGGCGCGCTGGATCTATCCGGTTGCGACCGATCAGACCACCGTGCAGGCCGGCGCCAATTAAGCAGCGGCTTGCGCGGCCAGGGCGCGGTAGGTGTTCTTGAGGCTGACCTTGTCGATCTTCTCGGTGCCGAGCCGCGGCAGCGGCGCTGCCGAGATCCAGATCTGGCGCGGCACCTTGAACGCCGCGATATGCGCTTCGAGGAACGCGCAGAGTGCGTCCTC
>NZ_DASVTL010000065.1:0-10212 GCF_036387595.1 Sphingomonas sp.
GTCCGTCGGTGTCGCTTTACGCGAACGTCTTGGCGAACGCGTCGAGCGCGCTCTTTACGCCCGCCTTGGCTTCGTCGCCCAGATCGCGCGTGTCGCGGATCTTGGTCAGCGCGTCGGCATGCTGATCGCGCATGAAGGCGAGCATCGCGGCCTCGTAGCGCACGACGTCCTGCACCGGCACGCTATCGAGATAGCCGTTGGTGCCGGCGAAGATCGACACGGTCTGTTCCTCGAACGGCAGCGGCGCGAACTGCGGCTGCTTGAGCAGCTCGGTCAGGCGCGCGCCGCGGTTCAGCAGGCGCTGCGTCGAGGCGTCGAGATCCGAGCCGAACTGCGCGAACGCCGCCATCTCGCGATATTGCGCGAGCTCCAGCTTGATCGAGCCCGACACCTTCTTCATCGCCTTGGTCTGCGCGGCCGAGCCGACGCGGCTGACCGACAGGCCGACGTTGATCGCGGGACGGATGCCGGCGAAGAACAGATCGGTTTCGAGGAAGATCTGGCCGTCGGTGATCGAGATCACGTTGGTCGGGATATATGCCGACACGTCGCCGGCCTGTGTTTCGATGATCGGCAGCGCAGTCAGCGAGCCGCCGCCGTTCGCGTCGTTCATCTTCGCCGCGCGCTCGAGCAGGCGCGAGTGGAGATAGAAGACGTCGCCAGGATACGCTTCGCGGCCCGGCGGGCGGCGCAGCAGCAGCGACATTTGGCGATAGGCGACCGCCTGCTTCGACAGATCGTCGAACACGATCAGCGCGTGCATGCCGTTGTCGCGGAAATATTCGCCCATCGCGGTGCCGGTATAGGGCGCCAGGAACTGGAGCGGCGCGGGGTCCGATGCGGTGGCGGCGACGACGATGGAATAGTCCATCGCGCCCTGCTCCTCGAGCGTGCGGACCAGCTGCGCGACGGTCGAGCGCTTCTGGCCGACCGCGACATAGACGCAGTACAGCTTCTTGCTCTCGTCATCGCCGGCGTTCACGCCCTTCTGGTTGATGAAGGTGTCGATCGCGACCGCGCTCTTGCCGGTCTGACGGTCGCCGATGATGAGTTCGCGCTGGCCGCGGCCGACGGGAACGAGCGCGTCGATCGCCTTCAGGCCCGACTGCATCGGCTCGCTGACCGACTGGCGCGGGATGATGCCGGGCGCCTTCACCTCGACGCGGCTGCGCTGATCGCTGACGATCGGCCCCTTGCCGTCGATCGGATTGCCGAGACCATCGACGACGCGGCCGAGCAGGCCCTTGCCGATCGGCACGTCGACGATCGTGCCGGTGCGCTTCACGACGTCGCCCTCGCGGATTTCGGCGTCGGAGCCGAAGATCACGATGCCGACGTTGTCGGCCTCGAGGTTCAGCGCCATGCCCTGAACGCCGTTGGAAAACTCGACCATCTCGCCCGCCTGGACGTTGTCGAGACCATAGACGCGGGCGATGCCGTCGCCGACGCTCAAGACCTGGCCGGTTTCCGAGACCTGGGCCTCGGTGCCGAAATTGGCGATCTGATCGCGAATGACGCGGGAGATTTCTGCGGCGCGAATATCCATGACTTCAGCCTTTCATCGCGCTGGCCAGCGCATTCAAACGGGTGCGGATCGACGAATCGATCATCTGGGAACCGATGCGGACGACGAGTCCGCCCAGCAATTGGGGATCGACCGACAGATCGACATTCACCTCGCGGCCGACGCGCTGGCGCAGCTGCTGCTTCAGCTCGATCACCTGATCGTCGGTCAGCGGGTGGGCGCTGGTCACTTCCGCGCTGGCCTCGCCACGGTGGCGGCTGGCGAGATCGCGGAAGCCGCGGACGATCTGCGGCAATTGGCCGAGACGGCGGTTCTCGGCAAGGACGCCGAGGAAATTCTTCGTGGTCGCATCGATGCCCAGGCTGTCGGCGGTGGCGAGAACGGCCTTGGCCGCCTGACTGCGCGCGATCATCGGGCTGGTCGTCAGGGTGCGGAAATCGTCCGACTGCTGCAGCGCATCGCGCACCGCGTTCAGGCTCGCCTCCACCTGGTCGATCGTCTTCGCATCGCGCGCGAGACCGAACAGCGCCGACGCATAACGTCCGCCTAGGCTTGCCTGAATACCACCGCCGGATGTCTCCACGCGATCCACTTCCTCGTCAACGACCGGGTTCGCCCGCGGGGGAACAGGACCATGACGGCCCCTCCACGGGATGGCGGCGCGCGTAGCATCGGGGCGGCGGGGATGCAACCCGCCCGGCCATCCCTGCGGGTCAGTCCGCGCCGGCGCCGGTCGCGCCATCGCGCTTCGCGGCCTCGGCGTTCGCCCGATCGAACGCGTCGATCGCGCCTTGGCCCGACTGTCCGGCCTCCAGCAACGCCAGCAACCGGATCGCGCCATTTTCCGCCCCCGCGTGTGGATCGGATGCGAGCGGGCGCAGGAGCGCCTTGGCGTCTGCGACCTGGTCGTCGAGGATCAGCTGTCGCGCGGCCAGGAAGCGCATGCCGCCGTCCTGCGGCACCAGTTCGACCGCGCGGTACAGCCCTGAACTGGCGTTCTTGCCCGGCCGAACGCCCTGCATGAGGAAGCTCTGATAAAAGAGCGCCAGCGCTGCCGCATCGTTGGGAGTCGCGCGATTGGCGTTCACGATCCAGCTGCGCGCCTCGGTCCAGACCTTCGGATCGCTCGCCTTGGCCTGCATTGCGCGCACCAGATGGACGCGCGCCTTGTAGAGCAGCGCCTGGCTGGAGGTCGGACTGGTCGCGATCGCCGCATCGGCCGCGGCTTCGGCGGCGTCCAGCTGGCCGGCGTCGAACGCCATCTCCGCCAGCCAACCCTGCACGACCGGGTCGGTCGGATGCCGGGCCGCCGCCACCTTGGCTTTGGCATAGAGCGGCGCAGCGGTACGGCTGTTGACGCCGCGGGTGGATTCCATCCGCATGGAGATAAGCGCCGCCTCCCCCGGCGTGAGCGCGCGGATGTCGACCGTGGGCGTCGGAAGCGCAGCCGGGTCCACCTTGATCGCGGGCAAGGTGGTCTTGCGGAGGTACGCGTCCAGCTTTCCGTCGAGTTCCTTCAGATCGCCGAACGCCTCCGTCGCCGCGTCCAGACTCGGCTTGCCCGCGTTGAACGAATCGAAATAGCGGTTCAGCTGGCGGCGACGCTCGACGTCGAACATCAGATAATGGGTCAGCAACCAGCCCCGCGCGTAAAGCGCGGACGTTTGCTCCTCGCTCATCTTTGCCGGAGGCGCGAAAAGCTGCCGGATCGAGAGTGCCTTGCGTTCTCCCAGGGAATAGGCCCGGTGATTGGCCGCCGCTCCGAGCCAGAATGCGCCGTCCTTCTGCATCATGGTCGAGGCGAATTCGGCGTAGCCCTCGCTGAACCAGGCGGGATAGGCCACCGCGTAATTGCCGAGCAAGAAATGATGTGCATATTCGTGGAACAGCACGATGCGCGGCGTAAGATCGAACGTGTCGCTGCCTCCGGAACGCGGTGTGAAGGCAACCGAACCGTCGATGCGCGGCACGTAAAAGCCCGCGACGTTTCCGCCGCCGTATAGCTTCTGAACGGACGCGATGCTGGGAAGGACGTACACGGTGACGCGGTTGAACTCGGCATCCTTGTCGGCGCCCGATTTGTGAAAGCGCCGGACCATCGCGTCGAAATATTCCAGATCGGTCGCCTGCTTGCGCAATGCAGCCTGGCTTGTGTCCGAATAGACGATGAAGTGCCGCGACGTCGCCTGCAGCCACTCCGCCCGCACGGGCGCGGCGAGGACGAGGGTCGCGAGTGTTGCCAGACCGAATATCGGCTTCATGCCGTTGAGCGCCCTTCTTTTCCGATCAAGCTACCCGGCGGGGCCGCGACTTGCCAATGGCGAATCGCAGGCGCCCTGCTACGCCATGCTCGAAAGGAGACGCCCACATGACCGCAGGTACGATGGAGCAGATGACCATGTCCGACGGCGCCGACATCGGCGTCTATCGGGTGCAGCCCGTCGGCGCGCGACGCGGCGGGCTGGTCGTCGTGCAGGAAATCTTCGGGATTACCGAGCACATCCGCGAGGTGGCCGATAGCTATGCGGCGGAAGGATATGAAGTGCTCGCCCCGGCCCTGTTCGACCGCGAGCATCCCGGGTTCGAGGCCGATTACAGCGGGCCGGGATTCGCGCGTGCGATGGAACTGGCGCGCACGCTGCATCCGTTCGAGACGAGCCTGAGCGACGTGCAGACCTGCGTCGATGCGCTTGCCGGGGATACCCTGGACGGCAATGCGGGCGGCCCGGTGTTCGTCGTGGGCTATTGCTACGGCGGGTCGGTCGCATGGATGGCCGCGACACGCATGCGCGGGGTCGCGGCGGCATCGGGCTATTATGGCGGACAGGTGCCGGCGGCAGCGGACGAGGAGCCAAAGGTGCCGGTAGTCCTGCACTTCGGCCGCTACGATCAGAGCATCCCGATAGAGGGGGTGGAGGGGGTCGTCGCCAAGGACTGGCCCAACGCCACCGTCCACATCTACGAAGCCGGGCACGGCTTCAATTCGGATCGGCGCAAGGATTATCATGAGGCGTCGGCGCATCTGGCGAGGGACCGCACGTTGACGCTGTTCCGCGCCAACGGCGGATGAACGCATGGCGTAAACGTCCAATGCGCGGCCCTTCCCATCCTCAACGCTGTCGTCCGACTTGGATGGGGAATATGGACGACGCCGGGAAAGCAGCGGATGATCGCGCTGGCGCTGACAATGATGCCCGCGCTGGCACTGGCGCAGTCGGCAGGGGTTACGCCGGGGTTGTGGGAGATCGCGGTCACTCTGGGTACGATCGACATGCCCGGCGCCCCCGCGTTCGTCGCCAACATGATGCGGGGCAAGACAACGCGCATAAAGCATTGCGTCACCCCGCAAGAGGCGGCGCGCGGCCCGCAGGACATGTTGAAATCGAACAAGTCCTGCACCTTCGGTCGCTACACGATGCAAAGCGGGCGAATGGGATCGGCGATGACATGTGCCAACGGCGGCCAGGTGACCAAGATGGTGAGCACCGGCAGCTTTACGCCCACCAGCTTCACCTCGCCGGGCCAATCCGTCGTGACCGGCACCATGCCGATGACGATGACCAGCACCGCAAACGACAAGCTGCCGGGAGCGTGCAAGAAATAGCTTTGAGAGCAAGCCGCGGGATGCGGCAGGCCGGCATGTGCGGCATAGCGCGGGGATGACGATCGACACCGATGCGGCCTGGGCGGCCTTCGAGGGGCGCGACCGGTCCGCCGATGGGCGCTTCGTCGTGGGGGTGCGCACGACGGGCATCTATTGCAAGCCGAGTTGCCCCGCACGCCACCCCAGGCGCGAGAATGTCACGTTCTTCGCCGATGCTGTGGCGGCCCGTGCGCACGGATTGCGGGCGTGCCTGCGCTGCCGCCCCGATGAACTGGGGCGGGACCGGGTGGCGGTGGCGAGCGCCATTGCGGCGATCGAGGCGAGCACGGCGGCGATCCCGCTGACGACGCTGGCGGCGGGCGCCGGCTATGCGCCGCATCATTTCCATCGGCTGTTCACCCGCGAGACGGGGGTGACCCCGGCTGCCTTTGCCCGCGGGCGGCGAGTCGCACGGGTGGCCGATGCCTTGACCGGGGAGAAGCAGGTGACACGCGCGATCTACGATGCGGGCTATGCCGCGCCCAGCCGCTTCTATGCCGATGCAGGTTCGCGGCTGGGAATGCGCCCCAGTGCCTGGGCCAAAGGTGGCGCGGGGGAGACGATCCGCTGGACGATCGCGGCGACCACGCTCGGCGATCTGCTGATCGCGGCGACCGACAAGGGGCTGTGCCGCGTGTCGTTCGACGAGGACGAGCGCGCGCTGGCTGCGCGCTTTCCGGCCGCCGCGATCGAGTCCGGCGGCGAGGCGCTGGCGGCGCTCGCGGCCGAGGTGATCGCGGTCGTCGAGTCGCCGGGCCGTGGCCATGCCCTGCCCATGGACGTGCGTGGGACAGCGTTCCAGGAAGCGGTTTGGCAGGCGCTGGCCTCCATTCCGCCCGGGGAGACCCGCACCTATTCCGAACTCGCAGCACTGGCCGGTAACCCGGCCGCGGTGCGCGCGGCGGGCAGCGCATGCGGCGCGAACCCGCTGGCGCTGGTCGTGCCGTGCCACCGCGCGCAGCGGAGCGACGGGACGCTGGGCGGCTATGCCTACGGGCTGGAGCGCAAGCGGGTATTGCTGGCGCGCGAACGCGGCGGCTAACGCGGGTCGCGATAGGCGGGCAGCGCCAGGCGCCAGCGGATCGCGGCGGCGCGCAGGGTGAAACCCGCCGATGCCGCCAGGATGGCCGCGGGCACCATGCCGACGCCGAGGAGCACGAGCGCGACATGCGAAGCCGCCGCCAGCGCCGCCGCAGTCACGTACAATTCCGGGCGCATCAGGATAGACGGCTCGCCAGCCAACACATCGCGGAAGATGCCGCCGACGCACGCCGTGACCACGCCCATCAGCGCCGCGGGCACCGGCGGCAACCCATAGCCCAGCGCCTTGGCCGCGCCATAGACCGCATAAGCCGCCATGCCGATCGCATCGAACCAGTCGAGCGCGGCGCCACGCCACCATCGTGCCGGCGTGATCCAGATCAGGAAGGCGACGATCAGGCACACCGCCGCCGCGCGCGCGTCATGCACCCAGAACACCGGTGCGCCGATCAGCAGGTCGCGCACCGTTCCCCCGCCCACGCCGGTAAGCAGCGCGAAGAAGGCCAGCGTCACGATCGTTTGCCCGCGCCGCGCCGCCGCGAGCGCGCCCGACGCCGCGAACACCGCCAGTCCGGCCAGATCGAGCCAGGGCGCGGCGGCGGGAAGGACGTGGACCGGATCGAGCATGACGCGGTTTGATCGTTGTATGACGTTCATGCAACTTCGGCCGCGAACGCGACGTTACGCATGCGGTTCGTGTTTTTCTGGAGTAACGATATGCGTAAGATGATGCTCGCTCTGGGATGCGCCGCGATGGTCGCGCCCGCCCTGATCGTACCGGTGTCCGAAGCCGATGCGCAGCGCCGCTACAAGTATCGCGAATGGCGCGACGATCGCGGTCGCACGCGCTGCCGCAAGCCCGACGGCACGACCGGCCTGGTGATCGGAGGCGTCGCTGGTGCACTGCTCGGCCGCACGGTCGACACCCGCGGCGACCGAACGATCGGCACGTTGGGCGGGGCCGCCGCCGGTGCGCTCGCCGGCCGCGCGATCGACCGCGGCACCAGCAACAACAACCGCCGCTGCCGATAAGACACCGCGGGGCGCGCCCAATGTGTGCCCCTGCCGGGCCCGCTCTGCCACCGATCGTTTCAGTCCGGGACATTCGGCGGCAGGGCGGGCCGTGTGCGTGAGCCTACCCGCCCGGCGTGCTGGACCGGAGCGGTCGACGCGGCTGTTCTCCAGCCGCAAGGGCGAGCAGCGCTTCGGGCGGTCGCCCGTTCGAGTTCCCTGTCAGCAGGCGCGGCGGGACAGCCGGCCGTGCGGCGATGCCGGGCGTGATGCGCCTGCGACGATCCGCAACGTCGGCCATCTACTGTCGACGATTGCCGCCCTTGACGTGGCGCCCGCATAGCATTGGCCTGTGCACCCGGACGCTCGGTCGGTTCCTGGACGATACGGCCGGATCGTGGGACTGGCGTGATGCGTAAGGGGCAGCGGGGTTTCCCAGGGCGGCACGCGAGTAGAGCGATGCGGGAACGGCAGAGGTCCGCTCGGCAACGCGAGGCTCTTGTCGGGAAAGAAGTTGCTCGCGTTCGGCCATGTTTTCCACACTGTTCGCGATCAGACCGAGACGACTCCTATTCCCCAATGTGTCAGGTCAGGATCCAAGCCTTACCGACACGACACCGGGGTCGCCATTCAACCACACGAACCTTTCCGATGGTCCTGGCCGGAAACCCCGCAAATGAAACGCCATTGCCACTGTCGCGCCAAACCTCATCCTTCGCGTAAATTGGCTCAGCCAGAGCGAATTTAGAATTGAAGTCGACCAGGCTCGCTCTCGCCCCCTTCAGGGAAGGAGGATCGCATAAGGCCCGGTCGAGGATGCAAGATCACCGCCTCCCCGGCGAAGGCCGGGGCCGAGCCCGGCATACGCATATTGTAGGGTTCGTCCTGACCTCGGACGACCGGTGCACCTGGGCCCCCGCGTGTCCCCTATGTGCAATAAGGGTAGCGGGCGGGAGACCGTTGGGCCCCTGGCACGAAGGTGCTGCAGTCCGGCTCGGTTCCCGGCCCGCATTGTGGACCACCTGACCAGTTGCACGAGGCTGCGTTGCACAGACCTCGCACCAGGGGACAGGCATCATGACATTACACCCTGGCGCCTTCGGAATCGATATCTCGAAGGATCATCTCGACATTCACGACATGCCGACTCACGACGCGCCGCATCGCCAACGCGACCGAGGCGATCCGGTCTTGGCTGGTCTTCGCCGGTCTTGGGTGGCTACGCTGAGGGCGCGCGACCGCCTGGTCGTGATGGAGGCGACCGGCCGCTACGATGCGGCGTTGCGCGCCGGCCTGGGGGAAGCCGACATCGCTTATGCCCGCGTCAACCCGGAACAGGCACGCCACTTCGCGCGCGCCACCGGCAGACGGGCCAGGACCGACGCCATCGACGCGCGGCTCTCTCGCGCCGACGCGACCAGTTCGTCACGATCCATAAGCAGGAGGGCACCCGCCGTACCGAGGAGCGCGACCCGGACCTCGCCGCCGGCCTCGAACGTCACCTCGCCTGGCTCGACGACGCCATCGCCGCACTCGATTGCGCCATCCGTAACGCCGTGCGCACCAGCCCCGCAATCGCGCAAGACGAAGACCTGCTCCGCTCGGCGCCCGGCATCGGCCCGGTCGCCGCCACGATCCTCATCGCCCAGATCCCTCCGCAGCCTTTCCAACGATGCTGCGCATCGCCGGAACCTTGGGCTGCTCCGCCCGAACTCGGCCGCCTCTCCCCGAAGGCTACCGCCGCGCTCCCCGGCCTTGCGCCCTTCATCAACGACGGCGGGGCCTTCTGCGGCAACGCTCCGTGCGCGGCGGTAGAACCCTCGCCCGCCTAGGCCTCTACATGCCTTGTCCTGAACTTGTCGAAGGAGCATCCCTCGCCACCGCTCGATCCGACACCAGCCTCGGCCGCTTCTACCAACGCCTAAGCGACGCCGGAAAACCCCCAAGACTCGCCCTCATCGCACTCGCCGAAAAACTCCTCACCACCCTCAATGCCATCCTCAAACACCAGACACCTTCGCCACTACACAAGGACCACACCGTTGCCAGCCTCCGGTGGCTATTCAGGGCGCATCAACCCCCAAAGTTAATATGCATGGCCTTGACCTTCCGGGAGGACCGTTGCGTGCCGACTTGGTCGAGAACGACTTGTCTTATGACTTTGGGGTCTGTTCGGGTCAGGATGGGATGCCCGGTCCGGGGTGGCCACCCCGGACCGGGCGGAAGGGGACGGATCGCAAAACGGCCGGTCGATTGCGGACCGGGTTAGAGTAGGATCGCCCCTTTCTTTTCCATCAGGCCCGAACGGATACCGGGGCTGCAAGGCCCGGATGACAAGCATGGGACAGCGGAAAAGATGAGCAGCGACCTACCACAAACCATCGGCATCGACATCTCCAAGGCGACGCTGGACTGTCATGCCCATCCTGCCGGGATCGATCGTCAGTTCCCCAATACGGCCAAGGGCCACAAGGCGTTGATCGCGTGGGCCGAGCAGTGGGAGGTCGAGCGTATCGCCTATGAAGCGACCGGCACCTACCACCGTGCGCTGGAGGTCGCGCTGGGCCATCTGCCCTGCATCAAGCTCAACCCGGAGCGGGCGAGGCGCTTCGCCCAGGCTACCGGTACGCTCGCCAAGACCGATCGCATCGACGCCAGATTGCTCGCCCGGATGGCGGTCACGCTGCAACCGCCGGTCAGGCCTGCCCGAAACCCACGGCAGAACCAGCTGGCCGAACTCGTCAACGCGCGCGATGGCCTGGTGCGCGATCGCACCGCGCTCAAGAACCGCGCAAAGAACCTCACGGTCACGTTGCTCAAGCGGCAGTGCAGCCAGCGCCTTGAACAGATCGCGCGCCACATCGACGCGCTCGACGCCGAGATCGCCGCCGTCATCGCCGCCGACGAAAAGCTCGCCCGGCGCTACGACATCCTCTCCAGCATCGCCGGCCTGGGCACGCTCACCGCCAACCAAATCATCGCCACCATGCCT
>NZ_DASVTL010000066.1:0-1687 GCF_036387595.1 Sphingomonas sp.
CCGGGCTGCTTGGTGGTAAAGAACGGCTCGAACACGCGGCCCATGACCTCGGGCGGGATGCCGACGCCGGAATCGGTCACGCTCAGCGACAAGTAGGCGCCCTCGGGCAATTGCTGGGCCAGCGCCGCCTTCTGGTCGAGCCAATGGTTGGCGGTCGTGATCCGAATCGAACCGCCGTCGGGCATCGCATCGCGCGCGTTGATGCACAGGTTCAGCAGCGAATTTTCCAGTTGCGACGCATCGACCAGCGCGGTCCACAGATCGGGCGCGCTGGCCACCTCGATCTTCACGGCGGGGCCGACGGTGCGGCGCACCAGATCCTCCATGCCCAGCACGAGGCGGTTGACGTCGGTCGGTTTCGGATCGAGGGTTTGCTGGCGCGAAAAGGCCAGCAAGCGATGGGTCAGCGCGGCGGCGCGCTTGGCGGCATCGCTGGCGACCTCGATATAGCGGGCGATATCGGCGAAGCGTCCCTGGCTGGCGCGCAGCTCCATCAGCTCCAAGCTGCCGTTCACGCCCGCCAGCAAATTATTAAAGTCATGCGCCAAGCCGCCGGTGAGTTGGCCGACGGCCTCCATCTTCTGAGCCTGGCGCAGGGCGTCCTCGGCCGAGCGGAGCGCCTCCGCGTTTTCTCGTTCCGACGTGAAATCGCGGCCGACGGCATAGATGCTGTCGGCATCGGCCTGGGCGGACCACGAGATCCAGCGATAAGTGCCGTCCCGATGGCGATAGCGGTTATCGAAGCGGGTATAGTAGCCGCCGTCGGCAAGGACCTGGACGCCGGCGATGCTGCGGTCGAGATCGTCGGGGTGGAGCAGCTTCATCAGATTAGCGCCGACGAGATCGGCCTCGTCCCAGCCCAGCATATCTTTCCAGGCCGGATTGACGGTCTTGATTTCGCCGTCGAAGCCGCAGCGGAGCATGATATCGGCGGACAGTTCCCACAGGCGGTTGCGGTCGCGGGTGGTTTCATCGACGGTCCGTTCGAGCGACTCCTTGGCCTGATGGATGGCGCGTTCCCGGCGCACCTGTTCGGTGATCTCGATACCCTGGTTGAACAGGCCGGCGATGGTGCCGTCCTCGCCGGTGATGGGGGCTGCCGCGAAATTCCAGATCGTCTGTTCCAGCTGGCCGTTTCGCAGGATCGTCAGCTCGACGTTAGTGCTGGAAAAGCCGATACCGGTTTGCATGGCCTCATGGAATTGTGGGGCGACTTGATCCCAAGCGCTGCCCCAGACTTCGGCCACTGGTCTGCCGAGGGCGGCGGGGTGGCGGTCGGCGAGGGAAGGGGCGTAGGCATCGTTATAGAGCATGCACAGGTCGGGGCCCCACAGGATGGCGCCGAGGATGGGCGAATTGATGCAGGCGGAGACGACCGAGCGCAGCGACTGCGGCCAGGTATGCGGATCGCCAAGGCAAGAGGTGGACCAATCGTGGGCGCGCATGAGGGCGCCGATTTCGCCGCCGTTGTTCATGAAAGAAAGCGAGGTCGTCATAGTGGTTTTATATGTGCGGTTCTCTATTTGCTGCGTCGGGCGTGCTGGGGCGGCTGGTCTATGGTTTGGTGCGAATCGCGCGGGTGTTGACATGGCGATAGGGTTGCCGGGGCGCGTTTGGGGGCCAGGCGGGGGTAGTTTCAGGTCGCCGCCGGGGTAGTCGCGGGCCGGTGAACGGCGGAAGGCGGGAC
>NZ_DASVTL010000067.1:0-30470 GCF_036387595.1 Sphingomonas sp.
GGGACCTGGGCGCGGGTGCCATTTTCTCCAAGGATCAGATAGGCTGATGACAAGCATCAAGGTCGCCGTCGTGGGTATCGGCAATTGCGCGAGCTCGCTCGTGCAGGGTCTGGCGCATTACCGCGAGGGGGCGAACGACCAGACGGGGCTGATGCATTACGACATGGGCGGATATCGCCCGTCGGACATCGAGGTCGTCGCCGCCTGGGACATCGACCGGCGCAAGGTCGGGCTGGACGTCGCGGAAGCGATCTTCGCCAAGCCCAATTGCACCGCGGTCTTCTGCCCGACGGTCGAGGCGACGGGCGCGGTCGTCAGGATGGGCCGCGTGCTCGACGGTTTCGCCGAGCATATGGCCGATTTCAAGGACGACAGGACCTTCCTGCTCGCCGACTTGGCGGAACCCACCAAGGACGAGGTGGTCGCCGAGCTGCGCCGCACCCGCGCGGACGTGCTGATGAACTATCTACCCGTGGGCAGCCAGGAAGCGACCGAATTCTACGCCGAATGCGCGCTGGAGGCCGGCGTCGCCTTCGTGAACAACATCCCCGTCTTCATCGCGTCGAACCCCGTCTGGGCGAAGCGCTTCGAGGATGCCGGGGTGCCGATCATCGGCGATGACATCAAGGCGCAGCTGGGCGCGACGATCGTCCACCGCGTGCTGACCGACCTGTTCGCCAAGCGCGGTGTGAAGCTGGAACGCACGTACCAGCTCAACACCGGCGGCAACACCGACTTCCTCAACATGTCCAACCACAAACGGCTGGCATCGAAGAAGATTTCGAAGACCGAAGCCGTGCAATCGGTCGCGGCCGAGCGGCTCTCCGACGACAACGTGCATATCGGGCCGAGCGATTATGTGCCGTGGCAGAACGACAACAAGGTGTGCTTCCTGCGCATGGAAGGCACGATGTTCGGCGGCGTGCCGATGAACCTGGAACTGCGCCTGTCGGTGGAGGATTCGCCCAATTCGGCGGGCGTCGCGATCGACATGATCCGCTGCGCCAAGATCGCCAGCGATCGCGGGCTGAAGGGCGTCGTCGATCCTGCAAGCGCCTATTTCTGCAAGCATCCGCGCACCCAGATGACCGACGATCTCGCCAAGGTAGCGGTGGAAGACTTCATCCAGGCTGCGTGAGCGTGCCTCAGGAAAGGATCACCACCGCGGTGATTCTCGCCGCGGGCGAAGGTAGCCGGTTGCGGGGTTCAGCAGCGTCGAAGCCGCTGTGCCCGGTGGCCGGTCGCCCGATGATCGATCATGCGCTCGACAATCTCGCACAGGCGGGCATCCGGCGCGTGGTGCTGGTGCTGGGCTATCGCGGGGACGAGATCGCCGCGCATCTGGCGAACGGCGTGCAGCCGGTGGCGATCGAGATCGTATGGTCGGACCCCCGGCTGCCGAACGGCGTCTCGGTGCTCGCCGCCGCCTCCGCAGTCGGGAAAGACGATGCGTTGCTGCTTATGTGCGACCATCTCGTCGATCCGGCGCTCTACGCCCGCGTGGCGGCGGAGGGTGCGGGAAGCGGATTGACGCTGGGCATAGACCGGCGGCTGGGCCACGACTGGGTCGATCCCCTCGACGTCACCTGCGTGGCGACGCTGGGGCGGCGCATCGTCGCGATCGGCAAGGGGCTCGAGCCCCATGATTGCTACGACACCGGCGTCTTTGCGATCGGCCCGAAGCTGTTCGCCGCGCTGGCGACGCTCGATGCCCCGTCACTGACCGAGGGCGTCCGCATCCTCGCCGCTACCGGCGACGCCGGCGTGGTCGATTGCAGCGACCTCGACTGGATCGACGTCGATGATGCCTCGGCACTGGCCAAGGCCGAAACGTGGCGGGCAGGCCACGGCAAGGCCTCCAAATCAGCTCACGACGACGCAGCGCGACAATTCTAAAGCCGGTAGGTAGGACGCCTGACCGCCGTAATGCCAGACAGGCTGCACCGCGCATGTCTCACCGGTAAGAAGCGTCAGGCACGCCGCCGGTACTGGGCCTCGCCCGCGATCAGCCCAAGTACGGCATCGCCGCCTACCGGCCGGCTGAAGAGATAGCCCTGGATGCTGCCGCAACCCTGGCCGCGCAGTTGCGACAACTGGCCTTCTTCTTCGACGCCTTCGGCGGTGGTGTCCATGTGGAGCGCCTTGGCAAGGTCCACGATCACCTTGACGATCGCGGCGGCACTGGGATCGTCGGCGATCGCGATGACGAAGGACCGGTCGATCTTGAGCTTGTCGAAGGGAAAACTCCGCAGATAGCTGAGCGACGAATAGCCCGTGCCGAAATCGTCGAGCGCGATGCGGATGCCCATCTCGCGCAGTCGGTGGAGCAGCGCGAGGACATTGCCCTCGCCATCGAGAAAAACCGATTCGGTGATTTCGATTTCCAGACGGCCCCGCGCGATGCCGCTGCGCGCGAGCGCCTGGAGCACGATCGCCTGGAAGCCGGCATTGCGGAACTGGATGGGTGAGACGTTCACGGCGACGCGGACATGCTCGGGCCAGTCGCGTGCGTGCTTGCACGCCTCATGCATGACCCATTCGCCGATGCCGACGATCAATCCGGTCTCCTCGGCGACCGGGATGAATTCGACGGGCGGGATCAGCCCGCGGGTCGGATGATGCCAGCGCAGCAACGCCTCGAAGCCCCCAATGCGCTCGGCGTCCAGATCGTAGATCGGTTGGAAGTTGAGGACGAACTGCCCCGATCGCAGCGCCTCGCGCAGGTCGAGTTCGAGCTGACGGCGGCGGCGGGCGGCTTCGTCTAGTGCGGGTTCGAAGAAGCGGAAGCATCCCCGCCCGTCCTGCTTGGCGCGATAAAGCGCCAGATCGGCATTCTTGAGCAGCATCTCGGCGTCATGCCCGTCATGCGGGCCGATCGCGATCCCCGTGCTGACCCCGGCCGCGATCAGGCTGCCCTCGATACTCACCGGCTCGCGCAGTCGATCCAGGATCGCCTGGCCCAGCGCGCGCGGGCGATCGTCGTCGAACCGTCCGCTCAGCACGATCGCAAACTCGTCGCCGCCCAGCCGCGAGACCATGGCATCGGGCGTCAACTCCTGAAGCATTTCCGCTACCGCGCGCAGCAGGGCATCGCCCACGGGATGGCCGAGCGTATCGTTCACCCCCTTGAAACCGTCGAGATCGAGGCAGAAGATCGCGACGCGCTCGCCGCTGCGCGGAACACGCGCGATCGCCTGTTCAAGTGTCTGGCGGAACGCCGTGCGGTTTGGCAGGCCGGTCAGCGCGTCGTGGAACGCCAGGTGCGTAATCCGGTGCTCGCGCTCGACGATGCCCGCGGACATGCGGTTGAAGCTGTGCGCGAGCCGGCCGATCTCATCGTTGCCGACTGCGACCACTTCGGTCCGCGTGCCTTCCTCCAGCGCGCGAGCCGCCGCTTCGAGTGCGGCGATCGGCCTCGCGATGCTTTCGGCCAACCGGCGGCTGCCGAAGATCATCAGGATCAGTCCGAGCAGCCCGGCCAGCCCGATGCCGATCTGCAGCGGCACATACGGCGCCATGGCCTCGTCGAACGGATAGCGGATCATGATCGCCGCCTCGGGCGCATCGGCGAGTCCCGCGAGTGGCTTGGCAATGGCAAATGCACGACCCTGGGGCAATGCGATCAGTTCCGGTGTCCTGTCCCCGTCAACGCGTGCGACCAGTGCGTCAATCGCATCGCTGCCCGCGCCGCCGCCCGCCTCGACCCAGTGACCGCCGCGTCGGCGCAACATGGTCGCGGTCACCGGGATCGCCGACAGTTTTTCCAGGCTGCGCATCTCGCGCGCGTCCAGGCGTACCGCGAAAACCACCCAGCCGATCGGCATAGGCGCGAGTATCGGCGAGGTGACGAGGCGGTAGGTAACGCCGTCCGTCTCGGCCACCGCATCGCGACGACCGGCCGCGGCGGCACGCGCCAGCTTGGTCGTCGCCGCATCGAGTCCGCCGACGCTACCCTGAACGAGTCCGTCGACGCCGACCACCGCCGCCGCAGACACGCCGGCGCGGGCACGTATGTTCTCGAGCGCGGACTCGAGCGTCGGCCGATCGTTGCTGGCGACTGCGGCGCGAAAGCCGAAATCGCGCACGAGCACGTCGGCCGATGCGGTGAGAGACTGGGCGCGCAACGCCCACAACCGATCATAGACCGTGCCGCTGCTCGCCAGCTCCGCCGTGACGCTGCCCCGCGCGTGGTTCCAGATCATCACCTGCGCGACGACCGCGACGGCCGTCAGTGCGGCGGCAAACAGGATCGCATAGAGAACCGCCAGTCGCGTCCTCAGCGATCGGAAGCGCGGGCGAAAGAGCATCAGCGCGCGATCGAGACCGTGGTTGCAAAGCCGGCGGCAGGAACCGTCACGCTCTGCGCGAGACTGTTGTCACGGCTGCGGATCGAGGGGTGCCAGACGCGGATCGTCACCGCACCGGCGGGAACGCCGTCGAACCGCGCATGGCCGCTGCCATCGACCTGCTCGGCGAACGGCGTCGCGGTGACATAGACGATGCCGCTCATCGAATCGTGGATGTTGCACCCCAGCGCGACGACGCCCGGCTTGTCGAAGACGACGCTGCGCGTGTCTTCGCGCCCATATAGCTTCAGGTCGAACTTCTTGGGGGAGGAGAAGGAATAGACGTGATGACGCACGCGATCGCGATTGGGAAAGGTCACCGACGCGCCGACCGGCACGATCAGCATGCGTGGCTGGAACGCGATGTCACGTTGCTCGACCGCATAGGGCCCGCGCACCGGCGCCCCGCCGATGCGCGGACTCTCCACCGACACGATCGCACCCAGCAACGGCTTGCCGTCCGCGCCGCGCACGTCGACCGCGACGGGAGCGGCGCGCGCGACGGCGGATATTCCCACGACAGGGGGAAAAGCCAGCGCAAAGGCGAGACTGCGAGTGGTGAGCCGGATCATCGACCGGTCACCTAGTCGGTTCGGGTTTCGACCGTGTAAACCGCCGATTTACGGGATGATAACCATGACCGCTTACAACGGTGAAGACACGGGAATCGGACGGAATTGACAGGTGCTGGGAAGGATCGCGGTCGCGCTTGCCGCTATGCTGGCGATGATACCCGCAAGCGCATGGGCGGATGATGGGCGCGCTGGCGGCAAGCTGCTGCTGACCGGCGGCGTGACCAGCGTCGAGGGGGCAGGCGGTGGGGGGTTGGCCACCTGGGCATTGATTGCGGGGAACGAAACCGACGCAGGGATAGGCGGTACCGCGCATGCGACGATCGTTGCGCTGCCCGATTTCGACCTGGAGAGTTTCGGAGCGGCGATCGGCCTCTTCGACCGGGTCGAACTCTCCTATGCACATCAGAACTTCGACACGCGAGATGCCGGCGCCGCACTGGGCCTGGGTCGCGGTTATGCCTTCGCGCAGCATATCTTCGGCGCCAAGCTGCGCATCGCGGGCGATGCCGTGTGGGATCAGGATCGCTGGATGCCCCAGATTGCGATCGGTGTGCAGCACAAGATCGCCGACGGAGGGAGACTGGGACGGCCGTTGCTCAAGGCACTCGGCGCGCGCCAAACCAGCGGCACCGATTTCTACGTCGCCGCGACCAAGGTTCTGCTCGCCCGCAGCGCGGTGCTCGGCGGCGCGGTGCGCTTCACCAAGGCGAACCAGCTGGGATTGCTCGGCTTCGGCGGCGATCGCGGCGCGAAGCGGACCGCGCAATTCGAAGGATCGGCCGGTATGCTGCTCACCCGCCGCATGCTCGTCGGTATCGAATATCGCACGAAGCCGGACAATCTGACCTTCGCGCAGGAGGACGACAGCTTCGACCTGTTTGCCGCCTGGGCGTTCAGCCGCAACGTGTCACTCACGGCTGCCTATGCCGACCTGGGCGACATCGCCACGGTCAAGCGCCAGCGCGGGGCGTTCCTGTCGCTCCAGGGCGCGTTCTGAAGAGAGTAGACCGATGATCCTGACGCTTCTCCTTCTCGCCGCCCAGGTGCCTCCGGGTGAGGAGCCGGTCCCGCCTTATGCTCATGCCGAGGCCAATGCCGGGGCGACGCCATTCCGCGACGACGCGATGTTCGCGGCATTCCACGGGCACGCCGGCGTCTCCCGGATCGTCGACGACCTAATCGCGCGTAACCTGCGCGATCCCCGGGTCGGCGACATCTTCAAGGGGCAGGATACGATCCGCCTCCACCGGCTGCTCAAGGAGCATTTCTGCTACGTCCTGGGTGGCGGCTGCGCCTACACCGGCCGCACGATGAAAGACGCGCACAGGGACATGGGGCTGCAAACAGCGGACATGGGCGCGCTCGTCGACAATCTGCAACGCGCGATGCAGGCCGAAGGCGTGGCCTTCGCCGCGCAGAACAGGTTCCTGGCCAAGCTGGCGCCGATGAAGCGCGACGTCGTGGTCCGCTGAGGGCTATCCCGCCAGCGCCAACGGCGGGGTCTGCTGATGCTGCACCACGCGCCATTCCTCATGCGCGATACGGCGGTAGGTGGAGGTGCAATGCGCCTGATACGTCTCCCCCGCCCGCTCGGCCCTGGCATGATAGGCGACCACGATCAGCCCCTCCTCGGGCCGCGCGACACGACGATCGGTTAGGTCAACCGACGCCCAGCGCGGCGTGTGCGTCACCGCCTCGACCGCTTCGGGGCCACCCATCACATAGGGGGGCGTCGGCAGCACCATCAGACAGTCGTCGTCGATCGAATTCTGATAATGCAGCGCATCGGCGGTCCACAGGCTCTCCTCGAAGGCCCAGATGCGTTCGTCGTCCATCGTGCGTCTCCTGTTCGCCGCAGTGAACCGGCAGCGAAGGAAACGATCCCCTTCAGTGGCTGGCGTATTTATCCTCGCGGCGGCGCCCTAGCAGCATCGCGCGCTCCAGGCGGACGCAGAGCGCCGCATAATAATCCTCCAGGAAGCCGCGATCGTCGCCGTCATCGCCCAGCCCCGCCTTGCCCCGGATCGTCCACGCCACCGTGGAGATCGCTTCCGCGCGACCGCCGCGCAGCACCTCTTCCAGCGTCTGCAATTCGTATATGCCATACAGGCCGAGCGCGGCTTCGGAGAACACGCGGCGCGGCCGTTCGACCAGCCCCAGATCGTGGCCCAGATTGCCACGGACGTCGCGTACCACCCAGGTGCCGGCCACGACATCGCCCAGCCTCAGCCGATCGCGGTTGAAGAGCGGGAAGAAGAAGAACAGTCCGCTCCATAGAAGCGCGAAGATCACCAGAAACGTGTCCGCAGCGCCTTGCGCGGTCTGATAACCCAGGAAGGACAGCGGCAGGAACACCTCGATCTCGCGCATCGCATTGCGTGCGATCACCGCGCCGCCGGTCAGCCGCGCGCCATCGCGCGCGACGACGCGCAGGCCCATCATCCGCTTGCCCGGCGTCGCGCCCCGGCCGCCCAGTTCGAACAGCACGAACCAGCCGTTGCGCAAGCCGAAGAAGCCCAGAAGCCACAGGATCGCGAGCACGTCGCCCTTCGAGCGGGCTGGAACGCTATAGGCGATGGCGATCGTCATCGCGATCACCACGAAGATCATCATCAACGCATCGAGGACGAAGCCGCCCGCGCGCGCGCCGGCCGCGCCGAGTTCCAGCTGGAGATCGACGCCTTCGGGGGTGACGAAGCTGCGCCGCAGCGACGCGCGGGCCGGGCGGCGCTTCCTACGCGGCCAGCGCATCGCCGCTCCTCCGGGGCAGATAGAAATACATCAGCCACCCGACGAGCATCGCCCCCCCGATCGCATAGCGTTGCGCATCGCCCAGGATCGTCTGGCGACCGATCCCCTCGAGCAACCCGGCAATAGCCAGCATCACCACAGCGCCCGCCATTACCACCGCCGCCTGTCGGCCCGCCGCGACCGCGGCATCGGCGCGCGACATCCGGCCGGGAAAGGCGATGGCGGTGCCGATCCGGAACCCTGCCCCACCCGCCAGCGAGATCGCGAACAACTCGGTCGTGCCGTGGATCGCGATCCACCCCATGAAGCCGAACCCCAGCCCCTTGGCCACGAACACCGCCCACAACGCCCCCAGCGAGAGTCCGTTGTAGACGAGCAGCAAGGCGGTCGGCACCGCGAAGGCGAAACCCAACGCGAAGGAGAAGATCGCGACCTGGGCATTGTTCGTGAACAGCGCGGTTGCAAAGGTCGCCAGCATTTCCTGCTTTGGGGCGTATAACGAGTCGAATAATTTGGAGAAGGACGCGGTCGGATCACGGCCGCCGGCAAGCGAATCGGGCATGATCGCGTAGAACCAAGCCGGATCGCTGCGGACGATCAGATACCCCGCGAAGATCCCGGCCAGCAGCAGCGCGAAGGCGGCCAGCGTCTCGCGCCATAACCCCTGCGCCGCTTCGGGCCATCCCCGGAGGAAGAAGTGCCCGATCGCGCGCGCCGGCGAGGCGGGCGGCCCATAGAGTTGGAAATACGCCCGCGTGCATAATTGTTCGAGATAGGTGACGAGCGCGCGGTCGAGCGAGGTGGCGCGCGCCAGCGACAACGACGACAGCGCCGAGCGATAGAGCAACGGCAAGGCGAGGAGGTCGTCTTCGTCGAGCGCCCTGATCGACTTCTTCTCCACGCGCGTGACCAGCCGATCCAGCCGTTCCCAGTCCCCCGCATGCGCGGCGCGAAAGCGGGTGGCGTTCACGGGCGCCGCCCCACCCTGGATCATCGCCCCCTGCCCTACCCCGGTCACAGCAGGTTCCTCCGCTTGAGATCGACATAGGCGGCGACCAGCCGATCACCGACGCGGTCGTGCTCCGCCTCGACGACGTGCACGCCCAGGTGCCTGAGCCGTGCCAGCACCACCCAACGATCGCGCAGCAGCCCCGCCGCGGTCACCGCGCGGGTGACGTCGTCGGCATCCACCGGCGAACGATCGACGATCGCCTCCAGCTCCTCGTCGCGCAGCACGACCACCATCAACAGATGCGTCTCCACCAGCCGCGACACTGCACGCACCAGGAAATCGGCCGAGGCCAGGTCGGTGAATTCGGTGAACAGCACGATCATCGACCGCCGCGTCAGCCGGGTGGCCAGCGTCGTCAGCGCAAAGGTGTAGTTGCTCTCCTCGCCGCCATAATCGATCCTCGCCGCCAGCCGCTGCAGTTCGGCAAACGCGCCAGCCCCCGACACCAGCCCGCTGGCGATGCGCGGGCGCGAATCGAAGGCGTGGAGCGCCACCCGGTCACCCAGCTTCAGCGAGACCCACGCGGTCAGCAGCATCGCAGACACCGCCCGATCTACTCGCGGCAGGCCTGCGACGGGATCCGACATCTGCCGCCCGCAATCGACCGCGAAGACGACCTGTTCGTTGCGTTCGGTGCGAAATTCCTTGGCGTGGAGCTTGCGGTGCCGTGCTGATTGCTTCCAGTCGATCGCGCGGCGATCCATGCCCGTGCGGAATTCGACCAGCGCATCGAAATCGGTGCCGTCGCCGCGGTCGATCTGCGCCATCAACCCCTGAAGCGCATGGCGTCGGAATATCTCGGCACCGCGGTTCTGCACCGGGCGGATGTCGGGCAGGATCGGGAAGGTCGCGTCGTTCTCGATCACCCGTTGCTTCCAGACCAGCCCCAGGCTGCCGCGCCAGCGCAGCCAGACACGGTCGATCCCCGCGGTGCCGCGGCGGATCGCGGTGACCCGCAACAGCGCCGCGCCGCGGCCGTTCGCCAGCGTCATCCAGCTGCGCCCGTCGTCTTCGGCGAAGAGAAGCGGATGCGCGGCGAGCGCGACCTCAATCCGCGATGGCGCGCCGGCAACGGAGACGTCGAGCGTCAGTTCAATCGTCTCGCCGACGCACACGCTTGCAGGCGTGGACAGCGTCGCCGTCGCTCCACTGCCCCCCCTCAGCCCGTCCACCAGCGTCAGCAGCAGGACGGCGGCTGGCCACGCCAGCCCGGCATACCAGGCATGCGGCACGACGACGCCGACGACCAGCGCCAGCGGCACACCCGCCGCCGCTGCGAACACGGCCGCGCGGGTCGGATAGATCGTGGTCCTACCCGTCATGCGGTTCCTGTTCCGGAATCCGGCGAATCATCATGGCACCCGCGTCAACGCGGCGCCTCGATCGCCTCGATGATGTCGGCCACGACATGCTCGATCAGCCGGCCGTCGATCTCGGCGGCGGGCGAGAGGATCAGCCGGTGGCGCAGCAAGGCCGGCGCCAACGCCTTCACGTCGTCCGGAATGACGAAATCCCGCCCGTCGAGCGCGGCGCGCGCGCGCGCCGCCCCCGCCAGCATCGCGCCCGCCCTGGGCGACGCCCCGCTCTCCAGATCGGCGACGTCGCGCGTCGCGCGGACCAGTGCGGCGATATAGTCGATCACCTCGTCGACCAGCCGCACCCCCGCGACGCACGCCACCGCCGCGTCGAGCGTGCCGGCATCGCAGCGCGGCTCGACCCCCCAATCCTCGGGCGCCATCGCGCTCTGCCGACTGCCGTGCGACGCGATGATGCGGCGCTCTTCCTCGGCGCTGGGATAGCCGACGACGTGCTTGAAGAGGAACCGGTCGAGCTGCGCTTCCGGCAGAGGGTACACACCCTGCTGCTCGATCGGGTTTTGCGTCGCCACCACCATGAACCGATCACCCAGCGGCAGCGAGTCGCCGTCGATCGTCACGGTGCGCTCCTGCATCGCCTCCAGCAGCGCGGCCTGGGTCTTGGGCGGGGTGCGGTTTATCTCGTCGGCGAGCAGCAGATCGGTGAAGATCGGCCCGCGCGTGAGCGTGAATTGCGACGTCTGGAAATTGAACAGGTTCGCGCCGATGATGTCGCCCGGCATCAGGTCCGGCGTGAACTGGATGCGCCGGAACGCCAGCCCGACGACGCGCGCGAAACTGTGCGCGACCAAGGTCTTGGCGGTGCCCGGCGGCCCCTCCAGCAGGATATGCCCGCCCGCGAACAGCGCGGTCAGCATCATGTCAACGGTAGCCTCCTGACCGACCACCGCCTTGCCGATCTCTCCGCGGATCGTTTCGGCCAGTGCGCATACCTCGTCCACCGTCACGTCCTGGTCTCCTTGTTGTCGGTGATCGCCCATCGGTGGAGCGCCTGAGCGGCCTGGGCCAGCGCGTGCCGGTCCTGGGCCTGGGTTGCGGCCGTCGCGAGATCGGTGAAGCGCGCGCGGCCGCGCAGCCGATCGAGGTAATCGTCGATCGCCCCGTCGCGCAGCCGCGCGGGCACGCCGAACGCGTTCACCGCGCGCTCGCGGATCACCTGCGCATACCGGCTTCCCAGCGCTGCCTCGCGGCCTGCACGACGGACCAGCGTGGCGGCATTGTCGATCAACGCCGCCTTGCCGAAGGCGATCGCGCGCGGGCGCAGGCGCGCGGGGCCGAAGCGCGCCACTGCCTGAATCCCGACGAGCAGGAGAACCGCGGCGATCGCCAGCGTCATCGCCAGGAACGGTGGCGAGAATGCGAGCTTCAACGGGCTGGACGAATGCCCCAGACCGTTGAGCGTGACATCGAAATAGATCGATTCCGCGCCATTGTGCTGAAGATAATCCAGCAGCTCCAGCGCCGCCCGCGCGCCCGCCTCGGTCGCCAACCCGCGGTTGTCGATCAGGTCCGGGTCGGACAGCACGTACACCGGCCGAGTGCCCAGCGCGCCGAGCACGATCCGTCCGTCGCGATCGGTGATGAGCGGGAGGACTCCGGCGCCCGAAAAGGTCTGCAACGGTCGCGGCGCGGTGAAGCGCATCCCGTATTCGCGCGCCGCCCGCGACACCAGCCGGAAGCCCTGGCTTCGAGAGATGGCGACGGTCAGCTTGTCGGCCGGCGCGAGCACGCGTTCGGCATTGCCCCGGCCCGCCAGCCCGACGTAATTCACCCAGCCGGTCGTGTCCTTGTCGGGCATGGTCGCCCATTTGGGCAGGATCACCAGGGTCGGCTTATCCGTCCGCTGGCCGAGCACCTCCGACATGTCGATATAGCCGCTTTCGGGGGTCACCACGAGCAGGTCGGGCACATCGAGCAGCCGCTTGTCGCGCACGATCTGCGGCCTGCGCCCCGTCGCCTCGGCCAGCGCCACCAACCCGGCATAGCCGGTCGCCCCGTTCGACAGCGCGTGGGCGCCGCCGTTGCGCCCGGAGCGCAGATCGGGCGCATAGGCGCCGACGATCAGCATGCCGACGAAGCCGATCAGCCCGACGACGATCATCAGCGCGATCGTTCGTGGCCGGAAAGCGCCCTCCCCGCTTGCCCCCTGCCCCATCGTCAGGTCGCTCATGCCTTCCATGCTCCGGGCAAACCGAAGTCGGCATAGGCCGTGCGGGCCTGCGTCCAGTCGGCATCATCGACCGCATGGCCGCCGAACAGGCTGGCCTCCACCGTTGCCGCGATCCGCGCGAACAGCCTGCGTGCGCCCGTCGGGATGCCCGGTGCCGCGGCGAGTTCGCGGCTCGTCAGCGCAGGTCGGACTGCGGCGGGGCGGCGGCGCGCGATGTCCTCCACCGATCGGAACAGCAGCAGATGTATCGCCTGCGCGAACTCGCCGCGTGCAGCCAGCGCGTCCGCCTCCTGGAGCCACGCACGCACCGGCGCGGCGTCCGGGGTCCATTCCTCCTCGGCAAGCGCGACACCTGCCGCGGCTGTCGACTTGCGCCGGGTGGCCAGTCGCCAGACCCCGTGACGGACCCGCTCGTAGATCATCCAGAGCAGCGCCGCCGCTGCGATCGCGATCACGCCCCAAAGGATGATCCGCGCATAAGGCGCATCGGGCATGAAGCTGCCGATCCATTGCAGCGCACGGCCGACAGGCGCGAACACATCGCGCAACCAGCGACCAAGCGCGCGGAGCCATTCGGGCGGCGCCGGCGGCGGCTTGGCGCGCGACAGCACGAATTGGATCGACGCGTCCTCGCGCAGCGCCCGATGCGCCGCCGCAAGGCGGTCGGCCTGAACCGCCGCGGCCTGCAAATTGCCCCCGCTCACGCTATCCCCCGGTAAGCACGACCCGCTTCGTGCGCCGACCTTATCGCAACGCCGAGCCGGTGCAACCGCCGCAATCCAAGCCCCTGAGGCTAGGCGTGGATCGGCTTGCCCTGCACCGCCATCGCCGCTTCCTTCAGCGCCTCGGCATGCGTCGGATGCGCGTGGCAGGTATAGGCGATGTCCTCGCTGGTCGCGCCGAACTCCATAGCGATGGCGGCTTCGGCGATCAGCGTGCCCGCCAGGCTGCTGACGATCCACACGCCCAGCACCCGGTCCGACTTGGCATCCGCGATGACCTTCACGAAACCATCGGTGTCGCGGTTGGTCTTGGCGCGGCTGTTTGCGGCGAAGGGGAATTTGCCCACCTTTATCTCGGTCTTGGCCGCCGCAGCTTCCTCGGTCAGGCCGACGCCAGCGATCTCCGGCATCGTATAGACCACGCTCGGGATCACATCGTGGTTCACGATGCCCGTCTGCCCGGCGATGTTTTCGGCGACGGCAACGCCTTCGTCCTCGGCCTTGTGCGCCAGCATCAGGCCAGGGGTACAGTCGCCGATCGCCCAGACGCCATCCACCGACGTGCGGAAGTCGTGATGCGTATCCACCTGCCCCCGCGCATTGGGGGTCAAGCCGATCGCCTCCAGGTTCAGCCCGTCGAAATTGGGCCTGCGCCCGATCGAGACGAGCACCGCATCCGCCGCGATCGTCTCGGCAACACCGCCCGCGGCCGGCTCGACTGTCACCGTCGCGGTGTCGCCATCGACCGAGACCCCCGTCACCTTGGTCGACATGCGGAATTCGAAGCCCTGCTTCTTGAAGAGCTTGGCGCTCTCCTTTCGGACTTCGCCATCGAAGCCGGGCAGGATCTGGTCGACATATTCGACCACCGTCACCTTCGCCCCCAGCCGCCGCCAGACGCTGCCCAGTTCCAGCCCGATGACACCGCCGCCGATGACGACGAGATGCTCGGGCACCTTGGGCAAGGCCAGCGCACCGGTGCTGTCGACCACGACGCGCTGGTCGATCTCGACCCCCGGCAGCGGGGTGACGACCGATCCGGTCGCGATGACGATGTTTTTGGCGGTGACGATCTGATCGCCCACGGTCACCTTGTGCGCATCCTGAAATGCTGCACGCCCCTTGAGCCACGTCACCTTGTTCTTCTTGAAGAGGAACTCGATGCCCCCGGTCAGCTCCTTGACCGCCTTGCCCTTTTCGGCGTGCATCTGATCGAGGTTGAGGCTGACGCCGGTGAAATCAACGCCGAATTTGGTCAGATGCCCGCCCTTGGCCTCCTGGTACAGTTCCGACGCATGCAGCAGCGCCTTGGACGGTATGCACCCGACGTTCAGACAGGTACCCCCCAGCGTCTCGCGCGCTTCGGCGCAAGCGGTCCGCAGGCCCAATTGCGCCGCGCGGATCGCGGCGACATAGCCGCCGGGGCCGGCGCCGATCACGAGGACGTCATAGTCATAGTCAGCCATCGGAGTCGGCCTTTCGCGTAAAAGGGCGACGACGGACATGTTCGTCGCCCAAGACAGTGATATGGCCTCGCAGCCGATCGAAATCGGGGATTGCCAGCAGGCGTGGGACGATGTCGCCCACATCGTCCGGCTCGAACCGTATATAGATAATGGCTGGCGGGGGTGCATGTCCCCTGAAGAACACCAGATCACCGAAATCGCTATCGCACGTCACCAACACACGGGCGTTCGCGACGGCGTAGGCAAGAACGGTCTCGTCGTCGGCGCTCGGGGTCACGTAGATCGCCCGTTCGACATCGTGACCGCGCCCGGCAAGTGCCTGCGCGATGATGCTACCGACATTGGCATCGCAGATCAGCCTCAAGCAGCACGCGCCTGACCGATCGCGACATAGCTTTCATCGCGCATCAAATCAGCCGCGAACAAGGCGGCGGAACGCAGGTGTTCTGGCAGGATACCCGGATATTCACTCGCGATCTGGTCATATTGCCAGCCGGCACCGACGAGCTTCAACACACGCTCGACAAAATAGCGCGTGTCCCTGAACACGGGTTTTCCGCCCAATACACCCTCTGTGGAATGGATATAGTCCCGCCAATCCATGTGCCACGCTCCCGCTACAGGTCGATCAAAATCCGCGTCGGATCCTCGATAGCATTTTTCAGCGCCACCAGGAACGCCACCGCCTCGCGCCCGTCGATCAGGCGGTGGTCGTAGCTGAGTGCGAGGTACATCATCGGGCGGATCACGATCTGGCCGTTCACCACCACCGCGCGATCCTCGATGCGATGGAGGCCGAGCACCGCGGACTGCGGCGGGTTGATGATCGGCGTCGACATCAGCGAGCCGAACACGCCGCCGTTGGAAATCGTGAAGGTGCCGCCCTTCATCTCGTCCATCTTGAGCGTGCCGTCCTTGGCGCGGCGGCCGAAGTCGCCGATCGCCTTTTCGATCCCCGCTACCGACAAGTCCTGGCAGTCGCGGATCACCGGCACGACCAGCCCGCCGGGCGAGGACACCGCGACCGAGATGTCGGCGTAATCGTGATAGACGATCTCGTCGCCTTCGATCGAGGCGTTGACCGAGGGCAAGTCCTTCAACGCCATCGTCGCGGCCTTCACGAAGAAGCCCATGAAGCCGAGCCGCACGCCGTGCTTCTTCTCGAACAGATCCTTATACTTGGCGCGCGCTTCGATCACCGCGGTCATGTCGACGTCGTTGAACGTCGTCAGCATCGCGGCGGTATTCTGTGCCTCTTTCAGCCGCTTGGCGATCGTCTGGCGCAGGCGCGTCATGCGGACCCGCTCCTCCCTGCGCCCGCTCGCGGCAGCGGGTGCCGGCGCGGTGGCGGCGGCGGGTGCTGGCGCCGAAGCGGCGGGCTTCGACGATGCCGCGGCCTGCACGTCCTCCTTGGTGATCCGCCCGTCCTTGCCCGTCCCCTTCACCGACGCCGGATCGACGCCGTGTTCGAGCACCGCACGCCGCACCGAAGGCGAGAGCGCCGCGGGCGTCTCTTCGGTCGCGGCCGGGGCGGGCGCCGAGGGCGCGGGAGCCGCCGCCGCGGGCTTGGCGGCCACAGGAGCCGCAGCCGGCGCCGCGCCGCCCGCATCGACGGTCGCGATCATCGCGCCGACCTGCACCGTGTCGCCGACCTGCACCGCATGCGCGCCCATCACGCCGTCGACCGGCGATGGCACCTCGACCGAGACCTTGTCGGTCTCCAGACTCGCGATCGGCTCGTCGGCCTTCACCGGGTCGCCCGGCTGCTTGAGCCATTCGCCCAGGGTCGCTTCGGTGATCGATTCGCCCAGAACGGGGACGGTGACTTCGGTTGCCATATTCTCTTACCTCATCCGCCGGACGCGCCGGCCATAGTTCTGGTTCAGGCGCCCGCCTTGCCCGCGGTCTTCTGGTCCTCGGTCGCCCGCGCGCGGCGGATTTCCTCGCGGACATTGTGGCCGAGCGCGTCGGCGACCAGCGCCCCCTGCTCGGCCTGGTGGCGCTTCATCAGACCCGTAGCGGGCGAGGCCGACGCCGATCGCCCGGCATAGCGCGCACGCTTGCAGGCGCCGCCCGCCGCCGCCAGCGCCTCCTCGATCAGCGGCTCGACAAAGAACCAATAGCCCTGGTTCTTCGGCTCCTCCTGCGCCCAGACGACCTCCTCCAGCGCCGGCATCCGCGCCACGCGCTTGGCCAGCGGCTCGCCGGGGAAGGGATACAGTTGCTCGATCCGGACGATCTGCGTTCCCGTGTCCCCCGCCGCGTCGCGTGCCTCGATCAGGTCATAGGCGACCTTGCCGGTGCACAGCACGAGCCGCTTCGTCTCCGCATCGGCGGCACCGTTGGTGTCGGAGAGGATGCGCTTGAAGTGGCTGTCGCCCTGAAAATCCGCCGCCTGGCTCACCGCCAATTTGTGCCGCAGCAGCGACTTGGGCGTCATCACGATCAGGGGTTTACGGAAATTGCGGTGCATCTGGCGGCGCAGAAGATGGAAGTAATTCGCCGGGGTCGTGCAGTTCGCGACCTGCATATTGTCCCCTGCGCACAATTGCAGGAACCGCTCCGGCCGCGCCGACGAATGTTCCGGCCCCTGCCCTTCGTAGCCGTGTGGCAACAGCATCACCAGGCCGTTGGCGCGCAGCCACTTGGCTTCGCCGCTGGCGATGAACTGGTCGATCATGATCTGCGCGCCATTGACGAAATCGCCGAACTGCGCCTCCCACATCACCAAAGTCTTGGGGTCGGCCAGCGCATAGCCATATTCGAAGCCCAGCACGCCATATTCGCTCAAGGGGGAATCGAGCACCTCGAACCGGCCATGTTCCACCGTCTGGAGCGGCACATATTTATGCTCGTCAGTCTGGTCGACCCACACCGCGTGGCGCTGGCTGAACGTGCCGCGCCCCGAATCCTGCCCCGACAGGCGGACCCCATATCCCTCCGACAGCAGCGATCCAAACGCCAGCGCCTCGCCGGTCGCCCAATCGAAATTGCTGCCGCTCGCGAACATCTGCCGCTTGGCGTCGAGCACCCTGCTGAGCGTCTTGTGGATCCGGATGCCCTCGGGCACCGTCGTCAGCGTGCGGCCGAGTCCCTCGAACAGCTTCAGCTCGATGCCGGTATCGACGTTGCGCCGCGTCGCCTCGCCGTCGGTCGGGGCGTGCAGCCCGGACCAGCGGCCCGCGAACCAATCGGCCTTGTTCGGCTTGTAGCTCGCGCCCGCCTCGAACTCGCCCTCGAACATCGCCGTCGTCTGCGCGATCTGTGCGTCGATCCACGCCTGATCGACGACGCCTTCCTTGACCAGCCGCGCGCCGTAGATCTCGCTCACCGGCGGATGCTGGCGGATCACCGAATACATCAGCGGCTGGGTGAAGCTCGGCTCGTCGCCCTCGTTATGGCCGAAGCGGCGATAGCACCACATGTCGATCACCACGTCGCGGTGGAAGGTCTGGCGGAATTCCATCGCCATCTTGGTGGCGAAGGTCACCGCCTCGGGATCGTCGCCGTTGACGTGGAAGATCGGCGCCTGCACGCCCTTGGCGACGTCCGACGGATAGGGCGACGAGCGCGCGAATTGCGGGCTGGTCGTGAAGCCGATCTGATTGTTGATGACGAAATGGACGCAGCCGCCGGTGTTATAGCCGCGGATGCCGGAGAAGCCGAGGCATTCCCACACGATCCCCTGCCCCGCGAAGGCCGCATCGCCGTGGATCAGCACCGGCAAAGCGTGGCAATGGTTCTTCAGATCGTCGGCGATCGTCTGGATCGCGCGGGTCTTGCCCAGCACCACCGGATCGGCGGCCTCCAGGTGCGACGGGTTGGCGACCAGCGACATATGCACCTTGATGCCGTCGAATTCGCGGTCGGTGGACGTGCCGAGGTGGTATTTGACGTCGCCCGATCCGCCGATCTCGTCGGGCTGCGCCGATCCGCCGGCGAATTCGTGGAAGATCACGCGCAGCGGCTTGGCCATGACGTTGGC
Organism: Sphingomonas sp.; assembly: GCF_036387595.1. Classification (GTDB taxonomy): domain Bacteria; phylum Pseudomonadota; class Alphaproteobacteria; order Sphingomonadales; family Sphingomonadaceae; genus Sphingomonas. The sequence continues at coordinate 18,404 of NZ_DASVTL010000067.1, forward strand.
CAGGACGTTCAGCCGGCCGCGGTGCGCCATGCCGTAGACGATCTCGCGGACTCCCATCTGGCCGCCGTATTTGATGACGCTTTCCAGCGCCGGGATCATGCTCTCGCCGCCGTCCAACCCGAAGCGCTTGGTGCCGACGTACTTCTTGCCGAGGAAGCGCTCCCATTGCTCGGCCTCGACGACCTTGGCCAGGATCGCCTTCTTGCCCTCGGGCGTGAAGCCGACCGCCTTGTCCTTGCCCTCCAGCCGTTCCTGGAGGAAGCGGCGCTCCTCGACGTCGGCGATGTGCATATATTCCAGGCCGACGTTGCCGCAGTAATTGGCGCGCAGCGTGTCGACGAGTTCGCGGATCGTCACCCATTCGAAGCCGAGCGTCCCGCCGAGATAGACCGGGCGGTCGATATCGGCGTCCGAAAAGCCGTGATATTGGGTCTTCAGATCCTCGGGCATCTCGCGCTTCGACAGGCCGAGCGGATCGAGATTAGCGGCGAGGTGCCCGCGAACCCGGTAGGTGCGCACGAGCAGCTGCGCGCGGATCGCGTCGCCCGCCGCCTTGACGATGTCGTCCTTCGACACCGCAGCGGGGGCGGGCGCCGCCGGCTTCGCCGCACCGCTCCTGGCGGGCTTGGGCGCCGGTTCCATCTGCGTCGGATCGAGCGCCGCGGTCAGATCGTCGGTGGTGGTCAGCGGCCAGCGATCGCTCGCCCAGCTCGGTCCCTGCGCGGTCTCCAGACCCTCGAAGAAATTGCGCCAGCCGGGTTCGACCGACCCTGCATCGGCCTTGAACCGGCCGTATAGCCCCTCGATGAACCCGGCGCTGACGCCGGCGGCGATATCGGAGAAATCCTGACCTTCGTAGCCCATCATGTTCTTCCTCAACCCCTCTCCTTCCAGGAGAGGGAGGGGCCCGCTCCGCGTAGCGTAGCGGAGTGGGAGGGTGAGGACAGCTTGCACACTGCCCTCACCCTTCCGCGGCTTCGCCGCTCCCTCCCTCTCCCAAGGGGAGAGGGAAAGTAGCTTACCCGTTCAACACGCTCACCAGCGTCGAACCCAATTCGCTCGGAGACGCCGAGACCTTGATCCCGGCGGCTTCCATCGCCGCGATCTTGCTCTCCGCATCGCCCTTACCGCCCGACACGATCGCGCCGGCATGGCCCATGCGGCGGCCCGGCGGCGCGGTTCGCCCGGCGATGAAGCCCGCCATCGGCTTGGCGCGGCCGCGCTTGGCCTCGTCGATCAGGAACTGCGCCGCCTGCTCCTCGGCATCGCCGCCGATCTCGCCGATCATGATGATCGACGTGGTCGCGTCGTCGGCCAGGAACAATTCCAGCACGTCGATGAAGTTCGTGCCGTTCACCGGATCGCCGCCGATGCCGACCGCGGTCGTCTGGCCCAGCCCGGCGTTCGAGGTCTGGAACACCGCCTCATAGGTCAGCGTGCCCGAGCGCGAGACGACGCCGACCGAGCCCTTCTTGAAGATGCTGCCCGGCATGATGCCGATCTTGCACTCGCCGGGCGTCAGCACCCCGGGGCAATTCGGTCCGATCAGCCGCGACTTGGAGCCGCTGAGAGCGCGCTTAACGCGGACCATATCGAGCACCGGAATGCCCTCGGTGATCGTGACGATCAGCGGGATTTCGGCGTCGATCGCTTCGAGGATCGAATCCGCGGCGAAGGGCGGCGGTACGTAGATCACGCTCGCGGTCGCGCCGGTCTTCGCCTTCGCCTCGGCGACGGTGTTATAGACCGGCAGGCCGAGATGCTGCGTCCCGCCCTTGCCCGGCGTCACGCCGCCGACCATCTGCGTGCCGTAATCCAGCGCCGCCTGGGTATGGAAGCTGCCGGTTTCGCCGGTCATCCCCTGGGTGATGACCTTGGTGTTTCTATCGACGAGGATGCTCATGAATCAAAGGGCTCCGGTATTTCGTCGGAATCACTTCCGCGCAAGTGATGCTCGCGGTTCATGATCTCGTCGAACGTGAAGGGACAAATCTCGGGAAAGTGCTTCAGCGGCAGCCGCGTCTCCTTGGATGCGTCATAACGCGCGCGACGATAAGCCTTGGCAACGGCTTCATCAATTCGCGACTTGTAACTCGGGCTTTCCTCCAAATTGTCTCGAACGCGGACGCGATGCCCGTCGATGGAGACAGCCCAACTTCTTGATTGATGGTCGGTCTGCACGTCCCACTTCAACATGTGGATGAGGACGATCCTAATCGCGCTCTTGAACGCATCGAAGTTCGAGCGCGACAATCCCTCGATCTCCTCCAAAAGATTTTCGAGGTCGAGCTCATCGAACTGCCCATCTCTCAACAGCTCGATCTGGGCGGTGATCCACGAACCATAGTCTTCGAGGTACGCAGGGTAGTTGCGTCGCTCGTAAAGGCTTGGATCATACTCACCCATGACGATACTCCTCAGCCAAGGCTCGAATCGATGCCCCGGCATGCCACCAACAGTTCCTTCACCGCCTCGACCGAAACCTGCAAATTCGCCTTGGCTTCGTCATCCAGCTTCACCTCGACGATCTCCTCGACCCCGCCCGCGCCGATCACCACCGGTACGCCGACGTACAGCCCGTCGACACCGTACTTGCCCTCGACATAGGCCGCGCACGGCAGCAGCCGCTTGGCGTCGTTCAGATACGCCTCGGCCATCGCGATGCCGCTGGTCGCCGGCGCATAATAAGCCGAACCCGTCTTCAGCAGCGCGACGATCTCGCCGCCGCCGCTGCGCGTGCGCTGGACGATCGCGTCGATCCGCGCCTGCGTCGAGCGGCCCATCGCGATCAGGTCGGGGACGGGGATGCCCGCCACGGTCGAATATTGCACCACCGGCACCATCGTGTCGCCGTGGCCGCCGAGCACGAAGGTGTTGACGTCCCGGACCGCGACCTTGAACTCGTCGGCCAGGAAATGGCTGAAGCGCGAGGAATCCAGCACCCCCGCCATGCCGACGACCATGTGATGCGGCAGCCCGGAGAATTCGCGCAGCGCCCACACCATCGCATCGAGCGGGTTGGTGATGCAGATCACGAAGGCGCCGGGCGCGTTGGCCTTGATCCCCTCGCCGACCGCCTTCATCACCTTCAGGTTGATGCCGAGCAGGTCGTCGCGGCTCATCCCCGGCTTGCGCGCCACCCCGGCGGTGACGATGATGACGTCGGCACCCGCGATATCGGCATAATCGTTGGACCCGGTTACGTCCGCATCGAAGCCCTCGACCGGCCCGCATTGCGACAGATCGAGCGCCTTGCCCTGCGGCACGCCCTCGACCACGTCGAACAGCACGATATCGCCCAGGCCCTTGAGAGCCGCGAGGTGCGCGAGCGTGCCGCCGATATTGCCGGCGCCGATCAGCGCGATCTTCTTGCGAGCCATTCCAATCCAACTCCCGTGACCATGAGCGGTGCGATTGGACACGCCGCCTACGCCCATTGCATGAGGACGGCAACCGTTAAAGGGAAAGGGTGAAGATTATAAATGCGAATGGTTCGCATGTGCATCAAGCGCTGCCGTGCCCCTGCGCAAGATAGTCCTCCGACCGCATCTCCTCCAGCCGGCTGATCGTCCGCTCGAATTCGAACCGCCCGTCCCCCGCCTCATAGAGTTCGGCGGGCTGCGCATCCGCGGCGGCCAGCAGCTTGACCTTATGCTCGTACAGCGCGTCGATCAGCGCGACGAAGCGCGCCGCCTCGTTGCGGTTCTCGGGGCCGAGCCGGGGCACGCCGACCAGGATCACGGTATGATAATGGCGCGCGATCGCCAGATAATCCGCCGCGCCGCGTGCCTCGCCGCACAACTTCTTGAACGCGAAGACCGCGACCCCCTTCAGGCTCTTGGGCACGCGCAACGTCCGCCCGCCGCCCACCGGCAGCTCCTCGGCCGGCACATGGGCGCTGTCCTCGGGCGGATAGTCGGTCAGGCGGAAGAAGGCGGCGGAAAGTTCGGCGGTCGCCCCCTCGCCATTGGGCACCAGCCAGGTATCGACGCTGCCCAGCCGCTCGCGCCGGTAATCCACCGGGCCGTTGAGCGGCACCACGTCGAGCCGCGCCTCCACCAGCGCGATGAAGGGCAGGAAATGCTCGCGGTTCAGCCCGTTGAGATAGAGGTCCGACGGCGCCCGGTTCGATGTGGTGACGATCGTCACCCCCGCTTCGATCAGCGCGGTGAACAGCCGCGACAGGATCATCGCATCGGGCGAATTGGTCACCATCATCTCGTCGAACGCCAGCAGCCGCACGTCGTCGGCAAGCGCTGCGGCGACCGGCGCGATCGGGTCGCCGGTCTCCTTGGCGCGTTCCACAGCGATGCGCTGGTGGATTTCCAGCATGAATTCGGCGAAATGCACCCGCCGCTTGCGCGCGATCTTCAGATGCCGGAAGAACAGGTCCATCAGCATAGACTTGCCGCGCCCCACCCCGCCCCAAAGATACAGGCCCCGCGGCGCAACAGGCTTGCGCCCCATCAGCCGCCAGAGCGTGCTGCCGCGCGTCGGCACCGCCTGCAGCTCGGCCGCGAGCGCCGCCAGCCGCGCCGCCGCGGCGGCCTGTTCGGGATCGGCACGCAATTCCCCGCACGCGACCAGCGCGTCGTAAGCGGCAAGGACATTCGTCATCGTAACAGCCCGATTACTCGCCCTCACCCTTCCCACTCGGCTGCGCCGAGCGGGCGCCTTCCCTCTCCCGCTGGGAGAGGGAGGGAGCGGCGGAGCCGCGGAAGGGTGAGGGCGACGAAGGCTTGCGGATGGTCGCCGAGAACGCCGCGACCCGTGTTTCCCCGTCACCCTGCACGACCAGCCCGCGCAGGAAGATCAGCCGCCCGGTTTCCTTCAACACCTCGACCTGCGCCTCGATCGCCGTGCCGATCGCAGCGCCGCCGATGAACTGCGTATTCAGGTCCAGCGTCACCGCGGTGCCGGCGGTTATGAGCCCGAACCCGCGCGACGCAGCGAACAGCGCGACGTCGATGAAGCCGAGCAGCGCGCCGCCGTGAACATGATCGCGCCGATTGGAATGGCGATGCTCCGGCATCATCCGCACGCGCGCGATCTCGCCTTCGATCCGGTAGTGCATCGCGCCGAGCAGGGTGTTGAACCGGGTCGGATCGCTCAGGCGGAAACTGCGCCAACCCGGATGGTCCGCGTCCGCTTCGTCCAGAAAGGCAGGAACCGTCACAGGCGCTAGAGAACCCGCTCGGCTTCCATCTTCTTGACCTCGGCGATCGCCTTGGCCGGGTTCAGCCCCTTGGGGCAGACGTTCGCGCAATTCATGATCGTATGGCAACGATACAGGCGGAACGGATCCTCCAGCGCATCGAGCCGCTCGCCGGTCATCTCGTCGCGGCTGTCCGCCAGCCAGCGATACGCCTGCAACAGGATCGCCGGTCCCAGGAACTTGTCGCTGTTCCACCAATAACTCGGGCACGAGGTCGAACAGCACGCGCACAGGATGCACTCGTACAGCCCGTCCAGCTTCGAGCGATCCTCGGGCGATTGCAGTCGCTCCTTGCCCGAGGGCGGCGGGGTGACGGTCTGCAACCACGGCTTGATCGACGAATATTGCGCGTAGAAATGAGTGAAGTCGGGGACGAGATCCTTGATGACGTCCATGTGCGGCAGCGGCGTGATCCGCACCTCGCCCTTCACATCCTCGATCGCGGTCGTACAGGCCAGGCCGTTGCGCCCGTCGATGTTCATCGAGCACGACCCGCAAATGCCCTCGCGGCACGAACGGCGGAAGGTCAGCGACGAATCCTGCTCGGCCTTCATCTTGATGAGCGCGTCGAGCACCATCGGCCCGCATTCGTCCAGATCGACCTGGAACGTGTCGTAATGCGGGTTTTCGCCGGTATCCGGATCGTACCGATAGATCTTGAACGATTTCAGCTTGCCGCCACTGGTCGCGGGATGGCTCGCGCCCTTCTTGACGACGCTGTTCTTTGGCAGTCGGAATTCGGCCATATGCTGTTCCCGGATCAGGCAGTGGGCGGGGCGGATCGCAGGCCGCCCCAATCGAGATTGCGCGTCAGGTACATGATCGCTGCGAGCGCCGCAAACAACAGTAGCGCGCCGATCAGCAGCGAAAATGCTTCCAGGCTGAGCAGGATGTAGAGCACGCCGTACAGCGCGGCCAGCAGCGCCGCGACATAGCCGCCGCGCCGCCGGCTGCGCAGGACCGCGGTGGAATAGGCCGACAGCAGGCCGATGATCGCCGCCGCCGCGACGATGTACGCGCCGGCGAAACCGACGACCTCGGCGAACGCCAGCAGCATGACGAAGAACAGCACGAGCCCCGCGCCCACCAGCAGATATTCCGCCGCCGCCACCAGCACGCCCGCGATCACATCGAACATCAGGAACGCCATGAAGGTGAAGCCGATGAAGAGAAACCCGTATTTGACGCTGCGATTGACCTGCGAATACAGATCGACCGGGGAGACGAGATCGACCCGCGCCTCGTAATCGCCCGCGGGTGCGGCCACCATGTAGCGATCGGCACCCCCCGCAGCGCGCGCATCGGGCTGCACGGCATCGGAGGTGACGAGCGAGCGACCGAGCGCCAGATTGCCGACGCGCCACGTGGCGGTGAAGCCGCTTGCGGTTTCGGCATGCCGCGTCGGCAGGAAGCCGCCCTGGAAGCTGGGATGCGGCCAGGTCGATGCCACCGTCCAGCGCGTGTCGCCAGCCTGCGGCGCGAGCGCCAGCCAGCCGTTGCCTCGAAATGTGAAGCGGAACGTCGCGGTCAATGGCCCTCCGCGCAGCGACGACGCGTCGAGCCAGGTGAAGAACCCCGATCCTCCGGTCGACGGCAGCCCCTTTCCCGGTTGCAGCACCAGCCGCCGCCCGCCCACGCTCACCGCAGGCGGCGCACCGAACAGGCCGCGGGCATCCTTCAACCCGAAGCGCAATTCGGCCCGGTCGAACGCCAGCCGGTCTGCGCTTACCCCGAAGCGCGCCAGATCGGCCGGCAGCGCGAAACGCGCGGTGCCCGATGCCGCCGCCTCGTAAACCACGGCTTCGTAGATCGATCGGCTGCGTCGCTCGGGCGTCAGATCGGTCCGGATGTCCGCCATCTCGGGCGCCAGCGTCAGTTCGCGCCACACCATGTTCGTGCGCACGACCTTCCGCCCGCCCTCGTCGACGGTCTCGGTCACCTGTTCCTGATAGGGGAGAACCAGTACCGGCCCCGCGATCGTCTGCGGCCCGCCCCACCCTTCCGCGATCGAGGCCCGCGCGGTCTCCGACTGCGACTGGCGATCATACACCAGCAGATAGACGGCAAACAGCGGCACCGCGAGCAGCGCCGCCATCAAGATCGCCATCAGCAACTTGCCGCCTGGGGTGCGGGTATCTGCGGCCATGCACGCGTCCTTCTACGACGAACCGTGCCTGGCTAGCGCCGAACCGTAGCCGATACAATCTCAGATCACGTCGAGCACCAGCCCCAGGTCGAGCGCCTCCTGCGCCTCGATGTACCAGTTCGAGGTCGCCTTGGCCTTCAGCTGGTCGAGCGTCACCTTGGAACCCGCCACCAGGCTCTCGAAGCCCTCGTCCTGGATGCGGATCGAGTCCTCGATCTCGTTCAGCTTGGCCTTCAGCGTGGACGGCAGCGTCGACAACGGGCCGGACAGGGTCACCGTCGAGGTCATCAGCCGCTCGTGGATCATCAGCCGGCTGCCGTGCGTGAGGAAACGCTTGTCCACGGGAAATGCCGACATGAAGGTCGCACCCGCCGAATAGACCGCGACCTTGCCTAGGAATAGCGCTTCGCGTCCCGTATAGTCGCGCAGCAGGCGAATGCTGTCGCCCATTGCGCGCGCCATTTCGGGGTCGCCGCCCAGCGTCGTGATCGACACGACCAGCGGGCCGTCGCCGGGCGCGGAGGCGAGCTGCGACTGGAAGCTGTCGTACATCCGGTCGTCGACGGTGCCGTGCAGCTGGATGTGGGGCTTGGCGAGTGCGGGATATTGCGCGGCTTTATTGGGCAAGTCGGTCATGCGGCGGCGAACTGTTGCGTGTCCAGGACGGTTCCCTCGCCGTGCAGGTTTATTTGCTGCGGTGCGGCAAAGCCGAGAGGGAACTGGTTGCAGGGCGGCCGACACCGGGCGTCTTCGGCGGCAACCGGCGTTCGATCGCGGCCAGCCAGGTGATCGCCTCTGCGCCGATGCTCACCTGCGGCTGTGAAGGGGTGAGCGCGGCCGACGCTTCCCAGTCGCCAATGGTTCGGGTCGCGGCCGCGGCTGCGACCGCGAACGGCTCGGGCGCGCGCAGGGCGTGGTTGATGAGTGCATCGCCGAAGAAGGTCCAATCGTTGTCCGCCTGACACCCGAACGACGTGCGGTCTGCCGAGGATGCCGTCAGGATCGCGGTGGTCGGCGACGCCAGGATCGGCACGAACACGCCCGAGTAGCAGGCGCTGACCAGCACCAGCCGGTTGCGGATGCCCAGCGTCGTCAGCAGGCTCCACAGCCGCGACGGAGAGATCGCGCCGAACCCTGCATCGCCATCGTTATAAACGATGCCGATCGGCGCACCGTGGCTGGTGGTATAGAGGATAAGGACGTCCTCAGCCCGGTCCATCTGCTCGGCCACGCGCGCGAGGATCGCGGCGATGTTGGCAGGCGAGCCGCGCGGCAGGTCGCTCTCCGCGCGCCCGTCCGACGCGGCCAGCACGACGCTGCGCCCCGTCGCACCATAACGCCGGGTCAGCACCCGCCCCGCCTCGCGCGCCTCGCGCCCGAAGACGGGATCGCTGTCCAGCCCGACCACGACGACATAGGCGTCGACCACGCCCTTGCGCTGCGGCCCGATCGCGGACAACGCGCGCGCCAGTTTGCGGTGTTCGGCGAGCATGTCCGCGGCGGTGCGCCCGCGCTCGATCTCGACGCCCAGATCGGCGAGCCGCGCGGTCTCCTGCGCCGACGTGGTGCCCAGGAACGGGGGCGGCTGGGTGTGCTGGGGCGGCGAATATTGCGCGGGCGCCGGCGCTGCCATGATGGCTGCTAATGCTCCCAGACCCAGTGCTCCCAGACGATGCCATGCCCCCATCCGCGCCTCCGCAAACGACTGTGGCGCGGACTGCACGGGTGTCAAGCAGCGGAACCGCGAGCGTTCGCGCGCGCTTGGGTGGGCGATCAGGAGAACATCATGGCCATCACGTTGAAACCGCTGGGCGATCAGGTCGTCGTCATCACTGGGGCAAGCTCCGGCATCGGCCTGGTCACCGCGCGCACCGCGGGGCGGGCGGGTGCCAAGGTGCTGATGGTGGCGCGATCGCAGGACGTGCTGCGCGGGATCGTCGCCGAATTGCAGGGCGAAGGCCTGCACGTCGAGGCCAAGGCCGCCGATGTCGGCGACCGCGCGGGGGTCGAGGCCGCGGCGGCCTATGCGATCGAGATGTTCGGGCGGATCGACACATGGATCAACGATGCCGGCGTCGCGATCTACGCTCGACTGGCCGACATCCCGCTCGACGAACACGAACGGCTGTTCCGCACCAATTATTTCGGGGTCGTCAACGGGTGTCAGGCGGCAATTCCGCACCTGCGCGAGCACGGCGGCGCGCTCATCACGGTGGCGTCGATCGCCTCCGACATGGCCGTCCCGGTCATGGGGGCCTATGCCGCGTCGAAACACGCGGTGAAGGCCTATGTCGAGACGCTGCGGATGGAATTGCAGGAGGACGGGGCAGCCATCTCGGTGACGTTGGTCAAACCTTCGGGGATCGACACGCCGATCGGCCAGCACGCCGCGAATCATGCGGGCGGCGAGGCGCAGATCCCGCCGCCGGTCTACGACCCGCAACTCGTCGCCGACGCCATCCTGCACTGCGCGGTCCACCCGCTGCGCGAGATCACCGTTGGCGGCGGCGGCCGGGCGCAGGCATTGTTCGCCGCGCACTTCCCCGCGATCTACGAACGCCTCGCGCCCAAGGCGGCCAAGGTGTTCACCGACCCCACCAAGCCGCAGCCGCGGCCAAGCAACCTGGCCTGGGGCGTGCGCGCCGGCCGCGAACGCTCGGGCGAACACCCCCATGCGCGCAAGACCAGCCTCTACACCGCCGCCGCCCTCCACCCACGCGCGACCGCCGCGGTGGGACTGGTCGGGCTGGCGCTCGCAGGCGGGCTGTTGTTCGCGCGGCGGCGGATCGGACAGCCCGTCGCCTCCGTCAGCAAACCTCGGCGGTAAACTTCGGCAGCGGCCCCGGCGGCACCCGGTCGGGATGGCGCCAGAACAGGTCGCCCGCCAGCCGGTGACCGGCATAGACCTCGGCGAGCAGGCCGTAGAGCGCAGGGTCGTAGCTACGCAGATCGTCCGGGGACAGTACCCGGACCTGATCGAACGTCGCGATCCGGCCGGTTTCGAACCAGAATTGCGTGCCCACCGCCCAATATTCCTCGAATGTGGTCGCGGCATATTCCCCCGCCCACGCGCCGCGCTTCATGGCATCGGCATAGGCCCGCTCGACCCGCGCGTGCAGCGCCGGATCGGCGACTTGGGCGGCTCGCAGGATGACATGCGCGAACTCGTGCACGAATATGTTCTGCCCGTGATAGCGGTCGCCCGGCCCCGCCAGTAAATTCTCCGCCGCCGCGGTGGTCAGGATGCCGCCCATCCCCCGCGCCCGTGCGTTCCAGTAATCGCGATCCGACAGCCGCCCGATCCGCACGTCGTAATGCTTGCGCTCGCACACCGTAAGCCGCGGATCGTCACGCGCCGGCTTCTTCCAATCGCGCTGCTCGGGCACGTCGAGCGTCCCCTCCTCCGCCGCCATCACCACGACCCGCTCCCCTTGCGCGATCAAGGTCCGCCGAATGTCCGGCCGCCGGATCAGCATCCCCTGCACGATCTCCCGCGCCAGCAACAGCGCGCGCGGCGGCGTGCGGGCGGAGGCGAGGACGGGGATGCCGCCGGCGTCGACGTATCGGGTGTAGAAGGGGTCGGCCTGAATGCCATGAGGCAATGACCCGACGATCGCAGGGGCTGGTCCCGCCGCTTGCGCCATCACGCAAATCATCGACATGATCTTCATCCGTTACAACCTTGTGCTTACATCAGACCTGCTTTAGAGGGTGCCCATGCAAAGTGCGCTCCGCAAGATGGGCAATTCGGTTGGTTTGATCGTGCCCAAGGCCCTGCTCCAGGAGCTGGGCGCGGGCGCGGGCACCGCGATGGACGTTCGCGTGGAGGACGGCCGGGTCGTGGCGACTCCGATGCGCCGTGTGCGTGCCGGATGGGCCGAGGGAGCGGCTGCGGTTGCGGCTGCCGAAGAAGATGTGGACGAGGCTGCTTGGTCGACGTTCGGCAACGATGGTGATGACGAGCTGATCTGGTGAAGCGGGGCGAAGTCTGGCTTGTCACGCTGGACCCGACGGTGGGCAGCGAGATCCAGAAGACCCGACCCTGCGTGATCGTGTCGCCGGACGAACTCAACGGCGTCCTGCGCCGGATCATCGTCGCACCGATGACCAGTCGCAGCCATCCCGCCCCGTTCCGCATCGCGACGGTCTTTCGCCGGAAGCCCGGCCTGATTCTGCTCGATCAGATCAGGACGGTCGACTGCAAACGGCTCGCGACGCGCCTGGGCGTTGTCGATGACGTCGCGCTGGCGTCGGCTTTGGCAATTCTGGTCGGGATGTTCGGCGAATAGCGGCAAGAACTTTGCCATGATCCTGACATGCTTCAGCACCTCGTTCGCGACGTGCCGATGCACCATCTTCCCGCCGACGACGATGGCCTTCGCGGCGTTCGGGCACGGTCCCACCGCGTCGTCTCCGTTGCGCTGGAGGACGAACGAGCATTCATGCTTGCTGAGGAGCGCTTCACCCGCGGCAAGCCTGGACTATCCTCAAGTTCCGATGAGATACCTGGCTTCGTGAAAAGCGATCACATGATCGAGTGCATCTCCCGCAGCATCGGCATCGCCATCAATACACCCGCTTCTTCGGCTTGATGTATTCGATATCGTCGGTCAGCGTGTAATCGTGGACCGGGCGGTAATCGATCGCCGTCGTCCCGCCCTTGCCGCCCCAGCCGTCGAACGTCGCGATGGTGTGCTTCATCCAGT
>NZ_DASVTL010000068.1:0-2036 GCF_036387595.1 Sphingomonas sp.
ATAGGCGCGGATCGGCACCGGGGCAGGCGGCGGTGGCGGCGTCACCTCGCGGCTGCGCGTCGCGACGAACCACAGCAGCGGCACCGCCACCGCGGCATAGCCCGCCGCGGCGATCACATGGCCGGCACGCGGCATCGTCAAGGCGACGAAGCTGGCCGCCGCCGCCCCGAACAACATCCGCAGCCCAGCGATGTGCGAACGGTCTCGGCTATCTGCGCTGATCCGCGCGCTCCACGCTGCATAGGGCACGTTGACGAGGGCGTAGAGTGTCCGAAATGCGATCTGCGCGACGAGCGCGAGCAAGGCGGTCGCCGTGACCCCGAAGCCCGGCACGACGAACAAGGCGACGAACGCCAAGCCGAGCGGCACCGACCCGCCCGCGACGAAACGCCGATAGGACTTCGCCCGCTGCGCGACGATCCCGACCGCCAGATCCGCCAGCGCGTCCCAAATCGCCCCGACCATCGCGATCGCCCCTGCCAGCGCGGGCGGCAGCAGCAGGACGTCGGTGTAGAAGAAGAACAAGAAGAGCGAGATGCTCTGCCAATACAGGTTACAGGCGAAGTCCCCGGCGGCGAACAAGACCAGACGAGAGGGGCGCACCCTTCCCTCCGTTCCACGTCGCGACGCATCAGCCATCAGGTCAGGTAGCGAGGCTTGAGCCGGAGTAGCAAGCCGTTCGGCCGAGATGATAGGGCGCCTCCCTAACGCGGGGGATGCGCGGCCTCACACGCTCTCCATTCTCATGCGCTAGTCGCGGGCCCAGCCGACTGCCTTCATCAGCATGTCGAATATCCGCGTGTTCGCAAAGAAGCCGTGAACCTGCTCGGCGCCGGGCCCCGAGGCACTGGCGATCACCTCCTCGCCGGTGTGGCCGTCCTCGATGCTGATGATCGGGTTGTTGGCAATGGTTGTGCCCGGCTTGGCACCGGCGGCGGCGAATTGCTGGGCGAGCGGTTGGCCGCGGTCGCCGCCGCCCATCCGCAAGCCGAAACTATGGTCGGCAGTGAACAGGATGAGCGTGTCCTTGCCAGCAATGGCGGTGACGCGGCGGATCATGTCGTCCATCTCGACGACGTGGCGGAGCCCCGCCTGCGGATCGTCGGTGTGCATGTCCCACTCGACCATCAGCACATAGCCCCTGGGGTTGCGCGCGAGTTGGCCGATGGTCGCCTCGACCGCAGGCAGTGGCGCGAAGTCGGTGTCGCGCAGCACCGCGGCGCGCGGCGCCTGGCGAACGAGCGCGGGATCGTCGCCATAGCGATAGCCTGCGGCGGCGAACGCCTGTTCCGCCGTGGTCTGGCGCTTGGCGAAGGAGACGGCGGCGTCCTTGCGGCCCTTGCCGATCAGGATATCGACGCCGTCCCCGAAGCGGGGCGCGAGCATCTGCGCGAAGATCGCGTCCTTGTCCTTGCGGGATGGCACGTGCGCGTAGCAGGCGGCGGGCGTCGCGTCCCAGATCGGCATGTTGGTGACGACACCGGTCGAAAGCCCGCGCTGTTCGGCATATTCCATGAAGGTCTTCACCGGCCTGGGCGCAGCGCCGGCGGCGCCGGGGATCATCGAGACGACGCCGTTGTCGGTCTTGTACCCCGTCATGATCGCCGTCATGCCAGCGGCGGAATCGCTCACCCACCGATTGAGCGACGAGGTGTCGGACAGGCCGACATGGGGCATCGAATGGATGAACAGCGACTGCGGCCGGTCATGGGCCATGATGCCGCCCGCGCTGAGTGTCGGCAGCCCGCCCGCGTCACCCAGGAACACGATGACGTTGCGCGGGCGCGGCGCGGCGGCGGTACGCGCGGGCTTCGCAGATGCCGTGGCTGCTGCGAAGACAGCGGCAACGACGCACCCGGCGAGGGGAAGGCGGCGCCTAGTCAGGTTGCTTCGAGTCTTCGTCATGGAACGGTCCTTGTTCATCATCGAACGGCAAGCGCGTGTCGCCGGAACAGAAGCTAGCGCAGCCGCAACGCCTTACGCACGGCGGCCCAGCTGACATATTTGAAGTTCTGGGTGGCGGGCGCATTGTCGCC
>NZ_DASVTL010000069.1:0-74542 GCF_036387595.1 Sphingomonas sp.
TGATGCGAAAGGCAGCCGAGCGATCCCACGAGGCGACATGGCGCCGCGTCGGCACACTCCTCGATACATTCTCCGCCTCAGAATGCCGAAAATATCTCGTCAACTCCGGATACGGGTCAGCCTGATGTCATCCGACTCTAAGGGCCCGCGAATGGCCGCCCAGGCTAAGCTTTCAAAATGTAGTTCAAGCCGGCGCTGCCCCGGCTGATATCCGATATGCGCGCCTGCTCGTAGCCGAGCTATTACGTCATCCACGGCGCGACGCGCTGCCTGGTTGCGGAGGATGTCGGCCGCGACCCTCGTCCGCTCCGCAGGCGCGTTCGGAGGCGCGACTGTCGATACCACCTGCTCGATCACCCCGCGGCCGTTGACGGCGGCGCCCGGCTGGCACGGTCACCCAAATCCACGTCAACGACGGCGACAGGTTTCGCAAGGGCAATATGCCGGACTGCCGACGTATGACCCGACCGAGCATTTCGAGCATGTGCGCCGAAAGGGTGACTTCCGCTGTTCACCCCCGCGCTCGCTGCGCTGGACGGCGTCGCCATCCGCGACATGGCACGGGATCGCCCGTTGCGCGACCCGGCCGCTGCCACGGCGGACGATCCCGCCGCTGCCGCTGACCGCGGTCGATCCTGCCAGCGTGCCATGACCGCTGTTCCGGCCATCATACGTCGCGGTCAGGGAGCGAACACGATCCCCGAGTAGCGGCTGGCCGGTTCGTCAGCCTCTACGCCGCATCGCCGTAATAGCCGCGATACCATTCCACGAAGCGGCCCAGGCCCTCAGCCAACATCACCTTGGGCTTGTAACCCGTGAGCGCGTGGAGCTTCGACACGTCGGCATAGGTGGCGGTCACGTCGCCCTGCTGCATCGGCCGCATGATCTTTTCCGCCTTGCGCCCGATCGCCTGCTCCAGCGTCTCGATCATCTCCATCAATCCGACGGGATGGCTGTCGCCGATGTTGAGCACCCGGTGGCCGCCATCGGCGGGGGGATGATCGAGCGCGCCGATCACCCCGTCGACGATGTCGTCGATGTAGGTGAAGTCGCGCGCCATCTTGCCTTCGCCGTAAACCTCTATCGACTGGCCGGCCATGATCCGCTGGGTGAAGGAGAAATAGGCCATATCGGGGCGACCCCACGGGCCATAGACGGTGAAGAAGCGCAGGCCCGTCTGCGGCATCTTGTAGAGCGTCGAGTAAGACTGGCTCATCAGCTCGCACGCGCGTTTGGTCGCGGCATAGAGCGAAACGGGCGAGGCGGCGGGTTCGTCCTCGCTGAACCCCTGCCCGCCCATCGGCTTGTCGCCATAGACCGACGAGGACGAGGCATAGACGAGGTGCTCCAGCCCCTCGGCATGGCGGCACCCTTCCATCACGGCCAGATGCCCGGCCAGGTTGGAACGCTGATAGGCGAAGGGGTTCTCGATACTGTATCGCACCCCGGCCTGTGCGGCGAGATGGACGACCCGCGTGATCTTCTCGCGCTTCATCAGCTCTGCGACTACGCCGGCATCGGCGATGTCCATCCGCTCGAACCGAAATCCCTTCAGCCCCTCGAATGTCGCCAATCGAGCGTGTTTGAGCGCCGGATCGTAATAATCATTGACGATGTCGACGCCGACGACCTCTTCACCCCGGGCGAGCAGACTGTGGGCGGTGGCATGGCCTACGAAACCGGCGGCACCGGTAACCAGGATGGGCGCCGCCATGTCACCGACCGACGGCGTGATAGACGAAGCCGGCCTGCTCGACCATTTCGCGCGGATAGACGTTGCGGAGATCGACGATGATCGGCTCGCTGAGCAGCTCCTTCACCCGCTTGAAGTCCAGCGCGCGGAAGGCATCCCACTCGGTGACGATCGCGAGTGCGTCGGCGCCCTCCATCGTCTGATAGGCGCCGTCGCAATAGACGACGTTGTCGAGAACCTTCTTGGCCTGTTCATGACCCTCAGGATCATAGGCGCGCACGGTGGCGCCAGCATCCTGCAGCGTCTGAATTACCGCGATCGCCGGGCTGTCACGCATGTCGTCGGTATTGGGCTTGAAGGTCAGGCCGAGCACCGCAACGGTCTTGCCGCGGACGTCGCCGCCCATCGCCGCGATCACCTTGCGGCCCATCGCGCGCTTGCGATTATCGTTGACCGCGACGACCGCCTCGACGATCCGCTGCGGCGCCTCGTAATCCTGCGCGGTCTTGAGCAGCGCCAGCGTGTCCTTGGGGAAACACGATCCGCCGTAGCCGGGACCGGCGTGGAGAAACTTGTTGCCGATACGGCCATCCAGGCCGATACCCCGCGCCACGTCCTGAACGTCTGCGCCGACCTTCTCGCACAGGTCCGCAATCTCGTTGATGAAGGTGATCTTGGTCGCCAGGAACGCGTTGCCGGCATATTTGGTCAATTCGGCCGCGCGGCGACTCATTTCGACGAGCGGCGACTTGTTGAGGTACAGCGGGCGATACACGCCGCGCATCACCGCCAGCGCGCGCGGATCGTCGGAGCCGATGACGATGCGATCCGGACGCTTGAAATCGTCGATCGCGGCGCCTTCGCGCAGGAATTCGGGGTTGGATGCCACAGCGAAGTCGGCCTCCGGATTGACCTCGCGGATAATCCGCTCGACCTCGTCACCGGTGCCCACGGGTACAGTCGATTTGTCGACGATCACCGTGAAGCCGGTCAGCGAACGGCCGATCTCCTCGGCTGCGGCATAGACATAGCTGAGATCTGCATGGCCGTCGCCGCGCCGCGACGGCGTGCCGACCGCGATGAAGATCGCTTCGGCATCCTTGATGCCCTCAGGCAGATCGATGGTGAAGCGCAGCCGCCCGGCCGCGACGTTGCGCGCGACCAGTTCGTCCAGGCCCGGCTCGAAGATCGGCATCACGCCGTTCAGCAGCAGGTCGATCTTGCGCTGGTCCTTATCGACACAGACGACTTCATGCCCAAAATCCGCAAAGCAGGCTCCGGAAACGAGACCGACATATCCCGATCCAATCATGGTGATGCGCATGCTGTCGATTTACCCCTTGTCTGATGATCAGGCTGCTCGCGTCTGCCACCCTCAATTGGGGACTATGCGGTCGCCAACCGGCCATCCCAGAATGACCAGTCCGCGCTTTAGCACGGCAGAACGCGAAAACCAGAGCCGAGTGTCGCGGAGGACGCTCAGCGGTGTACGCGGTCAGCCGAAAAGCAGGAAAGTTCCGGCGGCCACTGCTGCCCAACACGCGGTCACTGCGATGCCAAGCAACGACATACGCGCGCGAGGGCTCCATTTCGCCGTGGCGGCGGGAGCGTTCCACGAGGCAGACTGATTCGGAAAAGAAGCGATGTTGCTCGGTCCGAAGGCGGACGTCACAGCCCCCGCCGAGAGCGGCGCGTCAAACGCGCAGCCATAGCCGCGACTGCTCTTCCAGACGATGCGGCAAGGCGTAAGACCCACATTGGCCAAGCCGATGCTGGCGGAGGCGTTGCGCTCTAGTTCGGCCGGTGTCTGGATGCAGCAGCCGTCGCGGGTCAGATCGCTGACCGTCACCTCGACCGGATCCTGCCCGTCGATGCGCAGCGTTCCCGTTCGGCCGAAAGCGGCACGCGGGGTTGCTCGGCGGTCGGCGAAGCGATGAGCGGCTTGACGGGCGGTGGTAGCCATCGGTGCTGGCGTCCTAATTCGGGTCGTTCCCCCCGTTGTGCGCCCAAACCCTTGCCGTCATCTTAAGATGGCTGCGACCGATGGCGCGCGCCTGCGCAAACGCCCGCAAAAGTCCTCCCTTCAGTCATCTGAGGCCGCCCAGATTCGGCCGCTCGGGAACGCTCGTCGCGTGGCCAACAAAAAATTTCATTTTAGGACTGGCGCAATCGTACAAAAACGTTGAAATCGGTTGTTAACGATAATTGAACGTACCAAGCGCAAACCAAATTGCGCGGAGAGGGATCATGATGACGGTACAGCCGCCCCCGACAGTCGATCTGATGCCCGGGAGCTTCGCACGCGGCCTGGTAGGATCGTTGCTCATCGGCATGACCGCATGGGCGGGGCTGATCGCGCTCTTTCTGTAGACCATCGCCGGTTGGACGTTGTGCGCCGGGCGGTGATGATCGTGCTATTGTAAAATGTACCTCGCCGAGGTCGGATGCATTGACCTCGGCTTTTGTTTAATACCCTCCTAGTCTTTCGCGCGTAACCGTTGCGGGGCGGCTACAGCGCTTCTGGGTCGATGAGGGAAAGTGAGTGAACGGACCATCTGTGGATCACGCGGGCGATTCGCCTGGTGATCTCCTCCACCTGTCGCATAGCGTATCGCCTCATGTGATGCGTATCCGCCTGTGTCTGGCGGTTGCGGCGCTCGATTCGTTTGCCATGACGATGGCGTTCCTCGTGGCGCGGCTGCTCAAGCACACCGGCGACAATTGGTACGCGATCCTGGCCGTGGGCCTGCCGATCTACATGGGCACCGCGCTCAATGCCGGTGGCTTTTCCGTCCAGACACTGCGCCGTGCATCCGCCAGCATCTCGCGCGCGCTCCAGGCGCTGCTGTTCACCTTTGCGACGCTGTTCCTGATCTCCTACTTCTTTCGCGCCGAGCAGGATCTGTCGCGATTGCTGCTGGCAACGACGATGGGAACCTCGGCGCTGCTGATCATCGCCTTCCGCTACGGCGTGAGTGCCATCGTCGCGAAAAGATGGCGCGGCGCGCTTACCGCCGAGATGGTCATT
The DNA here is from genome assembly GCF_036387595.1 of Sphingomonas sp. GTDB lineage: Bacteria > Pseudomonadota > Alphaproteobacteria > Sphingomonadales > Sphingomonadaceae > Sphingomonas. The sequence goes on from NZ_DASVTL010000069.1 coordinate 4,722, forward strand.
CGCGACGGCGTGCATATCGACGTCACACCGCCGATGCGGGTCGTCGATGCGCAGCGGATGGGGGTGGTGCCCGATCTGCGCGATCCCGTGATGCTCAATCGTTTCGCCGGACTGGTGAAGGGGATGGACCGGGTCGTCATCGCCTGCGCCGCTGAGTCCCGCAAGAACTGGGCGATGATGCTAAAAGGAGCCAACGTTAACGGAGAAGTCGTGGTGGACGACATCGCCGCCATCGGCGCGATCGGCCTCAGCGCGCTCGATCGGCACACCACGCTGACGGTGTCGGCCGGCCCCCTCGACATGAGCCAGCGGATCGCCAAGCGCAGTTTCGATCTAGCCTTGTGCATTCCGGCGCTGGTGGCGCTGGCTCCCGTCCTCGTGATCACCGCCCTGGCGATCAAGCTGGATAGCCGCGGCCCGGTCTTCTTCAAGCAGCGCCGCATCGGCCGCGGCAATGCCTTCTTCGAGATCCTGAAATTCCGCAGCATGCGCGTCGACATGTGCGATGCCGACGGCAATCAATCTACGAGCCGCGACGACGACCGGATCACCCGCGTCGGACGCTTCATACGGCGGACCAGCATGGACGAGCTGCCGCAGCTGCTCAACGTCGTCGGCGGGTCGATGAGCCTGGTCGGCCCGCGCCCCCATGCGCTGGGCTCGCTCGCCGGCGAGGATCTCTTCTGGGATGTCGATGAGCGGTATTGGCATCGTCACGTGCTCAAGCCGGGCATCACCGGGTTGGCCCAGGTCCGCGGCTTCCGCGGCGCGACCCAGCACCGGGACGATCTGACGCGCAGACTCCAGGCGGACCTGGAATATGCCGCCGATTGGTCCATTTGGCGCGACGTCATGATCCTGGCATCGACCGTTCGGGTCGTGGTTCACCACAACACCTATTGAGCCAGCACCGATCGGGTTTGGTGCGCTCGGCTTCGGTGACTTCCAACCAACAGCCTGCCGCAAGCGGCAGGCTGTTGGCATGCGGACTGTCGTACTTGGTCCACCCTTCACAGTATCACAATATTGCGCCAAGAGAGCAGGCAGGTGGAACTCGGCGCCTTCTTCCCTAACAAATCCGCGTCGGGGGCGATGCGCTCCCGCTCGGGGAAGCCGGGCCGTGGCAAGGAAAACCTCGCCGCATCCGATGATGCCGCGGGGTTCTTAAGGTCGCAGCGATTCGACGCCTCAGAGCAGGAGATCGGTCGCGCTGAGCGAGCCACCCGAGACGAAGAAGCTGAGTCGGCGACGCCATGCCATCCAGGTCGCCCTGTACGGTCAGGCCTCCGCTCATGGCTGCATAGCGAAGCCGCCCCGCGACATTGCCAAAGGCCGCCGTTCCGATGAACGCGAACGCATTGTCCGCTCCGCCTGCAATCGCGTCGAGCCCAGCCCAGCCCAGCCAGGTCGATCCTGTCGCCCTGCGCATAGGACGAGTCGAACAGTCGAGCAGAACCGCCCGTGATGGCATCGGCATCGAAGGTGAACCGATCCGGGCCGCGTCTCCCTTGATCCACGCGTCCAGCCTATCGAACGTGATGCGATCGTCGCCCGCGCCTCCCGGAAGGCTGTCATTGCCAAGATCGCCCGCAATGACGTCATTGCCGGCACCTTGGATCGTATCGTTGCCGCCAGCGCCGGACAGCGTGTCGACACCGGCGCCGCCGTTCAGCACGTCGTTGCCGCCTCCGCTCATCAGCGTGTCGTCGCCCTTGCTGCCGCGCAACGTGTCCGCATCGGCCCGGCGCATTGGCGTATCGATCACCCACTATCGCGACATGAAGGCTTATTTGACGCGCGACGGCGAGAATTCGCCGCTTCTCTTCCGCCAGACTACCAACCGCGACAAGCAATGGCAGTTCAGTCAGGAAGTGCAGGTCGCCGCCAAGCTGCTGGACGATCGGCTGAACTATGGCCGTCATGCGCCTGTCCGCCGGTTTTCGCTCAACACAGCCGTCCGCTATCTCGACGCGAAATACACCTCCGCCGGGAAGGATTGGGGCCGACCCAGATCCTGCCGGTCACGCCGGCCAGTCAATTCGTGAAGGCGCCCGAATGGACGGTGACAACCAGCGTCGATCTGAGCCACGAACTCGCAGACGCCAGCGAGGCTGCGTTTCGCCTTGATTACACGGTGTACAGCCGCATCTTTCACGACGTCGCCAATTCGCCGATCATCGCCGACGATGGCTATGGTCTACTCAACGCACGGCTGAGCTATGCGCTGCCGGGCAAACGTGTGATCTTATCGGTTTTTCGGCACCAAGCTGACCAACACCTTGTATGTGGCATCGGGCAACGTGTTGGGCGCATTCGGGCTGGCGGAGGTAAGCTACGACCGGCCGGGGGAATGGGTGTAAGCGCGGACTTCAGGTTCTGATGGGCAATGATCCGTTACGTCGCGATCGCTTCGATCCGATGAAGGATGATCGGGAGGCACAGGCGAATGGCTAGCGATCCGCGGGCGATCATAGATTCCGCGCCGATGTCCCATTTCCAGTGGGGCATCATCACGACGATGGTTGGGCTGAACGCGCTCGACGGATTTGATGTGCTCTCGATCAGCTTCGCGTCGCCCGGCATCGCCGCCGCTTGGGGCATCGATCGCGCGGCCCTGGGGTTCGTGTTATCGATGGAATTGATCGGCATGGCGATCGGATCGCTCGTGCTCGGCGGCGTCGCCGACCGCATCGGCCGCCGGGCGACCATCCTGGCGTGCCTGGCGGTGATGGCATGCGGCATGTTCGGTGCGTCGAGCGCACATGATGTTACTACGCTGTCGGCCTGGCGGGTGCTGACAGGGCTGGGCATCGGCGGCATGCTGGCGGCGACGAACGCGGCGGCGGCGGAGGCCGCCAATGCACGCCGCCGCGCCTTGTGCGTGGTGTTGATGGCGGGGGGTTACCCCCTTGGCAGCGTGATCGGCGGGTCGGTTTCCGCGGTGTTGCTGGCACGCTATGACTGGCGGGCGGTGTTCGTATTCGGCGGAATCGTCACCCTGGCGATGATCCCGCTAGTGCTATGGCGGGCGCCCGAATCGGTCGCGTTCCTGATGCACCGGCGGCCACCGGGCGCCCTGCCGCGGATCAATGCGACGCTCCGCCGGATGGGTCACCCGCCGATCGCCGCGCTGCCTGAGGCCGATGCGACGCGGGCGACGGTGCCGCTGGCGCAACTGTTCGACGCCACGCTGCGGCGTACCACGCTGGTGCTGACGATCGCCTATTTCGCGCACATCATGACGTTCTACTTCATCCTCAAATGGATACCCAAGATCGTCGTCGACATGGGGTTCGCCCCGTCCGCTGCTGCCGGCGTACTGGTATGGGCGAGCGTCGGCGGCGCGAGTGGATCGCTGGCGCTAGGGCTGCTCACCGCTCGCGTGCGGCTCGTCTCGCTTACCATCAGCGCGATGGTGCTGTCGACGATCCTGATCGTCGCCTTCGGGCGCGGGCAGACCAGCATAGGTGCGTTGTCGGCGATCGCGGCGGTTGCCGGCTTTGCGACCAACGCCGGCGTCGTCGGACTCTATGCCCTCATCGCTCAGAGCTTTCCGACCGGCGTGCGCGCGACGGCGACCGGATTCGTGATCGGCGTCGGCCGTGGCGGATCGGCACTGGCGCCTGCGCTTGCGGGAATGCTGTTCGCTGCGGGTTATCTGTTGCCCACCGTCGCAATCCTGATGGCGCTGGGCTCCGCGGTAGCGGCGGTGGCGATCGTCCTGCTGCACCCCCGGGGCGTCGCCGCTTGAGACGGCAGCCAACGACGACTATCGCCAACGATACGGGACGATCGAGGCACGTGGCGGCTATGACAGAAGGCAATGATGGGATCGCCCTGGGCGTCCTCGACGGACTTATGGGTTACCATATGCGGCGCGCGTCCGCGGTGTTCGCCGGCGATTTCAGCCGCGCCGTCGCGGACACGGGGATGCGCCAGGTGCTGTTCGGCATCCTCTCCATCATCGCCGCCAATCCCGGCATCAATCAGGGGAATGTCGGTCGCGCTCTGGGCATCCAGCGGGCGAATATGGTGGCGCTAGTCAACGATCTCGTCGATCGTGGCCTCGTGAACCGCGAAACCGCGGCCGACGATCGCCGTGCATTTGCGCTGAACCTCACGCCGGCGGGGGAAGAAAGCGTGGCGGCGGTGCTCGAGCGTATCCGCGTGCACGAGGATGCGTTGCTGAGCGATCTCAGCGCCACCGAACGCGCAGACCTTGTCGCGTTGCTGGCTCGCATTGAGGCCAAGGAAGTGTCGGCCTGAACTCCCATCACGCGTACGAAACCGGTTGATTGCTCATTCTCGATAAGTTATACATCATAGCAATAATTGGGAGAGGACGCATGGCGACGGTTCTGGAAGCACGCGAACGCACCTTCGATCGGCTGAATCCGGTGACCGGCGAGGTTGCCACGACCGCAACCGCCGCCAGCGTCGAGGAAGCGAATGCCGCGGTTGAGCGCGCCGCTGCCGCCTTCCCCGCATGGTCTGCGCTTGGCCCCAATGCCCGGCGCGCGTTGCTGAACAAGGCCGCCGACGCGCTGGCCGCGAAGGCCGACGATTTCGTCGCCGCGATGATGGGCGAAATCGGCGCGACCGAAGGCTGGGCGCGCTTCAACCTGATGCTCGCGGTCGGCATGGTGCGCGAGGCCGCGGCGCTGACCACGCAGATCGCGGGTGAGGTCATCCCTTCAGACAAGCCCGGCTGCATCGCTATGGCGCTGCGCGAGCCGGTCGGCGTGATGCTGGGCATCGCACCGTGGAACGCACCGATCATCCTGGGCGTCCGCGCGATCGCAGTGCCGCTGGCATGTGGCAATACGATGGTGCTGAAAGCCAGCGAGCAATGCCCGCGCACGCACCAGTTGATCGCGCAAGCGTTCGCCGACGCCGGCCTACCCGACGGCGCGGTCAGCATGGTCACGAATGCGCCGGTCGACGCCGCGGACATCGTGGGCGCGCTGATCGACCATCCGGAGATCAAGCGCATCAACTTCACCGGATCGACCCATGTGGGCCGGATCATCGCGCAGCGTGCGGCGGCCCATCTGAAACCCGTGCTGCTCGAACTCGGCGGCAAGGCGCCGCTGATCGTGCTCGACGATGCGGATTTGGACGAAGCGGTGAAGGCGGCGGCGTTCGGCGCGTTCATGAATTCCGGCCAGATCTGCATGTCGACCGAACGGATCATCGTCGTCGACAGCGTGGCGGACGCCTTCGTCGAGAAGTTCGCCGCCAAGGTCGGCACGATGCCGGTCGGCGACCCACGCGAAGGCAAGACGCCGCTTGGCGCGGTGGTCGATCAGAAGACGGTCGATCATGTGAAGTCACTGATTGCCGATGCGATCGGCGCTGGCGCGGTGCAGGTCAACGGCGGGGCGAGTGACGGCGTGCTGATGCCCGCGCACGTGATCGACAAGGTGACGCCCGCGATGAAGCTGTTTCGCGACGAGAGCTTCGGCCCCGTCGTGGGCATCATCCGCGCCCGCGACGAGGATCACGCGATCGCGCTCGCCAACGACACCGAATACGGACTTTCGGCGGCCGTCTTCACCCGCGACACCGCGCGCGGGCTGCGGGTCGCGCGCCGGATCAAATCGGGCATCTGCCACGTCAACGGGCCAACCGTGCGCGACGAGGCGCAGATGCCGTTCGGCGGCACCAAGTCCTCGGGCTACGGCCGCTTCGGCGGCAAGGCCGGGATCGACGCCTTTACCGAATTGCGCTGGATCACGATCGAAACCGAGCCGGGGCATTACCCGATTTGAATGCGCGCCGTTCGTGTCGAGCGAAGTCGAGACACAGAACTGGCGCACTGATCCTCGACTTCGCTCGAAACGAACGGATTGTACTATGACCGAACTCAGCAGCAACGGCACCGTCAGCTACGACATCGTGGATCGTATCGCGTGGGTGAACTTCAACCGTCCCGAGAAGCGCAACTGCATGTCGCCGACGCTGAACCGCGACATGATGGAGGTGCTCGACCTGCTCGAACATCGCGACGACGCCGGCGTGCTGGTGCTGTCGGGCGAAGGCACCGCCTGGTCGGCCGGCATGGACCTGAAGGAATATTTCCGCGAGACCGAGGCCAAGGGGCTGGGCGCGACGCGGGCTGCGCAGCGCGAAAGCTATGGCTGGTGGCGGCGGCTGCGCTGGTATCAGAAGCCGACGATCGCGATGGTCAACGGCTGGTGCTTCGGCGGCGGCTACGGCCCGCTGTTCGCGTGCGACCTGGCGTTCGCCGCCGACGAGGCGCAGTTCGGCCTGTCCGAGATCAACTGGGGCATCCTGCCTGGCGGCGGCGCGACCAAGGTCGCAGTCGAACTGCTGCCGTTCCGCAAGGCGATGTATCACGCGATGATGGGCGAGAACATCGACGGCAAGACCGCTGCCGATTGGGGCCTGGTCAACGAGTCGCTGCCGCTTGCCGCTTTGAAGGAGCGGGTCATGGCGGTCGCCAACGTGCTGTTGGCCAAGAACCCCGTCGCGTTGAAAGCCACGAAGGATGCGGTGCGCCGCGTGTCGATCATGAGCTACGACGATGCCGAGGATTATCTGATCCGCGCGCAGGAAGCGGCGAACAGCTACGACAATCACGGCCGCAAGGAAGGCATCCGCCAGTTCATCGACGAGAAGAGCTACAAGCCGGGTCTGGGCGCCTACGACAAGGACAAGGCGGGGGCCTGACCTCGAAAACACCTCCCCGCGCGCGGGGAGGTGGCAGCCCGCAGGGCTGACGGAGGGGGCTCGCCTGTCTCGGAACGCTCTGTTTGCGGCCGGCCACCCCTCCACCAGCTTCGCTGGTCCCCCTCCGCGTGCCGGGGAGGAATTGGACACACATTCGGAAGCGACATCATGCCCGACCTCTCCCGCCTGCTCGCCCCCCGCTCGGTCGCGATCGTGGGCGCGTCTCCCACCCCCGGTGCGCTCGGCAAGTCGGTGCTCGACAATCTCGAACGCCACGGGTTTGCGGGCGCCATCCACCTCATCAACCCCAAGCGCGATTCGATCGACGGGCGCCCCTGCCTGAAGTCGATCGACGATCTGCCCGACGGCGTCGACGCCGCAGTCCTCGCTATCCCCCGTTCGGCCGTACTCGGCGCAGTGCGGGCGTTGGCGGCAAAGGGGGTCGGTGCCGCGGTGATCTTCGCCGCCGGGTTCGCAGAAGGCGGCGAGGAGGGACTCGCCGCACAGGCGGAGGTAGCGCGGATTGCGGCCGAGAGCGGCATGGTAATCGAGGGGCCGAATTGCCTGGGGATGACCAATTACATCGCGGGCGTGCCGCTGACCTTCGTCGAGACGCCGGCGCGGCGTCTGGATGGCAGGCCGGGCATCGGCATCGTCAGCCAGTCCGGCGCGATGGCAGTGGTGCTGGGCACGACGCTGATGGCCAAGGATCTAGGACTTTCGATCTCGGTCTCTACCGGCAACGAGGCCGCGTCGGGAGTGGAGGATTATGTCGCGCACTTGATCGACGAACCGAACACGCATGTGATCGGCATGATCGTCGAACAATTCCGCAGTCCCGCACGGTTTCTGCGCCTCGCCGCGCAAGCGCGAAACGCGGGCAAGACGATCGTCCTTCTCCATCCCGGCACGTCGAGCGCTGCACGCGAGAGCGCGGCGACCCACACCGGCGCGATGGCCGGCGACTGGCAGCTGATGCAGACCAAGGTAGTGCGCGCGGGCGTGATCCTGGTCGACAGCCTGGAGGAACTCGGCGACGTCCTGGACATCGCACTGCGGGCGAAGCCGGTACGTAGCGGCGGCACCGCAGTGCTGACCGAATCTGGCGCGTTCAAGGCGCTGACGCTCGACCTGGCCGAGCGAATCGGGCTTTCGCTTCCTGCGATCGACGGCGTTACCGGCACGGCGATGCGCGCGGCTATCCCGGACTTCATCCCCGTATCCAACCCCATGGACCTGACCGCACAGGCGCTGGTCGATCCCGACCTCTATCGCCGCACCTTGGCGCCGCTGCTTGCGGACGATGCATTTGCTGCCGTGGTGCTGGGCATCATCCAGACCGACGCGGCGACCGCAGCGCGCAAGTTCCCGCCAATCACCGCGGCGATCTCGGCTCTCGCACCGGACAAGCCGGTGATCTTTGCCGGGCTGGACGACGGCGCGGCTGTGCCGATCGACTATATCTCTGCACTTCGCGCTGCCGGCGTGCCCTATTTCCCCTCGCCTGAGCGCGCGTTTCGCGCACTGCGGCGGTTGATGGCAGCCGGAGAGCAGGACAATGCGCAGGCCGATGTCGCGCCGGTCACCATCGACCTGCCGAGCGGGGTTATCCCCGAATATCGCGCGAAGCAGTTGCTCGCTCCGCTGGGCGTGCCATTCCCAAAGGGCGGGTTCGCCGCGAATGTCGACGACGCCAGAGCGATTGCTGCCACCATAGGCTACCCCGTCGTTCTAAAGGCACAGGCTGCAGCGCTCAGCCACAAGAGCGATGCCCGAGGCGTCATCCTGAATATCGCCGACGAAGCCGCACTGATCGCGGCATGGCGCCAACTCTACGACAATGTCGCGGCTTATAACGCCGCCATCACGCTGGACGGCGGGCTGATCGAGGCGATGGGCGCGCGCGGAACCGAATTGATCGTCGGCGCGAAGAACGATCCCGAATGGGGTCCGGTCATTCTTGTCGGCTTCGGCGGGGTGCAGGCCGAACTGCTCCACGACGTCCGCCTGCTGGCGCCAGACCTGACGCCGCAGGTGATCGCGGCGGAACTGCGCTTGCTCAAGAGCGGCGCGTTGCTCGATGGCTTCCGTGGCTCGCCTGCGCTCGACGTCGATGCGGTCGCCACGATCATCTCCGCGCTCGGATCGCTCTTGCTCGGCACGCCTTCGATCCGCGAAATCGATCTTAACCCGGTCGTCGTCTATCCGCGTGGCCAGGGCGCAGTTGCGCTCGACGCGCTGATCCTGGCGGCGTGAGCGCGTCGCGTTCCGCATGAAGGCGGCAAAGGCCTTCCTTCCGGCGCAGTCAACGCCTGGCGGGAAGTGAGACCACGAAGGTCGCGCCGTCGCCTGCGGCAGGTTCGCAACGCACCGCTGCGCCCATGCGCTCGGCGAGCGTTGCCACGATGAAAAGACCCATGCCTGTGCCGGGTATGTCGTTTGCGTCTTGGCCAGGATCGCGGTGAAATTTCCTGAACAACGTGTCCCGGCTTGCCGGGTCGATCCCTGGCCCCTGATCGCGCACGGTGATCGCGACATGAGCGCCGTCGCGCGCAGCAGCGACGACCAGAGCACCACCGACGGGGCTGAAGCGCACGCCGTTGCTCAGCAGATTATCCAGAATCTGCGCCAGCGCGCCTATGTCGAACGTGGCGATCAGCGGACGGTCGCTCACCTCCACCTCCACCCGAACGTCGGCGGACTGGGCGAGCGGCCCGATCCGCCCAACCGCCGCCAGCACCTGCGCGCGGACATCCTCCCCGACCAGACGGGTAAGCGGTCGGTGCTCTGCGGCATGCGCCTCCAGCAGGCGGGTCGCCAGCGCGAGCATCGCGTCGATGCTCGGCAGCGCCTGCCCCAGCACGACGAGCGGCAACCCGGGTTCGCGCGACGCCCGGCGCACCGTCAGGTCGAAAAGGTTGCGCAGGCCGTAAAGCGGGCTGCGCAGATCGTGCGCGGTGATCGCCATCAGCGTGTCGAGTTCGGCGTTGCGATCACGTAGCCGATCGTTTTGGATCTGGATTTCCCGCTTCTGCTCGTGATCGCGCCGCCGCCCGGAATGGATCAGCGCCGCCGCGACGACCGCGATGACCGATACGATCGCGGTGTTAACGATCGCGACGGCCTGTTCGGCGGGGTGGGTGGGCGTTTGCAGGACGATCGCGCAATAGCTGACGAACAGCGCCGCCAGCCCCAGAGCGACGATGCGAGGCGGCACCACGAACAGCAACGTCAGCGATAGGAGCATGAGGGGATAGCCGCTGGTCAACCGTCCCTGGCTACCCAATGCAGCGACGGCAACCTGGGTGACGATCAACGCCGCAATCAGGAACGCGGTCACGAACCCGCGCACGACCCAGGCATTGTCGCAGCGCCGTACCGCCAGCGATGCAAGTAGGAAGCCCAAGGTGGTCGGGATCTCGACGACCAGCAGGGTCGGCCGGCCCGCCATGCTCGCTTCGATGCTTTTGGTGAACAGCGCGAGCAGACACGCGATTTCGACGCGGCGCATGTTGATGAGGGTGAGCACCTGCTCGAACGACAACGCGGCCTGCTCGGCCGCGGTTACGTTCCAGCGTGCCAGCCAGCCTTTCACGCGAATCCGTTTTTCACGACGGGTCGAGCCGCCCGGCAACGTGAACGGCCGCATAGCGTTCGAGCATCCGCACGCTGTCCAGCCCCAGCTTGATCTTCAGCCGTTCGCGATAGGTGCCGACCGTCTTCACCCCAAGTCCGAGTTCTTTGGCCAGTGACTGGAGCGTCGCACCGCTGCCGATGAGCCGCAAGACCTGAAGTTCGCGCGCCGACAGATCGCCGATGTCGCTGCGGCGATCGCGCTGGCGGGCGAGATCGCCGATCAACAACTGCTGCACCGGCTCGCTGACGTGGATCGCCCCGGCCATGACGCGGTCGAGCGCGACCGCGACGGCGTCGAGCGGTTCGGACTTGGCCACATAGGCATGCGCGCCGGCACGGACCGCGTGCGGACCCCACACCAGTTCGTCGCGGCTGGAATAGACGATGATCCGCGTCGCCGGCAGCAGGGCGCGCAGGTCTTCGATCAGGGCGATGCCGTCACCCTCCCCCATCGTCAGGTCGGTAATGATTACATCGGGCTGGAGCCGCTCCGCCTCGGCACAGGCTGCGGGCGCAGACGCGGCTTCCCCGCTCACCGCGAATCGACCGTCGTCGTCGAGGAGCAGCTTGAGCCCAGTCAGCACGATCGGGTGATCGTCGACGATCAACAGTCGAAATATAGACATGCCTTGCCCGCCCCATCCGATCCGCCGGCGGTATTTCAGGTCATCACGCCCGTTGTAGGTCATCGACCTACATCAAACCGGCGGCGTGCGGCTAGCGATGCTTTAGCGATCCGGAAACGGTGGCGGGGTTATTGCGGGTCGACGCTGGGGGCGTTCCGCAGCGACTGCCTTCGTCCGCCAGGTCGGAGCGGGGGACGATGTGCAGTCGATGAACAGAAACGCCGCGGGCTTCGCGGTGCTGCGGCGCCGGGGTAACGCGCGGGGACACCGACGGCCCGCGGCTGCGCTCGCCATCGCGGGCATGGGCGCGCTTCTGCCCCATGCCGGCGCCGCACAGACCCTGCCCCCCGCTCGCGCGCCGATCGCACCGAGCCAGGTCACCCCGCGATCGCTGCTGCCGCAACAGGCGACCCTACCCGCTACGATCGACCTGCCCCAAAGCCGACCCGGCGAAATCCCACCCGGTGCCGATACCATCGCGGTCACGATATTGCGCATTGAGGCCGACGGCGGCTACCCGGAAATGGCCGCGGCGACCAACGCAATCGTCGCGCCGATCGCCGGGCGACGCGGAACGGTCGCCGACCTGTTCCGGGCCGCGGGCGCGCTCGAGCAGGCCTATGCCGATGCGGGCTATTTCCTGGCGCGCGTGATCGTCGCCAAGCAGCGCGTCGATGATGGCGGCGTGTTCCGGATCAAGGTCGTCGAAGGCTTTATCGAAGCGGTCGACGTCAGTGCCGTCCCCGGCCGGGCGCGGACGCCAGTCGCGGCGCGGCTGGCGTCCGTGATAGGCGACCGCCGGCTCACGCTCGCACGGATGCAGCACCGGCTGACGCTGGCGAGCGGCGTCCCCGGCCTCACGCTGCGCTCCACGCTGGCCCGCGGCGAACAACCCGGCGGCACAAAACTGATCCTCGACGGGCGGCACGAGCTGGCCGGCGGGGGAATCGGCGGCGACAACCGGCTCGGCTCCAGCTTCGACGACTGGGGCATCAATATCCAGGCGCAGCTCAATTCGCCGACGGGGAATGGCGAGCAGGTATATCTTTTTCTATCGGGCGAACCGCGGCTGGACCGCGCCTTCCGCGGCAATGCACCGCGGCGCGTGGCGGGCGGGGGTGTGATCGTGCCGGTTGGTGGGGAAGGCGTGACGATCAATCCCGAGTTCACCGTTTCCGACACCAACCCGCTGGTCCTCAACCCGCTGTTCCGGAGCAACGGACGATTGTATCGTGGCGCGCTCAATCTGTCGGCGCCAGTCATCACGACGGCAATCGGCGTGCTGACCGCACGAACCGGCCTGGAGATCGCGTCCGAGACGCAGCGGCTGCCGGCGTTCGACGCGGTCATTGCCAAGGATCGGCTGACGGTGCTGCGCGGCGGCATGTCCTGGCAGGGGCAGCCTCAGCGCAGCGGGACCGCCGCGGTGGTTATCACCCTGTCGCAGGGAGTGGGGCTGTTCGGCGCCCGGAGCGCTGCCGAGATCGCGGCCTCCGACGCGTCGGCCTCGCGCGGATCGGACCCGCGCTTCACCCGGATCGAGGCGCGCGCTGCCCTCTCTCGCACGTTGGCCAGCGGCATCGTGGCCGATGTCATCGTCCGCGGGCAGACATCGTTCGGCACGGTCGTCCCCAATTCGGAGACATTCGACCTGACCGGGCTCGACAGCGTGTCGAGCTTCACCGCGGGGGCGCTGAACGCCGATGGCGGCGTCACCGTGCGGGGCGAGGTCGCTCGCGCCTGGCTGCTGCCGATCGGTGGATCGAACGTGCAGATCGTACCCTACGTCTTCGCCGCCGGAGGACGCGCTCACCTGATCCGCGCCGATCCATTCTTTCCGACCGTCGCCGCCGCCTATGGGATTGGCATGCGGCTGGCCGCTGGCGGCCTGCCGCTGGGCGCGGCGCCGTCTGTCACGCTCGAATATGGCCGCGGCGACGCCAACCGCGCTGTCCGCCTCCGTGATCGCCTCAATATTGCGCTGGGAGTGCAGTTCTGATGCCCCGCCTGACTTCCGCTCCGACCCGCCATTTGCGCTCCGTGCTGCTGGCTTCCGCGATCGCGGTTGTCGGTGTGCTACCCGTCCGAGCGCAGGAGATGCCGAACGGCGGCGTAGTCACGGCGGGGTCCGCGACGATCACAGCCGCTGGTCCGGCCGCCACGATCCGCCAGACCAGCGACCGCGCGATCATCGACTGGCAGCGCTTCTCGATCGGCGCGGGAGGAACGGTCGCGATCGAGCAGCCCAAGGCGACGTCGGCCCTGCTCAACCGGGTCAAGGGCAGCGAGATGTCCCGCATCGCCGGCGACATCACCGCCAACGGCCAAGTGTTCCTCATCAACCCCAACGGCATCGTCATCGACCAGACCGGCAAGGTACAGGCACGCGGCGGCTTCGTCGCCTCGACGCTGGATATTGGCGACGACGACTTCATGCGCGGCAAGCTGGATTTCCGCGGGGGCGGCACGGGCGTGGTGGCGAACCGCGGCTATATCGCGGGGGGCGCGGTGGCACTGCTCGGGTCGCAGGTGTCCAATGACGGGATGATCGTATCGCCGATGGGACGGGTGGCGATCGGCGCGGCGAAACAGGCGACGCTCGACCTCAACGGCGACGGGCTGTTGCAGGTCGCCATTCCCAGCGACTTTTCGGGCGACGCTGCCTTCATCACCAATACCGGCCTGATCGACGCCACCGGCGGCACGGTGATGCTGAAGGTCGCCACCGCGCGCGAGATCGTGCGGCAGACGATCAACATGGCCGGGATCATCCGCGCGACGTCGGCGTCGCAGGCGGGCGGCACCGTGCTGCTCGACGGCGGCGATGGCGCGGTCGGCATTGCCGGCACTGTCGACGTTTCCGGTCAGCTGGGCGGACGGATCGACGTGACCGGCGGCGACGTCGCGCTCACCGGCGCGACGCTGAGCGCGGCCGGCATCGAGCGCGGCGGCCTGGTGCGGGTCGGCGGCGCGTTTCAAGGGGGCGCGACCGATGCGGCGCTTGGGCGCATCTTCACGGCTGGCTTCGGACAGGTGGCCGCGCTTGCGGCGGCACGCACGACCGCGATCGATGCCGGGTCGACGATCGATGCTTCGGGCGGCACGGCCGGCGGCGCGATCGTCGCGTGGAGCAGCGATCGGACGCGCCAGTCGGGCACCGTCACCGCAACCGGCGCCGTTGGCGGCGCGATCGAGCTGTCGTCGAAGGGAACGCTGACCACCGGCCTGTCGCGGGTGACGACAGGACGCGGCGGCACGCTGCTGCTCGATCCCAAGAACATCTTCGTCCAGGCCGGAACCGGGGCGGCGCCCCCCGCCAGCGTCGCTTACGCCGACGCCGCTGGCACCGATGCGACCTTCAACGTCGCCGATATCAAGACGCTGATGGACGGCGGCACCGACGTCTTCCTGCGCGCCAGCAATGACATCGAGTGGAACGCCAACCTCAGCGTCGGCTCCAGCGCCAATCCGGGCGACCTGTTCCTGAGCGCCGGGCGTTCGGTGGCGATCGGCGGCTTCCTGACGCTCAATCAGGCCAACCTCACCGTCGTCGCCAACGACACCGCGGCCAACGGCGTGATCAATGCCGATCGCGAGGCGGGTGCGGCAGAGATCAATGCCTTCAACGCGCAGATCACCGGCGCGATCGACAGCGGCGGGACCGGCGGCAACATCCGCCTGACGCTCGGCAGCGGCGCGGGGCTGACCAACAATGGCGCTGACGGCATGCGCCTGACGTCAATCGCCGCGCGGTCGATCGCGATCGACGCCGGCACCCGCACGGTGCAGCTGTTCGGTTCCGGCGACTTCAACGCCGCGTCGCTCGGCGCGGCCGAAGGATTGACGCTGAACGGCGCGATCCGCGTCCAGGCCAGCGGCGGCGCGACGTTCAGCGGGCGAACCGTCAGCTGGCTCAGCGAGGCCTCATCCGCACTGACCGCGACGAGCCCCGCCACTGCGATCCGCTTCACCGAAAACGGCGTCCTGACCCACTCCGGCATACTCGACGGCGGCGAAGGCAGCAGCGCCACCGACACCACCCGGCTCGCGCTGGGCAGGGGCGCGGCGGGGGTCGATTACAGCGCGGTCTATGGCGGTTCCTATGGCGCGTTCGACGCGCTCCACCTCGTCTCGGGAACCTTGAAGAGCGGCGACACGCTCGGCGCTATCCTGGCAGCGGGATCGACCGGTACGACCGGTCCGACAGCGGGCCAGGGTGTCGGCGACTATGCGGTCACGACCAGCGCCACCTCGGGCTTTGCACTGGCGACAGGCAAGTCGGGCTATTTCGTCGACCTCCGCACCGCCAACGACACGCTGCGCATCGCCCCCAAGACGCTGACCGCCACGGTTGCCGCAGGCGCCTACAGCTACGGCACGCCAGCCAACGTCGCCAGCCTGGCCGGGCTGGTCGGCAGCGACAGCGTCGGGCTGGCGGCGACCGTTACCGGCCTTGGCACGCAGACGCTGAGCGGCAACGCCGGCGGCTATGCGTTTGCCGGTAACCTGGCCGCCGGGCAGCGCAACTTCACGCTCACCGGGCTGACCGGCGCTGCCGCCGCCAACTACACGCTCGACTTGTCGGGGACGATCGGCGCGACGCTGGCGATCACGCCCAGGCTGCTGACCTATGCCGGCTCGACCGAGACCTCGACCTACGGCACGCTCAACACCACCGGCTTCACCTTGTCGGGAGCGCTGTCGGGTGACGACGTGGCGATCGGCCTCGCCGGCGTCAGCCGGGGCGGCGTCACCACCGGCCTGACCGCCACGACCGGCGTCGGGACCTACACCACCGTCGCATCCGCGCTGACCGGTTCGGCGGCCGGCAATTACGCCATCGACGCCGCAAACAGCAGCGTTGGCGCCGCGATCATAAATCCCAAGACGCTGACCTATAGCGCGAGCAGCGTCACATCGACCTATGGCACGCTGGCCAGTGTGGCGACGCCGACGCTGTCGGGCGTGGTCGCGGGCGATACCGTCGGTGTGACACGACTGCTCGGCGGCCAGGCGCTGACGCTGGCCGATCGGACCGCGGCGGGCAGCTATGCGATCACGCCGCAACTGACCGGCACTGCGGCGGGCAATTACACCCTCGCCACTACCGGCAACACCACCGGCACGCTGACGATAAACCGCCTGCAACTGAGCTATACCGTCGCCGACGTCACCCAGAGCTACGGCACCCCCGCCGCCATCGCGACGCTGTCGGGCGTGGTGAGCGGCGACGAGGTCTTTGCCGCGGGATCGCTGTTCAACTACAATGGCGGTGCCGTCGCGGTGGGCGCGACCGGGATCGGCTTCAACCCCGATGTCGGCAGCCATGCGTTCAACCTGACCGGCATCAGCGGTGCGCAGAGCGGCAATTACCGCATCGACCTGTTCGCCGGCCCGACGACGACGGCGACGCTGACCGTCACTCCAGGCACGGTCACCTACAGCATCGCCAGCTTCAACAGGATCTATGGCACTACGGCTGCCGCGCCGACAATCACCTTCAACGGCGGCGTCAATGCATCGCTGACCGGATCGCTGCTGACCACCGGGCCGGGCGGCGGCACGGTCGACTTCGCCGCGCTGAACAACGGCGTCGGCGCCTATACGCTCAGCGTCGGGTCGCTGGGCGGGGCGGGCTCGCAGAACTATGTGCTGGCGACCACCGGCAACACGCCCGGCATCATGACGATCACGCCGCGCACCCTGGGCTATACCGGATCGCTCGCGACATCGACGTACGGATCGCTCGCCAGCCCGGGCGCGATCAGCTTCTCCAGTCTGGTGAATGGCGACAGCGTGAGCGCGGTTACCGCGCTGCTGTCCGGATCGACGCCGGTCGCGCTCGACGCGCGTACCCCGGCGGGCGCCTATACCGTGGCGGTCACCGGCATCACCGGCGCGGCGGCGTCCAACTATGTGCTGGGCAGCGGCACCGGCGGGGCGCTGACGATCGATCGCCGGACGCTCGGCTATACGTTGGGATCCGCGACGTCGGTCTATGGCACGATGGCGGCCCTGCCGGTCACGCTGGACGGTGTCGTGGCAGGCGACGACGTCGCGCCGCTGGTACTGGTGGCGGGCGCTGCGGTGTCGGCACGGACGTCGGTCGGCAATTACGTCACCCGCGCCGATACGCTGACCGGCGCGGCGGCGGGCAATTACCGGCTGTCCGCCACCCGCTCGTTCGGATCGCTGACCGTGACACCCAAGCCGATCACCTATGCGATCGGCGCCAGCACGTCGGTTTACGGCGACCCCTATAATTTCTCGGGCGCGATCACTTTCGGCGGCGTGCTGGCCGGCGACGAAGGCTCGGTCGCCACCGCGCAGTTCGTCGGCGGCACCGAGCGAATCCAGACCTTCGACGATTACCGCAACGTCGGCACCTATGCGGTCGAGGCGCTGATCGCCGGCAATCCGAATTACGCGCTGTCCGCCACCGGCAACACGCTGGGCACCTATACGGTCACGCCGCGGCCGATCACGCTCGATACCGCTCCCCGCCTGTTGAGCTATGGCGTCCGTCCCGATGGCATCGGGTCCGGCGCGTTCCTGAACAACGTCCTTGACCCCGCCAAGGTGTCCACGTCACTCACCCTGCCGTCGTTCCCGCTATCGACCGGAGGCTATGTCAACGCCGGTTCCTATATCGCGACGGCGGGTGCGCTCCAGGGTGAAAAGGCCGGCAATTACGTCCTGACCGGCGCCAACAGCCTGACCATCACGGTCGCGCGTGGCACGTTGGGCGTGTTGCCGGGCTCGGCCCAGGCGACCTACGGATCGGTCGGCAGCCTGGCGAACAGCGCGTCTCCGTTGGCGGCAAGGGGCGACGTCGTCGGGTTCACCGATTTCAGCTTGGCGCGAGGCGGCACCGCGGTGGCGATAACGCCGCAAACGGCGGCCGGCCCGTACGATATTGTCGCCAGCGGCATCAGCGGAGCGGATGCCGCCAACTACGTCTTCACCCCCGACACGATCGGGCAATTCTTCATCGCGCCCAAGCCGATCACCTATACGACCGGCGACGTCACGTCGGTCTACGGAACGGCCGCCGCCGAACCCACGGTGACCTTTTCCGGGCTGGTCAGCGACGATCGGGTGGCGGCCTCGCCCTTCGGCTTTACCGCAGCCGACAAAATCAACATCTTCGGTTTACGGATCTCGGGGCTGACCGGGGCGGCTGCCGGCAATTACACGATTGCGGACACCGGCAACGTCTTCGGCAACCGGATCATCACGCCCAGGCCGCTGACCTACAGCGTTAACCCGGCGACCCTCATCTATGGATCGACCATCGATCCGAACAGTCTGGTGACGCTGGACGGCGTCATCGACGGCGACAGCATCTTCGCGACGGTCTACACGCGCCGCACCGCCGCCGCGGCGGGCAGCCCGTTCGTGATCGGGGCAATCGATGCGCTCGCCTCCGGCAGCCCCTCCGCCTTTGGTGCGTTGAACGGCGGTACTGCACGGCTTTCGGCCGGCAGCTATCAAGTGACGTTCGGCGCGGATGCCGGGGCGGCGACGGGGCTGCTGACCGGCAGCAACGCAAGCCTCTATACCCTTCCCGTCGTCGCGCAGGCTCCGGTCGCGCTGACCGTCCTGCCCAGGCCCCTCACCTATCAGGTCACCTCGCAGGCGGTGTCCACCTATGGCGATGTCGTTCCGCTCGGCGTCAGCTTTTCGGGCACGCTCGGCGGCGGCACCCCGGCCTATACCATCATCCAGGAGAAGGACGGCGTCCCGACGGCGATCGGCGCGGTGGCCAATCTGCCCGCCAATCTGGATGCCAGCAACAATTACCGGTTCGACCTGCGGCTGCAAGGCGCCGACGCCTTCAACTATGACGCGACCGGCAGCGCGACCCAGCTCGCGGTCCTGAAGAAGGAAGTCTCCGCGCAATATGGCGCCATCAGCGGCGTCTATGGCGATCCGCTCGCCAACCTCATCACGCTTCCCGGCATGATCGCCGGCGACGATCTGACGGCATCGGTCTTCTACGGCGACGGCACCCGCGACGTGCTGGCCGCGAGCGGCACCGGATTCGGGTTTGGCCAACTGCTCCGCAACGTCGGCACCGTGCAATTCTCGCTCCAGAACGTCACGGGAACCGATGCCGGAAATTACATCATTTTCAACTCCGGCGGCACGCAGACGCTGACCGTCACACCCCGTCCGGTCACCTATGTCTCCGCGGGATTCAGCGCGCTATATGGCGGGCTGAGCCTGCCGACGTGCAATGCCGGGTGCGAATTCGATACCCGGTACATCGGTTACGAGGTGGGCACCGCCACCGTCAGCGGCATCCTGGATATCGACAAGGCCGCCGTCGGCTACGACGTGAAGCTGACCGACGGCAGGACCGTGTTCAACTATAACGAGAACACCAACGCCGGCACCTATGCCAAGACGATCGCGCTATTCGGCGACGCCGCCAAGGTGAGGAACTACGCCGTCTCGCAAGCCGGCAGCAGCGCTGGCGCGGTGTTCATCCTGCCCGCGCCGCTGAAAGTGTCGATAAGCAGCGGCGGGCGGCTGTATCTCGACGCGGCGAAGGGCAATTTCCAGACCATCGGCACGCCGGGCGTCGCCAGTTATCTGCGCAGCAACGGCCCGGTCGTGAACGGCGTCGCGATGAACGCCCTGGTCGCCGGCGATGTCGTCACGCCGGTACTGGCGCTTCAGACCCAAAGCGGCCTCACCGTCGATGCCGCGCAGACGCTGCCGGTCGGCAACTACAGGATCGTGCCGATCGCGCTGACGGGTGCCGATGCCGGCAATTACCGCCTGTTCGCCGATCCCGGCGAACTGGCCGTTGAAGACATCAGCATCTTCAACTTCGGCAACCTGATCGATGGCTCCAACAGCGTCTATGTCGCGCCCGCCGCCATCAGCAAGCCGCCCATCGCCGCGCCGGTCACGCCGCGGCCGACTGGAACGCTGACGACGACCAAGATCGACGGCGACACGTCGGCCGACTTCAAGATCGACGGCACGTCGCTCGAAGCCAGCGCCGGTGCGAGCGGCACCGTCAGCACGACGTCCAGCTCGGGCGACAAGAGCGTCACTGTCGGGGCCACGGGCGAAGTGGACGCCGAGGTCAAACTCGCCCCAGGAAAGGTCGAGGCGGAAGCGACGGCCGGGGGCAGCGCCAGGGTCAGCCTGCAGATCGGTCCCGGCTTCGTGGACTACAGCGCCTATGCCCAGGCCAAAGGCACACTCGAGATCAATCTGTTCTCCGCTGAACCCAGCATCGAACTGAGCGCGATGGTCAGGGCCGGCCTTGCGGCCAGCGCCGGCGTCCGCGGCGCGCTCGGCGGCGGGCTGAGCGGCGAATTGTCATCGGCCAGCGATGCCTTCGCGACCGCGTTCGCGGAAAACAAAATTGCTATCAAAAACGGCAAGCTGAGCGTGGAAACCCAGAATTTCGTCGGGGTCGGTCTGTCCACCGGCATCACGCTCGGCGCGAGCGGCGGCGGCGTTTCCGGCAGTGCGTCGGCCACCGTCTATACGCCGGGGTCGCTGTACATCGGCGCGAAGTCGGACAGCGGCTATGAAAACCAGACCTTCTCGATCAGCTTCAGCCTGGGCCTGGCGATCGGCATCGGCGGCCTGGAAATCGGGGCCAATCTGTCATTCAGCACCGAAAATATCGAGAAAGCCGGCTCGCTTGTCGCCGAATCGTGGGAGACGGTGGGCTCGAAAAAATTCTACACCGACCTGGGCGATGATCTGAGCTGCAACGGCGCGTGCCAGAGGGAAAGGTCCAAGGCCAACGCCGACGCCTATATAGCGGCAAAGGAAAAGTGGGAAGCGGAAGCTCCGGCGCGCGAACAAGCCGCGCGCCAGGCGGCTGCCAAGGTCATGAGCGACGATTTCGCGAAGCTTCCCAAGAATGCTTCAGGTGTACCCACTGCCGAACAGGTCGCTTTCGTGATGAGCAACCAACAAAGAAAAGATCAGTATTACATGATTGCTGACCGCTATGGCTCGCTTCCTGAACAGGTCAACACGCTTGTCAGGAGCCAGCAGGCCTTGGCGAAAAAGGTCAGCGCCGATCCCGCGGGCCTCACCCTGGCCGATATGAAGGCCGCGCAGGCGTTGCGGGCCGAAGAAGCGAAATTGCTTGGCACATTCGGGCAGATGAACGCGCAGATCGTGATCGACAACGGCCAGCTGAAGATGGTGTCGAAATGATCGGATCAGCCATCACAATGATGCGCCGCGCCTTTACGATGCTGGCCATCGTCGCCCTCGCCACCGTCGCGTCCGCGCAGACGATGCCGCCGGCGGTCGGCTTTTCGGACACCGGTCAGCCGACCCGCTATGCGATGCAGGGCGTCGACTATGCCGTCCGCGGCTATCGCAGCGCGACCTGGGGGATGACCCCGGATCAGGTCCGCGCCGCGATCCGCCGCGACTTTCCGGCGGCGCCGATTGCCGCGGACCAGCGCGATCCGGTGTTGGAAACGACGATAGTGGTTGCCAGCGTGCCCGCGCTGGCGCCGGGCCCTGGGCCGGCGTTCGTCGGCTATGTCTTCGGCGCGAAGACCGGGCGGCTGATACAGGTCAATCTCGACTGGCAGGTCGCTGCGCCGACCCCGGCGCAGCGCGACGCGCTCGCCGCCGCGGGCGCGGCCATCGTCGCCGACTTCGTCGGCCATTACTGGAAGATCGGCAGCGTCACCCGCGGCGCCGCGATCGGCCCGCGCACGCTGATCCTGTTCGCCGGCAGCGGCGAGGCGGGCGGCGCGGTGGATGTCCGGCTGGAGGGGGTTCCCTACACGTTGCGCACGCCCGCTCCCCAGCCGTGGCAACCAGCCGCAGACGGTCCCGCTCTCCTCCACGTCAGTTTTGCCCGGACCGCGGACCAGCCCGACATCACCACGATCAAGTCCGGCGATTTCTGATCGCCCCTCGCTTTCAGGGACATGCCCATGACCAGCTTCTCTTTCCCCCATCTCTTCGCCTTCGCGCTATGCGCTGGCACGCCCGTGGCCGCCTTCGCCCAGACGTCCGCCGCGCAGGAATATGAGATCAATGGCTTCCGCCACACCGCGTTCGGCATGAGCGAAGCCGAAGCACGCGCTGCGATCGGGGTGGATTTTCCCGGCACGACCATCGCCGACGCATCGAACACGGCAGAGGGAACCAAGCTGCTCCAGGTCAGCCTCGCCACGCTGGAACCCGGTCCGGGCTCGGCTACCGTGACCTATATCTTCGGCGCGAAATCCAAGGCGCTGACCACCGTCAAACTGGCCTGGCTGCTTCCGCCCAGCGCGACACCCGCCGAGCGCGCAGCCGTGCTGGCGGCCGGGTTGCAACTCGCGGCCTATTTTCAGAACCTGAAGCCGCAACCCCGGCTGGTGGCACCGCCAAAGGTAACGGGAATCGGCGCGGTCAGCCTGTACGCGGCCGTCGATCGCAAGAACGCCGCCGTCGAGGTGGCTGCGAACGGGGTAGATACCGAAAGCAACCAGGGTGCGGTTCCCACCGGGCCGGCAATCCTGCGGGTCACCTATGTCGCAAATGCGGGCAAGCCCGACGTCCTGGTTCGCGTCAAAACCAAGGATTCGAACTAAGTCCGCGGTGAATGTTCCTCGCGCCGAATGCCTCGATCCTTTGGGCATGGCCATAGTTCGCGACACGGTTCCTCACGGCAGCAGGAAAATGCCCTCGATCACCGTCACGCACCCACCGCGTAGCGTCACACGGTCACCCGCGACGCTGCACCCGATCCGCCCCCCGCGCGCGCTGGCCTGATAGGCGGTGAAGGCGTCGCGGCCGAGCCGTTGCGCCCACCACGGTGCGATCACCGCATGCGCGGAGCCGGTGACCGGGTCTTCGTCAATGCCGAAGGCGGGCACGAACACCCGGGTGACCACGTCCGCCGTCGTCCCGCGCGCGGTGGCGATCGCCACGACCGGTCCCTCAGCGGCCAGCGCGCGCATGTCGGGGACGAGCGCGAGGACGGCGGCTTCGTCTTCGAGCACGACGACCGCATAGCCCTTGTCATGCCACAGGCTCTCGCCTGCGGGATCGGCGCCCAGCGCCGCGGCGATTGCGGGCAGCGGTTTGGCGTGCGGTGCCCAGGCGGGCAGCGCCATTGCATAGCCCGAGCCGTCCCGCGCGACCTCCAGCACCCCTGCCTGACGCGTGGCGAAGCGCACCCGCTCCCGTGTGGGGTCTGCCGCGAGCACGACATGGCCACTCGCCAGTGTAGCATGGCCGCACAGCGCGACCTCGGCGGCAGGCGTGAACCAGCGAAGTTCGAAGTCCGCCTCGCCACCGTCGGACGGAATGATGAAGGCGGTTTCTGCCAGATTGTTCTCCTCGGCGATGGCGAGCAGCATCGCATCGTCGAGCCAGCGGGCAAGCGGCATGACCGCCGCCGGGTTCCCATGAAACGCCGCATCGGCGAAGGCATCGACCTGGGTGAAGACTATTCTCACAATCTTTTCCCGAACCAATGGGGGGTCACGTCCGCTTCGACCAGCGGATTGTCGGTATCAACATGGCCCTCGGGGTCGAGGTGGATCAGCACCTCGACCTTGGGGAAGGCGCGCTTCAGGTTGTGCTCGACCGCCTCCACCAGATCGTGCGCACGCGCGACCGTCAGCCCGGCATCCACCTCCATGTGGAATTGCGCGAAGTCCTGGGCGCCCGAGCGGCGGGTGCGGAAATCGTGGATGCCCTTCAGCCCCACCTCCCGGGCGGCGACGTCGAGGAAGGCGGCGCGCTGCGTCTCGGGCCATTCCTTGTCCATCAGCTGGTCGATCGCGTTCGACGATGCCTTGAACGCCCCGAATGCCAGCCACAATGCGATGGCGATGCCGAACAGCGGGTCCGCGCCATGCTGCCCGAGATATTGATCGAGGACCAGCGCGGCGATGACCGCGGCATTGAGCAGCACGTCCGCCTGATAATGAACATTGTCCGCCAGGATCGCGACCGACCCCGTGGTGCGGATCACCCGCCGCTGATACCATAGCAGCACGCCCGTCGCGGCGATCGCGACGATCGACACGCCGATGCCGAAATCGGCATCCCTGGTCGGCTCCGAATTCCCCATCGCGAGCACCGCGCGCCAGCCGATGCCGACCGCGGACGCGGTGATGAGCGCCACCTGGAACAACGCCGCCAACGCTTCCGCCTTGCCGTGGCCGAAGCGGTGGTCGTGGTCCGCCGGTGTCGCGGCCAGCCGCACGCCGTAAAGGGTGACGAGGCTGGCAAGCAGGTCCAGGCCGGTATCGGCAAGGCTGCCCAGCATCGCCACCGATCCGGTGTGCCACGCTGCAAAGGACTTCAACGCGAACAGGAACACCGCCACCCCGACGCTCGCGAGCGCCGCGCGCGTGGCCAACGGCAGCAGCTTGCGGCGTTCGTCCAGCGTCATGGGTAGAGCTGCCCTTCGGTCCACGCATCGCCTGCACGCACGAACAGACGGCGTTCGTGGAGACGGTGTGCGCCATCCTGCCAGAACTCGATTGCTATAGGGTTGACGCGGTAGCCGCCCCAATGCGCAGGGCGCGGCACGTCAATGCCTTCGAATCGGGCTTTGGCTTCCTCGAACCGCGCCTCGAACGTCGCCCGCAAATCCAGCGGGCGAGACTGATCCGATGCCCAGGCGCCGAGCCGCGAGTCCCGCCCGCGACTGGCGAAATACGCGTCCGACTCGGCATCGGTCGCATGGGTCACGGTACCCTCGATCCGCACCTGGCGGCGCAGCGACTTCCAGTGGAAGAGCAGGGCGGCTTGCGCATTGACGGCCAGATCGCCCGCCTTGCGGCTGTCCCGATTGGTGTAGAAGACGAAGCCGTCGGTCCCATGTCCCTTGAGCAGCACCATGCGCACCGACGGCCGCCCGCGCGCATCCGCCGTGGCGAGCGCCATCGCATTGGGATCATTCGGCTCGCAGGCCTGCGCCTCGGCGAACCAGGAGTCGAACAGGGCGATCGGATCAGTCATCGCGCCGCTCCATACGGTAAAACGGCTTGGTGCGCCAACATAGCGCTTATGTCGGGCACGCCGGTACGCCGCACTTCCACGAGGCGGAACGACTCCCCTCCCCGTGAATTGAGTCGCCTCCGCAACGAGGGTTACCCGCATGGCCGCACGCGCATATTGGCAAGGGCAGATCCGCCTGGCCCTCGTTTCCATCCCGGTCGAGATCTACTCGGCAACCAAGAGCGGCGCCGCGGTGTCGTTCAAGCAGATCCACGAACCCAGCGGCCAGCCAATCCATTACGAGAAGGTCGTCACCGGCATCGGCCCCATAGACACGACCGAGATCATGAAGGGCTATGAGGTCGAAAAGGGAGAATATGTCCTCCTCCAGCAGGAGGAGATCGACGCCGTCAAGCTGGAGTCCAAGAAGACGCTGGAACTGACCCAGTTTGTCGACGCCAGCGAGATCGACGTCATCTATTATGAAAAGCCGTATTTCGTGGTCCCGGCCGATGACCTGGCGGAAGAAGCGTTCATCGTGCTGCGCGAGGCGCTCAAGCGAACGAGAAAGGTGGGCCTGGGCCAGCTTGCGCTGCGCGGTCGCGAATATGTCGTCAGCCTGAAACCGTGCGGGCGCGGCATGGTGCTGGAGACTCTGCGCTACGCCGACGAGGTCAACAAGGCGCAGAGCTATTTCCGCGAAATTTCCGACACCAAGCCTGACGCCGAACTGCTCGACCTCGCCGAGGCGCTGATCGACCGCAAGACGGGTGCGTTCGACGCATCCGAATTCCACGACCGCTACGTCGATGCCCTGAAGGCGCTGATCGAGCGCAAGCGCAAGGCAAGGGGCAAGACGATCATCGAGGACAAGGACGACGCCCCGGCCAAGGGATCGAACGTCGTCGATCTGATGGCCGCGCTCAAGAAGTCGATGGAGAAGCCCGGCGCTAAGGAGGCAGCGGAGAAGCCGCCTGCGAAGAAGCCGCCAGCGCGCAAGGCGGCGACGCCGAAACCTGCTGCTGCCAAGAAACGTGCCTGAACCGGTGGCCGATCCGCTCGCCCAATATAACGCAAAGCGTGATTTCGCCAAGACGGCGGAACCCGCGGGCATGCTCGCGCCCGGCAACGGCAACAGCTTCATGGTCCAGAAGCATGACGCCACGCGGCTGCATTGGGACTTAAGGCTTGAAGTGGACGGTGTCCTAAAAAGCTGGGCGGTCACGCGCGGCCCCAGTCTCGATCCGAAAGAGAAGCGCCTGGCGGTGCGTACCGAGGATCATCCCCTGTCCTACGCGACGTTCGAGGGGACGATCCCCAAGGGTGAATACGGCGGTGGCACCGTGATGCTGTGGGACCGCGGCACGTGGGCGCCAATCGCGGGCAAATCCGCCAAGGATCTGGAGAAGGGCCACCTCCACTTCGTCCTCGATGGCGAACGGATGAAGGGCGAATGGCTGCTGATCCGCCTGAAACCAAAGGCGAAGGAGAAGCGCGAAAACTGGCTGTTGAGGAAGATCGACGACGCCGAGGCGGGCGGCACGGACACGCTGGCCGACGAGGCGCTGACCAGCGTCGCCACGGGCCGCACGATGGTTGAGATCGCGGAAGGAACGCCTTCCAAGTCCTCCCCTGCTTCGCAGCGGAGGGGAACCTCCCCGCGCCGTCAGGTAGTGGGGGCGCAGCCACACGCCGACACGCGCGGGGCGCCCCCTCCACTACCGACCACCGGCCGGCGGTCCCCTTCCCCGAGCAAAGCTCGGGGCGGACAAAGGACGTTGCCTGCGTTCACCGAACCCCAGCTCTGCACGCTGGTGGATGCCGTCCCGCCCGGCAATGCGTGGCTCCACGAAGTAAAATACGACGGCTATCGCGCCCTGATCGCAGTTGGTGGCAGCCCGAACAACCGCTCAGCCAAGGTTTATACCCGCAGCGGCCTCGACTGGACGGACAAGTTCGCGAAGATCGCCGAGGCGGCCGCCGACCTTCCGGTCACCTCCGCTCTGCTCGATGGCGAGATCGTCGCCTTCAAGCAGGGAAAACCCGATTTCTCGACCCTGAAGGACGCCATTTCAACCGCGGGCGACATGACCTTCTGCGCTTTCGATCTGCTCGCACTCGACGGCGAAGATCTGAGCGCGCTGCCAAATATCCAACGCAAGGAGCGGCTGCGGCGGCTGATCGGCAGCGACGAGCGCCTCCGATATTCCGAACATGTACTCGGCTCGGGCGAGGCGTTGTTCGCGCGGATGTGTGAGGAAGGTCTAGAAGGCATCGTCTCGAAACGTGCCGACGCTCCCTATTCGGGCAAGCGCACCAAGTCGTGGCTGAAGACCAAATGCATCCTGCGTCAGGAATTCGTGATCGTCGGGTGGCTGCCCTCGGACAAGCACCGCGGGCTAAAATCGCTGCTGCTCGGCGTCCACGAGGACGGCAGGTTGCGCTACGCAGGCAAGGTCGGCACCGGCTTCGACGGCGCGACGATGGACGAACTTGCGGCAAAACTCGAGCCCCTCGCCCGCGAGACCGCAACCGTGGAGGCTCCGCGCGCCGCGGTGCGCGGCGCACGCTGGGTCGCGCCCGAACTGGTCGCCGAAGTGGCCTATGCGGAAGTCACCCCAGACAAGGTGCTCCGCCACTCCAGCTTCATCGCCCTGCGCGCCGACAAGCCAGCAGCGGAGGTCGTCGCCGAAACCCCACAGCCTGTCGCCGCCGCGCCCAGGATCACCGCCAAGGTTTCCAGCCGCGACCGCGTGATCTTTCCCGAATGCGAACTCACCAAGGGCGATCTCGCCGACTACGTCGTCCAGGTCTCTTCGCTGATCCTGCCGTGGACCGCCAACCGCCCGGTCAGCCTCGTTCGCTGCCCGCAGGGCCGCGCCCGTGCCTGCTTCTTCCAGAAGCATGACGCCGGATCGTTCGGCGCCGCGGTCCACCATGTCGACATTCGCGAAAAGGACGGCTCGACCGAGCCATACCTCTACATCGTCGATGCCGAGGGGCTGGTCGCATGTGTCCAGATGGGAGCGATCGAGTTCCACGGCTGGGGTTCGTCTGTCGCGACGTTGGAAAAGCCAGACCGGCTGGTATTCGATCTCGACCCCGACGAAGGCCTCGACTTCGCCGACACGAAGAAGGCCGCCGACTATATCAAAGGCCAGCTGGCCGAACTCGGACTCGTGAGCTTCGCGATGCTTTCCGGCGGCAAAGGCGTCCACGTCGTCGTGCCACTCAACCCGCAGGCCGAATGGCCCGCGGTCAAGGATTTCGCCAATCGCTTCGCACAGGCGCTCGCCCAGGCAGAGCCCGACCGCTTCGTCTCGGTCATGTCCAAGGCCAAGCGTAAAGGCCGCATTTTCATCGACTGGCTGCGCAACCAGCGCGGCGCCACCGCGATCCTGCCCTACTCGGCCCGCGCGAGGGCCAACGCGCCCGTCGCGGCTCCCGTGTCCTGGACCGAACTTCGCGACATCGAAACCGCCGCCCGCTGGACCATCCGCGACGGCGACGAACTGATTGCGAGAGCGAACGCGCGTGGGTTGCAGGGGTGGGGCGTGGCAGACCAGGTGTTGCCTGATCTGTAGGACGCAGGCGAGGATCACGACCTTTCAGCCGGCCACGCGCCGGGCAGCGCCGTCAAGGATAACGAGTTCGGACGTGATAGCCCCGTCACTGACATGGTGAATCACTATTGATGCGAGCGACCCGAAACCGCCGACTAGAACGAAGCTTCCAACCATCCCGTGCCGATCGCCAGCCGCGACACGTCCTGCAACACGCGCAGGTAGTAGAAGGCTAAAAGCAATGTTGTGAACGTGAAGACCAACGCACCCCAGGCGCGGGATATCCCAACCCTAATTCGTTCTTAGAGGCTGAAAAGGACCGCAAGCGCTCCTGCCCAAAACATCGCTCCAACGACCAAAGATCCGGCCAACGCTCGGATAGTAGCCGGAGACACCATATCATCGACGCCGGACGCGCCAGTGCGCCCAGGATCGATCACCTTCACTTCAGCCATCCTCTCATCCAACGGCCGCTCCCAAATATCGATTCACCGCGCAGGACTTGCATCCCGAGCTCGAACCATTCGACGTCCCGAAACGGGAATGTCGCATTTTTACTATGCGCACAAGCGGCCGCCCGAGAATTTTAGTTAATTGTTTGGTACGAGCCGAAGGGACACTCTGCAGCGTTGTTTATTCCGATGATAATCGACGGTTCCAATCCGGTACTATCCTGCTATGGCCCCGGCGAAGGCCGTGGCGACTGAGTGTGTGCTTGATCAAAGGGACGCGGGGCACGAAGTCTGGAACTCCGCCATCCAAAGGATTGAACCTCATGCACGCGGTGGTCGGCCGGTGATTGATAGCCATGGTCTTGCCCACGACGAGCGTGTTGTGGCCGCCACTTGGGCGTTCAACCAGGTACTTGCACGCGCGGAAGTCGCCCGCGACGTGCCGCTCGCCTTGATCGGTCGCTGGCGGATCGGCGGGCCTGCAGACCTGGTCGTAACGCCCACCGATTCTCAATCCCTCGCTGCCACGCTGGCGGTCATCGAGCAAACGGGCGTGCCGCATGCAGTAATTGGCGACGGATCCAACCTGTTGTTCGACGATGCCGGTTTCCGCGGAGTGGTTGTACGGATCGGTCGCGCATTTGGCGGCTTTGCAGTCGATCCCGATGGTTGTGTCCATGCGGGCGCAGGGTCGTGGGTTCCCGCCTTGGTGCGGCAGGTGATCGGTGCCGGGCTGGCTGGTGCTACGCACGCGATCGGCATACCGGGGACACTCGGCGGCCTTGTTGCGATGAACGGCGGCAGCCAACGTCGCGGTATTGGCGACAACGTCGTGTCGGTCGACGTGGTCGAGCGCAACGGGGTTCGCAGGCGAATGGATCGGGACGAACTACGATTCAGTTATCGCGCTTCGGTGCTGCAGATCAGCCGCGCAATAGCGGTCTCGGTCCGGCTGCGGTTCGAGCCGGGCGATCGCGGGGCACTCCGCCGCGAGGCAATTGCCATCCTTGCCGCGCGCCGGGCCAAGTTTCCTCGCGTTCGTGCCAACTGCGGATCGGTATTCGTCAGCGACCCTGCACTGTATGCACGCATCGGCCCACCGGGTGCGGCAATCGAGCGAGCGGGACTGAAGGGCTTGTCGATCGGGGGGGCGCAGATCTCGCCTGAGCACGCCAACTTCATCGTCAACACGGGCGAGGCGCGGTCAGCGGACGTCTTGGCGCTGATCGGCCTTGCGCGCCGCCGTGTTCTGGAGTTGACCGGCGTCGCGATGCAGGCGGAGGTCCGGCATCTGGCTGCGGACGGCACGATGCGCCCGGCCCACGAAGTCGCAGGGCATCCCTGTGATGCAACCGCAGAACAGGCGAACGCATGACGGCGAACGCGACCATGCCGCCCGCGGCCGACGAGGATGTCGGCGCGACGGAAGCTCATGTCTTGGAGGTGTCGCGCTCGCGGCTCGTTGGCGAGGTGCGGGTGAGCGGTGCCAAGAACAGCGTGCTTCGCCTGCTCGCCGCCTCGCTGTTGACGTCGCAACGGGTCGTGCTCGACAATTACCCCGAAGGCCTGCTCGACGCGGCGGTGCACGTCGGGATGCTGAAGCGGCTGGGCAAGAATTGCACGATCACCGCCCAAACGCTGGTGATTGACGCCGAGACGCACGCGCCCGACAGTCGCCTCCACTGGGCCGGCCGCTCGATCCGCAATACATTGCTCATCCTGGGGGCGCTAGTGGCGCGGACGGGCGCGGGAAGCGTCCCGCTGCCGGGCGGGTGCGATCTCGGCGACCGCAAGTACGACCTGCACGAACTGGTTCTGACCAAGCTTGGCGCGAGCGTTTGGGCAGAAGGCAACCGGCTGTTCGCCGAAGCGCCGCAAGGGCTGACCGGAACCGATATCGTGCTGCCGCTCCGTTCCACCGGCGCGACCGAGAACGCGCTGATCGCCGGCAGTCTCGCGCGCGGTACGACCCGGGTCTGGAATCCTCACATCCGCCCGGAGATCCTGGATCTCTGCGCCTTCCTGCGCAAGATGGGTGCCGGGATTACCGTCCACGGACAGGAAAGCATCGAGATCACCGGCGCCGAGCAGCTGGACGGCGTGGCCCACCGCGTCATGCCCGACAACATGGAGGCGATGACGTGGCTGATCGGCTCGGTCATCACCGGCGGCAGCGTCGAGATCCACGATTTCCCCGCACACGATCTTGAAGTGCCGCTGATCTTCCTGCGCGAAAGCGGTGCCCGGGTTTACCGCGACGGAGACACCGTGATCGTGCGATCGGGCCGGCCCTATCCGGTCGAGATCAGCACGGGGCCATATCCCGGGATCAACTCGGACATGCAGCCGCTGTTCGCTGCTTATGGCGCGTGCGCCCGCGGCGAGTCGCGAATCGTCGACCTGCGTTTTGCCGGGCGCTACGCGTATCTGGAGCAGTTTCGCAGGCTGGGGATCGACTGCCGCATTGAAGGAGACACCGCACTGATCGTGGGCGGAGCGGCGATCCGCGGAGCGGAGGTGCGCGCGTTGGACTTGCGCGCCGGAGCGGCGCTGGCGCTGCTTGGACTCGTGGGGGACGGCACGACGCGGATCTTGGATGCTTGGCAGATCGAACGCGGCTATGATAGGTTTTTGGCCAAGGCGCGCGCCCTTAACGCGAACATAAGCTACCAGCGATAATCGTGCATGCCACGGTCGTCTGAACGGGATAAGTATTACAGTGTCGGAACACCTCTCCTCATCCAACCCGCTGCGCGATGCGCTTCGCGCGTGCCGACGACACTTCATCTTCGCCGGGGTGTTCTCCGGCTTGATCAACGTGCTATACCTGGTGCCGTCCATCTACATGCTCCAGGTCTACGACCGCGTGGTGCCGACGCGCGGCACCACCACCTTGCTGGTGCTGACCGTCATTCTGGCGGTGTCGCTGATCGTCTTCGCGCTGCTCGACGCGGTGCGCATGCGCCTTCTGCTCAGGGCAAGCATCCGGCTAGAGCGGATGGCGGCGTCGAACATCCTTCACCGCATTCTAGGCACCGGAGCGGCCAGCCCGCTGCAGCGCGCGCAGGCGATGCGCGACTTCGACACGCTGCGCGGCACGCTGACCGGCCCGGCCATCGTAGCATTGTTCGACGCGCCCTGGGCACCGATCTACATTGCCATCTCCTACCTGCTTCATCCGCTAATCGGCCTCCTCGCGCTGTTCAGTTCGCTGCTGCTGATCGGCTTGGCGGTGTGGAGCGACCTTGCAACCAAGAAGCAGCTTGCGGAGACTGCGCAGCGGTCCACCGCTACGTATCGCAGCCAGGATTACTCGATCCAAGCGTCGGAAGTGGCCCGGGCGCTGGGCATGCGCGACGCGCTCGTCACGCGGCACCTGCTGGAACGAGCAGAGGTGGTCCGGCAGCAGAGCGACGTGGCGGCATCCTCCGGTGGCTTCCTTGCGGTCACCAAGTTCCTGCGCATGTTGCTCCAGTCGCTCTCTCTTGGGCTCGGCGCTTGGCTAGCCATCCACCAGCAAATTTCCGCCGGCGCGATCTTCGCGGCGTCGCTGATCCTGGGCCGTGCGCTCCAGCCGATCGAGCAGATCCTGAACGCCATGAAGAACGTGATGAGCGCGCAGAATGCGTACAAGGGACTCAACTCGTTTTGCCGGTTGCCCGACGTCACGATTACGCCCACCGCGCTGCCCGCGCCCCAGGGCAGGCTGGAGGCGAACGGCATCGTCGTCCGCGCGCCGGGCACCGACCGCGTGTTGCTCCACGACCTGACCTTCACGATCAATCCGGGCGAGATCGTCGCGCTGGTCGGACCGAGCGGTGCGGGCAAGTCGACGCTGTTGCGGGTTTTGTCAGGCGCGCTGGAGCCCGACGAAGGCGAAGTTCGGATCGACGGAGCGCGGCTGGCGGATTGGAACCGTGAGAACCTCGGCCGGCACATCGGCTACATGCCACAAACCCCCACTTTGTTTCCGGCTACCGTGCACGGCAATATCTCACGTTTCCGCGCATTCAACGGCGAGATCGGCGAGGCGCTTGACCGCGAAGTGGTCAGCGCGGCTCAGATGGCGGGGGCGCATGACCTCATCCTGCGCTTTTCAAACGGCTATGACACGCAACTGTCCGTGCGTGAGGGCGGCGGTCTCTCCGCCGGGCAGCGCCAGGTCGTGGCGCTCGCGCGCGCGCTGTTCGGCCGGCCTACTCTGCTGTTCCTCGACGAGCCAAACGCACATCTCGATATGAGCGGCGAGGCGCGGCTGATGCAGACCTTGGGTGAATT
The DNA here is from genome assembly GCF_036387595.1 of Sphingomonas sp. GTDB lineage: Bacteria > Pseudomonadota > Alphaproteobacteria > Sphingomonadales > Sphingomonadaceae > Sphingomonas. The sequence continues at coordinate 37,917 of NZ_DASVTL010000069.1, forward strand.
GCGCGCGCGCGGTGCCACCGTGATCGTTTCGACACATCGGACCGGGCTGCTGCAGGCTGTGGACAAGGTGATGCTGATGCGTGACGGCACCATTCAGGTGTTTGACGATCGCGCGAAGGTTATCCGGCCAACGTCGGTCGAGCCCGTGCCGGAGGGCAGGCTTCCGGGGGAGGGCAGACATCCGAACACCGACCGGGGTCATGCCGACGATCGCCCCGCAGCTGAAGGAACGAACGGGTGAGCGGCGACATCGTACAAAATCCGCGGCAGGAGGTAATTCCGGCACCGCGCAGCATCGCGGAACGGCTTCAACTTCAGGACTCAAGCAAGGGCGCTGTTCGTACCGGCACCGTCATTGCGTTTCTGTTTTTCGTGGTCCTGCTCGGCTGGGCCGCGTTTGCGCGACTCGACGCCGCGGCCGGGGGCGAGGGTCAAGTTACCGTTTCCGGCCATCGTCAGACCGTGCAGCACCGCGAAGGCGGCATCGTTCAGTCGCTTGCCGCGCGAGAAGGACAACACGTGAATGCGGGCCAAGTCCTCATCCGCCTGCAGGGTGCCGAGGTGGCCGCAACCGAGCGGGCCTTGGCAAGCAGCGTAATCGACCTGCAGGCGCAGCGCGCCCGGCTCGAGGCCGACTTGCGCGGCACGCCGATCGCATGGCCGGCATCCTTCGCCGCTGCGACTGGCGACGATGCGGCGCTGGTGGCCCGCGCCAAGCAGCTCCAGATCGCGCAGCGCAGCGCGCGGGCCAATTCGCTCGCGGCCAACCGTTCAGTGCTGCGCCAGCAGGAGGCGGAGGTCGCCAACCAGGTCACTGGCTTCGCCGCGCAGTCCGACGCCAGCCGGCAGCAGCGCGTGTCGTTGCAACAGCAGCTGGAGAGCACGCGCAAGCTGGCCGACGAAGGCTACGTGTCGCGCAATTCGGTCCGCTCGATCGAGCGGGCGATCCAGCAGCTGGAGGGCGCGGACGCCGATTACAGCGCGCGCGCCGCCGCCTCGCGTGAACAGGTCGGACAGGCGCGCGAGCAAGCGACTGCGACGTCGCGCAAATATGTGGAGGACAGCGCCACCCTGCTGCGCGACACGCAATTTCAGCTGAACGAAATCATGCCCAAGTGGCTTGCTACACGCGAGCAGCTCGAGCGCACGATCATCCGCGCGCCACTGGCGGGTCGCGTGGTAGGCCTCAAGGTATTCTCGGTCGGCGGCGTGATCCAGCCGGGCCAGCCCATTTTGGACATCGTGCCCGATGCGGCACCGCTGATTATCAAGGCCAACTTCTCGCCAGGCGACATCGACGGCGTTCACGAAGGACGTCAGGCCGAGGTTAAGTTCCTGTCGCTTCACGAGCGCGACCTGCCGATCCTTCTCGGTTCGGTGCGCAACGTCTCGGCAGACGCCCTGACCGACGAGAAGACGGGCCAGGCGTATTTTTCGGCGGAGATCGAGGTGCCGAAATCGCAGCTCGATCTGCTAAAGGCGGTGCGTGGGGCCGACGTTGGCGTCCGCGCCGGCGTTCCCGTTCAGGTGTTGGTCAAGCTGCGCGCGCGCACTGCGCTTCAATACATGCTCGATCCGTTGACCGAAGCCTTCTCAAGGTCGATGCACGAGCGTTGATCGGCTAAGGACAAGGTAGCGGGCGATCGCCAAGATGTCAGGAATAGCGTAAATGGACATGAGCACGAGCAACGCGCCCGCGGTCGCAGTGGCGGCGGGGGAGCGCGATGAGAAACTCATCGACCTACGGCGCATCCTTGCGACGCTGCGGCGGCGACAATGGTGGGTGCTCGGCACGATCGCAATCGTGCTTGGCCTGACCGCCTTCGCCTACCTCACCCTGCCCCGTCGTTATACCGCGACTGCGGTCGTCGCGCTCGATCGCAAGGTTGGCGAGCTGGTTTCTGGCCAGTCCGGAAGCGGCGGCGATAGCAATCTGCTCACCGACTCGCCCTCCGTCGACACTGCGGTTCAGGTTCTTACCTCTCCCGCGCTAGCCGGCGAAGTCGTCGACGTGTTGCGGCTCGACCGCGAGCAAGGGTTCGGGCGTACGGCGGATGCTCCACCACCTTCCGCCGAGGCAGCGCGCCGCCGTGCGATCAGTGCCGTACGGAGCGGACTGACAGCAAAGCGCACTGGCGTGTCATATGCGATCACCGTCGCCTTTCAGGGGCGCGACCCCAAGCTCGCCGCCAAGGTCGTGAACGCCGTCGTCAACGATTACGTCGACCGCCAGCGGATCGGACGCGAGTCGCTACGCGGCGACCAGATCACCCAGCTTCGCAATCGCATGCAGACGTTGCGCGCCGACGTGATCCGCGCCGAAACCGCCGAGGCGCGGTATCGCGGCGCGACCAACCTGATCGACGTCCAGAAGGACTCGACGGTCGTACAGCAGGAGCTGTCCACGCTAGGTACACAGCTTGCGGGCGCGCGCGCCGACGAAGCAGCAAGCCGAGCCAAGCTCGCCGCTGTCGCGGCAAGCGGCACCTCCGCGTCCACGGACGCTGCGGCGTCGACGCTGATCTCGACTCTTCGCTCGCAACAGGCGCAATTGAGTGCGCAGCGGGCCGATCTCGCGCAACGCTATGGCCGCCTTCATCCGGACCTGGCGCGAATCGACCGGCAGCTTGCCGACATCAACGGCAACATCGCTAACGAATCGCGCCGAGTGCGCAGCACGCTTGCGGCCGACTTGCGTGAAGCGAGCGGCCGCAGCGCGTCGCTCTCTGCCGCGCTCAATCGCGCGCAGGGGGGGCTCCGGGCCGGTAACACCGCGTCAGTGCAGCTCGCCGAGCTTCAACGCAACGCGGAAAGCGCCCGCGGGCTCTATCAGGCTTTCCTCGATCGCTACCGTCAGGCCGTCGCCGGTCAGGGCACCGATCGCAGCGACGCGTACGTGATTTCGCAGGCTCCGGTGCCCGGTGCTCCTGATTTCCCGCAACTGCCGCTGTTTCTGATTGGCGGGCTCATTGCCGCGCTACTCGCCGCCACCGTCCTGGTGCTTCTGCTGGAGCTTCTGGAAAACGGATTCCAGTCGCGCCAGGACATTGAAGGCAAACTCGGCCTGCCGGTGCTCGCCAACGTGCCCGACCTGCGTAGCGTTCCTGGTGCCGGCGGTGCCGCGCGCGGGAAGATGGGTCCGGCCGATTACCTCGTGGCTAATGACGGCACGATCTTTGGCGAAGCGTTCCGCAGCATCAGGACCGCCTTGCGGCTCGGCCATGCGGACCAGACGGTCCGCACGCTGGCGATCTGCTCGGCGCTGCCCAGCGAGGGCAAGACGACCACCGCAATCTGTCTGGCGCGGTCTGCGGCCTTGGCGGGCATGCGGGTCGTGCTCGTCGACTGCGACATGCGCCGTCGTGCGTCGAGCCGATCGATAATGGCGGGGGAGGCGAATATCGGGCTGATCGAGGTTCTGTCAGGAGAGGCGACGCTAGACCAGGCGCTGCTGCGCGACGAGCCGACTGGCATGCTGGTGCTGGGGCAGAGCAAGAAGGGCGCGCAAGGATACGACCTGCTCACCTCGGAGAAGATGGAGCAGTTGGTGCGCGATCTCGGGAGTCGGTTCGACTTCGTGGTGCTCGACACGGCTCCCATCCTCCCGCTCGCCGAGGCGCGCGCGGTTGCGAGCATGGCGGACGGGGTTCTCTTTGTCGCTCGCTGGCGCAGAACCCCCGTCCGCGCCGCGCAGCTGGCGCTTGATATGCTGGCCCGTGCGGGGGCCAGCGTACAGGGAGCCGCTCTGACAGTGGTCAACCTGACGGCGCAGGCACGCGGCGGCTACGGCGATGAGATGACCTACTACAACAAGTTCAAGAGCTATTACGCCTGAATGGCATCATTCTCGATCGCCTCACAACGGCCTACAAGCGGGCGACAATGCCGATGTTGGCCCCAAGCTGGTTGTAATCGCGGTCCGCGATTCGACCAAAGCCGTTGCGATTACGGTAGCCGACGCCGCCGGTCAGCCGGAAGCGGCGGTTGATCAGATATGTCGCCCCGACCCGGCCCTCGATCTCCGTCGATCCGCCGTCCTCATCCAGATAGCTTGCCCGGTCGTAGCCGGCAGTCGCGGACAGGATCAGGTTGGGCAGCAGTTCGTGATCGACCTGTAACGTGAGCCGGGACGCAAGCGCTTCAGGCGTGGTGATCGACGCGACGTTGCGGAGTTCGCGACGGCCTTCGAAGGAGACGGTGGTCAGATCGGTGAGGAGGTAATCGAGCCGCGCGTCCACACTGGGCCCCCCCGCCCCGCGGCCGTCGTTCAGTTCGGCGTAGATGTAGCCCACACCGATCTGGCCGCGGAGCAGCGGTGTGATGTCGCCACGCAGTCCCGCGAGAACCTCATATTGTTTCGAGTCGCGATTTCGGCCCTCCACGATGCGCCGGTCGTACCGCCGCCGCTCGGTCCGGACGGCCGCGAACGCGATCGGACCCGGGCCGAGTTCGTAGGACACGTCAAGTCTGGCGCCGTAGGAACGGTTGTTGCGTACATCCAGGTCGATCGGAATCCTGTCGACGGTCTCCGCGTCCTCGTAGTCGGAACGGGTTACCACCCCCGCAAGGTCGAATCCGATCCGGCCCAGTCGCTTGTGCCCACTCAGCGTCAACGCGGTCTGATCGACTCGCACGGGACGCCGCGTCGAGAGGATCTCGGTCGCGGTGTTGCGCTCACGCAACTGATGTTCGTGCCGCACGTCGAGCGAGAGCGAGTCGCGCTGGCCGATGTCGAGTCGCCCCCCGGCATGGCCGGCATAGGTGAGCCCGCTTTCGGTCGTGAACTTGGTGTAGGCGCGCTCCGCCACGCCACCCTCCAACAGCAGCAAATGGCGCGACGTGTTTGAAGCCAGCCGTCCGTTCGCGGTCAACAGGCCATAAGCATCCGATGCACCTTGGCGCTGGCGAAAGACGTTGACATCGTAGCCCAGCCGAGCGCCGCCCTCCGCGGTCAGCAGAAACGCACCGACCGGTACGGGTTCGTTGCTGAACTCGGGCCGCGGGCGATCCTGCACCGTCACACCTCGCGTCAGGACCGTCGAAGCATCGGCAACCCCCGAATCCGCTCCGACGTCGACGCGCGGCAGTCGCAGGAACGGATCGCCGCGAACGGTTCCCGTCTGGCCCATCGTGCTCCGGTCGAGCGGCAGCGGCAAGTCGGACCGTGTCGACCCGATGCTCTGCCCGATGCTCTGCCCCGCCGCGGGTGCGGTGAGCACCGCGGCGGTCAGACCCATGCCGGCCAAACCTCGCCGCACAAGCCCAAGTCCGTTCGACGCCGTTCCCTCGGCGCGCGGGTGCCGCCGGATCAAAAGTAGCGCTCGCCGACGCGGATCACATCGCCAGGCGCGATCTTTGGGTTCTCACTGACGCTGACCTCATGCTCCACAGTCTCGCCGGCGCGCCGCAGATATGCCTTTTTGCGATTGGCCCGGTAGGTATATCCGCCTGCGGTCGCGACGGCGCTCAGGACCGTCGTACCTTCGGTGGTCGGAAACCGGCCCGGACGCTGCACCTCACCCAGGATGAAATAAGGCCGGAAGTCATAAACCTCGACGGCAACGCGAGGACTGTTGAGATATCCGCCAGCATAGCGAGCGACCAGGGCCGCCTCCAGTTCGCGCGCGCTGAGGCCCACCGCCTGGACGTCACCGATCAGCGGCATCGCGACTACGCCGCCGCCCGACACCTGATATTCGCCACTCAGCGCGGGTTCGCCATAGATATTGACCCGCAGCTTGTCGCCGAGCCCCAGGCGGTACACGTCACTTGCGGGCGGCAGCGCCGTCGCCGCAAGCGGTGCCGTCTCCATGCTTTCGCAAGCGGACAGCAGGAGAGCCGCGCCTGCGAGTCCACTCAAGCTGCGTGCCCGCATTCTTCCTACGCTCACCGGCTTCCCCTTACGACTTAGACTACGCATCATAGCCCCGCGAGTGCGAATGTGCCAAGCGCCGATACGATTGCCACGCGCGATATCGCTTATGGCACGGCCCGCTTCAAACCGGTTTGGCAGCGCAAATGCCATGTGTTAGGCAGCCTTGGGGTTGAGGGAATTTCATATGCGTAGGATCATCGTTTGGGCACTGGCCGGTGCTGCCTTTTGCGGACTGCCTGGGGCAGCTGAGGCAGACACGTTGGGGCAGGCGATCGCCGACGCGTACCGCAACAATCCGCGGCTGGAGGCGCAGCGCGCGCAGCTGCGTGCAACCGACGAGCAGGTGATCCAGGCGGCATCGCCCTATCGCCTGAACGCCGGGGTAGTGGCACAGCTGGACTATGCGTCGCAGCAGCAGCGCAACATTTTCGGCGATTTCGCGACACTGAAATCGCGCTCGCTGAACGCGAGTATCGGCGCATCCCAGATCATCAGCAACGGCGGGCGCACCGCGGCGCAGGTTTCCGCAGCGGAGGCGACGGTGCTGGCCGGGCGCGAGCAACTGCGTCAGGCCGAGAACGAAATCCTGCTGGAGGTCGTCGACTCCTATGTCTCCGTACGTCGCGATCAGGAGATCGTCAGGATCCAGGAACGGTCGGTGCAGAGCTACGAGCGCTGGGTGGAGCAGGCGGTTGCCCGCGAGCGCGGCGGCGATCTGACCCGAACGGACATCGCTCAGGCGCAGGCACAGCTGGAGATCGTGCGGACGCAGCTCGCCTCGGGACGTGCCCGGCTTCAGCAAGGCCGAGCTCGATTCGCAAGCGTGGTGGGCCGCGATCCAGGGGTGCTGGATCCCGAACCTGCGCTTCCCGGCATGCCGCTGTCTCTGGACTATGCGTACCGTGTGGCCGAAACCGAAAGCCCGATCCTGTGGCAGGCGATCCTCAGTGAGCGCGCCGCCGGTGCCCAGGTCGCGCGCGAACGTGCCGAGCGCAACCCCGTTCTAAGCGTGTCTGCCAACGCGGGCGTCGGCAGTCCGGTGAGTTACGCGACACGGGACTTTGGACGATTGTTCAGCGGGCAGGCCACCTTGAGCGTGCCGCTGCTGACCGCAGGCGTGGTCGATTCGCGAGTTCGGGCAGCGATCGCGATCCGCCAGCAGCAGCAATTTCTGGTCGAGGCCACGCGCCGCGACATCAACGTTCAGGTGCAGAGCGCTTGGAACCGGTCACTCACCGCGCGAGACCAGCTGATCGCCGGCGAATCCGGGGTCCGGGCTGCGGAGCAGGCGATCATCGGTGTAAGACGCGGGTTCCAGGAAGGGTTCCGGTCGAACTTCGAAGTGCTCGACTCCGAGCAGCGTCTTCTCAACGCGCAGGTCATTGTCGCCACAGCGCGCTATGACCGCTATGCCGGACAGGCGGTGCTGCTCGCTTTTCTGGGTCGGCTGGAGGCCGCCGCGATCGACCAGGCGGTTGCCGTATACGATGCCGAGGAGAACCTACAACGTCGCCGGTCGCGTCAGTTCGGGCCGTTCCAGGTTGTACTGAAGCCGATCGACCAGATCCAGGTGCCGTCATCACGCATCCGTCCGGCGCCTGACGTAGCGGCTGCTCCCAACCCTACCATTGCGCCCGCCGCGACGCCGGCGCCGGAGGGGCCGCTGGGTACGAGCTTTCCGGTTGGTTCCACTCGCCCTGTTACGCTTCCTGCATCCGGTCTGACGCCACCAGCGGCCTGGACGGCGCCGGTCAACGACGCTGTGCCGCCCGTGCAGCAGCCCGCCGTCACACGCTGACTCCCTTGCGCCGACACTAGGAAGTCCACGGACCCGCTGCGGACAGTCACGTCCCGCCTTTCGGGCAACCAATCTACACGATTTTAGTCGCCGCACGCTCTAGCGGCGAGAGAGTTCCCTGGAAGCCACTGATTTCATCGCCAAAACGCAACGTTTGATCGAAATGAGAGCGAACTTACTTGGTTGCAGGGCTAACAACCTCCGCAGGGACGCCGGGGGGCATCTTCCCTAACGAATACGGGCGTACAATCGCAGGGCGCTCGGACCACAGCCTTAACGAACCGGAAACTATTGTTGTAGCATTTCGGTAAGGTTGGACAATGCGACAACGTCGATAGGGAGGGACCGTGATGGACCCCGACCTTAGCGGCGGCGGCACGGCTTGATCTCGAGCCAGCCGTCGGGGGATCTTTTCACTCGATTAGGATGCTCACATGGCAATTCTAGGCACCGAAACCACTGGCGGCGAAGTTTTTCTCCAGGGCAGCTTCCTGTCCGTCGGCATCAACAAATTCGGTTCGCTCGGCACGGTGGGCGCTGCGCCCACCAGTTACAGCACCAACATCGCGCAGGGTTACATCAGCACCGGCCTGTTCGCGGATTTTGACGGATTCGGGAAAGGCAAGGCGAGTACGGTCAACGACGCGGTGCTCGGAGGGGTGTCGATCGAAGGCTTCAACATCGGGTACAAGATCGGTGGCAAGACCCACATCCAGTCCAATCAAATGCTGGACGGCCTGACCGAAATCGCAGGTTCCGGGGACGTGAGCAAATCGGCCTCACAGGCTCAGGCAACATGGCACGGCGAGACCAAGGAGAAGCTGGACGTCGCTCAGGCGATCACACTGAGCCAGGATGCCAAGTATCTGCGCTTCGACATCACGCTGACCAACGAGTCCAGCACCGACATGGCGGATGTCCGCTACATGCGTACGCTCGATCCGGATCATGGCGCGACCTACTCCACGAACAATGCCATCGTGAAACAAGGAGGGCGCGAGGCGCTGGTCGCGGCCTATGCCAGCGGCACGTCGAATCCGGCCTTCTTTTACGCGAACGACTTCCGCGCCGTTGCTTCGACCTATGGCTGGATCAACGAAGACCCCTATGCCGCCGCGGCGCATAACACGCCCCAGGCCGCCGGCTATTCAATGAAGGGCGACGCGGCGATCAACATGACGTTCTCCGTCGGCACGCTGAAAGCCGGTCAGGCGACGACGCTGACCTTCTACATGGGTCTGACCAATGATCTCGCCGGGACGATCGCGGCGATCAATTTGGAAAGCCCCACCGTTCCCACCAAACCGGTGGACGACAACACCGCTCCGGTGGCTGTCGCCGACAAGCTTTCGGTGGTGGGAACCGCGGCGGGCACCGGCAACGTATTGTCGAACGATACCGACAAAGACGGCAACGCGCTGACCGCGGCGCTCAAGTCCGGCCCGGCGAATGGCACGGTCAAGCTTGCCGCGGACGGCACCTATACCTATGCCGCCAAGGCAGGCTTCGTGGGGTCGGACACGTTTACTTACACCGCGTCCGACGGCAAGGCGTCATCGAGCGCGACGGTGTCGATCAGCGTCGCCGCTGTTCCGAACACGGCACCGGTCGCTGTCGCCGACGCAGTAAGCGTCGTGGGGACCGCTACCGGCACTGGCAATGTGCTCAGCAACGACATCGATCCGGAAGGCGGCAAGCTGACCGCCTCACTGGCTTCGGGCGCGGCCAACGGTACGGTTACCCTGGCAGCCGACGGTTCGTTTACCTACGTCGCCAAGGCAGGATATGCGGGGAGCGACAGCTTCACCTACTCCGCCTCAGACGGCAAGGCATCGTCCACGTCGACGGTGTCGGTCACGGTCACCGCGCCTACGCCCACGCCGCCGGTCAACCCTTCGTTGCCCGATTCGGCACTCCTGCAGCGCGCAGGCACGCTTGACGGTTCGGCCGCGAGTGATGACGTGCTGACCGGCGCGTCCTACCAGAACACGTTCTATTTCGATAAGGACGCAGACTCTGGCAACGACCGGATCGTCAATTTCGGCAAGAACGACATTCTTGTTACCAAGGGCGCGTTGTCCGACGCCAACGGCGACGGAATCATCAAATACCAGAAGTCCAAGCTGGTGGTCGACTCGCCCGAGGGCTTCAAGGACACGATCGCCACGCCGGGTATGGGATCGCTCAGGTACATGGGCACGGACGAGGCCGGTCTGTCGGTTTACGCTTCCCTGGTCGTGCGCCCCAAGAACACGGTGGAAAGCAAGCTCGGCGACGACCTGCTCAGCGGCGATACCGGCGACAAGAAGAAGAGCGTATTCTTCTTCGACACCGCACTCGACATCGATCTCGGTAACGACACGGTTGTCAACTTCGGGGCCAAGGATTTGCTGGTCACGACCACGGCGCTGGTCGACGGCAACGGCGACGGCCGCATCGCCCTGACCAGCGGCAAGCTGGGCTTGTCTGGCGGAGTCGGTGGACCCGGCGACGTCATCCTTGCCGGCGAGGGCGGCTCCGTGACGATGACGGGAATGGACGGTGCCCAGGTCGGCGGGCTGGAGTTCGACGGCGCGATGGTCCGCGAAGGCGTCACCTACTACGTCTACAGCCTCGAAGGATCGGCTTCGGACGTTGCGCAGTTGACATTCTAACCTTGCAACCGGCCGGCTCGACATCTTGTCGGGCCGGCTTTGCCTTGTCTGCCTCGTCCGGCACGCAACAGGCACTTTCACCGATCTCCGCGTCTGCTACACGCACCCGATGACATCGGGTCGGATACGTCATCGACATCTGCGCGCCCAGGCGATCGCCGGACAGCATATCACCGGGATAGTCGGGCATACCCGCGCCGTTTTCCACCGCCGGAGCGACGGATGAACCCCGAAAAAGTGAGTGCCGTCGGGCTGCCGGTCTGGGCGCTGCTCCCTGCGATCCTTCTCGTCCTTCTGCTCAGTGCATATCAGGCGCGACGGGCAGGCAGCGTTCCCGCGTCGTTCCTGATCGTCGCGGTCGGCATGCGCTCGGCTTTGGCGGCGGCACACGTCTATACCTACAAGGCATCGCCGCTCGGGCTAAGTTGGAATGCGCTTGCTTCCGTTGCGATCTGTGCTGCGGGTTTGCTGGTCATTCGGCGGCGGCCGGGACTCGGCCGCATCGTCATGCCGCTCGCGCCGATCATCCTGGTCATGGCAGTCAGCGCCGTGGCGAACGGCGATATTGCGCAAGCGAGCAGCGCATTAATCAAATTTGCCTATTTCGGCGTGCTGGCGGTGCTTGCCTACCAGGCGACGGACGACGTCGGTGCCGCGCGGCTGATGGGCCTGCTCCTGCCCGTCGCGCTGATACCGTTGGGTTTCCAGATTCTCGGCGTTCCGCTGGGTCTTACAAAGGCGGGGGAAATCGACGGGTCAGCCAGTTACATCGGCGGGTTCAATCACGAGGCAGCGTATTCGATGCTGCTCGTCACCGCGGTTCTGGTCACCTGCTTCGCCGACCGGGTGCGCTTTCCCATTCGCCTCGCGCTCCTGCTCTGGTGCGTCGCCGGGCTTCTGGCGGCCAATTACCGAACCTCGATCCTCGGTGCTGCACCGCTGGCGGCGGTGACCCTGCTCGTCGCGCTCACGCGATTGTTCGTCCCAGATCAGCGCAAGCTGGCGGGAGCGTTCGTCGCCGCGGTGGTGGCATTGGGGCTGACGGGCATGGCGGTGACGAGTCAGGAACGATTCGCGGACCTTGGGGTGATCTACGAGAAAGGGTTCGACATCATCCAGCCGCCGACCACGCTGTCGACCGAGGACCGTCGGCTGTTGTCGGGACGCCCGGCGATTTGGAGCAGATACATTTACGCCTGGGACGAGGGGGAAGCGTGGCAGAAGGTGGTCGGCTTCGGTCCCGAGTCATGGTCGGGCGTGATGGACATCTACGCTCACAACACGCTGGTCTCTGCACTGTACGAGATTGGTATCGTCGGCGTGCTTGCCATGCTCATCCTGTGGGGTGGCTTTCTTGGCATGGCGGCACTCGCCCCGCCGGACATTCGTTGGAAACTGATCTCCGCGCATCTTTCGTTCATCCTGCTCAATATGGCGACGATGCCGATGTGGATGATCGAAGGGATGATCTTCTACGCCCTCCTGTGCGGGCTCACCGCGCACTATGCCGCACGGGCGCGGCGTTCGCAGCGTGATTCGCGACCCGCGGGGAGCGGGGCGGTCGATCTGTCGGGGCGGCGATATCCAGCAGATACAGCGCGGCGGAGCGGCCTCTGATATACCCGCCGCTACGATCGGTGATAGAGCCCGTCCCGTAGGACGCGCGCAACCTTCGTCGATCGCTTCGCTCGGGTAGGTGAGCCGAGGCCATTGGCTCGCGATCGGGTCACGATCTGCACGATTGAACAGCGGCGATGGACGCTGTCCTTGGCATTGTGAGTGTCGACACAGACCTGCGCGTTGCGTCTGGATGCCGGTTTGCAAGTGTCACTGGTGCTACGCTCTGCAATCGGGGCAGCCGCGAACGGCATTGCGCGGCGTGCCCGTCGCTCGCAGCGGCTGCCGATCAGAGCGCGCGGCACCTTGCATCGGTGCCAACCGGCTCCACGGCGGCAATGCGGCCATTTTCGCCAGCCCGGTCTATTGGTCCTGCCGGCGTCCAGACAGGATGGCTGGCGTGCAAACCGCCATGCACAGCGAGGGAGGCCGGCTTCACCGTTCAGCCACGATGCGACCGCTTCACATGCAGCTGTTTGAGCCCAACTCCCGGAACGCGTCCGGTGGCCCCCACAAGCAAATGGGCCCGCCCTCATGAGAGGACGAGCCCATTCAAACCGTCAAACTAACGGGTTTTTATACGCCGCCGACGCCGTCGAGAGCATAGTTGCCGTCGATATGACCATAATAATAATAGGTCACAGCTTCGAGGCCGGTGCCGATCGTCTTCGAACCGAGAAACTCGATCTTCAGAACGTCGGTAGCGCCGTTCACGTCGACCTGGCCGCCCGGAGCACCGGTGCTGTCGCCGTTTGCCACCGTAACCGGATCGCGCGCGTCGGGATCCTGCGCCGATACGTCGAGCACCCGGTTCTTGTCGAAGCGGATGAAGCCGTCGCGGTCACCATCGTACAGAGCCGAGGTGAAGATCAACAGGTCGTCGGTGCCGAAACCGTTCACGGTGTCGCCGCCGAGGTTCAGGCCGAGCTGGTTGTCGAACAGGATCGCCGCCGACGTGTTGCCCACGTTGAAGGTTTCGGTCGCGACCGAGCTGTCGTAGCGGGTCGCGAAGCCCGTCAGCGAGCTGTCGCCGCCGGTGAAGCCCTGGGTGCTGTCGAAGCCCTTCTTGAAGTGGCCGAGCAGCTGGTCGCGGGTATCTGCCGACGCATAAACGAAGCTACCATCCTTGGAACCGAGGTAACGGATCGTCTGGATCGAGTCGCCGCCCTGACCCGCCACGGAAACCGAATAGTCACCGCGCTTGCTGTTGCCGGCACCGGTACGCTCGACGTCGAGAACATTGTTGCCGCCGAAGTCGATGTAGCCGTCACCGTTGCCGTCGAAAATGTCCTGATCGGCGATCAGCGAGTCGTTAGCCTCAAAGCCAACAATCGCGTCGTTGCGGCCCGAAGCCGACGAACGGAACAGGAACGCATCGGCGCCTGCCGTGCTGATCAGGGTCTCGCCGGCGTTTCCGCCGCCGAAATCTCGGATATTCGCCGCATTATACGTCGGGAACAGGCTGAAATTTCCGTCCAAAGGCATTACTCTTCTCCCTGGTAAACTAGGTTCAACTGATGGAATATGAAGCTGAGACCGCTGTCGATCGCGATCACGCTCCCAGGCCTCTCCAAACCCTGGCCGCCAAATGCCTGTTCCCTAACGAAGTGTCAACAATATCCGCGAAGAGCTCGTACACTTTTTAGGGCTATGGTAAAAATCACGTCATCTCACGCACGGCATCGATTTTCGAGCCTCCCTGCAGCGAGAAAAGGTTTCAACCCTCTGAGCGATAGGGCTTTTTTGTCGTCACCGTCTGGTGATTGGGGCACAAAGCGCAGCCCGTCAATCTTACCGGAGGTGGCTAACGCACCTTCATGGATCAGGGTTCCCGTAAGTGAAGTCGAGCAAACCCAAGAAAATGATCCATTTTAGCACATAATCAACTACGCAAAGATTATGGCACGTCCGAGCATGTACGATCCCGAACCGACGACCCGTTCGACGAAGCCGTCGAAGCGACCGCCGGGCGGCGGCGGATTCGCCCACGATCTCGTTGGAGTCGCCACAAGCCGAATCGCAGTGAAGGCCGCGCAGTTCTTGTCCGGCCTTCTCGTCGCGCGCCTGCTCGGCCCCGAAGGGCGCGGGCTAATCGCGGCGCTCAGCGTGCCGGCACAGATCGCGGTGAACATATCCGAGATGGGGATCCGCCAATCGACGGCGTTTCACCTGGGGCGCGGACTTTATCCCGCCGAACGGCTCGTCCCGACTCTGCTTTCCCTTGCCGTCATGGCCAGCGCCGCTGCCATGCTCCTATCGTTCGGCTGGTTTGAACTGGCCGGAGTCGCCGCAGACGATTGGGGTCTTCGCTTGCTTGCTGTGGCCGCCATCCCCTTTTCGCTTGTCGCGAGCTACGCGAGCGGCGTGTTTCTCGGTCGGCAGCGAATCGCCGCGTTTCGTCGTGCGAGCTGGCGGCCCGCGCTGATCAACCTCCTGCTGGTGGCGCTGCTCGGCTGGGGATTCCGTCTGGGCGTGAAAGGCGTGCTGGTCGCGAGCGTAGCCGGATCGGCGGCAGGTGCGGCCTATGCTTTATGGCTGCTGCACCGGGATACCCCGCTGCGACTCGGCTTCGATCGCGGCCTCGCCGCTGCGCTGCAGAGCAAGGGGGTGAGCTACGCCGCCGCGATGGTCGTGCTCCTGCTCAACTACCGCATCATGATCTTGCTGCTGACCCGGCTCGGCAGCCTGCGCGAGGTAGGCCTCTACGCTCAGGCGATCGTGATCGCCGAGCTGATCTGGGAGGTGCCGAGCGTGCTCGGCTCGCTGGTGCTGTCGCGCGGGGTCAATGCCCAGGACGAACGCGCCTTCTCGGCCAAGCTGCTGGCGCTCACGCGCTTCTCCTTTCTCGCTTCGCTGCTCATCGCCGGCGGGCTTGCGATCGTGGCGAAATACCTGTTTCCGCTGCTCTATGGTGCCCGATTCGCCGACAGCGCCGAAATCTGCCTGCTGCTGTTGCCCGGCATCGCCGCGTTCATCGTGTTCAAGCTGCTCAACACCGACCTCGCCGGACGCGGCAAGCCGTGGGCGGCGATGGTCGTCATGATCCCAGTGCTCGTGCTCAACGTCGCCCTCGGGCTCTGGCTGATCCCGCGGAGCGGAGCGGCCGGGGCGGCGATCGCGTCCAGCTTGGGCTATGTCGTGGCGACGGTCGGCTACGTCGTGCTCTACGCGCGAGTCACCGGCATCCGTA
This sequence comes from Sphingomonas sp., assembly GCF_036387595.1. Classification (GTDB taxonomy): domain Bacteria; phylum Pseudomonadota; class Alphaproteobacteria; order Sphingomonadales; family Sphingomonadaceae; genus Sphingomonas. Next base: position 53,051 of record NZ_DASVTL010000069.1, read on the forward strand.
TGCGCGAGATCGTGCTCCCGCAATCTGGCGATTGGGTGCTCGCTCGGCGCGCCATGGACGCGATCCTGCCACGCCGGCTACGGGGGAAATAGGAGCGTTGCCGCTCAGGTTTCGCGATCGCGATCCGACGCCGGGCTGAGCCGCTTCAGCAGCAGCCGTACGAGCGGCAACAGCCTGGGCGAAACCGACGCCCGTCCAAGCAACGCTCCCATGGCAGTATAGACGCTGCGATATTCGCGCAGGCCCGCCTCCAGCAACGCTTGGCCGCCCTCCAGCCGATCATCGCGCAGCCAGCGCAAGCCTTCGAGCGTCAGCTTGCGCGCGACATGCTCGGTCCGCCGCGTAAACAGGAAAGCCGCCGGGCCATAGCGGTCGAGCCAATCAACGCCGTCGGACCCGGCCGCTACCGCCGACTGCACCGCAAATTGGGAGAGCTTCTTCTGCAAGAGAAGCTTCTGCCAGTCGCGACTGACCCCGTCGTCCAGGAAACGGCGCTCATAGAGCAGCTCAGGGATAACCGCATAGTCGCAGAAGCGACCCATGCGAAGCCACAGGTCACGATCCTGCGCGAAGCGAAACGCCGGGCGATAACCGCCGACCCGCTCGAACAAAGCGCGTCGGTACATGACTTCGCCATGGGTGAATGGATTGCGCCGCAACATGACCGCACGCATCGGCCCGCGTTCGGCTGCGCCGACGGGCCCGATGTCGCGATTGGGGGCGCGCCATCGGCAGCCGACCACCCCAACCTCCGGATGCGCGTCGAGGAACGCCGCCTGGCGCTCGATCCGCTGCGGAAAGGAATAATCGCCCGATCCGTGAACCGCGACATATTCGCCGCGGGCCATCGAAACGCCCTGGTTCATTGCGTTGACGAAGCCGGTGTTGGCCTTGATCAGCACCCGGACGCGAGGATCGTCGATCGCGCGCAGCTTGGCGGCCGTGTCGTCGGTCGATCCGTCATCGACGATGATGATCTCGATGTCGGTCGCGGTCTGCGCCAGCAGGCACGCGACCGTCTCGTCCAGCAGCCCGCCGCGATTGTAGAACACGGAGACGACCGAGACTTTCAGGCCTGTTGACACTCCCTCTCCCCACATACCGCTGAGGCTGTCGCGGCGGAGAGGAGGAGTGTCAACCGCTTAGGTTCAGCCCAGCACTTCCATGCCCACCGCCGAGCCGACGCTCGAGTAGACGTAGTATTCGACACCGTCGATCACACGGGCCCCATCGAATTCGAGCGCGGTCACCGCGCGCGCCGCCAAGTCGGACGCCGCAACCGATCCCAAGTCGACCCCGTCGTCACCGAGCGTGAAGTACCCGTCGATCGCCTGGATCACCGATCCGGCGGGGCCGTCGCCGAGCGCCGCGGTGGTGATCACCACGTCCTTGACGCCGAATTTCGCGACGGTGTCCACGCCCAGGGACAGGCCGAGATCGAGATCGAAGAAGAACTTGTCGGTCGCGCTGTCCTTCGAACCGCCGGTCAACGTATCGGCGGCGCCGAGCTTGCCTTCCTTGGCGCCTTTGGGCCGTACCGCCGCCTCGCCGTAGGCGAAGCCATCCTCGGTTGCGCCCAGGAAGCGCAGGCCTGCCTTGGACACGTCCGCCAGGCGCAGCTTGCTTGCGCCGTCGCCCAGGTCGAGCGTGCCGGCGCCGAAGGTGATGATGCCGTCCTTGTTGTTATCGACCAGCGCGCGCTTGGTGACGAGGATGTCGTTCGCATCGAAGCCGCGGACGGTGTCGACGCCCGTTCTTCCTGCGGTCACGTCGAAGTAGAAGGTGTCGCGCGCCGCGGTGCCGTTCAGCGTTTCGTTCGCTGCGGTGCCGGTCACCCGGTGCAGCTCGGCGGCGGGGTTCGCCGGTGTGACGACGATCGGTGGCGTGACGATCGGGGCGGGTTGCACCGGAGCGACCACGACCGGCGGCGCGACGACCGGAGCCGGAGGCGCCGGCGTCGGTGCCGGGGCGGGTTCCGTGACAACCGGCGGCAGCACGACAGGGTCGGGCTGCACGGGCGTCACGACTACTGGTGCCGCATCTGGCCCAGCCAAGAGGTCGGCGACGCCATCCATCACCGATCCGGCGGACCAGCCCCCGGTCGCATCGGTCCGCACGACCTTGAGCGTATCCACGCCGCCGTTCATCTTGCCGAAGAACGCGGTGGCGCTGCTCGCCAATTCCAGCGTCGAGTTGACGAAGCTCACCTTGCCGCCTTCGTTGTAGATCGCCTTGGTGCTGGACCCCGAATCCTTGAACAGGCTGTTCTCGAACCGGACCTCTGCGCCTCGCGAGACGAAGACCTGACTCTGCGTGCTGATGCCACCGATCTTGTGCGGGTCGAGGCCGACCGAGTCCTTGACGACATTGTCGACGCCCCAGAACCGGAAATTGCGCCCGTTACCCTCCGCCAGTGCGCGGACCATCGTCAGGTGATCGGACTTCATGTCGTACCCGCCGTCGGTGTTGCCGCGGGCGACCGTGTCCTCGAGCAGGACGTTGTAGGTGCTGCCCTCGCTCGCGAAACCGTCGCCCTGCCAATAGTTTTTGGCACCGCCCGTGCTCTTCGCGTTCTCCATGATGGTGCGGCGGATCACGACGTCGTGCGTGGTGCCTTCCAGATGGATGCCGATCGCAAAGTCGTCGGCGGCGTCCTGTCCCTCACTGTCGCCGCGAACGTCCTGGATCAGCACGTCGTTGGTATCATATGCGAGGCGGATCACGCCTTTGGAAAAGCCGGTGACATCCACATCGGTGATCGAGAGGCCGCTGATCGCGGCGCTCTTGTCGGAGGCGTATGTCTGGAAGAAGCGTGACACGTTGTCTGCGGTGACGTGCTCGATGCTGAGATCGGACAGGTCGCCCGATACTCGGAACACGGTGCCGACGTTGTTCGCCGCAATGTTGCTGAAGGACACTTCGTTTGCGCCCTTGGCGATGCGGAACAGCTCGCCACCCTCAGCCTTGCCGTCCGTCCAATCGGCCGCGCGCGTCCCGTTGAAGGTGGCCATGCCCGCGGTGCCGTCGGTGTTGATGCCGGTGATCGTGACTCCGGCCTGGGCGATGTTGACCGATCCCGTGACATTGTAGACGCCCTTGTCGGCCGCCAGGAAGACGGTGCCTCCGTCACCCGCCTTCTTGGCGATGCTGTTGATTGCCGTGAAGGTAGCGGCGTTGCTCCAGCTGGAGCCGCTCTTGTTGCCGCTGCCGGTTGGGGTGATGAAGAGATCGGCCATGATACGCTTCCGCTCCGTTGAACAATTGGGGCGAGGTCCAAACCCCTTCCCGATGTTCCAAAACTCGCACGTGGGCCTTCACCAGCGACTTACGCAGGACCGTTAAAGCACGATTAGCTACAGATGAGTGGTTGACGGATTGAAGTAGCCGGCAAATTGGAATGCTAGAATTTGGTCTGTATCACAACCGTGTGCACTACGTTAACGATGTCGGCAAAGTCGAACTTCATCCACTGAAGGACATATTCGCTGCGAAAGCCTGTAAGGAATAAGCCACATGTCTTGCTCGGCCTCACAGGCGCTTACCCGGGGTCTCCGCGATACGACAGGGCATCGGACGAACCGCGACGGGTCGGAATGCCGCCGCGCTGCGTTTCACCTGCGGCCCAACTGCAGCGCCGGTTGGGCGCGAGCCGCCGAATCACTGCCATGATTACGGCTGGCATGGCGAGTTGGGTCGCCGTGTTCTCGCTCGGCGCCGCGCTGACGCGTTGAACCGCCCGCCTAGCCTGCGCTACAGCAGCGGCAACAGCGCGTCGCGCGACCAGCCCAGCATCGGATTTTCGTCATGACCGCGCCGCGCCTACTTCCCGGAACCGAACGGATCGGCGTTGTCGGCCTGCGCGGCGTGCCCGGAGTCATGGGCGGTATCGAAACCCATGTCGAACAGCTCTACCCGCGGCTCAGACGGCTCTCACCTGGACGCCCGATAGACCTGACGGAGCGTTCGCCATATGTCGATGCGACCCGGCGCGAATGGAACGGCCTGGCACTCTGGCCACTGCCGGCGTTGCGCAACAAATATCTGGAAACGATCCTCCACACGTTCGTCGCCATCCTGTTCCTGCGCTTCCGCCGCCGCACCCGGCTGGTCCACATTCACGCGATCGGGCCCGGGCTGCTGGCGCCGTTCGCACGCGCGCTCGGGATGCGGGTGCTGCTGACCCATCACGGGCAGGATTACGACCGCGCGAAGTGGAACGCCCCCGCCAAGGCGCTGCTCCAGCTCGCCGAGCGGCTGGCGGTCGGCGGCGCGAACGAGACGATTGTCGTGTCCGAAGCCGTCGCCCGCTCGCTGCGGAAACGATTCGTGCACAAGGCTGATCGCATCCACGCCATTCCCAACGGCGCTGGCGCGGTATTCCGCGGGAGCGACGGCAGCTGGGACGCGGCAGTGCTGGCGCGCTTCGGCCTTAGCCCCCGCGGCTACATATTGGGGGTCGGACGGCTAGTTCCCGAAAAGGCGTTTCACGAGCTGATCGCGGCGCACGCGCAGAGCGGCGACCCGCGCACGCTGGTGATCGCCGGTGGCGCCGACCACCAGGACGCATACGCCCGCGACCTGCTCGCCCGCGCGAGCAACCGCGTGGTGTTCGCGGGTTTCCAGTCGCACGAGGTGCTGCGCACGCTCTACACGGCCGCGTCAGTGTTCGTCATGCCGTCGCACCACGAAGGCCTGCCGATCGCCGCGCTGGAGGCGGCGGCGACCAACACCCCCATGCTCCTGAGCGATATCCCCGCAAACCTCGAGATCGCGCTGCCCGACGCATGCTACTTCCCGATGGGCTCCATCGACGCGCTCGCCGCCAAGCTCGCAGCCGCGCCTGAGACCTTCGCGATCGACGGCGAGGCGATCAACGCGCGCTTCGACTGGGACGAGATTGCGCGCGCCACCGACCGGATCATCACCCGCGCGCTGGCGAGGATCTGACATGCGCGTCCTGTTCCTGATCAACTCGCTCGCAGGCGGCGGCGCCGAGCGGGTCATGCTGTCGATCGTCGCGGGCTCGCGCGATCGGCTGGCCGAAGGTTCGGCACTGGCGCTGCTCGACGACGACCGGGACGCCTATCCCCCTCCCGTCTGGCTTCCCGTCCATCGCCTATCGACCGGCGGCTCGCTCCCGCGCGGTTTTCGCGCGCTTCGTGCGCTTGTCCGCAGCAAAAAGCCCGACCTGATCGTCAGCTTTCTCACGCGCGCAAACGTGATCGCCGCCGCCGTCGGCAGCCTCGAGGGCGTGCGCACAGTCATCAGCGAACGCGTCAACACCTCCGCGCATCTCTCCGGCCTTCGCGCTGTGCCGAGCCGCCTTCTTGTCCGCCTTGCCTACCCGCGCGCGGACCGCATCATCGCGGTGTCGCAGGGTGTCGCGGACGACCTAGCGCGCAACTTCGGCGTCGAGCCAGCTCGCATCACCGCGATTGCCAATCCGGTAGACCTCGCTGCCATTCGCGCCCGCGCCGACGAAGCGGCCATGCCACCCCTCGCGCTGCCTTATTTCATTGCGGTCGGTCGGTTGACCCACACCAAGAACATGGCGCTGCTCGTCCGCGCCTATCGGGACGCGCAGCCCGCCGCGCGGCTGCTCATCCTGGGCGAAGGCCCTGAACGCGAGACGCTCCAGGCCGAGATAGCGCGGCTCGGCCTGAACGGTCGCATCGTGCTCGGCGGCTTCAGCCCGAATCCCTTTGCGCTCGTCGCCCAGGCCCACGCCTATGTCAGCGCCTCGAACGGCGAGGGCTTTCCGAACGCCTTGGTCGAGGCGATGGCGCTGGAACGCCCGGTGATCGCCACCAATTGCGCCTCAGGCCCATCCGAGATCCTTGTCGACCGCCCGCGTGAGAGCATCGCCGGCCCACTCGATACGCCGCATGGCCGTCTTGTCCCCACCGACGATCAGGCTTCGCTCGCTGCAGCGCTACGCTGGATCGACACCCTGTCCGACGCCGAGCGCGTGGCGCTCGGCATGGCGGGCCGGGCGCGCGCTGAAGATTATAGCGTCGATCGCGCGGTCCAGCATTACTGGGCCGTCTTCGCCAACGCCGCCTCCTCGCGGCAATGATGGCTGACGATCAGCAATACCGGGCACGCCGCGTTGTCGTGATCGGCGCGCGGGCTATGCGCGATGTGATCGGCGGTATCGAGACGCACTGCGCCGTGCTCTATCCGGCGCTCGCGTCGCAGGCACCCGACCTCAACTTCACGATCGTCGTCCGCCTTCCTTATACAGGCGCAGCAGACTGCGATGCCAAGGGGCTGACCGAGATCGCGCTGCCCTCCCCCCGCAACGGTGCGCTGGAAACGCTCGTCCACACGCTCCACGCGCTCCTTCGCTTCGGGCGCTCGGCGGACATCGTCCATCTGCACGGCATCGGCCCCGGCTTCTTCACCCCGCTCGCTCGCGTGCTCGGCGCCAAGGTGGTGGTCACCCATCACGCCGCCGATTTCGAGCGGCCAAAATGGGGGTTCGCAGGCCGCGCCTTCCTTCGTCTGGGCGAGTATCTGGCGGGGCGATTCGCGCACCGCGTGATCTGCGTCAGCGATGCGCTCCGCCGCGACTTCCTGACCCGAACCCCTCACGCCGCCGCGCGCACCGTCACGATCACACACGGCGCTGTTCTCGCGTCGCCGGAGGGGCCCGGCACCGACGACCGCATCGTCAGGAATTTGGGGCTGCAACCGGGCGGTTACCTCCTCGCTGTCGGCCGGATGGACGAGACTAAGCGCTTCGACGACCTTATCGCCGCACGCGCCGCCGCACGCCCGGGCACGCTGCCGCTGGTGATTGTCGGGTCCGGCGTCGGCAATACGGACCATGAGGCGCAGCTGCGCGCCACGGAGAGCCCTGACGTCATCTTCCTCGGGGGCCGCCAGGGGCAGGAACTTGCCGCGCTGTACCGCCGTTGCGCCCTGTTCCTGCATGCGTCTGCGATGGAGGGTTTCGGCCTTGTCATCCTCGAGGCGCTGGTCGCCGGCGCGCCGGTGCGCGTCTCCGACATCCCCGTCCATCGCGAGTTCGGCCTGCCGGACCATTGCTATTTCCCGGTGGGCGATCTGGTCGCGCTCGATGCGCTGATGGAGGAAGCCAAGCCCCGCGACCGGCCTTGGCCGGGCGCTGCACCGATTGCCGCCCGCTACAGCCTGTCACGCGCCGCCGCGGCGCATCTCGCACTTTATCGCGCGCTTATGCCGCCCAGAAAGCGGTCGAACACCGCCCAATAGCGCGCCGTCACCGCATCGCTGCGGAACGCCTCCATCCGCGCCCGCGCCGCTGCGCCCAGCCTTTCGCGCAGCGCCGAATCGCGCAATCGGTCCATCCCTGCGGCGAGCGCGCGCACGTCGGCGTCCGGAACGATCAGCCCATGTGCCGCGGCCGCAACGCTCCCCGGTCCGCCTGCTCTGCCCCCGAGTAGCTCGGCAGGTCCGCTCGGGCAGTCGGTAGCAAGCACCGGCCGGCCGAGCACCATTGCCTCTGCGATAGCGTTTGGAAATCCTTCGTTGTGCGAGGCTGACACCAGATACGTCGCCCGCCCGACGACTGCGAACGGATTGGCGAGGTAGCCCGCAAAGGTGATCCACTCTGACAGCCCTGCATCGGAAGCCTGGCGTTCGAGTTCCATGCGCTCCGCCCCCTCGCCAAGGATTAGCAAGGGAAGTTCCGGCCGAGCGATCGCATAGGCGCGGATCAAATCATCGAAGCCTTTCGCGGCGACCAGCCGTCCGACCGCAACGATGAAATCCGGCGGCAGAGCGATCTCCGGCTCGGCCGCCGCCTCCGCGACGATAGCGTCGATGTCATACGGGTTCGGGATGACCAGCAACCGCTCCTCCGCGACGCCGAAGCGAGCGACGAGATCGTCGGCGACCCCCTGCGACACCGCCAGCACCTGCGCCGCGCGGCCGTACAGCAGCCGCGGCAGCAGCCGGAGCAGTCCGAGTCGCACTCCGCGATACCGCCCCTCCAGATGCGACGTCAGGTGCATCCGTTCGCACAGGATCGTCGGCACGCCCAGCATCGGCCCGGCGACCGCCGCGGCCATGTTGGATCGCACCAGCAGGCTGACGAGCAGGTCCGGCTTGCGACGCCGCAGCAACGCGGCGAGCCGCACCGTGCTGCGAACCAGGCTGCCCCGCGCATCCAGGCAGTGGTGCGCGGCGAGCGGCGGCAATGCGCGCATCTCCGGTGCATGGTCGAGTAGCACCAACTCTACGTCATACCGCTGCAGCCGGTCGCTGCAGCCGCGAAGAAGGCGATCGAGGGCGCGCTCGGCCCCGCCGCTCCCGATCGAATTGATGACCACGATCATCCGCGGCCGGGGGCTGCGGAGATCCTCCGTCACTGCCTTGTTCATGGCCGAAACGCTTAGCACAGCCCGCGGCGCGATCATCCCTGATCGCTTATGACCCGTTGGCCCGTGCCGACGCCTTTGCATGGCGCACAGCCGCACCCTTGGTTATTGATCCATCGCTCGGCAACGGATGGGACGGCAGGAATGAGTAACGAAGACCGGGCGCGCGAAGACCTGCTGGCGGTCGCGGGGCGCGCCTCGTCCAGCCTGATCCGCTCGGTCGCGGAGAAAGCGGAGGACGCGCCGATCGAGACCAACGTCGCCTCCTTGCGCGGGATCGCCCGGGTTATCACCGAACTCGCCGCCGAGGTCGGTCGATGCGGGGGCAGCGCCTGCATGGGACGCAGCATCGACGACGTGAAGCTGTGGGTGACGCAAGACCGCTTCGATGTCGAGAAGGCGCGCGCCGACCGCGCAGTTGCGCTGGCGAACCAATATGCTGCAACGCTTCATGCGATCGCCGCGGCCGCGCCGGACGACGATTCGCTCGGCATGCTCGTCGACTGGCCGAGCCATGCCGCCAGTCTTCACGCGGCGGCGCGCGCCGCGCTCACCCGCGAGAATGCGCCTTTGCCATAGCACAGCCCCGCACCATCTACGGCGACGGCGATCGCTGGCGCGCGGCACGCCGCAGCCGGCGCCACCAGCTCAACGGCAGATAAAGCAGGATCTGCCGCTTCGCCGCCGCCCGCAAAAGGTCGCGGGTCAGCGAGCGAAGCTGCCGTTCGTCGAGCGACACGACGACCTGCTCGAACTGCCGCGCTCTGAAATCCTCGACGGAGCCGGCGAGCTGAAGCTTCAGCCTGTCGCCGTTCTGCGTCTCGACTCACGTCCCGCCGGCGAGCGCCCCGAGTTGTTCTGCCATGTTTGGCTTCTCCTACGCCGAATGGTGATGAACCGCTCTACGCTCGAATATTTCGAGAAACGAGACCCGGGGAAACGTTCGGGTACGGCACCACGCGTCATGCGGTCCAGCCCGCGATGACCGGCCGCGCGATAGCCGAGGCGTCGGTCTGGCGCGCCTGTAACGGATGCGTTCCGTCAGCGGTGGACCAGTTCGCCGCGCCGTTGGTCTTCCACCGATAAGGGTCGGCCGCGTCGGCGAACCCCGGATTGATGTCGACCACGCCGTCGAGCACCGAGCCGACCAGCCCGGCGAGCGCCGCATTGGCCTGATCCTGGCGCTGCCCCGCACCCCAGCCCGTCTGCAGCGACTGCCCGGCCGGCGTCGTCCACCCATCGCTCGACGACGCGCAGCGCAACGGCACCGTGGCGGCCCAGCAGCGTAGCGCCGGGTTGACCGTGCGGAGCGCAGCGACGATCCCGGCGACCAGATCGGCCAGGGTCGCGCCCGCGCCGCCCGCGCCGACGTCGTTGGTGCCCAGCGCCACGATCGCGTGGCTGTGATGGGCGGCGAGCGCGAACGCCTGGGCACGGCGCGCGAGCGTGAACGCCGCCGCGCGGTCGCCCGAAAGCGCGGCCTTGGTCAGCGGCACGCCCGCGGCATAGGCCGCCATCACCGGCCACGATCCCTCGGTCGCACCATCGCCGCTCGACTTCACGCCCTTGCCAAAGCCGATGCTGTCGCCGATGGCCAACACCGCTACCGAGCGATGGCGACCCAGGATCGCCAGCGGCTTGATCAGTCTGCCGCCCACCGCGCTGCCGCCCTGCGCCACCAGCGATCCCGGCAGATCGACCGATCCGATTCCGCCGAAGTAACACCCCTCGCCGCTGTTGCCCGTCCCGAGCCCCGTACCGTCGGCGATCGCGATCACCCCCGTGCCCGCCGCCGGGAAGACGATCTCCTGCTTGACGAACACCGTATCCCCGGGCCCCAGTGTCGCGAAGTTCGGATGAAATGCGCTTGCGGGAAGCGGGTCGGGGTAAAGCATCGCCGCGGTGCTGCCGCCGGCGGGCACGACATAACTGTCCTGCCCGCCGAAGGTCAGCCGTCTCAGCGCGGTGGCGGGAGCACCACCTGCCGATACGGTCAACTCGACCGACGCCTTGAACACCGTTCCCTCAGGCCAGGACACCGCCGCCTCGACTCCACCCGCGCTGTCGCTGGTCCGAAACAGGGCGAACAGCGGCTGGATCGTCGGCGAATGTGCGAAGATCACGTGCCGCGTGCGGTTGCGCACCATGGTTGCGTCGCCATCGAGCGCGGCGACGCCGGTCGGGATCGCCGCCCCGGCCGCCATCGCGCGGAGCGGCGCGATCAGCCCACCGCCGGTATCGGCGGACCAGAAGCCGGTGTCGAACCCCAGCATCAGAACTGCGCCACGATATCGGTAGCCGTGGTTCCGGCTGCACGGACATGACTCGCCCGCGCGCGGATGATCGCGCCAGCGGGCACGTTGCGGAACACCACGTCGGCGGCATCGTCGACGCAGCGCAACGTCACGTGCCCGCCCGTGCCGACGTAAAGCGCCTTAGGCAGCCTCGCCAGCGGCTGGCTGTCGCTCGGGGTCACCGGCGTGGCCGAGCGCGAAGGGGCGAGCACCGAATCGGCGCGGTCGGCGAAGTCGTCGAACATGGATGAGTTCCTTCCTTTTGCGTGAAGGACGGCGCATGTTCCTTTTCTGTTCCAACAAGTCAACCACGTTGTCGGGGGCGTGCTCTTGTGGCAGGCGCAGGACTCGAGCGACGTTGGCGAGGAGAGAATGTGCGGATTGTTCTGGTAACCGCCGGTATGGCGATCGCGGTGTCAGCTGCCGCGCAGCGCGTACCATCGCCCGGCGGGCATGGCTCGACGGTGCTCACCTCGAATCAGCGCTGGACGCCGCGACGCCCGCTCCGGCTACCGGGAACGAATGGCGCGGCCGTCATCCGCGGAAGCATCAGCGGTGCGACGATCGGCCCCGCGCGAATCGAGGGTGCCTATCGCGCCGTCGAGAGCGCACGCGAGTCCGAGGTGCGTCGCCTGCGCATCACCGGGCTGATCGCGGCCGGGCTGGAGCGCGACGGCATCCGTCTGCGTCAAGCCGATGAGGTTGATATCGGCGGCTTCGACCTGTCGATGCGCGCCGAGCCTCAGGTAAGGCCTCACCTGCCTCAGGGGATCGCCATCGTTCGCGGCACGAACATCTCTATCCACGACGGCCGCGTCGCCGGTTTCCGGATGGCGCGGGTCGAGGGCAAATACACCAACGGCGACGGCATCGCGCTGGAGGGGGGCGTCAGCAACGTCACGATCGCGCGGGTAATCGCCGAGAACAACAGCGACGGCGGCTTCGACCTTAAGAGCCGCGATACCCGGCTGCAGGATACGGTCGCGCGCAACAACAGCCGCAATTACCGCTTCTGGGGCACCGGCACGGCTACGACGATCACCAGCGAATCGGCGCGCAGCGCGCACGTGTGGCTTGGCCGCGGCGCGAACTGGCGGATCTCGCGGCTGGTGGTGCGCTCGACCACGCTCGCGCCGATCGTTCGGGTCGAGGCTCGCGACGCCGTGCTGGTGATCGATCGCTGCGACCTCGACGTGCCCGCCGGTACGCCGCTAATCGTCGGCCACGGTCAGGTGACCTTGGGTCTGGGCTGCGCGACCCGACGATAGACCTCCATCACCTCCTCGGCGTGGCGTTCGGGCCGGACCGACGCGGCAATGCGTTCGCGCTCGGCTGCGGGCAGCGCCACGCCGCCTTCGCGCAAAGCCTTCAGCACGGCGCCGGCGTAATCCTCAGCGGTTGCGTCCATGCGCATCAAAACTCCCCCGCCCCAACGCGCGTGGATTTCGCTGTGCCCGGCGTCGTCGGCGGCGACGTAGGGCACGCCGAGCAGCAGCGCCTCCACGAGCGTCCGCCCGAACGGTTCGTCGAGCGCGGGCATGACGAGCAGGTCGAGCGCCGCGAGGTTTGCCTCGGGAGGTAGCCGGAACCCGGCCAGCAGCACCCGGTCGCCGATCCCTGCGGCGTCCACCTGCGCCTGCAACGCGGCAACCGTGATGTCGCCCGCGCGCCCGAACAGCACGAACCGCGTGGATGGGTCGCTGGCGGCCACCCGCGTCGCCATCTCGATGAACAGCGTTGGTCGCTTGCGTTCCCAGAAATTGCCGACGAAGCCGATCAACCGCTCCCCTCTGTTCGCGCCGAACTCGGCGAAAAGCCCCGCGCGGGTGGCGGCGGCGTCATAGTCGGTGGGGGTCGCGAACGGGTTGGTCAGCACCGTGCGCTTGTCGGCGGGCAGATAGCCGAGCCGTGCCTCGCACGCCCGCGAGATCGCGACGACGTGATCGGCCGATCGAATGACCAGATTGTTGTACCATCGGGGCTTGGCGAAACCGCGGTTGTGATAGACCAGCGGAGTCCGCGTCAGCCGCGCCGCGCCGAACCACGCCTGCACCGCCCCCATGTCGTTGCAATGGACCAGCGTGCGCGCGCCCAGCTTGCGGAGCACACCGACCCGCGCCGGAGTCCGGATCGCATCATGATGCGGCAGGACGCGCGCACCGGGCTTGTCGCGCGTCTCCAGCGTTTCGAGCCCAAGCGACTTGGCGAGCCGCAGCACCTCGGCCCCGTGCGGCGCGATCACCACCGATCGGATACCGTAGCGCCGCTGCAACCCCTGCGCCAGCGAGGTGCCGGAGATGTGGCTGCCGCCGATCTCCAGCGTCGTATAGGGCATCAGCACCGTGGCGATGGGCAGGTTCTCAGCCACGAAGCGGATCGGCGCACGTCCGCATCAGCTTCCGACGACGACGCGTGAACTCTTCGACCCCTATCCTGTCAACCATGACTACCCCTTGCCTGCTGCGCAGCAGCATGGGATAGACGCGAAGCGGCCAAGCCGTCAACGCGTGCACATCGGGGGCTGCAGGAACGCAATGGACGCGATCGGGCCGGTTCTGTTTCCCTTCACGGGCACCAGCACGGGCGGCAGCCATATATCGACGTTCACGCTGGCGCACGCGTTGCACGCGGCGCACGGGGTGTCGGTTCGGATCATCGCGCCTGCCGGATCCAGCATCGCCGCCGAGGCACGCCGGCGCGGGCTGGACCTCTTCGAGGAGCCGGTCGCGCCGAAGCGTCGGCGATTGGCACGCACTGACTTCACGCATCTGGCGCGCCGGCGGGCCGCGCTCGCCGCGCTCGGGCAGAACGCGCTCGTCCACGTCAGCGATCTCTGGACGATGGCGTCGTGGGCGCCCGCCGTAAAGAGCCTGGGGTTGCCGCTAATCTATCACAATCGTGCCTTCGGTCAGGGTGACTGGACGGATCGTCGCCTGCTCCGCCGCGCCGACGCGGTCATCTGCATTTCCGATGCGTGTCGTGTGCGACTGAAGGGTGCGGAGGGCATGGACGTGACCAACATCGTGAATCCGTTCTCGCCACCTTCGGGAACGGTGACGCGGGCCGAGGCGCGCGCGGAGTGGGAGGACCGATGGCCGGTTTCCGGCTTGCGGCTCGTCGGCACCTCCGGCAATTTCACGCGCCGCAAGCGCCCCGACTTTTTCATCGAAGCCGCCGCGGTCGTTGCTGCCTCCGACCCGTCCGCCCGCTTCATCCTCTTCGGACAGGACCGCGACGGCAGCGCCGAGCGGCTCGAGGCGCGCGTTCGCGAGCTCGGCATCACCGACCGGGTCGCGTTTGCCGGGTTCCGATCGCCGCCCGAACGGAACCTCGCGGGCCTCGACGTGCTCGCCGTCCCGGCGCTCGCCGAGCCGTTCGGCCGTACTTTGGTCGAGGCGCTGATGCTCGACATCCCCTATGTCGCCACCGACGATGCCGGGCATGGCGAGATCGCCAGAACCTGGGGCGGCGGGCTCCTCGTACCCCGTGACGCCGATGCCGCCGCGTTCGGAGCTGCCATCCTCCAGGCGCTGGACCAGCCGCCACGACTGGATGTGGAGGAGCGCACGACACTCTTCCACGACGTCGATCCCGCCACCCACGCGGCGCGTGTGCTGGACATCTACCACCGGCTGCTCGCGCGGCACTGACTGTTAGCGTTTCGTCTTCTAAAGGAACGAGAAGGCGCAGGCATTTAGGATTTCGCGTGTTCAAGTCGCCGTTTCACGTCCCGGGTGACCAGCTCGCGAAGCTGGCAAAACCGCATACGCGCGGCTGCGCCCGAAGCCTGGAGGAATTGCGCCTGCTGCTGAAGGGGGATCTGCAGCGCTACGAAGGCACGGGATCGCTGAAATGGCTTAAGTTGTTCCTGTTTAATGCCGGCTACAAATACATCGCGCTTGTTCGGATCGTCGGCTATCTGAAGGTTAACGGACTCGCGAAATATACTTTATACCCTCCGTTCAAGCTCCTCCTCCTCCACTATCGACACCTGTTCGGCATGGCGATTGCCGAATATGCCGATATCGGCCCGGGCCTGTTCGTGACCCGCTTTGGCGGCATCTACGTCAACGGAGACTGCCTGCTCGGTGCGAACGTCAATCTCAGCCCGATGATCCTGTTCGGACAGACGAACCGCGGCAAGATCATCGGGTCGCCGGTGGTCGGCAACCGGGTCTTTATCGCGTCTGGGGCGAGGGTCACCGGCCCGATCACGATCGGCGACGATGTCGCGATCGGTGCCAATGCCGTGGTCAACAAGAGTGCCGAGGATGGCGCGGTTCTCGTCGGCGTTCCGGCACGGATCGTCTCGCACGACGGGTCGCAAGGCTATATCAATCGCCAAGCGTCGCAGGAACTGATCGCCGCCTGCGCCCGCGCCCGTCGCCGCCATGGAGGCCCCGACGCGATCTGGTACCCGGCGGACATGCTGGATAATCATGGAGGCACCGGCCATGCGTGACGGCTCCACCGGCTACCGCCGCGACATCGACGGCCTGCGCACAATCGCGGTGCTGCCGGTCGTGTTCTTCCACGCCGGATGGTCCGCGCTCAGCGGCGGATACGTCGGCGTCGACGTGTTCTTCGTGATCTCGGGCTTCCTGATCACCGGAATCATCGCGCGTGAGGTCGATGAGGGCCGCTTCTCGATCGTCGCCTTCTACGAACGCCGCATCCGCCGCATCCTGCCCGCGCTGTTCGCGGTCATCGTTTTTGTGCTGGCGGCCTCTGCAGTCCTCTATTTCCCCAAGGATTTCGCAAGCGTCGGCCGGTCCATCGTAGCCACCTTGCTGTTCGTCTCCAATGTCAACTTCTGGCTCGAATCCGATTATTTCGGCGCGTCGGCGCATACCAAGCCGATGCTCCACACCTGGAGCCTCGCGGTCGAAGAGCAATTCTACATCGTCTTTCCGCTGCTGCTGGTCTTCGTCGCCCGGGTCTTGCCGCGGTGGCGGGCCGCGGTGCTGTGGGCGATCTTCGCGGGTTCGCTCCTGTTCTGTGTGTGGCAGACCCGCGCCTATCCGAGCGCCGCTTTCTACCTCCCCGTGTCGCGCACCTGGGAACTGGCAGCCGGCGCCCTGCTGGCGGTCGGTGCGGTGCCCGCGATCCGTCATCGCCGCGCGCGCGAGATCGTCGCGATCGCCGGGCTGGCGGCGATCGCCTGGGCGGTGTTCGCCTTCACCGGCCGGACGCGCTTTCCGGGCGCCGCCGCGCTGTTCCCGGTGCTCGGCGCGGCGGCGCTGATCCACTGCGCGCCCGGCACGCTCGTCGGCCGCTTGCTGAGCATCAAGCCGATGGTCGCGGTGGGCCTCATTTCCTATTCGCTCTACCTCTGGCACTGGCCGCTGATCGTCTTCACCGACTACGCCCGCGACCGGGGGCTGTCGGGTGCGTGGGCGGTCGCCGTGGTCGCCGCGGCCTTCCTCATGGCCGCGCTGTCGTGGCGCTTCGTCGAGCAGCCCTTCCGCTCACGCCAGCGCATCCCCCGCCCGCGCCTGTTCCGCCAGGCGGCAACCGGCGCGGCCGCGCTTGCTGCGATCTCGGCCGTGGTCATGGCAGGGGGCGGCTGGCCCGGCCGCTTCCGTCCCGACGTGCTGCGCCTGGCGGAAGCAACCGAGGACGTCAGCCCGCTGCGCACCCGCTGCCACGTCAACAGTATCCGCGCGATCGCGCGTGAGCGTTGCTCCATCGGCGCAAACGTCGCGCCCGACACGCTGGTCTGGGGCGACAGCCACGGCGTCGAGATCGCCTATGCGCTCGGTGAGATCGCACGCTCGCGAGGCCGCGCGCTGATGCAGGCCACCGGATCGAGCTGCACCCCCGTCGTTGGTCTTGACGTCACCGCCATGTGCAACCGCTTTAACCTGGCGGTCATGCGCCTGATCGAGGCCAGGCGCGCCATCCGCACGGTCGTCCTCGTAGGCTATTGGGCTGACACCGCCAATTCCCGCCGCCGCGGCCTGTCCGACGCCTTGATTGCCACGGTCCAGCGCCTGCGCGCCTCGGGCCGCCGGGTCGTGCTGCTCGACGCGATTCCGCCGCAGGAAACCGACGTCCCCCGCCTTCTCGCCCACCTTGCCCAGCAGGGCCGCCTCGCCGAGCAGCACGGCCGCGCGCGCTCAGAAATCGTCGCGAAAACGCTGTATGTCCGTCCCGCCTTCGACCAGCTGCGAGCAAGCGGCGTGCCCATAGTCGATCCCAAGGACGCGCTGTGCCGTGGCGACGCGTGCGACATCTACCGCGACGGCCGTGCCCTTTACTTCGACCGCCATCACCTGAGCCTCGCCGGCGCGCGCATCGTCGCGCAGCAAGCCGCCCCGACAGTATTCGTAAGCGCACCGCGATGACCACACCGCGAGTTAGCGTCATCGTCCCCGTCTGGAACCGCCCGGACGACCTCCGCCGCTGCCTCGCATCACTCGCCGAGCAGACGTTGCCGCGCGGCGCCTATGAGGTGATCGTCGTTGACAACGGGTCGAGCGACTCGACCCCCGACGTCGCCCGCGCCGCCGCCGTCATCCTGCTGGAGGAACCGCAACCCGGCTCCTACGCCGCCCGCAACCGCGGCATTGCGGCGGCTCGCGGGGAGTGGCTCGCCTTCATCGATTCGGACTGCCGCGCGGACCGCGACTGGCTCCGCGCCGCGCTGGAAGCAGGACGCGCCAACCCTCACGCGGGCGTGATCGCCGGCCGCGTCGAACTGGAGGCGGACGGCGCGGGCCTATGCGACGCCTACGAACGCCTGTTCGCCTTCAACCAGGAGAAGCTCGCCAAGCAAGGCCGCGCGGTGACCGCTAACTGGCTGAGCCCCGCCGCGCTGATACGCGAACTCGGCGGCTTTCGCGCCGACCTGAAATCCGGGGGCGACGTCGACCTCGCCAAGCGAATGGCCGCTGCCGGGTATCCGGTCGCTTATGCACCGCAGATGCTCGTCTTCCACCCCGCGCGCGCAACGCTTGCCGATCTTACCGGCAAGGCGCGCCGGGTGGTCGGCGGCCAGATGGTCAGCCAGGGCCGCACCCGCAATCCGCTTTACTGGACCAACCGCCTGGCGCGCGTTACCGCATACCGCACCCGCGACGTCTGGCGCACGCCCCAGCCCGTCGCGACCAAGCTCGGCCTCACCGGCCTGCTCGCGCTGCTGTTCGTCGCCTCGGCGGGCGAGGCGGTGCGGATCAGCGCAGGCGGAACGGCGCGACGCGCATGACGCGAAACAGGATTACACCATGGCGATGAAATCGATGTCGGTGGAGGAGGTGCATCGACGCGCCCGTACCGGACCGATGTACCTGCTCGGCCGCCGCGGGGTGGCCGCGGCAATCGGCTTTATTTCGACCGTCACCATCGCACGCCTGCTGTCGCCGCGCGATTATGGTCTCGCCGCGATGTCGATCGTCATCCTGGCCTTCGTCCAGGTTTTCCGCGACTTCGGCCTGACCAACGCCTCGCTGCGCAAGGGGCATATCGATCAGGCGGAGGTCAGCTTTTTATTCTGGTTCAATGCAGCTGCCACCACCGCAATGGCGCTGCTGATCGCCGCCGCATCGCCACTGATCGCGGACTTCTACCACGAGCCCGCGGTGCGCGACATCGTCCTGGTATCGCTCATCGGTTTCGTAATCGGCGGCTTGTCGCTCCAGCACAATGCGCTGATGCGTCGCGACCTGCGGTTCGGCATGGTTGCGGCCGTGGAGACCGTATCGCTGCTGGTCGGCTTCCTGGTCGGGCTTGCGGTCGCGATCATCCGGCGCGATTATTGGGCAATCGTCGCTACTGGCCTGGCGCAGTCCTTTACCAGTTCGGCAATGAACCTGTGGGCGACCAAATGGCGACCCGACCGGCCCCGCATGGTCCCCGAAGCGCGAGACCTGCTGAAGTTCGGGGCGAATGCCACCCTTTACTCGACGCTGAATTTCGCCTCGCGATACATCAGCGTGATCATCATCGGGCGCGATCTCGGCACCGTCAGCCTCGGCCACTTCAACCGCGCGTTCAATCTGTACATGCTGCCGATGACCAACGTGCTCAGGCCGATTCAGCAGGCAACCTTGCCCGTGATGGCGCGGCTCCGGCCTTTTCCCGATCAGTATCGCATTGCCTATCTCGGCCTGGTCGAGCGGCTGTGCACCGCAATGGTGCCCGCGTCGGTCTTCCTGTGCTTCGCCGGCATGCCGCTCGTCCGCCTGCTGCTCGGCGACAAATGGACGCAAGCGGGAGAGGTGCTGTCCGCCTTGGCACCGGGGCTTGCGGTCTACGGCGTCATCTCGCCCATCTCCGACCTCCTGGTTAGCCAGAACCGATCGGGTGAGCTCAGGACGACGGGTATCTTCGATTTTCTCGCACGCCTTGTCGGCACGGTGGTCGGCGTGCAGTTCGGGCTTATCGGGGCGGCGCTCGGCTTTACCCTCGGCACGATCGCGATTTTGCCCAACCGCGTCCGCATCGCCGGACGCAGCGGGCCGATCACGATGGCCGATCAGTGGCGTGCGCTGCTGCCGTCGCTGCCGCTGGGGCTGGGGACGGCAGTGGGATGCGCTGGGGGGTATTTCGGCGCAACCTACACCTCGCAGGGCGATCTGGTGTCGCTCGTCCTGATCGGCCTTGGTGGCGCGCTCGGGCTCCTGCTGGCGGCGGCAATCGTCCCCGCGTCACGTCGGGCGCTCAAGTCGCTCGTTCTTACGATGCTCGGTCGCCACCAGATCGGATCCAAGACGGCGAAAGCTCCGGCGGATCCGCTGCCGGACGACCCGGTCGGGTGAGACGCCGAGCCTCGCAACGAACGGCCGCAATGTGCTAAGCGGACGCCCTATGACGGTCCCCGGGGACCGACCGGAGAATACACATGGGTTTGGCAAAGAGCGTTGGGCGCAAGCTGCCGCAGGGTTGGCGAAGCAAGTTCCACCAGTGGCGCAGCGCCTATCGCGCAGGCCAGCTTCGGCGTCGTCTAAAGCTCGTGTCCCAGAACAATCTCGCTAACGGTCTGTATTACGGCCTCCTTAACCCGGAGCTGTCGCGCGAGGCGAAGGCGGTGGCGGCGGGCCAGCTCCGCTACATCCAGGATCGCAACGACGGCGGACTCAATTACTACCTCCTCCGCCGTAACGTCCACCGGTTGGAAAAGGGGCTGGTCATGCGGCCCCGTCGCGCCGTGTTCGGCCGCGACTTCATCGAAGAGACGGTGACGATCTTCGGGCAGATCGCGCGGGCCGAGGCGAGCGCGTGGAGCAGCGAGCTCCACTGGTCCAATGATGTCCTGTCGCATTACTTTGACGCGGTCGACCGTTCGGAGCCCCGGATTGAGCGCGCCCGCGCGTTGTACGAACTGATCGGCAAGGATCATGTCGCGCTGCCCGAACTGGGCGACGCCCAAGTGCCCTTCGCCCGCGATCTTTCGCAGCCCGCCAGCGTCGATTACGGCGCCTTCATGGCGCTGTGCCGCCGCCGCCGCTCGGTCCGCTGGTTCGAGGATCGGCCGGTTCCCCGCGAGGTGATCGACAAGGCGCTCCTTGCCGCCGTGCAGGCCCCCAGCGCGTGCAATCGTCAGCCCTTCCACTTCCGCATCTTCGACGATTCCACGCAGGCGCGGGAGATCGCGGCGCTCGCGATGGGCACCAAGGGCTTTGCCGACCGCCTGCCTCACCTCGCCGTCATCGTGGGTCAGCTTCGCGCCTATCCCTACGAGCGCGACCGCCATGCGATCTACATCGACGCCTCGCTCGCGGCGATGTCGTTCATGTTCGCGCTGGAGACGATGGGGGCCGCCAGTTGCTCGATCAACTGGCCGGACCACGAGCCGTATGAAACTCGCATGCGCGAGCGGCTCAATCTCGAGGCCGACGAGCGCGTGGTAATGCTGCTCGCCTTCGGTTGGCCGGATCCCCAAGGGTTGGTGCCCTTTTCCTCGAAGCGCGGCCTGGATCGCGTCAGGAGCTACAACCAGTGATCGTCAAGGTGCAGGGCGTGTTCGAGCGCAACAAGGGTGCCCTCCTGATGCTGGAAGCGATCCGCGAACGGCTCGCCCACGACCTTCCAGAAGCGAGGCTGGCGGTGCCGACCTCGATCTCCGCGGACTATCGCCGGCGTCACGGGCTACTCGGCGTCCTGCCCGTCAAGGGGCGCAAGGCAAAGCTGCTCCGCTTCGTGCCACGCGGGCTGCTCCTGCGCCGCGGGCTGGTGCTGCCGGACCATGTCGACGTGATTCTCGACTCTTCCGGCTTCGGCTACGGCGATTTCTGGGGCCTTGACAAGCTACGCACCCGCCTGCTTGGCGTCCTAAAGGGCTGGAAGCAACCGGGCCGCGTCGCCGTTCTGCTCCCGCAGGCCCTCGGGCCATTCGACGCGCCGGGCATGAAGAAGGCGTTCGCCGAGTCGCTGGACCTGCTCGACGTCGCCTTCGTCCGTGATGCGCAGTCGATGGCGCACGTTGAGGCTGCCGCGCCCGGCCATCCGCGCGTGCGCGCTGCACCTGATTTCACAAACCTGCTCCACCCGCCTTTGAAGCCCGCGTTCGCGCATCTGGCCGGCCACAGCTTCGTCATCCCCAACGAGAAGATGGTGTCGGGTGACCGCGCGCCGCAGCGTGCCGCCTACGTCAGAGCCATGGGCGTCGCAGTGGACGCGATCCGGGAAAGCGGCCGCACCGTCGATCTTCTGGTCCACGAAGGCGCCCCCGATCGCGAACTTGCGCAGGAGATCAACGCCACGCTCGCTGAGCCCGTTGAGCTTGTCGACTTGCCCTCCCCGCTCGACACCAAGGCTGCGATCGCGGCCGCCGAGCTGATCGTGTCATCGCGTTTTCACGGCCTGGTCAGCGCGCTGTCCAACGCGGTGCCCGC
>NZ_DASVTL010000070.1:0-2472 GCF_036387595.1 Sphingomonas sp.
GAGCTGTTGTCGCTCCGCAAGAGCACGACGCTCACCAAGGAAATGTTCCTCAACCATCTCTATGGCGGGATGGACGAACCCGAACTCAAGATCATCGACGTCTTCATCTGCAAGCTGCGCAAGAAGCTCAGCCTGGCATGCAACGGCGAGAATTACATCGAGACGGTCTGGGGCCGCGGCTATGTGCTGCGCGAACCCGAAGAGGTCGTCCAGGTCGCCTGATCGCTTCCTTTCGGCAGAACCCGAAGCAAGGCCGCGACGTCGGGGGGCGTCGCGGCCTTTTCTTTTGTGTGCGGGGCGGACGTCGAGGTAACCACTTCCCGCCTTAGCGTTCGATTACGTGCCGCGGGTTCAGCCACCTTGTTCGTCATCCCCGCGCAGGCGGGGATCCAGACTGGCAAGCGTTGCGGCTGACATACTGAAACCCGCCAGTATGGATCCCCGGCTGCGCGGGGATGACGGAAGGGGATTGAGGCAACGTCATCCCACTCTTGTGTCCCCGCGAAGGCGGGGACCCAGTACTGGGCTCCCGCCTTCGCGGGAGTACAACTGCCGCCTGATACCGAACGCGATTGCAATGTTGGAGAAACTGCGGAACCCGAACCCCCGCTGTTTCTCATCGCTATAATCCTCCCCCCTCGCAGGCGCGCGCGCGCACACGCAGGCGCAGGCGCGCACGCGTGATGATGAGACCTTTGTGACTTTTGCCGGCGGCGTGAGCGCTATTTCCGCTCATATTCCTTCTGCCCGCCGACCCAGGTCTCCTCGACCTTGGTCGCCCGCAGATCGGAAGGCGACGCCAGCATCGGGTCGCGATCGACGATGATGAAGTCGGCACGCTGCCCCGGCGCCAATCGCCCGAACCGATCGTCGGCGAACCCCGCAAACGCCGCGCCGCCGGTGAACGCCCACCATGCCTGTTCGCGCGTCACCGCCTCCTCGGGACGCCAGCCGCCGAACGGCTCGCTCGACGCATCCTGCCGGGTGAACGCCGCGGCCCAGCCCGCGAACGGATCTGGGCGCTCGACCGGAAAGTCCGATCCGAACGCCAGCGGCGTACCCTGCCGCAGCATCGTCGCCCAAGCATAGGCGCCGGTCAGCCGTGCCGCACCCAGCCGCGCCTCCGCCATCGTCCGGTCGCTGGTCTGGTGCGTCGGCTGCATCGACGCGATGACGCCGTTGCGCGCGAACCGCGGCAGATCGACCGGGTCGACGATCTGCGCATGCTCGATCCGCCAGCGGCGGTCGCCCTTGTAGGTCTCCGACAATTCCTCGATCGCACCCAGCGCCTGCGCGTTGCCGCGGTCGCCGATCGCATGCACCGCGACCTGGTAGCCGTCCATCGACGCGCGGCTCATCAGGTTGCGGATCACGTCATCGGTCATGAACCCCGCCCCGCTCTGCCCCGGCGCATCGGCATAGGGCGCCTTCAGCCACGCCCCGCGCGACCCCAGCGCGCCGTCGCCATACAGCTTCACCCCGCCCATCCGCAGCCGGTCGCCATAGAGCCACGGGGTCGGGCCCGAACCGCCGACGCGGATCGCGGTGTCCACACCCGCGGCATAGCTCATGATTCGCACCCGCAGCGCACCCGCATCCCCGACCCGGCGATAGGTCAGCCAGTCGTCGAGCGAGGTGCCCATGTCCGCGGCCGCGGTGATGCCGTTGCTGAGTAGGATCGATTGCGCCTTCAGGAACGCGGCGGTGCGGTCCTTGCCGAGCGGCTGGGGCACGACCTTCTGCACCAGATCCTGCGCGGCATCGACGAATACCCCCGACGGCGCGTTGCCGGTCTTCTCGATGCGCCCGCCCGGCGGCGACACGCTCTTCGCCGACACGCCCGCCGCGGTCATTGCCGCGGTGTTGGCCCAGCTCGCATGACCATCGGCGCGCGACAGCCATACCGGGCGGTCGCTCACCACCGCGTCGAGGTCCGCCGCGGTCGGGAACCGGCCGAGCCCCCAAGTCTCCTGGTTCCAGCCGCCGCCGAGGACCCAGCGGCGCTCCGGATTGGCGGCAACATAGGCGCGGATCTTTGCCTTCGCCTCGTCGAGCGACTTGGTCCCCGACAGGTCGAGTTCCAGCGCGCGAAAGCCCAATTCCGCGACATGGCCGTGGGCGTCCACGAAGCCGGGCAACAGCACCCTGCCCTTCATGTCCGCACGCCAGTCCAGCTTGTCGGGCCGCTTGTCCTTGGCGCTCAGCAGGCGCACCACCTTGCCGTCCGGCGACATCAGCAAGCCGTTGAAGCGGATCACTTTCCGCTCCTTATCCAAGGTCATCCCGTTGACGTTGTCGATTAAGGCATCGGCCAGCGCCGGCGCGGGCAATAGCAAAAGCATGCAAGCGAACCACCGACGAACCACCACGAGCTGCTCCCAAGCCTGCCAAGCGGCAGCGCATAAGCGGTGTTCCCCCACCGCGCCAGATGGTCTAGCGCCCGTCGATGGCTAGCTATCCTGTATCCGCCGC
>NZ_DASVTL010000071.1:0-2298 GCF_036387595.1 Sphingomonas sp.
GCGCCCGCGTAATCGGGCGACATGCGATAGCCGTCGCTGCGCAGCTGCGTCAGAATCCGTTCGCTGTCGACAAGGTTCTTCGGACAGCCGAGCGAGACCATGCCGATCTTCGGCGGGGTGGGGAGTATCGTTGCCATGGGAACGCGGTCACATAGGCGAGCGGGCGTGGTTTTTCCAGCGCTTGCATAATCGGCGTCGGGTGGCGAAGGCGGATCGGGGAGACGCGCGATGCTTGCGATCGGATTGATGTCGGGAACGTCGCTGGATGGCGTCGATGCGGCGCTGGTCGAAACCGATGGCGAAGGCGTGGTCCGGCCGATCGCGTTTCGGGGCGAGCCCTATACGGATGGGGCGCGGGCGCAGCTCGGCGCGGCGACCGCGCTGGCACTGACGTTCGACCGGCCTTGCGACGATCCCGTCATCAGCGCCGCGGCGGATCTCAGCATGCGGATCCATGCACAGGCGGTGCAAGGGCTGCTGCACGACGCCGGGATCGACGCGGCCGATGTCGCGGTGGTCGGTTATCATGGCCAGACGATCGCGCATCGTCCGGACCGGGGCTGGACGTGGCAGATCGGCGACGGCGCGGCGTTGGCGGCGCGGGTCGGGATCACCGTGGTGTCCGACTTCCGGTCGGCCGATGTCGCGGCGGGCGGGCAGGGGGCGCCGTTGCTGCCGGTCTATCATGCGGCGCTGGTGCGGGATCTTGCCGGGCCGGTCGCGGTGCTCAACCTGGGTGGGGTCGCCAACATCACCTATGTCGGCGGGGACGGCACCCTCATCGCGTTCGATACCGGGCCCGCGAACGGACTGATCGACAGCTGGGTCGAGGCGGAGACCGGAGCGCGGTTCGATGCCGGGGGTGCGCTGGCGGGCGGCGGGCGGGTCGACGGGACGGTGCTCGATGCCATGCTCGACAATCCCTGGTTCGATCTGGCGCCGCCCAAGTCGCTCGACCGCAGCGATTTCACGATCCAGCCGGCGCAGGGGCTGTCAGCGGCGGACGGGGCGGCGACGCTGACCGCCTTCACCGCGGCGACGGTGGCGCTGGCGCTCGATCACGTGCCGGCGCGGCCGGTGCGGCTGCTGGTCGCGGGGGGCGGGCGGCACAATGCGACGATGCTGGCGATGATCGCGGCGCGGACCGGGCTGACGGCCCAGCCGACCGATGTCTTGGGGTGGAACGGCGATGCGATCGAGGCGGAGGGCTTCGCCTATATGGCCGTGCGACGGTTGAAGGGGCTGCCGATCAGCTTCCCGGGGACGACCGGCGTGCCCGAGCCGATGACGGGTGGGGTGGTGTCGCGGCTGTAGAAAGGCTGGGGAGCATACCACCCCGGCCTTCGCCGGGGTGGCATCAGCATTGTGGTGATGGCGGTTTGTTATCGCTTGCGGGTCAGTTCGCGCATCGCGTCGTCGAGACCGGCGAGGGTCAGCGGGTACATGCGGTCGTTCATCAGATCGCGCAGGATCTTCACCGACTGCGAATAGCCCCATTGCTGCTCGGCGACCGGATTGAGCCACACCGCCGCGGGATAGGTGGAGGTCAGGCGGTGCATCCAGGTTGCGCCCGGTTCTTCGTTGAAATGCTCGACCGAGCCGCCGGGATGGGTGATCTCGTACGGGCTCATCGACGCGTCGCCGACGAAGACGAGCTTGTAATCGTGGCCGAACTTGTGGAGGACGTCCCACATCGGCGTGCGTTCGGCGAAGCGGCGCGTATTGTCTTTCCACGCGCCCTCGTACGGGCAATTGTGGAAGTAGAAGAATTCGAGGTTCTTGAACTCGGACGTCGCGGCGGAGAATAGTTCTTCGCAGAGCTTGACCCAAGGGTCCATCGAGCCGCCGACATCGAGGAACAGCAGCAGCTTGACCGCATTCCTGCGTTCAGGACGCATGCGCACGTCGAGCCAGCCCTGGCGCGCGGTGCCGTCGATCGTACCGTCAATGTCGAGTTCGTCGGCGGCGCCTTCGCGGGCGAAGCGGCGCAGGCGACGCAGCGCGACCTTGATGTTGCGGGTGCCGAGTTCGCGGGTGTTGTCGAGGTTCCTGAACTCGCGCTGGTCCCAGACCTTCAGCGCGCGGCCGTGCCTGCTCTCGCCGCCGATGCGGACGCCTTCGGGATTATAGCCTGAATTGCCATAGGGGCTGGTGCCCCCGGTGCCGACCCATTTGTTGCCGCCCTGGTGGCGTTTTTCCTGCTCTTCCAATCGCTTTTTGAGCGTCTCCATGATCTCGTCCCAGGAGCCGAGCGACTTGATCGCGGCCATTTCCTCGGGCGTGAGATACTTCTCCGCG
>NZ_DASVTL010000072.1:0-115247 GCF_036387595.1 Sphingomonas sp.
ATGCCGCCGACTGGCCAAGGATTTCGAGCGCACCATCGCTTCCGCAGAGGCATGGATCCTCGTCGCCAACATCCGCCTCCTCACCCGACGCCTTGCAAGGCACTGAATTATCGATCAACTTTACGATTCAGACTCTTAGACGCGTTCACGTCGGCGTCGCATCTTGGCACCCTCTGCGGGTTCATGATGTGCGGTGCGGAAGCCGGCGACCAGCTGATCGAGCGTGGCCGCGCGACCCGACAGGTCGAGCGTCACGGCATGATGCGTCTCCACGTCGGCACCGTTGCGCTGGGTTGCCTCTGCGAGTTCGGCAATCGTTGCGGTGACGCTGCGCAGTTCGACGGCCTGCTGACCAGCGGATGCGGCGATCGTACCGACCACGCCGCCTATCGCTTCGACCTGGGTCGTGATCCGGTTGAACGCGCCGCCGGTCTTTTCGACGAGCAGTGCGCCGGCATCGACCTGCGCCGTGCTGGCGGTGACCAGGCTCTTGATCTCCTCCGCCGCCCTGGCGGAACGCTGGGCCAGCCCGCGCACCTCGCCTGCGATGACCGCAAATCCCCGGCCCGCTTCGCCGGCGTGGCCGGCCTCGATCGCGGCATTGAGCGCCAGGAGATTGGTCTGGAAGGCCAGGCCGTCGATCAGTCCGGTGACCTGGGCGATCTGCGCCGTCGAATCCTGGATGCCGCGCATCGCGTTGATCGCATCACGCAGGATCTCGCCGCCGGCGATGGCCTCTCCGTTGATCGTGCGCACCGCACCGTTGGCGTCGCCAGCGAGTTCGGCGTTGCGCTGCACCTGGCCGGTCACCTGTCCCAGGCCCGCGCTGGTCTGATTAAGCGTCGCGGCATTGCGTTCGGTCTTGCGTGCAAGATCGTCCGACGCTTCGGCGAGGCCCGCGACGGCTCGGCGAATGCCCGTGCTGTGCTGGCCGACGGCGCCGATCGCCTCATCCAGATTGCCGACGGCGGCGTTGAAGTCGGTGCGCAGTTGCGCATATTCTCGCGGATAATCATCGTCGATGCGCGCGGTCAGGTCACGCGCGGCCAGATGGTGCAGCCGGCGCGCCAGATCGGCGACCACCGCTTGCTGAACTGCGTCCGCGTCCGCCTTGGCAATCGCCACGTCGCGGAATACCGCAACCGATCGGGCGATCGTGCCGATTTCGTCCGGGCGTTCCAGTCCGTCGATCGGAACCGCGTTGTTGCCCTGCGCCAGCTCGCCCATGACGCCGCACATCCGGGTCAACGGCGCGAACATGCGGCGCATCTGGCGGCGGCACAGCCACGCCGCTCCAAGCGTGACCAGCATGCCGACGAGCGCGATCTGCCAGGTGGCGGTGCCGATGTCCGCGAGGAAGTCCGCGGCCGGCACGCCGACATAAAGCATGCCGATGACGCGGCCCGAGCGATCCTTGATCGGATCATAAGCGGTGAAGAACGATCGCCCGAGGATGTCCGCACGGCCGCGGTACGGCCGCCCTTGCTCCAGCACGACGCTGCGCACCTCGTCCGAGGTCAGCGTCGTGCCGATGGCACGGGCGCCGTTCGCCTCCAGGACGTTCGTGCTGATGCGGCGATCGCCCAGGAAGATGGTCGCGGTGCCGCCGACCAGCGCCTCGACCCGATCGACCGGCGCGAAGAAATCGTTGAGCACGCGGTTGCCGACCAGCAGGCGATCGCCTTGGGTCGAAAAGGCCGTGCCATATTGCCGCAACGCGTCCCAGGCGACGCGCATGTTCGCCTCTTGCCGCTCGACCGCGCGTTCCTCCCCGCCGGAGATCATGATGTAGCGGGTGGCGCCGAAGGTGATGAGCGACAGCGCAACGAGCGATAGCGCGGTCAGCAGCGTGATCTTGCTCGACAGCAGCCAGGTGTCCAGCCGGCCGCCCGGGGCGGCAGTCGCAGGAGCAGAGACGGGGACGGCCGCGCGTGCAAGCCGTTCGAGTACCGCCGGATCGAGCACCGGCGGCAGTGCCGGGGCAGGGCGCGCTGGTGCAGGCGCCGCGGCAGCAGGCTGGGGATAGCGGTTGCCGAGCAGCGCATGGATGACGAGTCCGCAGAGCACCAGGATGACGCAATCGACGAACAGCACCGCCGGGTATATCCATCCGGCGGCTGCAAGCGCTGGTCCTCCCATCACACCGGCAAGCGCGGACGCGCCACCGGGGGGATGCAGGCAGCGACACAGCGACATGATGAGGATCGCGCCGGACACCGCGATAGCGGCGGCGAATACCGGGTTCGGGATCAATTGCGCACAGGCGACGCCGACCAGGGCGGATATGACATTGCCGCCAATGATCGCCCAGGGCTGAGCGAACGGGCTTGCGGGCACCACGAACAGCAACACGCTGACACTGCCCACCGCACCCATAAGCAAGGGCAGGCCAGCCGCCGGGGCCGGCAGCAGGCTGCATGTCAGGCCGGTCAGCAACACGCCCGCAAGCGCGGCGAGGCCGGCGATCAGCCGCTGGCCGGAGTTCGGCCCGAGCCATCCGATCTTAGGGGCCGCGGAAACCGCCGCGGACGCGGCCGTCAGCGGCAAGTTCTGCATCTGCACGCGATCGCGCCCCCAAAGTGTGGTGAATATGCGCTAATCATAGGATGGAGCGCGGCTCGGCGGTTCGCGCATGCTCGAACCACGCGGCGTACGGACTGTGATGAAACTGGCACGCAATAGCATTCTACCATGATTTACGTTGGTTCAGGCTTTGCCTGTCCCACTCTTTTGGGCATAGCCCGGCCATGTTTCGGGCAACGGGACATGCGACCGGGGGAGCATGTGTGCAGAAGAAGGTTTATCTTACGGCGGTCGCGTCCATAGCGCTGATCGCAGCGCAGGCCGTGCAGGCGCAGACCACGTCGGCATCGTCGCCGGTGCAGCCCGCGCCGTCGACCGCGCAGGACCGGGACATCGTCGTCGTCGGGATCACCCCGCTCACCGATTCCGATGACGTCTATGCCGCCACCGCGAAGGCCGCCGACATCGACCGTTCGCATGCGCTGGACCTGACCGAATATCTGACCCGCGCAACGGCCGGTGTTTACGTGAACGACATCCAGAACAACCCCCTACAGCCCGACGTCAATTACCGCGGCTATACCGCCTCCCCGCTGCTCGGCACGCCGCAGGGCCTGTCCGTCTTCCTGGATGGCGTGCGGCTGAACCAGCCGTTCGGCGATGTCGTCAGCTGGGATCTGATCCCACGCGCCGCCATCGCGCAGATCACTTTGGTACCGGGCACGAACCCGCTGTTCGGGCGCAACAGCCTGGGCGGTGCACTGTCGATCCGGACCAAGGATGGCCGCTCCGCGCCTGCGCTGGCGGCCGAGGCGAGCTATGGCTCGTTCGGTCGCCGGACCTTTCAGGCGGAGGCCGGCGGCATCGAGCAGAGCGGGCTGAACTGGTATGCGACCGCCAACCATTTCGCCGAGGACGGCTGGCGCGACGCCTCTCCGTCAAAGGCGACGCAGGTGTTCGGCAAGTTGGGCTTTACCGATGCCGCGACCGAAGTGTTCCTTTCGGGCAGCTTTGCCGATACTAACCTGATCGGCAATGGATTGCAGGACGAGCAATTGCTCGATCGCGACCGCTCGAGCATCTATACCAAGCCCGACCAGACGAAGAACCGCGCCGGCCTGATTAACCTGATCGTGGAACGCGAACTTTCGGATTCGCTTCATCTGTCGGGCAACGCCTATTGGCGCACCATCCGCACCAGGACGCTGAACGGCGACATCAACGAAGAGTCGCTCGGCGAGAACGTCTATCAGCCGAACGCCGCCGAGCGTGCGGCGCTGACCGCTGCCGGCATCACCGACTTTCCCACGGCAGGCGAGACTGCGCTGAATACGCCGTTTCCACGCTTTCGCTGCATCGCGAGCATCCTGCTCAACAGCGAGCCCAACGAGCGGTGCAACGGGCTGCTCAATCGCACCGCGACGGATCAGGACGAATGGGGTGCGAGTGGGCAGGCGACGTGGGTGACGCCGGCGGCCGGGGGCAGCAACCGGCTGACCATCGGGGGCGCCTATCTGCGCAGCAAGGCCGATTTCACCCAGTCGAGCCAGTTCGGCTATCTCACACCCGATCGTGACGTCGCGGTCATGGCGGGACCGGGTGCTTTCGCCGACGGCACGCAGGATTCGGAAGAGCCTGCGGATGCGCGTGTCGAGCTGACCGGGCGCACCTACACGCTCAGCGCCTATGCGAGCGACGCGATCGACCTGTCGCGCACGCTGCTGCTGACCGCATCGGCGCGGTATGACCGTACCGTCGTCCACAATCGCGATGCGCTAAACCCCGGCGGCGGCACCGGTTCGCTGGACGGCGACGCGCATTACAACCGCGTCAACCCCGCGGCGTCGATCGCGTGGACCACATCGCCGGCGTTGACGCTGCGCGCCAGCGTCGCGGAGACGAGCCGTGCGCCCTCGGCGATCGAACTCGGCTGCGCCGATCCCGACGCGCCGTGCCGCCTGCCCAATGCGCTAGCCGGCGATCCCCCGCTAGACCAGGTCGTCGTCCGCACGTTCGAGGCCGGGGCGAGCGGTGCCCTGGGCGCCGGCACGACGTGGACGCTGACTGCGTTCCGCAGCGACGCACGCGATGACATATTGTTCGTCGCGGACGATCAGGCGGGTTTCGGCTTTTTCCGGAATTTCGGACGTACCCGGCGGCAGGGCATCGAGGCGGGCGTGCGCGGCCGGCTGGGTCCGCTCGGGCTGCATCTCGACTATACCTATCTCGACGCCACGTTCCGCAGCCCGGAAACCGTCAACGGTGAGGCCAACAGCAGCAACGAAGGCGACGCGCCGGGGTTCGAAGGCGAGATCGACATCGAGCGCGGCGACCGTATCCCGCTGATCCCGAGTCACATCTTCAAGGCAGGGGCGACCTGGGACGTGGCGCCGCAGCTGGCGCTGAGTGCCGACATGATCGCCTTGTCCGGCGTGATCGCGCGCGGCAACGAGAATGGCGAGCATGAGCCCGACGGCCTCTATCATCTAGGCGAGGGAAAGACGGAGGCCTATGCGATCTTCAACGCGGGCATGGACTATCGCCCGGCAAAGGCGCTGACCATCTTCGTGCAGATCAACAATCTGTTCGATGCCGAATATGAAAATGCCGCGCAACTCGGCGCGACCGGGTTCACCGCCGCCGGAGCGTTTGTCGCCCGCCCCTTTGCCACGCCCGTGATGGACGGCGAGCGGCCGTTGCGGCATTCGACCTTCTACGCGCCAGGATCGCCGCGTTCGGCGCGGATCGGCGCGCGCGTAACATTCTGAGGCTCTTCTTTGAGGATCGCGCCGTTAACTAAACTAGGCTATACTCCCCTATAATCGGAACCATATCCGATAAAGGGGAGGGGCAAATGATGAAGAACACGAGGCATTTTCTCGCGTCCGCTGCTGCGGCCGCGTACATGTGTGCCGGCGCGGTTCCGGCTTACGCCGACACCACCGATGCATTGCTTCGTACGCTGCTGGCCAAGGGCATATTGACGCAGGCGGAATACGACCAGCTGTCGGCGCGCCAGCCCGTGGAGCCAGCGCCTGCGACAAGCGAGCCGGTTCAGGTCACGACGGCACAGGCGCAGCCACCGCAGCAGGCCGCCGCCGCCGCGCTGGACGACAAGCGCGCGATCCGCATGACCGAGAGCGGCGTCGGCTTCGAAATGGCCGGCGTCACGCTGAAGTTCTCCGGATCGGTCAACGGCTTCTACGTGCATGACAATAGCGACGCGGCCACTGCCAACACCGCGGTCGCCGGTGGACTGGCCTCGGTCGGTCCCAAAAGCTCGTCGATCCGCAACGGCCTGCTGCCGGGTTTCCTGAAGGTGGATGTGACCACGAATCAGGGCGGCTGGGATGTCGGTGCGCATTTCGGGATGTATCCTGGCATAGACAGCGTATCCGGCGTGGGCGGCGCCAATTCCGCGGGAACGCCGCAGGCGCTCGCGACCTCGGGCATCGACTTTCGCCAGACCTATCTGACCTTCGGCAAGCCTGGCTTCGGCGAGGTCAAGATCGGTCGCGACATCGGCCTGTTCGCATCCGACGCGATCCTGAACGACATCACGCTGCTGTCGGTGGGCAGCGCAGCGGGCAATGCGGCGCCGTCGAACACGTCGCTGGGGCGGATCGGGCTGGGGTATATCTATACCGATTTCCAGCCGCAGATCACCTACACCACCCCCAAGTTCGGCGGGTTCCAGGCTTCGGTCGGCGCGTTCCAGCCGCTGGTCACGATCGGCAACGACGAGGTCAACGGCACGCCGGGCTTCCAGGGCAAGGTCAGCTACGACTTCACCGCCGACAGCGTGACCGGCCATCTGTGGGCATCGGGCATCATCCAGAAGCATGACGGCATTCTGGGTTCGCCCAGCTATACCGGGCGCGCCTTCGATGTGGGTGCCAAGGTCGGCGTGGGGCCGGCGGCGGTCACCGGTTATTACTACGGCGGCAGCGGGGTCGGTACGACGGGCCTGTTCATCCTGTCCACC
Source organism: Sphingomonas sp. (assembly GCF_036387595.1). Classification (GTDB taxonomy): domain Bacteria; phylum Pseudomonadota; class Alphaproteobacteria; order Sphingomonadales; family Sphingomonadaceae; genus Sphingomonas. The sequence goes on from NZ_DASVTL010000072.1 coordinate 6,509, forward strand.
GCTGCCAACGGCCGCAAGCGCGACAGCCATGGTTACTATCTGCAGGGCACCTATGGGATCGGCAAGCTGACGCTCGGCGCAAGCTACGGCGCCAGCGTGCTCGACCTGGTGCAGGGCGAGATCAACCCCACCTTGCTCCGCCGCAACAGCAGCTGGGTAGGGCAGGCGCGCTATGGGTTGACGTCGTGGGTCACGCTGGTGGGCGAGTATGTCCACACCAAAGCCGAAGCGCAGGGGCCGAACGAGGCCGAGTCCGACGCGATCGCGGCGGGTGCGATCCTGTTCTTCTGACCCGCTGAGCACCATCGTCACGCGGCGGACGGCGATCATCGCCGCCGCCGCGTCCGCTTTCGCACGATCCGCGCCGGCGGCCGGTGCCTCCACCGAACTGCGGGAGATCGCGCCCGGCATCTTCGTGCGCCGTGGTGCTGATACCGAGGCGACGCGCGCCAACGCCGCGGCGATCGGCAACGCCGGTTTCGTGATCGGGCGTGACGCGGTGTGCGTCACCGATCCGGGCGGGAGCATGGCGGACGGTGCCGCGCTGCGCAGCGCGATCAGGGCACGAACCGATCGGCCGATTACTCATGTCGTGCTCGGACACGGCCATCCCGACCATGTATTCGGCGCCGCGGCGTTTGTACGGGACGGTCCCGCGATCGTCGGCCATCACCGGCTCGCGGCATCGCTCGCTTCCCGCGGCGACTATGACCGGCAGCGGCTCTCCGCGCTGATCGGCGCCGAGGCGGCGGGACCGTGGACCCTGCCGAACGCGATCGTTCGGGATCAGCTTACCGTGGATCTGGGCATGCGCCGACTCACCTTCACCGCGCATTCGCCGGCGCATACCCGGTGCGACCTTTCCCTGATCGACGATGCAACCGGCATCCTGTTCGCGGGCGACTTGCTCTTCGTCGAGCGCATACCTTCGCTAGACGGCAGCCTGACCGGATGGATCGCGGTGCTGGACCGATTCAACGCCACGCGCGTGATACCGGGGCACGGGCCGGTTCTGGTCGATCGCGCCCCCGCCGTCGCAAAGTTGCGGGCCTACCTCGTCATGCTGCGCGACCAGACGCGCGCTGCGATCGCGCGCGGCGTGCCGATCGACGTCGCGGCGCGCACCTTGGGGCAATCTGCGCGTGCGAACTGGCGGCTGTTCGACGCCTATCATCCGGGTAACGTCATCAAAGCGTATAAGGAGCTGGAATGGGAATGATCCGCCTTGCTGCCACCATCTGCCTGGCCACTGCCGCGCCGGCCGCCGCGCAATTGGACGATCCCGCCGCCCGCGAGGCTCGCTGGTCCGAGGTCCGCCGCGCCATCTTCGGCGAGCGCGCGGTCGCGGTCGCGACGCGCGGCATCGCAATCGACGCACCCTTGCGCGCGCAGGATGCGGCACTGGTGCCCGTCACGCTGGCCATCACCGATCCCGCGGTCGCCGCCGTTCACCTGGTGATCGACGAAAACCCATCGCCTTATGCCGCGCACCTGCGCTTCGGTCCGGCGGCGGTGCGCGACGGAGTTGCGTTCCGGGTGCGGGTGAACGGTTATACGACGATGCACGCGGTCGCCGAACATGCGGACGGCCGGCTGGCCGCGGTGTCACGCTTCGTCAAGGCGTCCGGTGGCTGTTCGGCGCCCATCGAGGTCAGCGACGAGGAAGCAATGGCTGGCATGGGAGCGATCCGCATGACTTTCGCGCCGGCCGCGAAGTACGGGCGGGTCGATGCGCTGGTGATGATCCGGCACCCCAATTTCACCGGTATGCAGATGAACCAAGTGACTCGCCTGACGACCCCGCCGCGTTATATCGAGCGGCTGGAAGTCACGATCGCGGGCCGCAGCATTTTCGCGCTCGACGGCGACATCTCTCTTTCTGCCAATCCCGCGATCGGCTTCGCTTTCGCGGGCAAGCCCGGCGACGAGGTGACGGTCGTGGCGACCGACAGCGCCGGCGCGCGCTGGGAGCAGCGGTTCACCGTGCCGACCGCGGCATCATGAGCCTGGTAATCGCGCTCGCGCTGGTCGGCGCGGTTCAGGTGGCGGAGCCGGAGGGTTATTGGACCGGCGCGATGCGCGGCGACGTGCCGTGGGCGCTGGCCGGTGCGAGGGTGATCGACGATGCCGCGCTCGACCGGCTGATCGCCGATGAGCGGCCGGTGCTGATCGACGTGTCGCCCGAGGAGCCGCGACCGCCGGGAAACCGGCCGTGGCTGCCCTTGCACCGGTCGATCCCGGACAGCCGCTGGCTGCCCGGGGCTGGGGAGGGGGTGCTCGCGCCTTCCCGCGTCACGCTGCTGACGACGATCGCCGTGCGCAACCGTGCGGTCGTGATCTTCTGCCATCCGCGGTGCTGGGCCAGCTGGAATGCCGCCAAGCGCCTGGTCCGCGCCGGTCATCCCCGCGTGTTCTGGTATGCCGCCGGAATCGAAGGCTGGCAGGAGCGCCACGCCACCGCGGTCGTCCAGCCGGACTCCGCGTGGGCCGCGTCCGCGGCCGTCAGCCCAGCCGCGCCGCGTGCCAGCGCAGGTGATCGGCCATGAAGGTCGAGATGAAGTAATAGCTGTGGTCGTATCCCGGCTGCATACGAAGCGTCAGCGGGATTCCAGCCTTGTCGCAGGCCGCTTGCAGCAGTTCGGGACGCAGCTGTTCGGCCAGGAACTGGTCGGCCTCGCCCTGATCGACGAGCAGCGCGGGCGCGCGGGCGCCGTCCTCGATCAGCGCCACCGCATCGTGGCGGCGCCAGGCGGCGCGATCCTCCCCCAGATAGCCGCCAAGCGCCTTGTGGCCCCACGGCACCTGACCGGGTGCTACGATGGGCGCGAAGGCGGAAATCGCCTTGAACCGGTCCGGATGCGACAAGCCTATCGTCAGCGCGCCGTGGCCGCCCATCGAATGGCCCATGATCGATTGGCGTTCCATGTCAGCCGGGAACTCCGCCGCGATCAGCGCGGGCAGTTCTTCGGTGACATAGGACCACATCTTGTAATGGGATGCGAACGGTGCCTCGGTCGCATCGACGTAGAATCCGGCGCCAAGCCCGAAATCATAGGCGCCGTTGGCATCGTCGGCGACGCCATCTCCGCGCGGGCTGGTGTCCGGCGCGACGAAGATCAGCCCCAGTTCGGCGCATGCGGCGCGAAACTCGCCCTTATCGGTGACGTTGGCATAGGTGCAGGTCAGCCCCGACAGATACCACACCACCGGCAGCTTGGCGCCTTCGGCATGTGGGGGCATGAAGACGGAGAAGGTCATGTCGGTTCCGGTCACTGATGAGCAGTGCTTATAAACCCCTTGCGTGCCACCGAAGCTGTGGTTCGCGCCGACCTTCTCCATCATCATTTCCTCAATTAAACGAACGTGTACGAGCAGATCTTGTTGCCCGCGGGGTCGCGCAGATACCCGGCATAGGCGCCCGGCAGATGGCCGCGATCGCCCGGCGCCCCCTCATCGGTGCCGCCAGCAGCCAGACCGGCGGCATGGAAGGCGTCGACATCGGACGGGCTGGCGGCGGCGAAACCGACGGTTACGCCGTTGCCGGAGGGCGCTTCGCCATTACCGGGCTTCAGCACCAGCAATGCCGGCTTGTCCTTGCCGTAGAGGATGGCGGAGTCGCCGAACGGACCCATGTTCTTCACCCCGAGCGGTGCCAGCGCCGCGTCATAGAAGGCCGCCGAGGCCACAAGATCGCTGGCGCCGAGCGCCACGTGCGAAAATACGCCGTCACCTGAAATCACCGTCATCATCCGTCTCCCTTGGTTGTTCTATCTGCCAACGCTTTTCTTAGAACACGACCACGCTGCGGATGCTTTCGCCGGCGTGCATCAGGTCGAAACCTTTGTTGATCTCGTCGAGCTTGAGGACATGGGTAATCATCGGGTCGATCTGGATTTTGCCGTTCATGTACCAGTCGACGATCTTCGGCACGTCGGTACGACCCTTTGCACCACCGAACGCGGTACCGCGCCAGTTGCGGCCGGTGACCAGCTGGAATGGGCGGGTCGAGATTTCCTTGCCGGCTTCCGCCACGCCGATGACGATCGACGTGCCCCATCCGCGGTGGCAGCATTCCAGCGCCTGGCGCATCACGGTGGTGTTGCCGGTCGCGTCGAAGCTGTAATCCGCACCGCCATCGGTAAGCGCCACCAGATGCGCCACGATGTCGCCGTCGATCGTCTTGGGATTGACGAAATGCGTCATGCCGAACTTGCGGCCCCATTCCTCGCGATCGGGGTTGATATCGACGCCGATTATCATGCCCGCGCCAGCCAGCCGGGCGCCCTGGATGACGTTGAGGCCGATGCCGCCCAGGCCGAACACGACGACGTTTTCGCCGACCTGCACCTTGGCGGTGTTGACCACGGCGCCGACCCCGGTCGTCACGCCGCAGCCGACGTAGCAGCTGGTCTTGAACGGTGCGTCTTCGCGGATCTTGGCGACCGCGATTTCGGGCACGACGGTGAAGTTCGAGAAGGTCGAGCAGCCCATATAATGGAAGATCGGCTGACCCTTGTAGCTGAAGCGAGTCGTGCCGTCGGGCATCAGCCCCTTGCCCTGGGTGGCGCGGATCGCTGTGCAAAGGTTGGTCTTGCCGCTGAGGCACGACTTACACTGGCGACATTCCGGCGTGTAAAGCGGGATGACGTGGTCGCCGGGAACAACGCTGGTGACGCCTGCGCCCACTTCGCGCACGATGCCGGCGCCTTCATGGCCGAGTACGCTGGGAAAGAGCCCCTCGCTGTCGAGGCCGTCGAGCGTGTAGGCATCGGTATGGCAGATGCCGGTCGCCATGATCTCGATCAGAACCTCGCCCGCCTTCGGCCCTTCGAGTTCGAGTTCGACGATCTCCAGCGGCTTCTTGGCTTCGAAGGCTACGGCAGCACGGGTCTTCATTGATTTTCCCTCCCCAGGATTTGAACGGCTTAGGCGCCATGGTGTCGTCCGTCGCACCGCAGGGCTATATGTAGGACGCTCGCCAGCCCGAACGCGCACCTCGGCCATTTAAGTTATGCCAGGCTCGTGCAGACGTTCGATGCGATACCCACAATCTCCGTGCAATAGCTCTTGTCCCATGATCGCGCTTATGGTTAACTCCTTACCTGGATAGCTTGCAATCTTTTAGATGTTTGCGATGTCTTAGCTATTCGCGACGAAAGAGAGAGCGGCGACAAGCCGTCAGCTTCAAGGTGATCGTTCGGCGCTCCATAGCGGAAGCAGCCGTGGTTACGTGCAATAATGCACGGACGGTATTCGAGATGCCCGGTCTGAAACATGGTCGAAACAGGGGAGGAAGATTATGCGTATTCCATCAATGATCCAGGCGGGCGCGGCAATCGCGCTGGTCATGGCGGCGACGCCGGCATTCGCACGGGAAGAGCTGACGACGATGCAGAAAGACCCCAATCAGTGGGTCATGCCGCTCGGCAATTACAGCAGCACGCGCTACAGCGAACTGGCTCAGATCAATACTGCGAACGCGAAAGACCTGAAGGTCGCCTGGAGCTTCTCCACCGGCGTGCTGCGCGGGCATGAGGGCGGTCCGCTCGTCATCGGCAACATGATGTACGTGCACACCCCGTTCCCTAACAAGGTGTTCGCGCTCGATCTGTCGCGCAACGGTGCGATCGCGTGGCAATATGAGCCCAAGCAGGACAACAAGACGATCGCGGTGATGTGCTGCGACACCGTCAACCGCGGCGTCGCCTATGCCGATGGCAAGGTCTTCCTGCATCAGGCGGATACGACGCTCGTCGCACTCGATGCCAAGACCGGCAAGGTCGTGTGGTCCGCCAAGAACGGCGATGCCACCAAGGGCGAAACCGGCACGGCAGCGCCGACGGTCGTCGGCAACAAGGTTCTGATCGGCAATTCGGGCGGCGAATTCGGCGTCCGCGGCATGATGACCGCTTATGACATCGCGACCGGCAAGGTGGCGTGGCGCGCCTATTCTTCGGGTCCGGACAGCGACACGCTGATCGATCCCGTCAAGACCACGTCGATGGGCAAGGCTGTCGGCAAGGACTCCGGACTTGCAGGCTGGAAGGGCGATCAGTGGAAGCTGGGCGGCGGCACCACCTGGGGCTGGACCAGCTATGATCCCGCGACCAACCTGATCTATTACGGATCGGGCAATCCGGGTGCCTGGAACCCTGCGCAGCGGCCGGGCAACAATCGCTGGTCGATGTCGATCTGGGCGCGCGACGCCGACACGGGCAAGGCCAAGTGGATCTATCAGATGACGCCCCACGACGAGTGGGATTACGACGGCGTCAACGAGATGATTCTGGTCGACAAGGCCTTCAAGGGCAAGGACCGGAAGCTCCTCACCCACTTCGACCGCAACGGTTTTTCCTACACGCTCGATCGCGTGTCGGGCGAGCTGCTGGTCGCGGAAAAGTATGATCCGGCGGTCAACTGGGCGACCGGTGTCGATCTTAAGACCGGCCTGCCGCAGCGGGTCGCGAAATATTCGACCGAAGGCAATGGCGAGGATGTCGTGACCAAGGACGTGTGCCCAGCGGCACTCGGTTCCAAGGATCAGCAGCCTGCGGCCTACAGCCCGAAGACCGGCCTGTTCTACATCCCTGCAAACCACGTCTGCATGGATTACGAGCCAACCAAGGTCGCCTATGTCGCGGGTTCGCCCTATGTCGGTGCCAACCTCAGCATGTACCCGCCCAAGGGCGAGCAGAACCTGGGTCGGTTCGTCGCTTATGACGCGATGACCGGCAAGGCGGCATGGGAAATCAAGGAGCCGTTCTCGGTCTGGTCGGGCGCGCTGGCCACTGCTGGCGACGTCGTGTTCTACGGCACGATGGAGGGCTATCTGAAGGCGGTCGATGCCAAGTCGGGCAAGGAACTGTACAGCTTCAAGACCCCGTCGGGGATAATCGGCAACATCAACACCTACACCTATCAGGGCAAGCAGTATATCGCCGTCCTCTCGGGCGTCGGCGGCTGGGCCGCGATCGGCATGGCGGCCGGATTGACCGGCGACCAGGATGGTCTGGGTGCGGTCGGGGCGTATCGCGGCCTGTCCCAATACACCAACCTCGGCGGCGCGCTGACCGTCTTCGAAGTACCGGGCGGGACGGCAGTCGCTTCTCGCTGATAGGAAGTGTGCGGGCGAGGGGGGCCGATGGCTCCCCTCGCTCGGTAGTTAAATGGGTAGGATCGCTGCATGATGTCGTTGCGTAACGGATCAAGGGTTGCACTCGGGCTGGCAGCCCTGACGATGGGTATCAGCATCGCCCCGGCGCAATCCACGCCTGCGACGCCGCCGGCCGCCACGCCGGCAGTGGCCGCGGCCGGGGCGGCGGTGCCGTGGGCGGTCTTCAGCGGCTACAAACGGTATCACGGCAATTGCTCGACCTGTCACGGTCCCGATGGCCTGGGCGGGACGTTCGCGCCCGCACTGGCGACATCGCTGAAGACGATGGACCATGACCAATTTCTCGAAATTGTGGTGAATGGGAAGGCCAATGCCCAGCTCGCCATGCCGGAGTTCGGCGCGGATCCGAACGTGATGTGCTATATCGAAGACATTTATACCTATCTGAAGGCGCGTTCCGATGGCGCCGTGCCGCGCGGCCGTCCCGCGCCCCAGCCGACCCGTCCAGCCGACGTGGCCGAGGCAGAAAACGCCTGCATGGGCTCGTGAGGTCGTGGTGATCGGACGTGGTTTGATCGGCGTGACGCTGGCGTTGGCGACGCCGCACGCCTCGCATGCCCAGCGCGCCGAGGCGGTGGATCGCAGCGCATTGCGGGTCTGCGCCGATCCCGGTGCGGTGCCGCTGTCGTCGCAGGACGGCAAGGGCTTCGAGAACCAGATCGCGACGGCCTTGGCCAAGACGCTCGGCGTGCCCGTGCGCTATACCTGGTTTCCCAGCGGCATCGGCTTCTATCGCATGACGCTGAACCTGCGCCGATGCGATCTGGTGATCGGCACGGTGGCGGGCAACGACATCGCGCAGACCACGATTCCCTATTACCGGTCGAGCTATGTGCTGGTCACGCGCATAAAGGATGCGGTTACGGCGACACGGCTGGACGACCCGTCGCTGCGCGGCCGCACGATCGGTGTGCAGGCGGGAACGCCGGCGGCGCAATTGATGGCGCGTGCGGGGTTGCTCGATACGATGCGGTCCTATGATCTGATGGTCGACAATCGGCTCGACTCGGTTGGACGCCGGCTGGTGGACGATGTGGGGGCCGGGCGGATCGACGCGGCGGTCGTCTGGGGGCCGGTGGGCGGTCCTTTCGCGGCCCTGAAGCCGGGCAGGTTTCGCGTGACGCCGTTGACCGGCAAAAAGGACATCCCGCTCGCCTTCGACATCGCGATGGCCGTTCGTAACGGCGAGCCGCGATGGCGGGCACAGGTCGACACGTTGATCCGCACGAACCGTGCAACGATCAAGAACATATTGACGGCGGCGCATGTGCCGCAACTGCCGCTGGCGGAGCCGGGCGCATGACGCGCCTTCTGCCCCTGGTCGCGGTTTCGATCGCCGCGATTGCGGCGTCGCCGGCCAGCGCGAACGACTTTCCGACCGAGGCCAGGGCGGATTACGTGATCGGCTGCATGGCGGCAAACGGCCAGACGCAGGATACCATGCGACGGTGCGCGTGCAGCATCGATGCCATCGCGGCGGTCATGCCGTACCGCGATTACGAGCGCGCCGAAACGGTAATGCGGATGCGGGGGATGACGGGCGAGACCGCCAGCCTGTTTCGCGACGTACAGGTGCTGCGCAACGTCGTTGATCGTTTCCGTGCGGCGCAGGTCGAGGCGGACTTTCGCTGCTTCTGAATTGCTTAGGGAGAAAATGCGTGTTGAAATTGCTTAGCCGCCGGGTGGCCGCGGGCGCCGCGATGGTCGCCGTATCCGGGATGATGGGGGGCGCGGTACTGGTCGGTGCAGCACCGGCGATCGCAGCGCCGCCTCAGGCCGCCGCCGATGCCACGCGGGGCAAGGTCGTATTCGCCAAATGCGCGATCTGCCACGCCGTCGAACCCGGCAAGAACAAGCTCGGCCCTACCTTGGCCGGAGCGGTCGGCCGCAAGCCGGCCTCCGTACCGGGCTTCAACTATTCGCCCGCGATGAAGGCCAATGCCAAGCCGTGGACGCCGACACAACTGGACCTGTATCTGACAAATCCGCGCCAGACCGTGCCCGGCACGAAGATGATCTTCGCCGGTCTGCCGCAACCGGCCGATCGCGCGGCCGTGATTGCCTATCTGAGCAATCCCGCGGCGGCGAAATGATCCGGCGGCGGGTCGTACTGGCGCTGCTGTCTCTAGGTGCGGTGGCAGCGACGGCGCCGACCGAAGACGCCGGCTGGCCTTGTGATGCGGACGCAAAGCCGCTTTCGGCGCCTGCCGCATATTGGCCAGGGGCCGAACGAACGGACGCGGCCGGCTGGTCCACCGACGCGCCGGTCGCGTCGCTCGCACGCGACGTCACGCGGCGCAGCATCGAGGAAGCGGATGCCGTCGTGCAAGTGCGGCGCTTTGCCCAGGCACGGCCCGCCGCGGGCGATCGCGCTAAGCTCGCGGCGGCCATGATCGGCACCATCGACGGCGAGCGCCAGTCGATCATCGACGGCATCCGCCGGTTTAACGTTCGCCAGGGGCAACTCGCCAAGCGGATCGAGGAGGGTTATGCCGCGCTCGATGTGCCCGCGATCACCGCGGAGCGGCGCGTTGCGGTGGAGGAGCAGGCTAAATGGGACCAGCGCATCTTCGAGGATCGCCAGCGCATGCTACCAATCGTCTGCCGCCAGCCGGGCGCGCTCGAACAGCGGCTGACGGCACTCCTGGCGGCATTGAAATCCGGATGACTCGCGTCGCAACGCGCTTGCTTGGCACCGCCGCGCTGGTGCTGCTCGCAGCCTGTTCGCGGCAATCGGGTGAAAAGGCGCCACCGTACCTAGTCTATGTCACGAACGAAGGATCGGGCGACGTTAGCGTCATCGATCCGATTAAGCGCGCCGAGATCGACCGCATCGCGATCGGCAAGCGTCCGCGCGGACTGGTCGTCAGCCCGGACGGTAAATTGCTCTACGTCGCCGTGAGCGGCTCGCCGGCCGCCGGGCCGGGGGTGGACGAATCGAAACTGCCTCCACCCGACAGGGCTGCCGATGGCGTAGCGGTCGTCGACCTGGCGACCCGCCGGGTCGTGCGCACGTTGCGCGGTATCTCCGACCCCGAACAGATCGCGATCAGCCCCGATGGCGAACGGCTGTACGTGGCCAGCGAGGATAGCGGCGTATTGGTCATCCTCGGCCGCGACGGCAACCGGATCGGCCAGCTGGCGGTCGGCGGCGAACCCGAAGGGGTAGCGGTGTCGCCGGACGGCGCGACGGTTCTCGCAACGTCGGAGGAGGACAGCAGCCTGGCGATCATCCGTGGCGCACCACCCGCGGTCGCCGCGCGCGTGAAGGTCGGCACCAGGCCGCGCAGTGCCGCATTCCTGAACAATACGCATGCCGTTGCACCGGGGGAGAATGACGCGTCGCTCAGCGTTGTCGATCTGCACACCGGGCGGCTGACGCGTCGGATCGAACTTCCCAGAGCCGATCGGCCGATGGGCATCGCGGTGATCGGCGGCACGCGTCTGGTGATGACGACGGGTCGCGGCGGGCGGCTGGTGCGGATCGACACCGGACGGGCCGATGCGGTGACTGGCGCGGTGGCCGTGGGCGTCCGTCCGTGGGGTGTGGCCCTCGCCCCCGATCGAAGCGTGGCCTTCACGGCGAACGGCTCGTCGAACGACGTGACGCTGGTGGATATCGCGAATATGAAGGTCGTCGGCAAAGTGAAGGTCGGCACCGCCGCCTGGGGCGTCGCCGTACGATAACGAGAGGCCCGGTTTTTTGCCGACCTCCGGCATCCGCATCGTTCCCGTTTCGATTCTTTCCTAGGCGGTACGGTCTCCGATGAGGCGCTTGCCGCGCGATAATCCGAACCATACCCGCGGAGGGGCGCGCCCTCGAAATCGGCTTGGGCTCGCCGCGCGCTACGGCGAACCCAAGCCTTCGGACTGCGGGTCTGATTAGAAACGCATCGTCGCCCCCGCCACCAGCTGGCGTCCGAGCAGATCATAGCCAAACAGCGTGTTGTTACGCAGCAGCCCGAGCAGGTTGCGCGAATCGGGGATCAGCGGCGGATCCTTGTCGAACAGGTTGTTCACCGAGAGGCGTAGCGACAGCTGTTTGGCGACGTCGATCGCGGCGGAGAGATCGAAGTAGTTATAGGCCTTGATGCCGCCGTAGGTGTTCCGGCGATCGGCTGCGGTTACCGGGATGCCCAGGCTGGGGTCGGTCGCATTGTAGCTGAGCGTCATCGGGCCGACGTGGCGCCAGTTGAGCGATATGTTGGCGATGCGATCGGCGGTCTGCCAGGTCGTCCGCAACTGGTGCTTCCATTTCGGCAGGCTCTCACCGCAGAATGGCCCGTAATAGCCGACGCAGTTGGTCGGCGGCAGTTCGGGTGCGCCCTGGCCTCCGGCGAGCGTCGTCAACGTGCCGTTGAACGAGACATCAAGCCGCCCGATGGCACCCAGGCCGAGCAGATACTGGCCCTGAAAATCCCAGCCGTGCGATTTTGATTTGAAGCCGTTGGTGGTGCCCTGCGCGATATACCCCGCCGTCGGGTTGCTGCCGGTCGGGCTCGACAGCGTGAAGGTGCCGGGATTACGGACGATGCCGCGGCAATAATAATCGCTCAGGGTTGCGAGGCAGCCGTTGATGAAGTCGGCGGCTGGTCGGTATCCGATTGAATCGTTGAGATCGATCAGGAAACGATCGACCGACACCGTCAGGCCGGGCAGGAAGCGCGGACGGACGATGACGCCAAAGGTCTTGGTGAACGCGGTCTCCGGCGTCAGCCCGAAGCCGCCGTTGCGGATCGTGCACGACTGATCCGGGCAGCTGAGCGTGGCGCTGCCATAGAGATTGGCGGGAAGCCCGGTCGCCTGGCATTGCGCCAAGGTCGCGGTGGGGCCGAGGGTACGCCCTGGATTCTGCGGGTCGGGGATGGTGGCGCACGGATCGTTGCGCGATCCTATCGTCGTGTAGTTGATGTCGCTGGCCTGCACCGCCTCAATGACGGTCGGTGCGCGCTGCGCCTTGTTGAACGATCCGCGAAAGGTGACGTCCGCGACCGGCGCCCAGAGCCCTTCGACCTTGTACGTGTCGAACGTGCTCTCCAGCCGATTGTATTTGGAGACACGATAGCCACCGTTGACCTGCAGCAGGTCGGTCCACGGCTTGTGCTCGACCAGCGGCACCTGGATCTCGACGTTGGCCTCCTTGACGTTCTGGGTGTAGCGCTGGTCGGTGCCGCCATTCGTCTGGCGGAAGAGCGCATCGGCCGTGCTGACGAACTTTTCGGCACGATATTCACCGCCGATCGCGATTGCGATGCCCTGTTCAGCGAGCGGGGAGGTGACGCCGTATTTGCCCAGGTCACCGGTGATCGACGCGACACCCTGCCATAACGTCGGGATGATGGTCTGCGTCCCATCGACGTTGGTGAACAGATAGTTGTTCAGCGTGGCGTCGTTGTTGTTGGGTATAAAGGCATTGAACGGGACGCAGGCCGCGTCGACGCCGCTGACCCTTGCGGCACATGTCGGTACGCCGCCCACGCTTACGACGTTGAGCGACCGGCTGACGCGGTCGAAATCGGGGAAGGCGGGGAAGATCGTCGTGCCCTTGTTGCGTGCATAGACGCCGGATAGGTCGTAACGCCAGACATTGTCGAACAGTGCACCGCGCACTCCCCCCGTCACGCGCACGCCCGTGTTCTCGAACTTGTTCTGGACCGACGGCAGTCCGTCGAAGCGATAGCGCACGTCGATCGGGATGGTCACCGCCGTCCCCGCCTGAGCGCCGCACAGCGACTGTGCCTGCGCCGCGGAGAGGAACGGGTTGTTGCAGTTCACCTGAAACGGCGTCCCGCCATAGGCCGTGAACGAGAAGACGCGGTTGGGCAGGGGGTTCTGCGAGCGGTCGCGATACCACAAGGTCGTCGAATACAGCTCCAGCGCGTCGGCCAGCTTCAGCGTCACGAAGCCGCCGGCGTTCAGGCGGTTGAACTTACGCTGGAAGCCCAACCCGTCGAACGGATTGGCGGCGGTGCCAGGCCCCGAATTGTAGTTGACGAAGGTGCCCGATCCGTCGGGATTGTTGACGAAGGCGCGACCGGCGCTCGGCCCACCCTGCGGCAGGATGGTCCCGGTGGTGGTGTACGTGCTGCGGGTGCAGGTCAGCGGCCCGTCGCGTGTGGGCTGGGTCACCTCGCATGCCGCAGAGGACCGGTCGGCCAGATTGACCTGCTCGGACGCGCGATAATTGACGAAGCCGGTGATGTTGAGCGCACCGTCGAACAGCGTCTTGCCCGCCGCCAGCGATGCGTCGATGCGTCCACCGTCGTTTGCCATGCCGGTCTGCGCGGGAAAGAAGGCGCGCCCCGCGGCCTCCGTGACCGCATTGGCGCGGTTGTCGTGATTATAGAAGCTGTAATTGGCGGACAGCGAGATGCCGTCGAAATTCTTCTTCAGGATGTAGTTGATGACGCCGGAGATCGCGTCGGAACCATAGACCGACGATGCGCCGCCCGAGAGCACGTCGATACGCTCGACGAGTGCCGTCGGAATGATGCTGACGTCCTGCCCGTTCTGGATACCCAGGCGCAATCCATCGACCAGCGTCAGCGTGCGTTCGAACCCCAGGTTGCGCAGTTTGACGCGCTGGCGGCCTTCGGAATCGGCAAAATTCTGCTCGCCGTTCGCCTGAACCTGCGGCAGGCGGTTCAGCACTTCCTCGATGGTCAGCGCGCCTTGGGCTGCGATGTCCGCGGAGGTCGTCGTGACGATCGGCGCGGCCGAACGGTTGTTGGGACGAATGATGCGCGTGCCGGTGACCACGACGTCGTTGGCGCTGACTGGCTGGAGTTCGGGCTTGTCCTCGTCGATCGCGATCTTGGCGTCCGCGACCGGATCACCCGCCTCGGCCTGAGGCTCGACCACCTGCGCCGCTGCCGGAGATGCCACTGCTGCAACGAACGCCGTCGACAGCAGAAGGTGCTTCAATGTCTGTTTCGTCATCATGTCGGACCCCTTTCTTTCTGGTGCTCTTCGGCACCGTTCCTGATCTCGTTTTATCTGCCCCGCAGGCTTGGTGCCGGAACGATCGTCGTCTTTCCGGCCGCGGTAACGGCGTAGGTAAAGCCTGGTTGGAGCGCGAAGCCGCCGACCGCGCCGTGGCGGTCGATTGCGATGAAGCCGACCTGGGCATCGCGCACGGCATCGCCCCGCAGCCTCGCGATATGTTCGACGGCTTCGCGGCACGCTGCCTCCGGGGTAGCGCCCGCCCGCATCGTCGCCACGACCCGGGCCGTACCAGCAACGCGCGTCACCTCCTCGCCCACACCGGTTGCGGTGGCGGCGCCGACGCGGGCCTCCACGAACAGGCCGGACCCGACCTGCGGCGAGTCACCGACGCGACCCTGCATCTTGAACGCCATGCCCGATGTCGTGCAGGCGCCCGCAAAACGGCCATCGGCGCCGCGCCCGATGATGCCGATCGTGTCGTGATCGCGCGCATCGCCGCGCAGCCCCGTGCCGCCGATGCGGTTTTCGATATTGGCTTCCGGCCGGTATCGCGATGTCTTCAGCCAATCCTGCCAGGCCTTGCGGGCCGGCGGGGTCAGGAGTGCGCGTTTGGAGAAGCCGTTTGCCAGGGCGAAGCGGGTGGCGCCTTCGCCCACCAGGAAGGTGTGCGGGGTCTTGTCCATCACCGCGCGCGCGACCGACACGGCGTGCACCACATCTTCCAGCGCGGCGACCGCCCCGACATTGCCGGCGTCGTCCATGATGACGGCATCAAGCGTCACCCGCCCATCGCGATCGGGATAGCCACCATATCCCACCGAATGGTTGCTCGGATCGGCCTCGGGGACACGCGCGCCGGCCTCGATCGCATCGAGCAGGCTGCCGCCCGAGTTCAGGCGCGCCAAGGCCGCAGCATTGGCTGCCGCACCGAAATCCCATGTCGAGACCATGATGGAACCAGACGAACGCGCGACCTGGCCGAGCGCGAAACCGGGCGCGAGGGCGACGACGGATCCCACCGCGAACAGCGTCCTGCGATCAATGCGGGCCGGCTGCAGTCGACTGTGACCATCGGCCTGGCAGAGTTCCTTGATCGACACGCCCACCAGTCCCCAAAGCAGCTAGCTGTCTCTAAACACTGCATCTTCCCACGCCGGTTTCAACCGCAAAATCGAGTTTCAGGAGAGAAACAGCTGTCTGGCGCGCGCGCGCGTGTGTTTGTCCCGCGAACGATCACGCCACGTCGTCGATGTCATGGAGGTAAGGGCGCGGACGTTCCCGCTGCCAGCCGTTATCAGAAAACCGATGTGTCAGCTGACACCCCGCAGGCCACGCTGACGCGGCGGCTCTCGCCTGTGCTGGGGGCAAAGCTGCGCTGCCCTGTAAATCGCATAATAAGAGAACCGCATAAATGGCGATAAAGTGGTCGGGGAGACAGGATTCGAACCTGCGACATCCTGCTCCCAAAGCAGGCGCGCTACCGGACTGCGCCACTCCCCGCCCGTGGAGAGGCGCTTAGCGCAGCTGATCGGCGGGTGCAACCGGTTGAACGCGATAGCGACAGGGCCGCTTTGCCGCGTTGGTGCACCCTCCGCCCACATTGGAGGGCGGAACGTGCGGTCGCCGATACGCGTGGTGGGCCCGGCAGGACTCGAACCCGCAACCTAGCCGTTATGAGCGGCCAGCTCTAACCATTGAGCTACAGGCCCCACCCGCGCCCCGCCGATTAGCGGAGCCGCTTCGCTCAGCGCAACGAAAAAGGGCGCCCCTGCGGGGACGCCCTTTGCCGCGATACGCATCAGGCCTGAGCCCGAGGCGGATCAGTTCATGTTGTCGGTCTTCTCGTCGGCTGCGTCGCGAACATTCTCCGCCGCATCTTCGAGGTTGTCCGAAGCATTCTCCAACGCCTGCTCGGAAGCGGTCGTCGTCGCGTTGTCGGCGAGTGCCTCCAGGTTGTCGGACTGCGCTTCCAGGTTGTCGGAAACCATCTCGGCATTGTTTTCGACGGCTTCGGCGGCCGGCGACTTGTTGCACGCGGCCACGGACATCAGGCCGGCGGCAGCGAGAACAAAGGCGATCTTCTTCATTCGATTGCTCCCAAGCATAACGATATTCGCGGCCGACCCGATCGCCGTCGCGAAACACCACCAGATAGCGCAGGACGCCCCACCGTCAACGTACAAAATTCATATACCCGCAATGTATGCGGCTTTTTCAAGGCAGGCTGAGTGTGGATCGTCACGGTTTCCGGGCGGCCGAGCCGATCTCCTCTGGCGCATTGGCAACGATCGCCAGCATCGTCGTCCACGCCGCAACGTTCTGGCGAAGCTGCTCGGGGTCGATCCGTTCCAGCGTATCTTCGGGCGTATGATGCCAGTCGAAATAGCGCAGGCCGGATTGATTGAGGTCGATGCCGGCCACGCCGGTGCGGATCACCGGCGCGATGTCGGTGCCGTCACCCGCCGTGCCCGCGCCGCGCACGATGCCAAGCGGAGCGAGCGCCGTCGCGAGCCGATCGCTCACCGCAGACGCGCTGGGCGGGAGATTGGTCTCCACCCGCCATACCCGGTCGGCGCCGAAGTCGCTTTCGCTGGCGACGGCATGCCGTTCCCCCGCATGGCGCCTGGCATAAGCCAGCCCGCCCCAGCCGCCGGTCTCCTCATCGCCGAACCACACGACGCGTATCGTGCGCCTCGGGCGTCCGGCTGCCATCACCAGCTTGGCGGCCGCGGTGGTGATCGCGATGCCGCTGGCGTCGTCGATCGCCCCCGTGCCCAAATCCCAGCTGTCCAGATGCCCGCCGATCAGCACGATGCCCGCCGCCGGATCGCTGCCCGGCACCTCCGCGACGACGTTGCCGGACTGGCGTGTGCCCACATTGCGCGGGGTGAGCACGAGGTGGAGCGTGACCGTGCCGCCGAGCTTCATCATGCGCTCGAGGTTTTCCGCGTCCGAGACCGAAAGCGCCGCTGCGGGGATCGGGGTCACCCCTGCTGCGAAATTAGTGCCGCCCGCATGCGGCCCGCGGCCATGGTCGGTGCCGATCGAGCGGATGACGATCGCCTCGGCGCCCTTCTTGGCCGCGACATTGGGACCGACGAAGCGCGCCGCGCCGGCGCTGCCATAGCTCGACCCATCCTGCGTGGGCTGCATCTGATTGGAGACAAAGGCGATCTTCCCTTTGAGGCTGCCCGCCGGCGCCAGTGCGAGATCGTTGAAACTGGCGAAATAGGCGATCGGGAGCGTCAACCCCTCGGCCGGCGTCGCGGCGGAGTTGCCCAGGGCGGCAAGCCGCAGCGGCTGCGGATAAGGGGACACGACTTCGGCCGTCTCGACGCCGCGTTCCCATATATTATCGAGCGCATAGGGTTCGATCCGCACGTTGCGAAAACCCATTTTCTTCAGTCGCGCCACGGCCCATTCGCGCGCACGCGCCTGCTGCGTCGAACCCGGGGGGCGGGGGCCGATCTCTGTCGTCAGCCCCTCCACGATCGCGTAAGCGGTATCGTCCGTCAGCGCCTTGTCGCGCAGCGCGGCGACCTGCGGGTCGATCGGTATGCCGATCGGCGTAGGACGTGGGCGCGCGACCGCAGGTTGCGTCACGGAGGGCGGGAGTTGCTGGGCCAGCGAGGGGGTAGTCAGCACCAGCAGCGCAGCCGAGACGAAAGGTCGATCCAGGATCATCGGCAGTCCTCATTGATGCAGGCCAACCGGCCTCAGCGCGGGCGACATCTACGGCCAGCCGTCCGCGTTGCCAATCCGTGCCGCCGCCGCTATCGCGCGTGCAGCATATTTCCGCATATCCAGCACGGAGCGCGAGCCCAACATGGCCGTCCAATATACCTATGTCATGAAGGGTCTGACCAAGACCTTTCCCGGCGCGAACAAGCCCGTTCTCAACAACATCCATCTGCAGTTCATTCCGTCTGCCAAGATCGCGATCATCGGCCCGAACGGGTCGGGAAAATCAACGCTGATGAAGATCATGGCAGGGATAGACCCCGATTTCGTGGGCGAGGCCTGGGCCGCGGACGGGATCAAGGTCGGCTACCTGGCGCAGGAGCCGCAGCTCGATGCGACCAAGGACGTGATGGGCAACGTCAAGGACGGCGTACGCCCGATCGCCGATCTGGTCGATCGCTTCAACGCGATCTCGGCGGAGATGGGCGATCCCGAGGACGACACCGATTTCGACGCGCTGATGGAGGAGATGGGCGAGCTTCAGGGCAAGATCGACGCGGTCGACGGCTGGGCGCTCGACAGCCAGCTTGAACAGGCGATGGAGGCGTTGCGCTGCCCGCCGGGCGACGCCGACGTATCGAAGCTGTCGGGCGGCGAGAAGCGCCGCGTGGCGCTGTGCAAGCTGCTGCTGGAAAAGCCCGACATCCTGCTGCTGGACGAGCCGACCAACCACCTCGATGCCGAAAGCGTCGCGTGGCTGGAGAATTACCTGAAGGAATATGCGGGCAACGTCATCCTCGTCACCCACGATCGCTATTTCCTCGATAACGTCGTCAACTGGGTGCTCGAACTCGATCGCGGCCGGTATTACACCTATGAGAGCAATTATTCGGGCTATCTGGAGAAAAAGGCCAAGCGGCTGGAGCAGGAGGAGCGCGAGGAACAGGGCAAGCAGCGCGCGATCGCCGACGAACTGGCGTGGATGCGCCAGACCCCCAAGGCGCGCCAGACCAAGTCTAAGGCGCGCATCCGCGCCTTTGACGAATTGATGGAAAAGCAGGAGAATCGCGTCGCCGGCAAGGCCGCGATCCTGATCCAGCTGCCCGAGCGCCTGGGCGGCAAGGTGATCGAGGCCAAGGGACTGACCAAGGCTTATGGCGACAAACTGCTGTTCGACGGACTCGACTTCACGCTGCCGCCGGGCGGGATCGTCGGGGTGATCGGGCCGAACGGCGCGGGCAAATCGACGTTGTTCAAGCTCATCACCGGGCAGGAACAGCCCGACAGCGGCACGATCGAGGTCGGCTCCACCGTGAAGCTGGGCTATGTCGATCAGAGCCGCGACGACCTCGATCCCAACAAGAACGTCTGGCAGGAAATCTCCGACGAACTTGAGGTGTTCCGCTTCGGCAAGCAGGAACTGGGCACGCGCGCCTATGTCGGCGCGTTCAACTTCCGCGGGCCGGACCAGCAGAAGAAGGTCGGCCAGCTCTCGGGCGGCGAGCGCAACCGCGTCCATATGGCCAAGATGCTGAAGGAGGGCGGCAACGTCCTGCTGCTGGACGAGCCGACCAACGACCTCGACGTCGAGACGCTGCGCGCGCTGGAGGAGGCGCTGGAGACCTTCGCGGGCTGCGCGGTGGTCATCAGCCACGACCGCTTCTTCCTCGACCGGCTGTGCACACACATCCTGGCGTTCGAGGGCGACAGCCACGTCGAATGGTTCGAGGGTAATTACGAGAGTTATGAGGAGGACAAGCGTCGCCGCATGGGCGATGCCGCGGATCGACCTACGCGGTTGGCGTACAAGAAGCTGACGCGGTGACCATCAGCGCCTGTTTTTGCCGACGCTATTCATTGGACTGCGGTAAGTGAGACAGTGCGGTCGGGGAGGGAACGATCCGGCCGCACGGACGCAGCATCTGAAAGCCCGCTTCAGAGTGCTTTCGTTACGATCGCCAGATCCTCGATCGTCACAGCGGCAATGACGTCTCCGAACGGGACGGTACGGTGGCTCCCATACCCATCGTCCTCCGGGCTCCACATCTGATAGATCACGCGCGTGTTTATGTCGGCAACCCAATATTCGGGGACTCCGGCCTTCGCATAAATAGCTGCCGTGTCCGTTTCGCATAAATAGCTGCCGTGTCCGTCACGTCCCGCCGAAGCGTGGACGACGATATTTCGACGATCAATGCCACCGATCGTAGCGGAATAGGGCCATCTCCGTGCGGCTCTCGGGTCAGGACGATATCGGGCAGGGGCATGTCGTGGTCAGATAGAGCAACGCTGGCAGTCAATGCATGAAGGCAGTCAATGCATGAAGATCGCCGCCGATCGTTTCCAGAACCCGACGAATGCAATACCCAAGCTCTCCCGCGATCCGAGCGTGCGGGCGATACTCGGCATTCATTATGATGATGTCTCCGTCCAGCAGCTCGGTCCGGCCGTCCCCGAACGCACCGGTCTGGTCGAGCTGGATAAAGTCGTTGACCGTCAGCTTGTACTTGCCGGGCAGGACGCGGTGTTGGACGCTCATGGCTCCATCAATTACCATTTCGTTGCTGAGCGTAAAGTCGTAACTGCCTTTCGGATTTAGGTGGCTCAAAAAAACGCGTTTTCACCACAACACCGGATCGAGCACCCGCACCGCGTGTCGGGCGCCGGGCGATGACAGATGTTGGGGATCGATGAACCAGGGCGTCGAGCCTTGCTCGAAACGGCAACCTCGCCGGTCGCAGAACGCGTCCGCCAGCGGCGCGTAGGAAGCACCGGACACGCGGGCCGCGGCGGCGCTGGCACGGGCGCCACTGTCTGCAAGGGGAGAAACCAGATCCATGGCCGCAAAACCGTCCGAGGCAGCAAAGCCGGGTTCGACCACCCAGCGCAGCCATGCACGCGCGGGCAGGTCGCGGACGTTGCGCCAGCGAGCCGGGTCGAAGCGGAAGCCGGGAACATCGCCCAGTATGACGACGCGCTTGCCCACGCGCTGCAACACCAGCCCGGCCCGGGCGAGGGGGGCGATCAGCGCGGGTTCGCCGGAGGCCGCTGGGGCGGATCGGTCGCGATAGCCTTCGCCGAGCGCGACTGCACGACCGTCGAACGGCGCCTGCCAGAATGCGGTGAGCACGACGGTACGGATAGTCGGATCGGCGAGCACGGCGGCAAATGCGGCGTCGTTATAGCGTAGGCAGGCGGCGGCGTGGCCAAGCTGACCGGCCATCACACGCGTGCCGCCGAGCAGTGGCGGGCAGGACGCTTTGGTCATTTGCACGAAGCCCCAACCATGGGCAAAGGCAGCCTCGCGCAGCGCAGCGCCCAGCGCGTTAGCGTGGCTGTCGCCGAGAAGCGCGATCTTCGGCGCAGCGCCGCGACCGACGCATGCGGCGGCGGTGTTGGGTGCGTCCGCCCCATAGCCCGCAAGACACGGTCCACCGTGTCCCTCGCGAATCACTGCCGCCGCGGCGCGCGCATCTTCGCTCACCCGCGAGGGCAAGCCGCCGCTGGTCCACAAGGCAGCGGCTACGCACGCCGCCGCCGTCAGGACGGCCGCGTAGCGCCCTAGCGCCGCGGGGTGGGGCGTTCCGGTGCGGAACGGCTGTTCGACCCGTCGCCACGAGGCCCAGGCAATTAGCAGCGATAGCGCCGCAACCCCGGTGAGCACCGAAACCGACGGCGCTTGCGCGCTCGCGATCCGCACGAGCGTCATCAACGGCCAATGCCAGAGATACCAGGAATAGGAGAGCAGCCCGACTGCGACCAGCGGGCGCGTGGCTAGCAGGCGTCGGTTGATCCAGCCGTCTCCCCCGACGATCAACGCCGCGGTGCCAAGCGTCGGCAGCAGTGCGGCATAACCTGGAAACGCGGTCCCCTCGTCGAAGCAGGTGAGCGCAATCGCGATCGCCACCGCTCCAGCGATCCCCAGCGTGCCGGCCACCCTGCCGCCGAGCGGGGCGCGCGGTGCGGTCCACAGCGCCGCCGCAACGCCGACCGCCAATTCCCAGGCTCGGGTAGGCAGCAGATAGAAAGCGGCGACCGGCTCGCGTGCGGTGAGCGCGATCGATAACGCCAGCGACAATGCACCGAGGATGCTGACGACCGGCAGCACGGCCGCCCTTCGCCATCGGTGCAGCATGAGTAGGAGCGGCGGGAGCGCCAGGTAGAATTGCTCCTCTACCCCCAGCGACCACGTCATCAGGAAAGGGGAATAGCGCGCGTCCGGGGTGAAATAGCCGGCATCATGCCAGAACCAGATGTTGGCCACGCCCAGCAGCGCCGCCGTGACGCTGGCCGACAGCCGCTTCAGTTCGTCAGGGGAGAGCAGTACGAGTCCGAGCGCCAGCGTCCCCGCCGACACCGCGAACAGCGCAGGGAGGATTCGCCGGGCGCGGCGCAAGTAGAAGCCGCGAAACGAAAAGCGGCCGTCGCGCACCTCGCGATCGACGATGCCGCCAATCAGGAATCCGGAAATGACGAAAAAGATGTCCACCCCGGCAAAGCCGCCGCCGAGCATCGGCCAGCCCGCATGGAACAGGACCACCGCCGTCACCGCGATCGCGCGCAGCCCGTCTATATCGGAGCGATAGGGAGGCGCGCCGAGGGAGCGGGCGTCCGGCGCCGTCCGTGCTTCGATCGAATCCATCGCAGCGGCTCTACTGCGACAGGCGTAGAAATAGGGTTAGCGCAGTCGTCGCACGAACAGCCGCCCATCTTCGCGTCGTTCGGTCTGGAAGTTCGGCACTGCCTGGATCAGATCCGACAGTCGTCGAAAGCCGTAGTTGCGCGCGTCGAAGCTGGAGCGGTTGCCCGCCAGCTGCCCCATCGCCGAGATGCTGACGAACCCGCGCTCGTCGCGCTTTCCGGCGTCATAGGCGTCGATCAGGAGCTTGAGCAGATCCTCGTCGACCGCCTGCTTGGGTCGTTCGCCGCCGATCGCCGGCGGGAGCGGCAGGGCGGATGCGGCCGGTGCGGGTGCGGGTGCGGGTGCGGGTGCGGCCTTTTCTGCCGCCTTGTTGTCGGCAGGTCGCGGCGTGACCGCGCTCGGCTTAGCTACGTCGGGCATAGAAGCTGGGCGCGGCGACGTGGCCCGTGTGAGGGCGTCCACGTCGATGAAGCGGGTACACGCCTGCTTGAACGCTTCCGGGGTCTTGGCGCTGCCGAAGCCATAGACGGGCACGCCGTCCTGGCGGATGCGCATCGCCAGCGGCATGAAATCACTGTCCGACGACATGATTCCGAACGCGCCGACCCGGCCGCGGAACAGCAGGTCCATCGCGTCGATGGTCATCTTCATATCGGTGGCGTTCTTGCCCTTGGTCAGGTCGAACTGCTGCTGCGGCTCGATGCCGTGCTTGACCGTCATGTCGCGCCAGCCCTTCAAGGCGGGCTTGGTCCAATTGCCATAGACGCGGCGGACGTTGACGGTGCCCAGCTCGGCGAGCACCGTCAAAACGGGGTCGATCGTGTGCCATGAGGCGTTGTCGGCGTCGATCAACAGAGCGACGTTGCGGTTCGGGTCTTCCATCCCTTCGCAGTCGCCGGTTTCGGTGCCGAAAGCAACGCGCGTCAGCTGCGCCCGCCGCTCTCCGCATCACGCGCCTGATTATAGGCCTGATTGTGCGCGATATCGTCGCCCTTCATCGGCCGGGTCATCGCCTCGGGATCGTCGATCGCGCGGACCAGATCGTTCTGCGTGCCGATATCGCCGCGGAGGTTGGTCGCGCCACTGCCACCGGCGATGCCGGTGTCGGCATCGGCGATCAGCGCGTCGATCAGTTCGTGATCGTCATTGGCACGGGCGGCGGCGGTACGGGGGTTCTCGGCCATCATCTGTCTCCTTGCTGCCCCGCAAAAACGATGGACCGTGGCCCGCGTTCCTCATTGGGCCTCATTCGGGCGGGTAGGAAATGCCGGTCACCTCATAGTCGCGGACACCTCCCGGCAACTCGACGCGGCGCAGGTCACCAACAGCGGCCCCGCGCAGCGCGCGCGCGATCGGGGCGTTCCAGCCGACCCGGCCGGCGCCCGCATCGGCCTCGTCGTCGCCGACGAGGGTCAGCACACGTTCGGCGTCATGCTCATCGGCAATCGTCACCGTCGCGCCGAACCAGGCGCGGGTGCGGTCGCCGGGTGCGCGCGGATCGACCACCTTGGCCGCCTTCATCCGTTTCGACAACCAGCCCAGCCGGCGGTCGATCTCGCGTAGCCGCTTGCGGCCGTAGATATAGTCGCCGTTCTCCGATCGATCTCCATTGCCCGCGGCCCAGGCGATCGTCTCGACCAGTGCGGGCCGCTCCCTGCCGAACAACGTCTCATATTCGGCGCGCAAGGCGGCATAACCGTTCGGTGTGATGTAGTTCGGCCGGTCCACGCCTTCAGCCCGGCCGTGATTTGCCCAGATACCAGCTGAGCCGCGCCGGACCCTGGCTCTCGGCGCGCGCCGGGTTCATCAGATCGTAAACCACCGCATTCTCCAGCACGCGCTGGACGTAGTTGCGGGTTTCGCTGAACGGAATCATCTCGATCCAATCGACCATGTCAATCGCGCCGGTGCGCGGATCGCCGTAGAGGCCGATCCACTTGTTCACGTTGCCGCCGCCAGCATTGTAGCCGGCGATGGCCAGCGGATAGCTGCCAAACCGATCGTAAACCCGCTGAAAATAGCTGGATCCCAGCATGATCGACAAGTTCGGGTCCGCGGTCAGCGCGGCCACGTCATAGGTCAAGCCCATCTTGCCCGATTGCTCGCGCGCAGTGCCGGGCATCAGCTGCAACAACCCGCGCGCGCCTGCGCTGCTCACCGCGGTGCGATCGAACTGACTTTCCTGGCGCGCGATGGCGTGGATGATCGTCCACTTGTCCTCATAGCCCGCGGGCACGGGCACGGTCGGAAAGCCGGTTGCCGAATAGTCGGTCAGTCCGTTCTGCATAGCGTTGCGCCCGACCATCACTGCCAGGTCGGGGCGGCCGATGTCGCGTGACAATTGCTCGGCGAGCAGGTGATCGGTGCCGGTCGTCGCCGTCGCCGCGATCTGGCGGATGAAGGCGGTCTGGTCTGCCCGTGCGCCGATATTGCCCAGGAGCCGTGCCGCGCGCACAATCTCGCGCTGTTCGAAGGCGGCACGCACGTCGGGCGCAATCGCGTGACCGGCGATCGCGGGCGGCGCAATCAGCGGTCGTCCGGTGCGCTCGGCGGCAAGCTGGCCATAGAATTGGTCGCGATAGCCCGCCGCCCGCGCGAAGAACGCCGCCGCCTCGGCCGGCATCGCCGCCGCTTCGGCCGCGCGGCCTGCCCAATAGAAACCTTTGGCCCGTGTCTGGGGCGCGAGGCTGCCGCGGCCGTAGCGGTCGAACAGCGTCATCGCGTCGGCAGGACGCCCGAGCCGCTTGAGCGCGGTCTGCCCCGCCAGCCACGCAAGGCTGGTATAATCGTCGCGCTCGCCATAGGGTTTCAGCGAGACGTCGGTGCCCGGCGGGTAGGCATCATCTATCTGGCGCGCGATATCATAGGCGGTCTGCCATTGGCCATCCGCCGCGGCACCGCGCGCGTTGGCAAGCAGCACTTCATACCATTTTTCGACATTGCCGGGCCGAAAGGTCAGCGTGCGCGGCCGCGCCAGCCAGGTGCGCGCCGTCGGCCCCGCGCCGGAATTGCGCAGCCACGTCGCGCGGTCCGCGATGAACCCGGGATCGTTGGCATAGGCCGTCTCGCCCGTCATCGCGAGCTGCGCTGCATCGGGGCCGTTCGTGCGCAAGGCCAGCCGTGCCACCAGGACGGCGCGCGCAGCCGGCGAGACATAGGCGATCTGCCGCGCTGCGGCACTGGTCTGGCCGCTCCACAGCAGCATGTCCATGCGCGCGTCGTGATCGGCAGGCGCAAGCGCACCGGGCAGCGCGAGGATGAAGATCTCGTCCGCCGGTGCCAGCGCACCCATCCGCCATGCACGCCGCGCCGCCGCATTCGCTTCCGCAAAAGCCCCGGTCGCGCTCAGCGCCCGCGCCTGGTTCACCGCACCAATCGCCGATTGCGGCGGAAAGCGGCGGAAATACGCTATCACCCGCGACGGATCGCCCGTCGCCGCCGCGCGCTCGGCGGCGCTGCGGTTTGCGGTCTCGCCCGGCCAGCCGGGATGCGCCATCAGGAAAGACGCATAGCTGTCGAACGGCAGGGCATCCGTCTGGCGCACTGCGGTCCACTGCGCGACGGCGGACGCGATCGCCGCATCGTTAGGCGCAGGTATCGCGGTTTGCGGCCGCATGTTCGCCATCTGGGTGCGATATCGGTCGAGCTGATCCTGCCCATCGGCCGAGATCGAGGCCCCGGCCGCTGCCACGACCATGAGAGACTTGAGAAGCGCTGCTGCCATGGTGGACAGGATAGGGTGTGCGCTTTTATCTGTCCTGAACAAAATGCGCGATTCTGCCGCGCGGGGAGTCCGTAAAATCATGTTTTCAGGATCGATCCCGGCGCTCGTCACGCCCTTTGCGGACTCGGGCGATCACGTCGGCGGTGCGTTCGACGAAGACGCGTTTCGCGCGCTTGTCGATTGGCAGATCGAAGAGGGCTCGACGGGACTCGTGGCGTGCGGCACCACCGGCGAGGCTGCGACGATGCCCAAGGAAGAGCATTTCCGCGTCGTCCGCATTTGTGTGGACCAGGCCAAAGGCCGGGTTCCGGTCATCGCTGGGGCGGGATCCAACGATACGCTGGTGGCCGCCGAGAATTTGCGCGCCGCCGCCGATGCGGGCGCGGACGCGGCGCTGATGGTGCCACCTTATTACAATCGCCCGAGCCAGGAGGGCATCTACCGCCACTTTGCGACCTTGGCCGAAACCTCGCCGTTGCCGATCGTGCTGTACAACGTGCCCGGCCGAACCATGACCGACATCCAGCCTGCCACCCTTATCCGCATCGTAGCGGGCTTCCCAAGCGTGTTCGTGGGCGTGAAGGACGCCAGCGGTGCCCTGCCGCGCGTGTCTCAGCACCGCGCCGGGCTGGGCGCAGACTTCTGCCAATTGTCGGGGAACGACGATCTCGCCCTTGCCTTCAACGCGATGGGCGGGGTCGGGTGCATATCGGTCACCGCCAACGTTGCCCCCAGCCTGTGTGCGCAATTTCAGGCCGCCTGTGCGGCTGGCGATGGCGCTCGTGCGTTGGCACTGCATGACCGGCTTTTTCCCTTGCACGACGCGATGTTCGCCGATGCGTCGCCGGGCCCCGTTAAATATGCGATGGCGCGGGTGCGTCATGGCTTTCCAGAAGGGATCCGCATGCCGATGACCTGGCCGTCGCAGGCCGCGCGCGACACGGTGGACGCAGCGCTGAACCATGCGGGGCTGGCATGACCCTGGCCGATCTCGACCGCATCCGCGACGAATGCCGCGCGATGGTGACCAAGCGTGCGCTGGTCTCCGCGGGAACAGCGGTAATTCCGATCCCCGGCATCGACCTGGTCGCCGACGTCGGGCTGCTCACCAAGTTGCTGCCCGACATCAGCCACCGTTTCGGCCTGGACCACGAAGCGATCGAGAAGATGGACCCGCGGATGGGCGAGCAGGTGCTCGTCGTCGCCACCAGTCTCGGCAACTCGGCCATCGGCCGCGCCGTGACCAAGCGGATCGTCGTGGCCCTGCTGCGCCGCATCGGCGTCAGGCTGGTGGGCGCGCAGGCCGCCAAGTTCGTGCCGTTCCTTGGCTCGGCCGCCGCCGCCTCGATCAGCTTCGGCGCGATGAAGCTCACGGGGAACCGCCATATCGACGATTGCTACGAAACCGCGCACCGGACGTTGCTGCCGGATCGCACGATCGCCACGGCCTGACGCGGGCGGGGTTTCGGAAGGGGCCGCGACCGCCTACATCGCCGCGACATGGCACGCCCGAAACCTATCGCCTTCGATAAAAAGAAGATCGTCGCGGAGAACCGCCGTGCGCGGTTCGAATACACGATCGACACCGTGTATGAGGCGGGGATAGCGCTGACCGGCACCGAGGTGAAGAGCTTGCGTTCGGGCACCGGATCGATCGCGGAGAGCTATGCCGAGGTAAAGGATAGCCAGGTGTGGCTGGTCAACAGCAACGTGCCCGAATTCAGCCACGGCAACCGCTTCAATCACGAGCCCAAGCGCCCGCGTAAACTGCTTCTTCACGAGCGTGAGATCAACAAGCTCCACGGTGCGGTGGCGCGCGAGGGGATGACCCTTGTGCCGCTGTCGGTCTATTTCAACACGCAGGGGCGCGCGAAGGTGGAATTGGCATTGGCCAAGGGGCGCAAGGACCACGATAAGCGCGAGGCGATCAAGGAGCGCGAGTGGAAGCGCGAATCGGCCCGCGTCATGCGCGATCGCGGCTAGTGGCGACGGTGCCGCCGACCTTGTGGCAACGCTCCATCGCCTGGTGCCGGCGCAATCTGCCGACTCGCGAATCGATGGAATCGAACCGCGCTCTGCGCCCGGTAGCGCACCGTGTGCTGGCGCCGGAATTGTGGCGCTTCACCCGCCGCTCGGTTCCCCGCGGCGTGGCGCTCGGGGTCGTCGCCGGCATCATGGTGCCCTTCGGTCAGGTCGCGGTCGCGGCAGTCGGCGCCTTGCCGTTCCGGGCCAACATCCCCGTTGCCGCGCTGACCACCTTCCTCACCAACCCGTTCACCACGCCGCCCCTGTGGGTGCTGGCCTATTGGATCGGCCGATGGGTGCTGCGCCTGGACGTGCATGTCGCCGGTCAGCCGGTGCAGCAGGCGACCGGGTGGCTGCAATGGTTCATGGAAGCCGGACCGGCGACGGCCACCGGGCTGCTCGTGCTCAGCATCATCTTCGCCATCGTCGGCTATGCGCTGGCGGCGTTCGGATGGCGCCTTTGGATCGCACGGAAGTGGCATAACCGTCGCAATCGAAACCATGTTTGACGAAGCGTCCTAGTCAGCTACAACACGTCGCATCCCGACTCCAAGAAGGATGCTTGATGCGCAAGACCGTTATCGCTGCCATGTTGCTCGGCGGCGTCGCCTCCACCGCGATCTATGCCCAGACCGTCTCGCCGACCGCACCGGTGTCGGCCGCTTCGGGCAAGCCCCAACTCGGCACCTTCGGGGTCGAGACCGCGAACATGGACACATCCGTCGCACCCGGCGACGATTTCTACATGTTCGTCAACGGCGCGTGGCAGGCAAAGACCGAGATCCCTGCCGACAAGGCAAGCTGGGGCGGCTTCGGCATCCTGCGCGACCTTTCGGACCAGCGGACGCGCGCGGTGATCGAGGAATCGGCCAAGGCGCAGCACGCGCCCGGCAGCGTGGGGGAGAAGATCGGCGTCACCTACGCCAGCTTTATGGACACCGCGAAGATCGAGGCTGCCGGTGCCGCGCCGCTCAAGCCCTATCTCGCGCGGATCGCGGCGGTGAAGACGCCCAAGGACTTGGCCGTCGCCTTTGCCGATGCGAATCGCCACGGGATCGACGTGCCCATCGGACTGGGTGTCGAACAGGATCTGAAGGACAATAGCGTCTATGCTGTCTACGCGGGGCAGGGCGGCCTAGACCTTCCCGACCGCGACTATTACCTGGTCGACAACCCCAAGTTCGCCGAAGCGCGCACGAAATACGTCGCCCATATAGCCACGATGCTTCGGCTAGGGGGCGTTGCCGATCCGGCAGGCGCGGCGCAGCGCATCTTCGATCTGGAGAAGCAGATCGCCCAGGTCCACTGGACTCGCGCCGAGCAGCGCCAGGTCGAAAAGGCGTATAATCCCGTTCCCGTCGCCGAATTGGCGGCGCGGATGCCCGGGTTTGATTGGCGGACGCTGCTGACGGATCAGGGCTTTGCGAATCAGACCCGCGTGATCGTCACCCAGCCGTCGGCACTGACCGGCACGGCGCGGATCATCGCGGCCACTCCGATGTCCACCTGGCGCGAATATCTCGCCTTCCACACGATATCCGATAAGGCGCCTCTGCTATCGGATGCCTTCGTGAACGAGCGGTTCGCCTTCTACGGCACGACCTTGTCGGGCACGCCGCAGCTGAAGGAGCGGTGGAAGCGCGGCGTCGATCTCGTCAACGGCAGCATGGGCGAGGCCGTCGGCCAGATCTACGTCGAGAAGTATTTCCCGCCCGAATCCAAGGCCAAGATGGACGCGCTGGTCAAGAACCTCATCGCCGCGATGGATATCCGCCTGTCCAAGCTGGAGTGGATGGCACCCGAAACGCGGGTCAAAGCGCGCGCCAAGCTGGCCGCGTTCACGCCGAAGATCGGCTATCCCGACAAGTTCCGCGATTACACCGCGCTGCGGGTCGTTCCCGGCGACGTGCTCGGCAACGCCGATCGCGTGGCGGAGTTCGAATACAACCGCCAGCTCGCCAAGATCGGCAAGCCCGTCGATCGCTCCGAATGGTTCATGACGCCGCAGACGGTCAACGCCTATGCCAACCCGCTGATGAACGAGGTCGTCTTTCCGGCCGCCATCCTCCAGCCGCCGTTCTTCGATCCCAATGCCGATCCGGCGGTGAACTACGGCGCGATCGGCGCGGTGATCGGGCACGAGATCAGCCACCATTTCGACGACCAGGGCCGCAAATTCGACCCCAAGGGCAATTTTTCCGAATGGTGGACGCCGCAGGATGTCGCCCGGTTCAAGGTCTATACCGACAAGGTCGTGGCCCAATACGGCGCCTACGAGCCGATCCCGGGGGCCAAGGTCAACGGCGAGCTGACGCTGGGCGAGAACATCGCCGACCTGGCGGGCGCGACGGTCGCTTATGATGCATACAAGATCTCGCTGGGCGGCAAGCCTGCGCCGGTGATCGGCGGCTATACCGGCGATCAGCGCTTCTTCCTGGGTTTCGGCCAGGTATGGCAGACCAAGGCGCGCGAAGCGGCGGTGCGCCAGCAGCTGACCACCGATCCGCATACGCCGGGAAACTGGCGCGCCTATGTCGTGCGCAACCTCGATCCGTGGTACGCCGCGTTCGGGGTCAAGCCGGGCCAGAAATACTATCTGGCGCCCGCCGAGCGCATCAAGGTCTGGTAGACTCCGGCCCTTCCCGCGGGGAAGGGCAAGGATTGCTTGACCCGATACCGTCCCGCGGCGGATGACGAATATCGATGGCATCGCTCCCAATCGCCCCCAAACTCGCGCCGATCCGCGCCGCCGCATTCGTCGCGGGCGGCGCGGCGCTCGCGGCCGCAATTCTCATCTTCTTCGTGGCCGGCAATTCCGTCGTCGCGGGCGGATTCTTGGCGGCCGGGCTGATCGTCGGCGGTGGCGCGATCGTCTGGCGGTTGCTTGCCGCCCCCGCCCCGGCGAGCGTCTCGGCGGTCGATTGGAGCATGGCGCGGGCCCTGGCGGAGGCGAGCAGCGACGCCGTGGCGGTGACCGACCGTGCAGGGCGGCTGGTCTGCGCCAACGACCGCTATCAGGCGCTGTTCGACGGACTTCCGACACCGCCCGGCCTGCCGCTCGACGCGGACGGCGTGACGGTCCTGGGCAGCGCCGGCCGCGCCGCGTGGCGCGACGGCAGCGGCCAGGCTCGCAATCTCGTTGCGCGGGGCACGGCGCTGTCGGCGGAGATCGTGCGATCCGGCGATGAAGGCGACATGCTCGTCTGGCGTTTTGCAATCGCCGCGGCGCACGACGCCGCGGCGACGGTTGCGCGACTGCTGGAAACCGATACGGGAGAACGGCTCGGGCAGAGCGGGATCATGGCGGCCCTTCTTTCGCCGGACGGCCGCATCCGCGCCGCCAACCGCGTGCTGCGACTTCGCGCGGTGGGCCATGACGACAGCGCAGACGCGCAGGCGCTGGTCGGCCGCGATTTCACGCGTTTCCTCATCACCGACAGTCGCGGCCTGGTGCGCTTCGAGCGTGAAGGGCTGGGCGGCATGCCGCTACGAATCCTTCAGGTGCCGTTCGCCGCCGACGACGATGCGGGCGTGCTGGTCGCGCTGGTGGACGATGAAGACGACACGCCCGCGATCGGCGCATCGGCCTCCGCACACGTCCGCAGCCTGGTCAGCCTGATGCCGTTCGGCATGGCGCTGGTCGACCGCGACGGTCGCTTCTTGCAGATGAACGAAGCCTTCATGCGCGCCGCGTCCGTCGATGCCGCGGCACCGCCCCTGTATCCCGGCGACCTGGTGGTCCGCGAGGACAAGGGCGCGGTGGCCGATGCGATCCGCCGCTTTGCTACGGGTGCCACCCACAGCACCGACATGGCCGTGCGGCTGAAGGACCATCCCGAGGAGCCGGTCGCGCTCACCATTGCCGGCGCGCGTGGCCTGGGCGATGCCGCGGTGCTGCTCAGCCTCAAGGACAATAGCGAGGAAAGCCGGCTGAAGCGCGAGGTGGCGCAGGCGACGAAGATGCAGGCGGTCGGTCAGCTCGCGGGCGGTGTCGCCCACGATTTCAACAATATCCTGACCGCGATCATCGGGCATTGCGATCTGATGCTGATGCGTCATTCGCCCGGCGACAGCGACTATGACGACATCCAGCAAATCCGCACGAACTCCAATCGCGCCGCCGGGCTAACGCGCCAACTGCTCGCCTTCTCGCGCCAGCAGACGTTGCGCCCGCAGGTGCTCCAGCTCCCCGACGTCGTCTCCGAAGTATCCAATCTGCTCAAGCGGCTGATGGGCGAGACGGTTCGTCTCGACGTTGCTCACGGGCGCGATCTGGGACCGATCCGCGCCGATCCCGGACAGCTGGAACAGGTCGTGGTCAATCTGGCGGTCAACGCGCGCGATGCGATGATTTCCGCCAACCCGCGCGGGGGCGGCACGCTGAAGATTCAGACGCGCAGCGTCTCGGCGCACGAGGTTCGCCGGATGGCGTCGGACATCCTGCCGGTGGCGGACTATACCGGCCTGTTCGTCAGCGACACCGGCACCGGCATACCGCCTGAAGTGCT
Organism: Sphingomonas sp.; assembly: GCF_036387595.1. GTDB lineage: Bacteria > Pseudomonadota > Alphaproteobacteria > Sphingomonadales > Sphingomonadaceae > Sphingomonas. The sequence continues at coordinate 39,208 of NZ_DASVTL010000072.1, forward strand.
GCCGAAGATATTTGAGCCGTTCTTCACCACCAAGGAGGTGGGCAAGGGCACCGGCCTGGGTCTTTCGACCGTCTACGGCATCGTCAAACAGTCGGGCGGCTATATCTTTGCGGATTCGAAGCCGGGTGAGGGGGCGGTCTTCTCGATCTTCTTTCCGGTCCATGCCGCCTCGGCCGCCGCGCCGATCCGGGCGCCGGCACGCGCCGCAGCCAAGCCCGCCGAAATCTGGGGCACCGGCACTATCCTGCTGGTGGAGGACGAGGAGATGGTACGCGCGGTCGCCGAGCGCGCGCTGACCCGCCAGGGGTATCAGGTGCTCACCGCCGAGAACGGCGAAGTCGCGCTGGATGTGCTCACCAGGTCCGGCCGGCCGGACCTGCTCATATCCGACGTGGTGATGCCCACGATGGACGGCCCCACGATGGTGCGCCACGCGCGCGAAAAATATCCCGGTCTGCCGGTGCTGTTCATGTCGGGCTATGCAGAGGAACAGTTGCGCAAGTCGATCGACATCGACGACGTCGCCTTCCTGCCCAAGCCTTTCTCGGTGCAGCAACTGGCCGAAGCCGCGCGGGATGCCCTTGCGCGACATTAGCACGTAGGGGACTGGAACGGATGCGAAACCTCTTCTAAGAAGGGGACGATGGCTGCACAGAATATCCTGATCGTCGAGGACGAACCCCTGATAGCAATGATGCTGGAGGACTTTCTGGAGGTTCTCGATCACACGATCGCCGGTGTAGCCGACAGCTGCGAAACGGCGCTGCGTGCGATCGCAGGCGGGGGGGTCGATGCAGCGATCCTCGACGTCAATCTCCGCGGCGGTGAGAACAGCACGGCGGTTGCCGAGGCGCTCGCTCAGCGGGGCTTGCCGTTTATCTTTGCGACCGGTGGCGGCGATGACGGCGTGGATGTGCGCTTTCGCGATCGGCCGCGATTGCAGAAGCCATTCACGATGGACGGCGTCGCAAAGGCGCTGGACGAGCTCTGAACGAAATTTACTTGCGCCGGTGACGCAGTTGGCGACATAGCGCGCGCCTATGAGCAACCGTTTCGACAAGTCTCGCCTTCCCAGCCGGCATGTGTCCGTCGGTCCGGAGCGGGCGCCGCACCGCAGTTATTATTATGCGATGGGTCTTACCGAAGAGGATATCGCCCGGCCGTTCGTGGCACTCGCCAGCGCGGGCAACGACAGTGCGCCCTGCAACACCTTGCTCGATGTCCAGGCCGATGCGGCGAGGGCAGGCGTGATCCAGAACGGCGGGATGCCCCGGCGTTTCAATACGATAACCGTCACCGACGGCATCGCCATGGGTCATCAGGGAATGAAGTCCTCGCTGGTCAGCCGCGAGGTCATCGCGGATTCGGTTGAACTCAGCGTGCGCGGCCATTGCTATGACGCGCTCGTGGGCTTTGCAGGCTGCGACAAATCGCTGCCCGGGATGATGATGGCGATGCTGCGGCTGAACGTGCCGTCGATCTTCGTCTATGGCGGCTCGATCCTGCCGGGCCGGTTCCAGGACAAGGACATCACCGTCGTCGACGTGTTCGAAGTGGTCGGCCGCTTTGCCGCCGGAGCCTGCCCGATCAGCGAACTGCATGCGATGGAAAAAGTCGCCTGTCCCGGCCACGGCGCGTGCGGGGGGCAGTTTACGGCCAACACGATGGCGTGCGTGGGCGAGGCGATCGGCCTGTCCCTGCCCAACAGCAACATGGTCCCCGCGCCCTATTCGACCCGCGAGCAGATCGCCATTGCGGCGGGGCATCAGGTCATGGAATTGCTCGAGCGCAACATCCGCCCGCGCGACATCTGCACCCGCGAAGCCTTCATCAACGCCGCGCGCGTCGTCGCCGCGACCGGCGGATCGACCAACGCCGCGCTTCATCTCCCAGCGATGGCGAGCGAGGCGGGGATCGAGTTCGACCTGTTCGACGTCGCTGAAGCCTTCAAGTCCACGCCCTACATCGCCGACCTGAAGCCAGGGGGCCAATATGTTGCCAAGGACATGTACGAAGCGGGCGGCGTGTACATGCTGATGAAGACGATGCTGTCGGGCGGCTTCCTCGACGGCAATTGCCTGACGGTGACCGGCCGCACGCTGGGCGAGAACATCGACCAGGTCACCTGGAACCCCGATCAGAAGGTCATCTACGATGTGAAGACGCCGATCTCCCCCACCGGGGGGGTGGTCGGCCTGCGCGGCACCCTCGCCCCCGATGGCGCGATCGTGAAGGTGGCAGGTATGCACCGGCTTCACTTCGAAGGGCCTGCGCGCGTCTTCGATTGCGAGGAGGACACTTTCGCCGCGGTCGAGGCGCGGAGCATCGTCGAAGGCGAAGTGATCGTCATCCGATATGAAGGGCCAAAGGGCGGTCCGGGCATGCGCGAGATGCTGTCGACCACCGCCGCGCTTTATGGTCTGGGGATGGGCGAGAAGGTGGCGCTCATCACCGATGGGCGGTTCTCCGGCGCCACGCGCGGCTTCTGCATCGGCCATGTCGGTCCCGAAGCCGCAGACGGCGGCCCGATCGCGCTCGTCGAAAACGGCGACACGATCCGCATTGACGCAGAGGCGGGCACCATCGACCTCCTCGTGTCCGAGGATGTTCTGACCGCCCGTCGCGCCGCATGGGTGCCGCGCACCAACGATTATCAGTCCGGCGCACTCTGGCGCTACGCGCGCAACGTTGGGCCGGCATGGCAAGGTGCGATTACCCACCCCGGCGCGGCGGCCGAACGCCATGTCTACGCGGATATATAGTCTACTGCTTCTCGCCTTGGGAGCGTGCGGAAACGGCCGGACAGATGCCACGGACAACGGCCGCATCCTGTGCGCACGGGGGTCAGCGCCGCTGACACGGTCCTGCACGGTCGAGCGCGACCGTCGCGGCGGGGTGCTCACGATCCACGCCGAAGATGGCGGCTTCCGCCGCCTGCGCGTCACCGACGACGGCCGCGGGGTCGTTGCCGCCGACGGAGCAGAGGCTGCACGCGTCCATATCGTCGACGCGAACACGATCGATGTCACCCTCGGCAACAATCGCTACCGGTTGCCCGCAACCGCTCGCGGTGCCAACGCCGCGCCATGATCCCGATCGACGGCCAGATGATCCTCACCGCGCAAGGCGTGCGGGATGCCGAAGCCGCGAGCGGCGCGAGCAGCGTGGAACTGATGGAGCGCGCAGGAGCGGCGCTCGCCGAGCAGGTCCGGCGCCTGGCGGGGGGCGCAGAGGTGCTCGTCGCATGCGGCCCCGGCAATAACGGGGGAGACGGCTATATTGCCGCCGCGATCCTCGCGCGCGCGGGGCTTGCCGTCCGGGTCGCCGCGTCCGCCGACTGCGCCAGCGATGCGGGTCGGCGCGCACGATCGGCATGGCACGGGCCGGTCGAAGCGCTTGTCGCGGCCGACCCCGCACCCGTCTTCGTCGAAGCCGTGTTCGGCACCGGCCTGAACCGTCCCCTGGACAAGCATATCGTCGCGGACCTCCATCGCCTTCACGGCGGCGCGCAGCTGTCGATCGCGGTCGATCTTCCCGCGGGAGTCGGCACCGACGACGGCGCCTGCCTGTCGGAAATACCCCGGTACGATCTGACGCTGGCGCTCGGTGCGTTGAAGCCTGCGCATGTCCTCTACCCGGCGGCGGCGCGTGCGCGCGCGGTCCGATTGCTCGATATCGGGGTGAAGGCGGCGAGCGAGGTCGCCGTGCTCGCCAGGCCGCATCTGCAAGCACCGGCCGCGGACGCGCACAAATACAGCCGCGGCATGGTCGCCATCGTCGCGGGCCGTATGCCCGGCGCCGCAGCCCTCGCCGCGATCGCCGCTGCGCAGGGCGGGGCGGGGTATGTCCTCCTGCTCGGCAGCGCCACCGATCGCCTGCCCCATGCGATCCTCCGTCGGCGCTACACGGTCGAGGCACTGGACGACCCGCGCATCGGCGCACTGCTCATCGGCGCCGGCCTGGGTCGAGACGATCTGGCGCGGGCGAAGCTAGACGACGCGCTCGCCTCCGCACACCCGCTCGTGATCGACGGCGACGCGCTGCACCTGCTCGACGTCAACCGGCTGAGCGGGCGTAAGGCACCCGCCGTCCTCACCCCTCACGCCGGTGAATTCGCCGCGATTTTCCGCGGCGCCGCTCCGGGTGGAAAGATCGTTGCCGCGCAAGATGCTGCACGCCTCTCGGGCGCGACCATCGTCTTCAAGGGCGCGGACACCGTCATCGCGCATCCGGACTGGCGCGCGCGCGTGACGACCGGCCCCGCAACCTGGCTCTCGACTGCGGGCACTGGCGATACGTTGGCAGGCGTAATCGCCGCGCAATTGGCGGCCTGTGGTGATCCGTTCGCCGCCGGCTGCGCTGGTGTGTGGCTTCATGCCGAGGCCGGGCGCCGTTCAGGCCCCGCCTTCCTTGCCGACGATCTCGCCGGCGCGTTATCCGGAGCCATTGCGCAATGTCTTTGATCGTCCGCGTCGCCGCGCGCGGCGAAGGCGTAGCGCAGGACGGTCGCCACGCCGCCTATGCCGCCCCCGGGGACACGTTGAAGCCGGACGGTGCCGTCATGCCCGGCCCACATCATCAAACGCCGCCATGTCGCCACTTCCCGCGCTGCGGCGGTTGCCAGCTCCAGCATCTGGACGACGTGGCGTATGCCGATTTTGTCCGCGACCGGATCGCCGGCGCCCTCGCCGCGCATGATCTGACCGCACCGATCCGCGAGGTCGCGCTGTCGCCCCCGCGCACGCGCCGACGCGCGACGCTGCACGCCGAAAAGGGCGGGCGGCTGGGCTTTGCGGAGGAAAAGAGTCATGCGATCGTCGACATTGTCGAGTGCCATATCCTCATCCCCGAACTCTTCGCGCTTGTCGCACCGCTGCGCGCCTTGCTTCCCAAGCTCGGCCTGAAACGCCGCGCCGACGTCCATCTCGTGATGCTCGATCAGGGCGCCGACATTCTCGTTACCGGGCTTGCCGCAGAAGGACTCGCAGCGGCCGAGGCGATTACCGGCTTCTGCGAACGCCACGCCGTCGCGCGCTTTGCGGTCGATGACGGCCTCGGCCCCGAAACCCGCTGGGAACCCGATGCCGCGACGGTCACGCTGGGCGGCGTGGCCGTGCCCTTTCCCCACGCGGCGTTTCTTCAGGCGACCGCGGAAGGCGAAGCCGCACTCGTCGCCGCGGTGCGGGAGGCGACGGAGGGCGCCGGCACGATCGCCGATCTCTTCGCCGGCCTCGGCACCTTCGCACTGGCACTCCCCGGGCGCGTCTATGCAGCGGAGGGCGCGCGGGATGCCGTCGCCGCGTTGAAATCCGCCGCCGCCCGTGCCCGCAAGCCGGTATTCGCCGAACACCGCGATCTGTATCGACGCCCGCTCACCGTGGCCGAACTGGATCGCTTCGACGCGATCGTCATCGACCCGCCCCGCGCTGGCGCGCGCGATCAGATGCCTGCGCTGGCTACCACCACGGCAAAGCGACTGGCCTATGTTTCGTGCAATCCCAGCAGTTTTGCGCGTGACGCCAAGATCTTGTGCGAAGGTGGCTGGCGACTTGGCTGGGTGCAGCCGGTCGGCCAATTCCGCTGGTCCACCCATGTCGAACTGGCGGCGGGCTTCAGTAGGTAGCGCCTACGAAGAACAGCCCGTCGGGCGGTGCGTTCAGCCCCAGCCGCGCCCGGTCCCGCGCCGCCAGCGCCGCCGTCACGTCGTCGCTCGCCCAGCGGCCCATGCCGACCAGCGCCAGGCTCCCCACCATGGATCGGACCTGGTGATGCAGGAACGATCGGGCCGCCGCATGGACGGCAATGTTCTCGCCTCGGCGCACGACCTCCAGCCGGTCGAGCGTCCGTACCGGGCTGTCTGCCTGACAATGCGCCGAGCGGAAGGTTGTAAAATCATGTCGGCCGACCAGCGCCTGCGCGGCGGCGTCCATCGCCGCGGCATCTAGCGGATGAGGGATCTGCCACGCGAACCCCGCCGTCTGGGTCAGCGGCGCCCGCCGATTGACAATCCGATAGATATACGTCCGCCCGATGCACGAAAAGCGCGCATGCCAGTCGTCGGCCACCGCCTCGCACGCCAGCACCGCGACCGGGGCCGGGCGGACGCGGGCATTCAGCGCCTCCATCAGCCGGAACGGCGCGATCGGCTTGGCGATATCGACATGCGCGCGCATCGCCAGCGCATGGACGCCGGCATCGGTCCGCCCCGCCGCCTGCACCGAAGCGCGCTCCCCGGTGACCGAGAATACCGCTTCCTCCAGCGCCTGCTGCACCGAAGGGCCATGCGTCTGCCGCTGCCAGCCCATGAACGGCCGCCCGTCATATTCGATGGTCAGCGCGAAACGCGTCAAAGGCGCGTTCCCGCGGGGATGGGAAAGCCGCGCAGCAATTCCTCGGCTGAGGTCACGCCGCGGCCGGCGCGCTGGACGATCGTCGGCCGGATCGCCCCGTCGCCGCACGCGATCGTCAGCCGCGCGTCCACCGTCTCGCCCGCGCCGCCCGGGAAGGTGAAGGGCAGCACCTCGGCGGCCAGCACCTTCACCCGCTCTCCCGCCACCTCGAACCACGCACCCGGGGCGGGGTTCATCGCGCGCACGCAGCGCTCGACGGCCGTCGCGCTGCCCGAAAAATCGAGCCGGGCCTCGGCCTTGTCGATCTTGGCGGCATAGGTGACGCCAACATCCGGTTGCGGAACAGGAGGATAGCCGTCGATATTGGCAAGAACACGTACCATCGCCTGCGCACCGGCCAGCGCGAGTTCGGCGGCAAGTTCGCCCGCAGTCTTGCGGCCGACCGGGGTCCGTGCCTCCAGCAGCACCGGCCCGGTATCGAGTCCCGTCTCCATCCGCATGATGCCGACCCCGGTCTCGGCATCCCCCGCCAGGATCGCGCGCTGCACAGGTGCCGCCCCGCGCCACCGCGGCAGCAGCGAGCCGTGGACGTTCAGGCAGCCGCGGCGCGGCGCCTCCAGCACCGCGCGCGGCAGGATCAGCCCATAGGCCGCGACCACGCCAACATCGGCATCGAGCGCGGCGAAATCGGCCTGAGCCTCGGGCGTCTTCAACGACACCGGCGTCGGCACCGCGATGCCCAGCGCCTCCGCCCGCCGTTGCACGGGCGAGGGCACCGGTTCGCGCCCGCGCCGCCCGCCCGGCCGCGGCGGCTGGCTATAGGCGGCGACGATTTCGTGCCCGGCTTCTACCAGCGCGTCGAGCGTCGGCACCGCGAAGTCGGGGGTTCCCATGAAGACGATCCGCATCGCCGCCGTCTCCCCGCTGGCGCGGCGCCGCGCAACCCCCTATCTCCCGCCGCATGGCATCCCCCGAGATCGAGGCGCTGACCCAGGCGCTGGCGCGCCTGCCGGGGCTGGGACCGCGTTCGGCGCGGCGCGCGGTTCTGCACCTGCTCAAGAAGCGCGAGGCGGCGCTCGGCCCGCTGCTGTCGGCGCTGACCGCGGTCGAGGAACGGCTGGAGACGTGCGCGACCTGCGGCAACGTCGATACCGCGAACCCGTGCGCGGTCTGCGCCGATCCGCGCCGCGATGCCCGCGCGCTGTGCGTGGTCGAGGAGGTCGCGGATCTGTGGGCGCTCGAACGCTCGCGGCTGTTTCCCGGCCGGTTTCATGTGCTTGGCGGGCGTCTTTCGGCACTGGAGGGAATACGTCCCGAAGACCTCGCGATCGATTCGCTCGTCCGCCGGGTCGAGGCTGGCGGCATCGACGAGGTCGTGCTGGCGATGAACGCGACGCTGGAGGGGCAGACGACCGCGCATTATCTGGCGGAGCGGATCGAACGCTTTCCGGTGCGTGTCACCCAGCTCGCTCACGGCCTGCCGGTCGGCGGCGAACTCGATTATCTGGACGAGGGGACGCTGGCGCAGGCGCTGCGCGCGCGTCGTCCGGTTTCGTGATGTTGGCTGCCCGGCTTGACCCGGCTTGAATTGTCGGACTCGCTTGCGTAGCTGGCGCGCATGGCCGTCCTCCCCATCGTCGAAGTCCCCGATCCGCGCCTGCGCGCGGTCTCCACCCCGGTCGAGGCGGTGGACGACGACGTCCGGCGCCTCGTCGCCGACATGACCGACACGATGTACGCCGCGCACGGTATCGGCCTGGCGGCGATCCAGGTCGGCGTCGAGAAGCGCGTCGTCGTGATCGACCTGCAGGCGGAGGAGGATGCCGAGGGCAAGCCCGTCCGCGTGCCGCAAGCCTATATCAATCCCGAGATCGTCTCGGTCAGCGACGAGCTGTCGGTCTATAACGAGGGTTGCCTGTCGATCCCCGAACAATATGCCGAGGTCGAACGCCCGGCGCGCTGCCGCGTGCGCTGGCTCGATACCGGCGGCGCGCGCCATGAGGAGGAACTCGACGGCCTGCTCGCGACGTGCATGCAGCACGAGATCGACCATTGCGACGGCATCCTCTTCATCGACCACGTCTCGCGCCTCAAGCGCGAGATGCTGCTGCGCAAGCTCGCCAAGCAGCGAAAAGCGGGATGAGGTAACTTTCGACTAACCTTCCGGCCGCGTTCGATCTATGTTCCTGCCCGAATCATGTGGGAAGCAAGATGGCCGAGTTGATCCTGGTGGCGGTGCTGGCGGTGGCGGCGGGGCTGCTGATCGGCTGGCTGGTCGCCGCGCGCAAGAATGGCGCGATCGCCGGCGAACTGGCGGTGGCGAAGACCCGCGCGGCCGACATGGAGCTGATCCGCGCCGCGCGCGATGCGGTGGAGGCCGAACGCAACGCCGCGCATCAGGAACTCGCCGCATTGCGCGCCCAGGCCGATGAACGGCGGACGGCGCATCAGGCGACGCTCGACGAGTTGAAGCAGGCGCGCGACGCGATGACCGCGCAATTCGGCGATGCGGCGGCCAGGGCGCTGGAGACGGCGCAGACCCAGTTCCTCGAACGCGCCGACGCCCGCTTCCGCCAGTCCGAGGAGACCGCGGGGCAGAACCTCAAGTCGATGCTGCAACCCGTCAGCGACCGCCTGCAACGCTATGAAGAGGCGGTCGACAAGGTCGAGACCGAGCGCAAGGGCGCGTTTAGCGAGCTGAAGGGCCAGATCGAACAGATGCGCCTCGGCCAGGAAAAGGTCAGCACCGAAGCCGCCAAGCTGGTCAATTCGCTGCGCAACGCCCCCAAGTCGCGTGGCCGCTGGGGCGAGCAGCAGCTGAAGAACGTGCTGGAGACCTGCGGGCTGAGCGAACACACCGATTTCCAGACCGAGGTCAGCATCTCAGGGGGAGACGAGGGCGGGCGGCTGCGCCCCGACGCGATCATCCGCGTGCCCGGCGGCCGTGCGCTGGTGATCGACGCCAAAGTGTCGCTCAACGCCTATCAGGACGCGTTCGGCGCGGTGGACGAGGGCGAGCGGCTGCGCGGTCTGGCGCTGCACGCGACGTCGATGCGCGCGCACGTCAACGGCCTCGGCAACAAGGCGTATTGGAGCCAGTTCAAGGACGCGCCCGATTATGTGATCATGTTCGTTCCCGGCGAGCATTTCCTGTCTGCGGCGCTCGAACATGATCCGACGCTGTGGGATTTCGCGTTCGAAAAGCGGGTGCTGCTCGCGACCCCGACCAATCTGATCGCGATCGCGCGGACGGTGTCGGCGGTGTGGCGGCAGGAGAAGCTCGCCGACGAGGCACGCCGGATCGGCGAATTGGGCAAGGAGCTTTACGACCGGCTGGCCAAGGCGGCGGGCGATTTGCGCAAGGTCGGCGGCGGGCTGACCTCGGCGGTCAACAATTACAACAGCTTCGTCAGCAGCTTCGAGAGCCGCGCGCTGGTGACGGCACGCAAGTTCCGCGACCTCAACATCGAAACCGGCGCGCGCGAGATCGAGGAAGTGCCCCCGGTCGAGGCGCTGGCGCGTTATGCCGAGGACGTACCGCGCCTCATCGACGCGGCCGAATGAAGGGACTGCGGATGAACGGGATGTTCAAAGGACCGTTGGTGATCGACCGGGATCAGTCCGTTACGGGCATGATCGCAGGCGACGTGATCGTGAAGAGCGGCGTCCGCGCGTCGATCTCGGCGATGGTCTCGGGCGATGTCGTGGTCGAACCGGGCGGGCAGGCGGTCGTCTCGGGCATGATCGCAGGCCGGGTAATCGGCGACGGGCATGGTCGCCAACCGCAGCGGCTAGGATAAACTTTGGCCGGGTCAGCCCATCCTCGCCGTTCGCCCTGAGCGCAGTCGAAGGGCAGATGGCCAGGCATGTGCCCTTCGACTGCGCTCAGCACGAACGGAAGATGGATCAAGCGAAGTTGGATCAAGCGGACCGCTTCAGCCCGCCTGCCGCGCCAGCACTTCATATGCCATCACCGCGGTGGCGACCGCGGCATTGAGGCTGTCCGCCTTCCCCCGCATCGGGATCTTCACCAGCATGTCGCACGCCTCTGCCATCTCCGGCGGCATCCCCTGCGCCTCGTTGCCGGTCAGCAGGAATGCCGGCGCGGCATAGGCCGCCGTCCGGTAATCCGTGTCGGCATCCAGGCTCAGCCCGACCAACTGCCCCGGCCCCGCGCGCAGCCACGCCAGGAAAGGCGCCCATTCGCTGCGCACCACCGGCACCGTGAACAGCGCCCCCATGCTCGCGCGCACCGCCTCGACCGAGAAGGGATCCACGCACTCGCCGATCAGGATCAGCCCGCCCGCGCCCACCGCATCGCCGGTGCGCAGGATGGTCCCCAGATTGCCCGGATCGCGCAGCCGCTCGGCGACTAGCCAGACGCCCGCTTCGGTGCGATCGAGCGACGCCAGATCGGCATCGAACTCGTCGAAGATGCCGACCACCGCCTGCGGATTGTCCTTGCCCGACAGCTTGGCGAGGATGTCGGGCGTCGTCTGGATCGATTCGCCACCCGCCGCCTCGACGTCGAACGACAGCGCATAGACCAAAGGGTGATTGGCGCTGGCGGCGGCGTAGAACAATATCCTGGGCAAACGCCTCGTCTCGCGCGCCTCGGTCAGGATACGCAGGCCCTCGGCCAGGAACTGGCGAGACACCTTGCGGTGGCGCTTGTCGCGCAGGTCGCGGGCGTATTTGACGAGCGGATTGGAGAAAGCGGTGATCTCGCGGGGCATTGGGCGTCAGACGAAGGGTTGCGCAAGGCGAACCAGACACGCCCTGCCGGCGCGGCTTTGCCGCGGCTCCAGCCGATCAATCTTCACCGAACTTGGCCTCAACCAGGTCGCACAGCGCTCCCACCGCAGCCTCCGCGCCGTCGCCTTGCGCGCTGATCGTGATCGTGTCGCCCATCGCCGCACCCAGCATCATCAGCCCCATGATCGACGTGCCGGTCACCGCCGACCCCGCCTCCTTCTCCACCTGCACCTCGCACGGCTGGGTGGAGGCCAGCGTCACGAACTTGGCACTGGCGCGCGCGTGCAAGCCGCGGCGATTGGCGATCAGCACCCGTCGAACGACGCTCACGCCGCTGCCTCGCCGAGCACTTCGGAGGCGACCGATATGTATTTGCGCCCCGCCTCGCGCGCCGCGGCGACCGCATCGACGACTTTCATTGCCTTGCGCGCCGAGCCGAGCCGGATCAGCATGGGCAGGTTCATCCCCGCGATCACCTCGACCTGGCCGCGCCGCATCAGCGAGATCGCCAGGTTCGACGGTGTGCCGCCGAACAGGTCGGTCAGTACGATCACGCCCTTGCCCGCATCTACCGCCTGGATCGCGGCGGCGATGTCGGCGCGGCGGCCCTCCATGTCGTCGTCCGGGCCGATCGCGATCGTCGCGACGCGCTCCTGCGGACCGACGACGTGAACCATCGCGGTCACGAATTCCTCGGCGAGGCGTCCGTGCGTCACCAGAACCAGGCCGATCATCTCGATTGCGTTTCCATGCTCACGCGCCGGCCGGCTTTCCTACGAGTGAATCCTGGGGGGCGGCGCCCAGATCACGGTGAAAGACCGTGGGCGAAAAACCTGCGCTCTGCAACCGGGTCGCGATCCGTTGAGCGACGTGGACGGACCGATGTCTTCCTCCGGTACAGCCGATTGCCACGGTGACGTAGCTTTTACCCTCCGCACGGTAGCGAGGCAGCAAAAGGAGGAGCAGTCCTTCGATCCGCTCCAGCGCCTCGTCATAGGCAGGATCGCTCGCGACATAAGCGGCGACATCGGGGTCGAGTCCGGTGCCGGGCCGGAGCGTGGGAACCCAGTGCGGATTGCGCAGGAAGCGCATGTCGAAGACCAGATCGGCGCCGCGCGGCAGCCCGCGCGAAAAGCCGAACGACATCACCGCCAGCGTCGGCTCGCCCGGCGTCTCGCGCGCGAACAGATCGCGCACCTGCTGCGCCAGCGCATTGGCGGTCAGATCGGTGGTGTCGATCAGCCGGTTCGCGAAATCGCGCAACGGCTGGAGCAATTCGCGCTCGCGGGCGATGCCGTCGTTCGCCGGTCGATCGAGGGCCAGCGGGTGCCGCCGCCGCGTCTCGGAATAGCGTCGTTCGAGTTCGGCACCTGAACAGTCGAGAAACAGCGTTCCCACGTCAAGACCATGGCGTTCGCGCAGATCGGTGATGCGGCGCACGATGTGGTCGGGATCGAAATCGCGGGTACGCGCACCGATGCCGATCGCCAGCGGCTGCGATCCTTCGCCGGCCCCCGCGGGCAGCGGCGCGTCGAGCAACCGGTCAAGGAGGACCAGCGGCAGGTTGTCGACCACCTCCCAGCCCAGATCCTCCAGCGTCTTCAGCACCGTCGATTTGCCCGCGCCAGACAGGCCGGTGACGAGTAGGATCGGCTGGCTTGGCGGCCGCTCTATCATGCCGGCGTCGCTTCGGGCTGGCGCAGTGCGATCTCGATCGCGATCGGCGCTGCATTGGCGCGAGGGTCGATCGTCAGCATCCGCACCTCGACTCCTGCGATCATGCGCCGGCGCCGTTCGGGCATCCGGGGCTGTTCGGAATCGAGACGGATCAGCAGGGCGACCGGTGCTTCGTCCAAGTGCGGCATGCTGGCAATGCCGACGCCGCGTACCTCGATTCGACCCGCCATCAGGTGCGGCGCACGCGCGAGCAACCCGGCGCCGGTACGCACCACCAGGGTACGATCATCGCTGACCAGCATCGCGCCGCGATCGATCAGTCTGAGCGCCAGGTCGGATTTGCCCGCGCCGGCATGGCCCTCGATCACGACCGCAAGGCCGTCGATCGCAACTGTCGTGGCATGAAGCGTTTCGGAACTGACGACGGCCACGGCGGGGCGGTTCCTATTGATCGGCCAGGGGCAGGCGGACGACGAAACGAGCGCCGGCCAGGCTGCCGTCGCGCGATTCGGCGGTTATCCGCCCCTGATGCGCCTCCACGATGGTACGCGCAATGGCCAGGCCGAGACCCGAATGTTGGCCGAAGGCTTCGCTGGCCGGGCGGACCGATTGGAACCGTCGGAACACTGCCTCGCGCGCATCCTCGGGGACGCCGGGGCCATCGTCGTCGATCTGGATGACGAGCGTGTCTCCCTCGTTCCGCACCGCGATTGCGACCATGCCGCCGTCGGGTGAGAAGGACAAAGCATTGTCGATCAGGTTTTCCACCACGCGCTCCAGCCGAGCGCCTTCGCCCAGAACGATCGCATCCCCGTGCCAAAGGCGGTCGAAGCGCAGTCGGAGGCCGCGCTCGACGCCGCGTGTCTCGCGCTGGGCGAGCAGCGCCGCGATCATCGCGGCAACGTCGACAGGCTCGAATTTCGCCCGGCTCAGTTGCGCGTCCAGGCGCGACGCTTCGGAGATGTCGGTGATAAGCCGGTCGAGCCGCAGCACGTCGTCGCGAACGATCGCCAGCAGCTTTTGGCGCAGCGCCGGGTCGCTCACCCGTTCCAGCCCCTCGACCGCCGAACGCAGCGACGCCAGCGGGTTCTTCATCTCGTGCGTGACGTCCGCGGCAAACGCCTCGGTCGCGTCGATCCGTGCGCGCAACGCCAGGCTCATGTCCGACAGCGCCCGCGCGAGCAGGCCGAGTTCGTCGCGGCGGTCGGGCAACCGCGGCACCACCACCTCGCGCGCACGCCCCAGTCGCACGCGCACCGCCGCCCGCGCCAGCCGGCGGAGCGGGCGCACGATCGTCCGCGCCAGGAAAAGCGATAGCAGCACCGAAACGATCGTCACCACCGCCAGCACGATGCCGAGCCGAAAGCGTTCTATCCGCACCGTCTGGGTGATGTCCCGCGCGTTCAACGTGGTCATCACAATGTTGCCGCCCGGCAGTGGCGCTGCCGCAGTGATGACCGGCGTGCGGTCCGGCGCCCGCCAGACCGTGGTCGCCACGACAGAACGTGCCGCGGCCGCACGGACGTCGGGCCACTGCCCGCCATCGCGACGCTCGCGGTACAGGGGGGGGCGGGGCGCCGCGACGACGATGTCGATCCCGGCATCCAGCCAGCGCGCGATGGCCTGATTCCACCCTTGGCGATCCGGATCCACCAGCACGAAATTGCGCAAGCCCTCGGCACGGGTGTCGAATGTCTGCGCTCCGTCGCGTTCGAAGACGCGGATTCGCGATCCGGTGTCCTCCGCCAGCCGCAGCAGCAGCGGGTTGCGCATTCCCGGCTCGACCGACGCGATTGCCTCCGCGATCAGCCGGGTCTCGCGAGAGGCCTGCTCCCGCCGCCCATCGACGATGCGGCTGCGGTAGGAATCAAGATAGAAGAACCCGCCAGCCAGCAGCAGCAGGGCGAACACGTTGACCGCCAGGATCCGCCGGGTGAGCGACACCCGCCCCGACCAGCGTAGCGTGAGGTCGCGTTCCTCAATCCTCGGAATATCGGTATCCGGCGCCATACAAGGTCTCGATTGCGTCGAATTCCGGATCGACGGCGCGGAATTTGCGTCGCAGTCGCTTGATATGGCTGTCGATCGTACGATCGTCGACGTAGATGTCGTCCTGATAGGCCGCGTCCATCAGCTGGTTGCGCGTCTTCACGATGCCCGGCCGCTGTGCAAGCGTTTCCAGGATCATGAATTCGGTGACGGTCAGCGTGACCGGCGCACCGGCCCAGCTGGTCCGATGCCGGGCCGGGTCCATCGTCAGGCGCCCGCGTTGGAGCGATCCGGCGGCACTATCGGGACTGTCCCCGCCGGCTGCTTGTACCGCTTCAGCCCGGCGCAGGATCGCGCGGATGCGAGCGATGAGCAGCCGTTGGCTGAACGGCTTGGCGATGTAATCGTCCGCGCCCATCGCCAGGCCGAGGGCCTCGTCCAGTTCGTCGTCCTTGCTGGTCAGGAAGATCACCGGCACCTGGCTCTTCTCGCGCAGCCGACGCAGCAGCTCCAACCCGTCCATCTGCGGCATCTTGATGTCGAAGATCGCCAGATCGGGCGGATTGTCGATCAGTGCCTTTAACGCTGCCTCGCCATCCGAGTACACGCGCGTGGCGAAGCCTTCGGTCTGCAGCGCGATCGACACCGAGGTCAGGATGTTGCGGTCGTCATCGACGAGCGCGATCGAGGCGGTCATGCCACGGGGACTAATCCAAAGTTGGGACAGGCTCAACCGGGCGTGTTTGACGCTATCCGGACAGCACCTTATGCGATTGCGCATACGTATGCGGCCACAAGAGTCGTGAGATTATGGGGACATCATCATGAACGAACGAATCCCGGAGCGCGGCCTGGCCGAACAGGGCATCGAAACGCGTGCGACACTGCACTGGAATCTGGTCACCGCACGTCTGATCGAAACCGCGGTCGCGCGCGGCGAGGGCAAGCTGTCTGCCGACGGTCCTCTGGTCGTCGAGACGGGTCAGCACACCGGCCGATCCGCGCAGGACAAGTTCATCGTCCGCGATACCGAGACTGAGCAATCGGTCTGGTGGGGCAAATCCAACAAGGCAATGGAGCCCGCGCATTTCGCCGCGCTCAAGGCCGATCTCTTTGCGATGCTGCATGCCAAGGAAGACTTGTTCGTCCAGGATCTCTACGGCGGTTCGCAGCCCGAGCATCGTGTCCGCGTGCGTGTCGTCACCGAACTGGCGTGGCACAATCTGTTCATCCGCACGATGCTCGTCCGCCCGGAGGAGCATGAACTGCGCGGCTTCGACGCCGAATATACGATCGTCGACCTTCCCAGCTTCCGGGCCGATCCGGCACGCCACGGCTGCCGCAGCGAAACAGTGATCGCGGTGAACTTCACCGAGAAGCTGATCCTCATCGGCGGGACGCGCTATGCCGGTGAGATGAAGAAGTCGGTCTTCGGCCTGCTCAACTATCTGCTTCCGCCCACCGGCGTGATGCCGATGCACTGTTCGGCCAACATGGGGGCGGATGGATCGACAGCGGTATTCTTCGGTCTTTCGGGCACCGGCAAGACGACGCTCTCGGCCGACGCCAGCCGCACGCTGATCGGGGACGACGAACACGGCTGGTCCGACACCGCAGTCTTCAATTTCGAGGGCGGCTGCTACGCCAAGATGATCCGCCTATCGGCCGAGGCAGAGCCGGAAATCTTCGCCACCAGCAAGCGTTTCGGCACCGTGCTGGAAAACGTGGTCATGGATCCGGTCACCCGCCGGCTCGATCTGCACGACAACAGCCTGGCCGAGAACAGCCGTGGCGCGTATCCGATCGACTTTATCCCCAACGCGTCGGATGACAATATGGGCGGGGTGCCCCGGAACATCGTTATGCTGACCGCGGACGCTTACGGGATCATGCCGCCGATCGCCAAGCTGACGCCCGACCAGGCGATGTATCATTTCCTCTCGGGTTATACCGCACGAGTCGCCGGCACCGAGATGGGCGTGACCGAACCCGACGCGACCTTCTCCACCTGCTTCGGCGCGCCGTTCATGCCGCGGCATCCGTCGGTCTATGGCAATCTGCTCAAGGAGCGGATCGCGCGAGGCGGGGTCGATTGCTGGCTGGTCAACACCGGCTGGACCGGCGGCAAATATGGCGTCGGCAACCGCATGCCGATCAAGGCGACCCGGGCATTGCTCAACGCCGCACTCGACGGCAGCCTGAACGATGTCGAGTTCCGCACCGATCCCAATTTCGGGTTCAAGGTGCCAGTCAGCGTGGCCGGTGTGGACAGCGCCATCCTCGATCCGCGCGAGACCTGGGCCGACAAGGCGGATTATGACGCGGCCGCGGCAAAGTTGGTCGACCTGTTCGTCGAGAACTTCGCGCAATTCGAGAGCGCGGTGGACGAGGGTGTCCGACAATCGGCACCCAAATCCTCGCGCGTCACTCAGCCCGCCTGACCTGCCCGACATGATCGGGCCTTTTCGAAAGCCCGATCATGTCCACCCCCCGCTTCTTCGCCGACGATGCCGAAATTGCGCATGTTGGCGAGGGCCTGCTCGCCCGCACATTGCCGCGCGCGAAATGGACGCACGAAGCCCATCTCGCCGCGACGTGCTGGCTGCTCCGTATGCGGCCGGATATCGATGCGGACGCCGAGATCGCCGGGATCATCAGCGGCTACAATCTCGCGGCCGGCGGCGTGAACGACGACCATCATGGCTATCACGACACGATCACCCGCTGCTTTCTGGCGGGGGCACGTGCGCATTTCGCCGGCCGCCCGAATGGTGAGCCGCTGGTCGACAGTGTCAACGCGCTGCTGACCACGCCCGCCGGGGCGCGCGATTGGCCGCTGCGCTTCTACAGCGGCAAGCGGCTGTTCTCGGTGCAGGCCCGCCGCGGCTTCATTGCGCCGGATCGAGCGCCGTTGCCGTGACCTGCCCCACGCGTTCGACGATCGCCACGCCGCCCTCGACGCCGACTATCCGCACGAGGTCGCCCAGATCGGCATAGCTCCCGCGCGCGGGCCAGCTTCCATCACCCACCCGCACCCGACCAGCGCCTTCCTCGATCGCGATCTCGACGGTGACGACGGCGCCGATCATCTGCGCACTGCGATCGTTCAGCCGAGCATCGGACGCGACCGGATAATCGCTGTACCAGCGCCGCCCGATTACCACCGCGGCCACGCTCCACACCCCGAACGACGCGAGTTGCGCGGCCAGCGGCAGATCTGGCAGCGCGAGCAGCGCCGCGCCGGTGATCGCCGCCGCTACGCCCAGGAACACCGCGAATACGCCGGGCATCGCAAGTTCGGCGATGCCCAGCACCAGCGCCGCGATCAGCCACCAGCCTGCGTCGTTCATCGCCTCAGCCCTGCGGCAGCTCGAACGGCCCGCGCCTGGGGGCGGGCGCGGGCGGGCTGGCAACCGCGTCGCTCAGCGCATCCTTGGCGAGTTGGCCGATGCCACCGAGCGTGCCCATCAACTGCGTCGCCTCGACGGGGAAGAGGATCGTCTTGGCGTTCGGGCTGGTCGCGAACTTGCCGATCGCCTCGACATATTTCTGCGCGATGAAATAATTGATCGCCTGGGTGTTGCCGCCCTGGATCGCTTCCGACACCGCCTTGGTCGCCGCGGCTTCGGCCTGGGCGGCGCGTTCGCGTGCCTCGGCGTCGCGAAAGGCGGATTCCTTGCGTCCCTCGGCCTCCAGGATGCGTGCCTGCTTCTGCCCCTCGGCGCGCAGGATTTCGGACGCCCGCGTCCCCTCGGCATCGAGGATGTTGGCGCGCTTCTCGCGCTCGGCCTTCATCTGGCGGCCCATCGCGTTGACGATGTCGGCGGGCGGGCGGATGTCCTTGATCTCGACGCGGGTGATCTTCACCCCCCACGGCGTGGTCGCATGATCCACGACGCGCAGCAGGCGCGCGTTGATCTCGTCGCGCTTCGACAAGGTCTCGTCGAGGTCCATCGACCCCATCACGGTGCGCAGGTTCGTCGTCGTCAGCTGGAGCAGCGCGACGTAGAGGTCGCTGACCTCATACGCCGCCTTGGGCGCGTCGAGCACCTGGAAGAAGACGACCCCGTCGGTCGAGATCATCGCATTGTCCTTGGTGATGATCTCCTGCCCCGGAATGTCGATCACCTGCTCCATCATGTTCACCTTGCGGCCGACACGATAGAAGAAGGCGGGATAGAAGTTGAAGCCGGGCGAGGCGGTGGCGGTGTAGCGGCCGAAATGCTCGATCGTATATTGATAGCCCTGGCGGACGATCTTGATCGAAGTCATCAGATAGAAGAGCACCAGCGCAAGCGCGAGGGCGGCGGCGATAAGGGCCATCGAAGCGGTTCCTCAAGTTTCGAACCAGATTAGCACGGCGGCGGGGCAGGGGCCTAGCCGTACCGCTGCGCTTTGGTTACATGGCGCGCCACCTCCTTGACCCCCGCAGGATTCGGCACGCCCATGGATATCCGCCTCGGCCTCACCTTCGACGATGTCCTGCTGTGTCCGGCGGAGTCCGACGTGCTGCCTACCCAGGCGGACACCCGCACCCAGGTGACGCGGACGATCGCGCTCAACATCCCGATGCTGTCGGCGGCGATGGACACGGTGACCGAGGGCAGCATGGCGATCGTGATGGCGCAACTGGGCGGCATCGGCGTGCTCCACCGCAACCTGACGATCGACGAACAGGTCGCCGCGGTGCGCCAGGTCAAGCGATTCGAAAGCGGCATGGTCGTCAACCCAATCACGATCGCGCCGACCGCCACCCTGGCGCAGGCGCGCGCGCTGATGGTCGAGAACCGGATCAGCGGCATCCCCGTGGTCGAGGCCAACGGCAAACTCGTCGGCATCCTGACCAATCGCGACGTGCGCTTCGCCGCGAACCCCAACCAGCCTGTTGCCGAACTGATGACGCACGAAAATCTCGCGGTGGTATCGACCGACGTCGGCCAGGAGGAAGCGCGCCGGTTGCTCCACCACCGCCGCATCGAGAAATTGCTGGTGGTCGACGACGCCTACGCTTGCGTCGGCCTCATCACCGTCAAGGATATCGAGAAAGCGGTGACCTATCCCGATGCGACCAAGGACGGCGCCGGCCGCCTGCGCGTCGCCGCGGCGACGACGGTCGGCGACAAGGGGTTCGACCGCACCGAGGCGCTGGTCGATGCCGAATGCGACCTGATCGTCATCGACACCGCGCACGGCCACAATCGCGACGTCGCGCGTGCCGTCGAGCGGGTGAAGAAGCTGTCCAACCACGTCCAGGTCGTCGCCGGCAACGTCGCCACCGCCGAAGCCACCAGGGCGCTGATCGGTGCGGGCGCGGATGGGGTGAAGGTCGGCATCGGGCCGGGGTCGATCTGCACCACGCGCATCGTCGCGGGCGTCGGCGTGCCGCAGCTGACCGCGGTGATGGACTGCGCCGAGGAAGGCCATCGCCAAGGCGTGCCGGTGATCGCCGATGGCGGCATCCGCACCTCGGGCGATATCGCCAAGGCACTGGCGGCGGGGGCATCCTGCGTGATGATCGGATCGCTGCTCGCGGGCACCGAGGAAGCACCGGGCGAGACCTTCCTCTACCAGGGCCGCGCCTATAAATCCTATCGCGGCATGGGCTCAATGGCGGCGATGGCGAAGGGTTCGGCCGATCGCTATTTCCAGCAGGATATCAAGGATCAGCTGAAGCTCGTCCCCGAGGGCATCGAGGGGCAGGTCGCGTTCAAGGGGCCGGCGCGCGACGTGATCCACCAGCTCGTCGGCGGCATCAAGGCGTCGATGGGCTATACCGGATCGAAGACGCTGGCCGACCTTCGCGAGCGCGCGCAATTCGTCCAGATCACCGGCGCAGGCCTGCGTGAAAGCCACGTCCATGACGTGACGATCACGCGAGAGGCGCCGAACTATCCGTCGCATTGAGGCTCCGGCCGTTCCAGATCCAATGCATGGTGCCGTTCGCGCGGTACGTGCCGCAAAGGGCAGCATCCAGCCATGACCCCGCCCGCCAGAACTCAAGCCGCCATTGAATTGCTCGACACGATCGTAATTGCCGCTCGCGAAGGCGGCGCAGCGGCGGACACGCTGATCGCGCGCTATTTCGGGACGCGTCGCTATGCCGGTTCCAAGGATCGCCGAGCCGTTCGCGAACTTGTCTACGCCGCGATTCGGCAGGCCGGTGAACTGCCGCAGGACGGTCGCGCCGCGGTGGTGGCGCTTGCCGATAACGATCACGCGCTTGCCCAGACGTTCGACGGATCGACCCATGCTCCCGCCGCGATCACCGCGGACGAGCCGCGTGCGCAACCCGGTTCCGCACCCGCGTGGCTGGCAAAAATGCTGATGGCGTCCGGGGTCGATCCCGCAACGCTCACCGACCGCGCGCCGCTCGACGTGCGGGTTAACCGGTTGAAGGCGACGCGAGATATGGTGTGCGCCGATATTCCGGGCGCGGAGCCGACCCTATACGCACCGGAGGGTCTTCGCCTCGCGTCCGGCACGAACGTGGAGACGCTGCCCGCCTTCCGCGACGGAGCGATCGAGGTTCAGGACGAGGGCAGCCAGATCGTCGGCATGGCGGTTGCGGCGCAGCCGGGCCAGCGCATCGTCGATCTATGCGCGGGTGCTGGGGGCAAGACGCTCGCGTTGGCAGCAGCGATGACAAACGAGGGGGTCATCCTGGCCTGTGACGTCGACCGTGGCCGCCTGTCGCGGCTTGCTCCGCGAGCGGCGCGCGCGGGCGTAAGCATCGTCGAGAAGCGACTGCTCGATCCCGCGGGGGAGAAGGCGGCACTCGCGGATTGGGTCGACAGCGCCGATACTGTGCTGATCGACGCGCCGTGTTCGGGCACGGGCACGTGGCGCCGCAATCCCGAAGCGCGTTGGCGCCTGAGCCCGGTGCGGCTGGACCGCCTGGTCGAGACGCAGGCCCATGTGCTTGACGTTGCCGCCGCGCTCGTGCGGCCCGGCGGGGCACTTGTGTATATCGTCTGTTCGCTGCTCGATCGCGAGGGGCCGGAGCAGGTCGACGCTTTTCTCGCGGCGCACACGGGTTGGGCCGCGGAACCGGTCGATCTGCCGTGCGGCGACGCTCGCGGCTCCGGCTTGCGGCTCACCCCGGCGACCTGTGGCACGGACGGTTTTTTCGTCGCACGGCTGCTACGCGCGTGCTAATTCGCGGTGTGCCTATTCTGGAGACGATCATGCGCACCTCGTCCGTCGCTTTGGCTGCTGCGCTTGCGGTGGTGTCGATCACGACCTCACTGAGCGGCCAGAAGCCCGATCCGGCGATCGACCCGCGCTCGATGCAGTTGCTCGAACAGGGCCGTGCCCAAAAGGCCGCGGGTAATTTCGATGGCGCGACGGATTCCCTGGAAACTGCGGTGGCAGTCGATCCCCGCAATCGCGCGGCCTTCGTCGCGCTCGCCGAAGTCGCCGAGGCGCGCGATCTTCCCGGCAAGGCCATTCGCCTGTATCGTGAGGCATTGCTGCTCGAACCCAACGACCTGGCGGCGCTGCGCGGGCAGGGCGAGGCGCTCGTTGCCAAGGGTGCGATCGTCCGGGCGCGAGCTAATCTCGCCAAGATACGTACTTTGTGTAAGACGGGGTGTGCCGATGCGACTGCGCTGGCCGCAGTCATCGCCAAGGGGCCACCGATCACAACGGCCGCCGTTGTGACGAAGCCCGCGACGGCCAAGGAATAAGGCTCAGCCCAGCGTTCTGGCGAGCCGGACGAACTCGGCAACCGACAGCGTCTCGGCCCTACGGGTCGGGTCGATTCCGATTTCCGCCATCGCCTCCTGCGCGCCCACCACGCTCTTCAGGCTCTGGCGCAGCATCTTGCGGCGCTGGCCGAATGCTGCCCCGGTAATCCGTTCCAGCGTGGCGAAGCGGACGCCTTGGGGCGGTTCGCTGGGAATTATATGAACGACCGCCGACATGACCTTGGGCGGTGGAGTGAACGCGGAGCGATGCACCGGCATCGCGATCCGTGCAGCGCTGCGCCACTGTGCCAGCACCGCCAGCCGGCCGTAAGCCGAGGTATCAGGCACCGCCACGATGCGGTCGGCAACCTCCTTCTGGAACATCAGCGTGCACGACTGCCACCACGGCGCCCACGCCCCCGACAACCAACCGACCAGCAGCGAGGTGCCGACATTGTAGGGCAGGTTGGAAACGATGTGGGGCTTGCCCGAGAACAATGCCGGTGCATCGACGGCAAGCGCATCCCCCTCGATCACGGTCAACTTGCCTGGATAAGCCTCTGCCAGTTCGGCCAGCGCCGGGATACACCGTCGGTCCCGCTCGATCGCGGTCACCTGCGCACCAGCGGCAAGCAGCGCGCGGGTAAGGCCACCCGGCCCGGGGCCGATCTCCAGCACCTCTGCGCCGACCAAATCACCCGGCACTGCCGCGATCCGCGCGAGCAACTGCCCGTCGAAGAGGAAGTTCTGCCCAAGCGCCTTGCTGGCCGACAGCCCGTGGCGCGCGATCACGTCGCGGAGCGGCGGCAGCGCGGTCACGCGGGCTCGCGTCTCTCGCCGGCGTAGGCGCGCTGGTCGGCAGCTTCACCCGCCATCAGGATCGCCGCGATCGTCGCCCCGGCATTCGCTAACCCACGCCCAGCAATTCCGAAGGCGGTGCCGTGGTCGGGCGAGGTCCGCACGATCGGCAGGCCCAGGGTCATGTTCACCCCGTCGTCGAAGTACAGCGTCTTGAGTGGCACCAGCGCCTGATCGTGATAGCAGCATATCGCCACGTCATAGCCTTCGCGCGCACGGGCGTGGAACATCGTGTCGGCTGCGAACGGGCCGCTGGCGTCGATCCCGTCCGCCCGCAGCCGCGCGATCGCCGGCTCCAGGATGTCAATCTCTTCGTGACCGATCGCGCCGCCTTCGCCGGCGTGGGGATTGAAACCCGCGAATGCCAGACGCGGCGCGGTGATCCCGAAGTTCTGCGTAAGCCCACGCGCGGTCGTATGCGCCTTGGCGACCAGCATATCGATCGACAACAACCCGGCGACCTTGGCCAACGGCACGTGCGTCGTGACCGGCACGACCCGCAATCCCGGGCCGGCCAGCATCATCACCGCATTTGCACCCACGCCGCCGCAGCGTTCGGCGAGGAACTCCGTCTGCCCGGGCCAGGTGAAGCCGATATCATAAAGCTGTGCCTTCGAAACAGGCCCTGTGACCAGCGCGCGCGCACTGCCCGACCGTACGAGATCGCACGCTAATTCAAGCGAATGCAGCGCACACCCGGCACCCGCCGCGTCGGGCACCCCAGGCACGATCTCGCCCGTGTTTTCGACATGCAGCACCGGCAAGGCCGCATCGAAGCGCTCGGCACCGGCGGCAACGTCCTCGACGATGGCGACTGGCCCCGACCAGACCCGCGTCAGCGCGCGGGCGTCACCTACCGCGACGAAGCGCGGGAGCCGGCGGGAAAGGCGCGCTTCCCAGGCTTTGCCGATCACTTCCGGACCAATCCCCGCGGGGTCGCCCATGGAGACGGCGAGCGGGGCAGTCATCCGCTCATCCTCAGCGATATTCGACGATCGCATCGCGGCGAAGGTCGCGCAGCTTCTGTTGCGCGCGCAGGTTCACCCGCTGCTGCTCCAACTGGCCCTGCACCTGGTCGGCGCGTGGAATTGCGGCCCCCTGCGGCGCGTCGATGCCGCACAGCACCAGACCGCGCACCCCCTCGGTAGCGGAACCGAACGGCGGGCTCGCCTCGCCCACTTGAAGCTTCAACATGATTTCCTGGAGTTGCGGCGGCAGATCGCGGATACGGATCGTGTCATTGTCGACGACCTCGGCGTTGACGGTCGCCGCGATCCTGGCCACCGTGCCGCAACCACGGACGGTCTGCAAAGCCTTGCCGAACGCGGCGGCGCGTGCCGCCGCGTCCGTCTGGCTGGTGTTCGGCGGAAAACGGACGGTCAGCTGCTTCAAACTCAGCCGTGAATCGCGTGGATCAGCCGATCCGATCCGCCGCTTGTCGGTGAGATAGAGGATCGAATAGCCGCCCGGAATCTGGATCGGTCCTGCGACCTGACCGATCTGCATCCCTTGCGCCGTCGCGGCGAGGGCATCGGGGAGCTGCGCCGCACGCACCCATCCCAGGTCTCCGCCCACCCCGCGCGTCGAGGCGACCGAGAACTGGCGCGCATAATATTCGAACGGCTGCTGGCCCTTCTGCACTTCGGCCATGATCGCGCGCGCGCTGGCGAGCGATGCCTGCGCATCGGCGCCTTCCTCGGTATAGATTTCCTTCAGCGCGAACTCCTCCGTCCCCTGCGAGGCCTTGACCCGCTCCAGGATCGCGTTGACCTCCTCGTCACCGACGTTGACGAACGGTTCCACTCGGCGGCGCAGATAGCGCGTCCACGCCAATTCGCCTTCGATCTGACGCCGAAGCGAACGATCGGAGGTTCCCGCCTTGCGAAGATAGGCGGCCAGTCCGTTTGCCGGCTGGCCCAGTCGCTGCGCGACACCGGCGAAACTGCGGGTGATCTCCTCGGGCGTGACCGTGATGTCGTTGGTGCGCGCTTCCTGGATCTGCAGCGTCTCGTCGATCAGCTGGCGCAACACCTGAACCTTCAGCCGCTCACGCTCCTCGGCGGTCAACGTCGCGCCGTTCGCCACCGCGATCAGCGATACGCGCTGGTCGACGTCAGTGCCGGTGATGACCGCGCCGTTGACGATCGCCGTCGCCTTGCGGACGTTGGGATCGACCTTGCCGAAGATCTGCAGATTGGCCGGGATGTCGAGCCCGCCCGTTTCGGGCACCTGGCCGTCCGGCACCGTCTGCGCGATCGCGCCACCCGCCAGGACCGCCGCCAGCGCGAACCCCGCCGCGCGCCCCAAGAACATCTGCTTCGTCACGCCTGTACCTTCGTCGTCTCGGGAAAGATGCTTGCCCGATATGGCGCACCTGCCGCAGAATAACTGAACCGCGGCTTAGCGACCGAGGTTGGTGAACGCCAGCGTCAAGAGGAAGCTGTTGCCGCCGCGCGCGTCGCCGGTATCCTGATAGTCGCGCCGCCACGTCACCCCCAGGCGCAGGCAATCGTCCTCATATTGCACGCCCAGCCTGTGTCGCACGGGATCGAACCCATCCGAAAGCGACAGCGAATCCTCACGCCGGTCGGTCAGATCGACGACCGCCGAGGCGAAGGCCGACCAGAAGCGCGCGAACTGCACCCGGCCCGCCACGCGGGCTTCCTCGCGGTCCTGCAAATCCTCGATCGCCGGGAAGATGTCGCGGTTCAGTCGCAGGTAACCCAGCAGCAGATAGGTCGAGCGCGAGCCGATCGTCGCATCCACCTCGTTGCGCCGCACCGCGAAGCCATCCTTGTCGAGCCGGTAGCGGTGGACGATCGAGGTGACGTCGCGGATGCGCAACTCGCTGCGCCCCGTGATGTCGGAAAAGCGATCGGCGAGTCCGGTGCCGGGGTACAGGATGGTCGCCCGTCTATCGAGCCGATAGCTCTGGCCGATGACCGTCTCGAAGGTCAGCCCCGGCAAGTCGATCGCCCATTGCGCGCCGTAGGTCGCGCGCGTGGAATCCTCGAACCGATCGTAACCGGGAAAGCGATTGAGCGCGAACAGATTGGAATCGTCGAGATCGACCGATCGTGAGTCCTCGTTGGGGATCGAGAAATTGCGCACCCGCGGTGCGGCGACGATCTGCAGGCGCGGGGTCAACCGCTGCGTGCCGCCCAGGAAAGAGCCAATCAGCGGCCATTTGAGATCGGCGGCGACGGCCGCGATGGCCCGGTTCTGAAATCCGCCTTCGCCGCTGTAGATCGCCGGGCTCGTGAGCAGGTCGGAGGAGTGGTACAGGTCGCCGCGCGCGAACGCGGTCAGCGTCAGTTCCTGGCCCCAGCGGGTCACCCGGCGCAGATCCCATTGCGCGCTGGCAAACGCACGCTGCGTATCCTGTCCTGCGGCGCGGCCGATCGCGAGCGTGTTGACCTGCAATTGCACCTGCCCGCCGATCAGCGGATCGACCAGCCGGCGGCGATAGTCGATCTCCGGAAAGGCGATGGGCTGCAAGCCTTGCAGGTCGTTCACCCTCAGGGTCTGCACGGCCCAGCCGTTGATCGCCAGATAACTGTCCGCGTCGATATGCTGAAGTGACAGCGTGGTGCGCAACCGGTCATCACGCGAGATGTCGTAGCGCCTTAGGAACGTGCGGTCGGTGACCAGCCTCAGCGAGGTGGATAGGCTCCACTCGGGAGTGAATTGGAATCGCCCGATCCCGTCCAGATACCCGCGGAACGCCTTTTCGGTCGCGGCCACGGTGGTCGTCGACAGATCGTCGCTGCGCCGGCTGGACGTGGCATAGCCGGTGATGCTCACCGCGCCGATCGAGGTCAACTGCTGATATTGTCCCTGCACCATCGGCAGCGCTGCGGAATAGACCCGCGGCGTGATCGTCAGCCCCTTATCGGGCGCCAACCGCCAGTAATACGGCACCGCGACCGAAAATCCGTTGACCCGGCCATAGCGCACGTCCGGGCTCAGAAGCCCACTGTCGCTCCCGTCGCCGATCGGGTGGGAGAATTTCGGCAGGGGGATCGTCGGCAAGCCGAATAGTTCGATCCGCCCTCCGGCGTAATATACCCGCTTGCGATCCGGCCGGTAGGTCACGCGCACCGCCGTGATCTTCCAGGTCGGTTCCTTGGGGCACCCCGCCGACGTCACCACGGCGCAGGGCGTGTACGCGGCGTGATCCAGTGCGACCGTGCCGTCCGACTCGCGCCGCCCGCGGTCGGCCGCTAGTCGGCCGCCCTGTTCCAGCACGATCAGCATGTTGGCGACCACGCCGTCTTTCAAACTGTCGCTTAAGTCGATCGAATCGCCATAGGCGATGTCGCCTTCGGGATTCGTCACGGCGACATTGCCCGTTGCGACTACGCGCCCCGTCCTGCGGTTCCACACGACCTTGTCGCCACGCAGCCGCTCGCCTTCGCGCGCCATTCTGACGTCGCCGATCGCGGTGACGATGTCGGCGTTGGTATCATATTCCAGCGCGCCTGCGCTGAACTGTACCTGATCGGCTCCGTCGGCGGCGGGCGGCGGAGCAGGCTCGCTGGACGGCGGCGGTGGTTGCACCGCACGGTCCTGAAGATCCTGCGCGAGGGCCGGGGCGGCGGACAGCGCCAGCGCACAACCGGCCATCAGGTGGAAACGCGACACGATGATACGAATATCCCATCCGGCGCGCCCGCCGCCAAGCCGGACGCCACGAACGCCGCCTATCGCATCCGAAAGGCGGCACGGCAATCGTCGTGCTTGGCTTGATCGCCCGAGGGGCATACAGCCAATTCACAACTGATCCGAAAGCCCGCTTTTCCCATGCATATCGCCTTTCGCCCGGAAGCCGGCACCGATGCCGCCATTCTCGTCCTGCCTGTCGAGAAGGATGGCCTGCCGCGTGTGCGGTGGGGCGTGATCGACGCCGCTGCGCAGGCGAGCGCTGCTGCTGCCGCTGCACGCTTCACCGGCGATGCCGGCGCAATCGTCGAACTGTTCGTGGCTCACGGCGGCGGCTTTCGCCAAGTGCTGCTCGTCGGCATCGGCAGCGGTGCCGACGTCGATTGGGAAAAGGCGGGCGGTGCGCTGACAGCCAGGCTGCTGACCTCGGGGGTGACCGAAGTCACCGTCGATCTCTCCGCGCTGGGTGTCGCACCCTCGTCGCGCGCGATCGCCAGATTCGCCGGGACCGCTGCGCAACGCGCCTGGCGACACGACATCTATCGCACCAGGCTTGCCGATGCGCAGAAGCCGACGCTGGCCACCATCACGATCGCGGGCGCGCCGTCAGGCACCGATACGGCTTGGGCGGCGCAGTCTGCGCTTACCGATGGCATGGCGCTCACCCGCAGCCTCGTGGCCGAACCGCCCAACATTCTCTATCCCGAGACCTTCGTCGAACGCGTGACGCAGGACGTCGCGGGCCTTGGTCTGGAAATCACGGTGCTGGACGAGGCGCAGATGCGCGACCTCGGCATGGGTTCGCTGCTCGCGGTCAGCCTCGGCTCGGTACGTGAAGCGCGGGTGCTGGCGCTGATGTGGCGCGGGGCGGGAGAGGGCGATCCGGACATCGCGTTCGTAGGCAAAGGCGTCACCTTCGACACCGGCGGCATCTCGCTGAAGCCTGGACCCGGCATGGAAGACATGAAGTGGGACATGGGTGGTGCGGGCGCCGTCGTCGGCGCGATGAAGGCAATCGCGGGGCGCAAGGCGAAGGCCAACGTGGTTGGCGTCTGCGGCCTGGTCGAGAACATGCCCGACGGCGCCGCATCGCGCCCCGGTGACGTGGTCACGTCGATGAGCGGCCAGACGATCGAGATCCTCAATACCGATGCCGAGGGCCGGCTGGTTTTGGCAGACGCGATCACCTGGACGCAAAAGACTTTCCGCCCCAAGACGATCGTCGATCTGGCGACGCTGACGGGCGCGATGATCGTCAGCCTTGGCAACGAATATGGTGGCCTGTTCGCCAATGATGAAGCCCTGGCGGAGCAGTTGCTTGCATCCAGCTTGGCAAGCGGGGACAAATTGTGGCGCTTCCCGCTGTCGGAAACTTACGACAAGATGATCGACAGCCCCATTGCCGACATGAAGAACATCGGTGGCAAGGGCGCGGGCTCGATCACTGCGGCGCAGTTCATCAAGCGCTTCGTGGATGAAGGCGTGAAGTGGGCGCATCTCGACATTGCGGGAATGGTCTGGTCCGACAAGCCGGGCAGCCATCACGACAAGGGTGCGACAGGTTACGGTGTCCGCCTGCTCGACCGCTTCGTCGCGGATCATTGCGAGGGTTGAGGGGGCGTGCAGGTCGACTTCTATCATTTGACCGCCTCACCGATCGACCGCGTCCTGCCGATGCTGGCAGAAAAGGTGCTCAGGATCGGCGCGCGCCTTCTGGTGGTGGCGGGGGAGGGCGCGCAACGTGCGCAAATCGACAAATTGCTATGGATATGCGCACCCGACAGCTTCCTGCCACACGCCCAGGCCGGTGACGAAGATGATGCGGCTCAGCCCATCCTCATCGCCGCCGAGGCCGTAGCCGCCAATGGCGCGGGCAACATCCTGATTGCCGACGGCCTGTGGCGCGACGAGGCGCTCGCGTTCGACCGCGCGTTCCACCTATTTGACGAACAGGCGATCGTTCCCGCTCGTGCGGCATGGAAGGCACTTGCCGGCCGCGAACAGGTGGAACGCCGCTATTGGAAGCAGGACGATCACGGTAAGTGGACGCAGGCAGCCTAGCTTGCATCTACGGCCCCTCGCGACTAGGGGACCGCCACTTCCCGAAAACCCCCTCGAGCAGACAGGAGCCCGTGACCGTCATGGCCGCGAACCGTACTTTTTCGATCATCAAGCCCGACGCCACGCGCCGCAACCTGACCGGTGCGGTCACCAAGATGCTGGAGGAAGCCGGCCTGCGCGTCGTCGCATCCAAGCGCATCCAGATGACCCGCGAACAGGCCGAGGGCTTCTACGGCGTCCACCGCGAGCGGCCGTTCTTCAACGACCTCGTCAGCTTCATGATTTCGGGGCCGGTCGTCGTTCAGGTTCTGGAGGGCGAAAACGCGATGCAGCGCAACCGCGACGTCATGGGTGCCACCAACCCGGCCAATGCCGACGCGGGCACGATCCGCAAGGAACTGGCCGAATCGATCGAGGCCAATTCGGTTCACGGATCGGATTCAGATGAAAATGCCGAGATCGAGATCGCATATTTCTTCCAGCCAGACGAGATCGTCGGCTGATGACCGGCTGGCAGTTGCGGCGTGCGGCAGCCGCCGACGCCGCCGCTGTCGCACTGGTCGCAAATGCCACGTTCCTCGAGACCTATGCCGGCATGTTGCCCGCGGCCGATATCGTCGCGCATTGCGCCGTCAAGAACTCGGTTGAAGCCTATGCCGTCTGGGCCGAAGATGCGGGCAGCGTGCTGACCATCGCGGAACATCCTCGGGGCAGCGCACCCATAGGCTTTAGCTTGCTGACGCTCCCAGACCTGCCCATCTCGCTCGAACCAGGCGATCGAGAGTTGCGCCGCATTTACGCGTTGGCGACGACATATGGCGCAGGCCTGGGGTGGGCGCTGATCGTCCGCGCTATAGAGGACGCGCGCAACTGCGGCGCTACTCGCGTCCTGCTCGGCATGAACAAGCTGAACCTGCGCGCCCACGCATTCTACGAGCGTCAGGGCTTTGCCGCGATCGGAGAGCGCAAGTTCATCGTGGGTAACACCGTCAATGACGACTTCATCCTCGCACGCACTGTCTAGGGCTTCGCGCGCGCCCACAGCGCATCGAGCCGCGCGGGAGTTCCGCCGCCCTCGCGCAATACCATGCCACGGATCTCCAGAGCCCGGCCGCGAAGTGGCCTGGGGTGGGTCCGCCAGATAAGATCATAGATCGCACGTTCCGATCTGGCGCCGCGTTCGTCCTGGCAATCACTGTCGATCAGCACGGGAAGGCGGCCTTGACGCGTATCGGCACCACCATCGGTCAGCTTCAGCAGCGGGTCGGCCAACCAGTCGGCCTCCATTTCGTGCACCGTCACCGTCGATCGATCCGCCAGGTGCAACGCTGGCGGGAAGGTGATGGTAGTCACTTGCAACGCGCAAGCGACGCCCTTGAACGCGAGACTTGCGCCTCCCTCATCGGTTGCGATCAATCCAATCCGGCGGCGCTCCGATGCGGCTGCCTCACGCCCGGTGCGTTGCGCGTCCTCGCGCACCTGCGCCGCGTCGCGCCGTTCCGACCAGCTGTTCCACAGCGTCGCTGCGCCGATGAGCAAACCCATGACCGCGACGACTTCCGCAAGCGTTACCCACCTCCGCCGGGTAGCGGCCGCTTCATGGCGATCCGCCGGAGTCTCGCTCATCGGCCGCCAGCCTCCAGTAGCCGGGCCGGCGCCGCGAGTTCCCAGCTGCGCGCGATGCGATCGTCGATCAGCGCCCAATCGGGATCGTCGCTCAGGTTCATCGACACCCAACCAGCAGGCCCGAGATAGGCGGGTCTGGAATACGTCTGCGGCGCCGCCTCCATCAGCATCGCCTGCTCGTCCGGTCCCACGGTACGAACGCAGACCACGATCAGCCCGTCGCCATGATGATTGTCACGGACCTGCGCGAATTGCTTGCTCCCTACGAAAAACGTCGGCTGGCCGTGGCTCACCCGCTCCTCGGCTTCCGGTAACGCCAGTGCGGTTTCGCGGATGCGGTCCAGAATGGTCATCGCTGCACGAACTCCGCTAATATGCGCGGGTACAACGCATGTTCGGCGATCAAGACCCGCGCCGCCAGCGCATCCGCATCGTCGCCCGGCAGGATCGGTACTTCGGCTCGGCCCAGAACCGTGCCGCCGTCAAGTTCCTCCGTCACGACATGGACCGAGCATCCGGCCACCGCGTCGCCGGCTGCGATGGCGCGCGCATGCGTGTCCAGGCCCTTGTACTTGGGCAGCAGGGAAGGATGGATGTTGACGATCCGCCCCCGCCACTTGGCTACGAAATCGTCAGAAAGCAGCCGCATATACCCCGCCAAAGCGATCGTTTTCGTTCCCGCGGCGCGGAGCGCGGCATCGAGCGCCGCCTCGTAAGCCACCTTGCCAATCCCACGTGGCGAGAGCGCGAACGTCCGCAGTCCACGCGCCTCTGCCCAGGCCACGCCCGCAGCATCGGGCTTGTCGGACGCCACCAGCACGACCTCATATGCTTCGGCCATCTCCACCAGTGCCATCATGTTCGATCCGCGGCCCGAGATCAGAATCGCGACCCGCTGCTTGTCAGGCATGCGTCGCTGTCCAGTCGGCGCGCGCGCTCCACGTTTCCGCCGATCCGCGCACCGTGCATCCACGCGAACCGCGTTCGATGACGCCGATCCGGAGCACTGTCTCACCCGCAGCCGCCAGTGCGCCAGCGACTGTGTCGGCGGCTTCGGCGGCAACCACGACCGCCATGCCGACCCCGCAATTGAAGGTCCGCGCCATCTCCTCCGGCTCGATCGCGCCTTGTGCTTGAAGAAAGGCCATCAACCGCGGCTGTTCCCAGGCGTCGGCGTCGATCGCGGCATGCGCATCGGCCGGCAGCACCCGCGGAACATTTTCCAGCAAACCGCCGCCGGTGATGTGCGCGAGGCCCTTGATCGACCCTGCACGCAGCAACGGCAACAGGCTTTTAACGTAGATGCGGGTGGGCGCCATCAGATGGTCGATCAGCAGGCGATCCTGATCGAACAGGGCGGGACGATCCAGCTTCCACCCGCGATCCGCTGCCAGTCGGCGGACGAGCGAAAAGCCGTTGGAATGGACGCCCGATGAGGCAAGACCCAGGATCACGTCCCCGGCGGTGATCTCACGCCCGGTCAGCACCTGGTTGCGCTCGACCGCGCCGACGCAGAAGCCCGCAAGGTCGTAGTCGCCCTCGGCATACATCCCAGGCATCTCAGCAGTTTCGCCACCGATCAACGCGCAGCCCGCTTGCAGGCAGCCCTCGGCGATCGAAGCGACGACCCGCTCGGCAACGCCGGCGTCGAGCTTGGCGGTGGCGTAATAATCGAGGAAGAACAGCGGCTCGGCGCCTTGCACGATCAGGTCATTGGCGCACATGGCGACCAGATCGATGCCGACGCCCTCGTGCCGGTCCCATTCGATCGCCAGCTTCAGCTTGGTGCCGACGCCGTCGTTAGCCGCCACCAGCAGCGGATCGGAAAAGCCCGCAGCCTTCAGATCGAACAACCCGCCGAACCCACCCAGTTCGGCGTCCGCGCCCGCCCTGCGGGTGGCTTTGGCGAGTGGGCCGATCGCACGCACCAGCGCGTTTCCGGCGGCGATCGACACGCCGGACTCGGCGTAGGTATAAGGTTCGTTCTGGGCCATACTCTCGCCATTACCGACATGCCGCTTGGATTTCCACGCCGCCTTCGCCAAAAGGCGCGAACGTGATGCATATCCGTCCTCTTCCTGCCCTGGCCGCCGTGCTCGTCCTCGCGCTCGGCACCGCTTCGCTCGTCGCGCAGATCGACGGCGGTGCGCGCGGCGTCGCGCCGATCGACAGTTCGGGCGCCTATGAAGTCTCGGGCGTCACCGTCGATGTCTCCGCCAAGACCGCCGATGCGGCCCGGCTCGGCGGCTGGCGGCTGGCGCAGCGCCGCGCCTGGACGCAATTGTCGCAGCGGCTCGGCGCCGGCGGGCGCGCCGTATCGGACGGCACGCTGGACGGGCTCGTCTCCGGGATCGTTGTCGAGCGCGAACATATCGGCCCGACGCGGTATTTGGGGAAATTGGGTGTTCTGTTCGACCGCCGCCGCGCGGGGGCTCTGCTGGGTATCTCGGCTTATGCGGCGCGTTCGCCGGCCATGTTGATACTTCCCGTGCAAATGTCGGGCGGCGTGGCGCAAACCTTCGAACAGCGCAGCGACTGGCAGGCGGCCTGGGCGCGCTTTCGCACCGGCAACAGCATCATCGACTATGTGCGGCCGTCCGGATCGGGAGCCGATGCGCTCCTGCTGAATTTCGGCCAGACCACGCGTCCGGGTCGCGGCTGGTGGCGGACGATCATCGACCAATATGGCGCGTCGGATATTTTGATCCCCGGTGTTCGACTGTACCGACAATGGCCCGGCGGACCGGTGATCGGCGCGTTTACCGCGCGGCATGGTCCGGACAATCGTATGATCGGCAGCTTCACGCTGCGGGTGGGCAACGCGGCCGGTGTGCCGCAACTGCTCGACGCGGGCGTGAAGCGCATCGACGCTTTGTACCAGCGCGCGCTGCGCGAAGGCTTGCTGGAACCCGATCCCACGCTTCAGCCGCCGCCATCCCCGGAAACTGCGAAACCCGTCGACGAACCCGTTCCGGGCGACGGCGACATCGACGCGATCCTGGCCGATCTCGCGAGCACCACCGCGGCGGGGCAGGGCATACCCGTCACAGTGCAGTTCGATACCCCCGCCGCATCTGCGATTTCGGGGACCGAGGCGGCCATGCGCGCGGTTCCTGGCGTCCGCTCGGCACAGACCACCAGCCTGGCACTCGGTGGCGTATCGATCATGCGCGTCATCTTCGATGGCGATCCGGCACAATTCCGCAGCAGCCTGGAGGCACGCGGCTATCAGGTGTTCGGCCGCGGCCAGACGGTGCGCATCCGCCGAGCGGCGGCTCTTCTCCCGCCCGATCTTCCCGCGGACGGAACGGCCGTTCCATGAGCCAGATGGCCCTCCCGCTCGCATGGCCCCCGGACCCGCGGGCCGATGCGTTCCTCGTCTCGGAGTCGAATGCCGCAGCCGTCCACACGCTGGAGCATTGGGCGACCTGGCCGACGCGGGCCGCATTGCTGACCGGCCCGCGCAAATCCGGCCGCAGCCTGCTGGCGCGCATCTTCGCAGCCAAGAGCGGCGGCACGATCCTGGATGATGCCGATCGGTTGGCGGAAGCTGACGTCTTCCACGCCTGGAACCAGGCGCAGGAAACCCGCCGCCCCCTGCTGATCGTCGCCGAAGCCGAACCGCCGACCTGGCCGGTCAAGTTGCCAGACCTGCGTTCGCGCCTCGCTGCCAGCGCGCGTGCCGCGATCCAGCCGCCCGACGACGCGCTGATGCCGCAGCTTCTCGGCCGCCTGTTCGACCGCCGTGCACTCGATGCGCGCAACGACCTGATCGAATGGCTGGCCGCCCGTATCGAGCGCAGTCATGTGGCTGTCATGCGCGCGGTCGATGCTCTGGATCAGGAAGCGATGGAACGGCGCAAGCGTCTGTCCATTCCCTTTGCACGCATCACCTTGGTCGACGCCGGCATCATATCGCCCGCCCGGCCCAGCGAGGATACATGACCCGCCCCGCCCATATCGCCCGGCTCGACCAGGACGACGACGAACCCTATGCTGGCGCGAGCGACGGCCGGTATTTCAACCGGGAGCTGTCATGGCTCGCGTTTAACCGGCGGGTGATGGAGGAGGCGTGCAACCCCGCGCACCCGCTGCTCGAACGCCTGCGCTTCCTGTCGATCTCCGGCTCGAATCTCGACGAATTTTTCATGGTGCGCGTGGCGGGGCTGAAAGGGCAGCAGGCGCAGGACGTCGATCGCCGGTCCGTCGATGGCCTGACGACGGTGCAGCAACTCGGCGCGATCATCGCCGAGGCCGATCGGTTGATGGAAAGCCAGCAGGCGGTCTGGGGCGACCTGCGTGTGCTGCTCGACGGCGCCGGCCTGCATGTGCTGCGCCGCGACTCGATTGATGGCGCGACCGAAGAATGGCTCGAAGGCCATTTCCGTGAACAGATATTCCCGATCCTGACGCCGCAGGCGCTCGACCCTGCGCATCCATTTCCGTTCATCCCGAACAAGGGCATGTCGGTGATCTTCGATCTCGTCCGCGTGTCCGACGAGGAACCGATCCGCGAATTGGTGATGCTGCCTGCCGCGATGCCGCGCTTCGTTCGCCTGCCGGGGGTGGAGGACCGCTTCGTCGCGGTTGAATCGGTGCTCAAGCGGTTCGCGCCGTTGCTCTTTCCGGGCTACGTCGTCCACGGCGCGGCGACTTTCCGCGTGTTGCGTGACAGCGATATAGAGATCGAGGAAGAAGCCGAAGATCTCGTCCGCTATTTCGCCAACGCCATCAAGCGACGCCGCCGCGGCCGCGTGATCCGCTTGGAACTCGAAACGGGCATGCCCGACGCTTTGGCCGCGGTCCTCAAGGAGGAACTGGGCGGCACCGACGCGATCATCACCGAAAGCGGTAACCTTTTGGGCATCAACGATCTCGAAGCGATCGTCGATGCCGAACGCCCCGACCTGAAGTTTCCACCATTCACGCCCCGTTTTCCCGAACGCATCCGCGAGTTCGGCGGGGATTGCTTCGCAGCGATCCGGTCCAAGGACATCGTCGTCCACCATCCCTATGAGACGTTCGACGTCGTCCTGGCCTTTTTGAAGCAAGCCGCTGCGGACCCGGACGTAGTGGCGATCAAGCAGACCCTTTACCGTGCGGGCAAGCAGCCGGCGGTCATCAACGCCCTGATCGCCGCGGCCGAGGCCGGCAAGTCGGTTACCGCGGTCGTTGAACTCAAGGCGCGGTTCGACGAGGAGCAGAATATCGTCTGGGCCTCGGCGCTGGAGCGGGCAGGGGTGCAGGTCGTATACGGCTTCATCGACTGGAAGACGCATGCCAAGGTGTCGCTGGTAGTTCGGCGAGAGGGCGGCCAGTTTCGCACCTATTGCCACTTCGGCACCGGCAATTACCACCCCATCACCGCCAAGATCTACACCGACCTCAGCTTCTTCACCGCCGACCGCCAGATCGGCTCCGACGCGTCGCAGATGTTCAACTACATCACCGGCTATGTCGAACCCGTCGCGATGAAATCGGTGATCCTCAGCCCGCACGATTTGCGCGCGCGGCTGGTCGGGCTGATCGACGTCGAGATCGCCAACGCCCGCGCGGGCTGCCCCGCGGCGGTCTGGGCGAAGATGAACAGTCTCGTCGATCCTTCCGTCATCGAGAAATTGTACGAGGCGAGCGAGGCGGGGGTCGTCGTCGACCTCATCATCCGCGGCATATGCTGCCTGCGTCCCGGCGTGCCCGGCATGTCGAGCAACATCCGCGTCAAGTCGATCGTCGGCCGCTTCCTGGAGCACAGCCGCATCTGGGCGTTCGGCAACGGCAAGGCGCTGCCCAACGACGGCGCGCAATTGTTCATATCGTCGGCCGACTGGATGCCGCGAAACTTCGACCGACGCGTGGAATACATGCTCCCGATCGAAAACCCGACCGTCCACGACCAGATCCTCGATCAGGTCATGGTCGCCAACCTCATCGACACCGAACAAAGCTGGGAATTGATGGCGGATGGCACCTATGCGCGCGAAGATCCCGGCGACAAGCCATTCAACCTGCATCGGTATTTCATGACCAACCCGTCGCTGTCGGGGCGCGGCGCGGCGCAGGACGGCGCGGATATCGTGCCGACGCTGTCGCTGCGGCGCGGGCATTAACGGCGTGGCGACGCGCCTCTTCCGCCTCGCCGCCAACCGCGCCGATACGGGTGCGCAGCCGCGTACCGCGATCATCGACATCGGCTCGAACTCGATCCGCCTCGTCGTCTATCAGGGACCGCAGCGGCTGCCGGCGATCCTGTTCAACGAAAAGGTGATGGCCGGGCTGGGCCGCGGGCTGGCGGCGTCGGGGGCGATCGACGCCGCCGCGCTGGCCACCGCGCAGGTCGCGCTCGAACGCTTCGCCGCGGTGGCGCGCGAGATGGAGGCGACGACGGTGCGCACCGTCGCCACCGCGGCGGTGCGCGATGCGTCGAACGGCGAAGTCCTGCTGGCCGCGGCGCGCGCGCTCGGGCTGGACCCCGAGATCCTCACCGGCGAGCAGGAGGCCAAGGGGGCGGGAGAGGGCGTGCTGTCGGCGATCCCGCAGGCGGACGGCATCGTCGGCGACCTCGGCGGCGGCAGCCTGGAACTCGTCCGCATCCGCAAAGGCGCGATCGAGGACCGGGTGTCCTTCCCGCTCGGCGTGCTGCGCATCGCAGGCATTCGCGCCCAGCGCGGCAAGGTGCTCGAACGCCATGTCGCGCGGCTGGTCCGCGATGCCGGCTGGGCGGGGAAGGGGGCGGGCCTGCCGCTGTATCTCGTCGGCGGGTCTTGGCGCGCGCTGGCGCGGCTGAACATGAGCCTGACCGGCTATCCGCTCCCCGTCATCCACCAATATGCGATGGCGAGCGACACCATCACCCGCCTGTCGCGCGCGATCGCGCAGCTCGGCCGGCCGCGGATGCGCGCGGTCGAGGGGCTGTCGTCGGCGCGCGCCGCGACGCTGGGGGATGCCACCGCGCTGCTGGGCGTGCTGCTGCGCCAGCTCGGCAGCACCAGGACGATCGTCTCCGCCTTCGGCCTGCGCGAAGGGCTGCTCTACGCCGGGCTGGACGCCGCCACCCGCAC
Organism: Sphingomonas sp.; assembly: GCF_036387595.1. Taxonomy (GTDB): domain Bacteria; phylum Pseudomonadota; class Alphaproteobacteria; order Sphingomonadales; family Sphingomonadaceae; genus Sphingomonas. The sequence continues at coordinate 77,929 of NZ_DASVTL010000072.1, forward strand.
GCTCGATCCGCTGATCGTCGCGACGCGCGAGGAGGGGCGGCTGCTCGGCCGCTTTCCCGAACACGGCGACCTGCTCAACGCCTGGATCGCGCCGCTGTTCGCCGGCGAAAGTGCAGGCCAGGCGCGCATCCGCCACGCCGCCTGCCTGCTCGCCGACGTGGGCTGGCGTGCGAACCCAGAATTCCGCGCCGAACGCGGCGTCGAGGTGGCGCTGCACGGCAATTGGGTGGCGATCGACGCGTCGGAGCGTGCGTGCCTGGCGCAGGCGCTGTTCACGAGCCTCGGCGGCGGCACCGCCTCGCCCGATCCGCTCGCGCGGTTGGCGAACCCCGCCGATCTGGCGACCGCGCGCACCTGGGGCTTGGCGATCCGGCTGGGACAGCGGCTCAGCGGCGGGCTGGCGGGGCCGCTCCAGCGATCGGCGCTGGAGATCAATGCTGCCCATCTGCGCCTCAAGCTGGAGAGCGAGGACCGCGCGCTCTACGGCGAAGCGGTGGAGAAACGCCACATCGCGCTGGCATCGGCGATGGCGCGCAAGGCGACGCTCAAACCTACATGACTCACCCTCACCCTTGGACGCTGCGCGTCTCTCCCTCTCCCAATGGGAGAGGGAAGCGGCCCGCCCGGCGTAGCCGGGTGGGAAGGGTGAGGGTGACTGTTCGAGGAAAGTCTACTCCCCAACCTCCGCACGCGTCATCTTCAGCTTGCCGTCCTTGACCGCAAACGCCAGCCGCCCCTCGACCAGATCGACCGCATCGCGCCCGAACTGGTCGTAGCGCCAGCCCTGGAGCATCGGCAGGCCGTCGCGCACGCCGGCGGCCAGCGCTTCCAGTTCCTCGGACCGCGCCAGCAGCTTGGACGCCACGTCGATATCGCGCGCGCGTATCTTCAGCAGCAGCTTGAGCAGGTCGGCGACCAGTGCCCCCTCCTTGCCCAACCCCGGTTTGCGGTCGTCGCGTGGCGGCAGCTCGTCTTCGCCGAGCGGTTTCGCGCCTTCGATCGCGGCCATCAGCCGGCCACCAATGTCATTCTGCGCCCAGGTCGCCGACAGGCCGCGCACCTTCGCCAATTCGGCCTGCCGCTTGGGCGGATGCCCCGCCATGTCGCCCAGCGTCTCGTCCTTGACGATGCGCCCGCGCGGCAAGTCCTTGGACTGCGCCTCCAGCTCGCGCCATTTGGCCAGCGCCTTCAGCCGCCCCAGAACCTCGGGCTTGCGACTTGCTATGCGCACCCGCTTCCACGCGACCTCGGGATCGTTGGCGTAGTGATCGGGATCGGCCAGGCGCTCCATCTCCTGATCCAGCCAGCCGCCGCGCCCGGTCTTCTTCAGCCGCTCCAGCATCTTGGGGAAGATCACCGCCAGATGCGTCACGTCGCCGATCGCATATTCGATCTGTCGCGCATCCAGCGGCCGCCGCGCCCAATCGGTGAAGCGCGCGCCCTTGTCGATCTGGATGCCCAGCCAGCTGTCGACCAGATTGGAATAGCCGATCTGCTCCCCTTGCCCCAGCGCCATTGCCGCGACCTGGGTGTCGAACAGCGGATGGGGGGTCTTGCCGGTCATATTGTAGACGATTTCGATATCCTGCCCGCCGGCATGGAAGACCTTCAGAACGTCCTCGTTATCCGTCAGCAGGTCGAGCAGCGGCTGCATGTCCAACCCCGGCGCCATCGGGTCGATCGCCGCGGCCTCGTTCATGTCGGCGATCTGGATCAGGCAGAGTTGGGGATAAAAGGTGCTCTCGCGCATGAACTCGGTATCGACGCAGACGAAAGGCGCATCGGCGAGCCGGAAGCAGAGATTGGCCAGCGCGGCGCTGTCGGTGATGAGGGGGTGTACGTGCATCGGCTCGCCATAGCGAGGGTCGCGCGCCTTGACAAAGGCGGGCGTGGCGGAGAAGCGCCCGCATCCTTCAAGACCGGAATATCTCATGCACGCCTATCGCACCCACACCTGCGCCGCGCTCGATGCGGCCGCCGTCGGCGACACCGTCCGCCTGTCCGGCTGGGTCCACCGCAAGCGCGACCACGGCGGCGTGCTCTTCATCGACCTGCGCGATCATTACGGCCTGACCCAGATCGTCGCCGACGCCGATTCCCCAGCGCTGCCGGTGCTGGAGGCGATCCGTGTCGAATCGGTCATCACCATCGACGGCCTCGTCAAGCGGCGCTCGGAAGCGACCGTGAACCCGAACCTGGCGACCGGGGAGATCGAGGTGTTCGCGCAGAGCGTGACCGTGCAGAGCCATGCGCAGGAGCTGCCGATGCCGGTCGCCGGCGACGCCGAATATCCCGAGGATATCCGCCTGCGCTACCGCTTCCTCGACCTGCGGCGCGAGCGGCTGCACCAGAACATCATGCTGCGCTCGCAGGTCATCAGTTCGATCCGCCAGCGCATGATCGGGCAGGGCTTCACCGAGTTCCAGACACCGATCCTGACCGCGAGCAGCCCCGAAGGCGCGCGCGATTATCTGGTGCCGAGCCGCGTCCATCCCGGCAAGTTTTACGCGCTCCCGCAGGCGCCGCAGATGTTCAAGCAGCTGCTTATGGTCGCCGGTTTCGACCGCTATTTCCAGATCGCGCCATGTTTCCGCGACGAGGATGCGCGCGCCGATCGTAGCCCAGGCGAATTCTACCAGCTCGATTTCGAGATGAGCTATGTGACGCAGGACGACGTGTTCGCGGCGATCGAGCCGGTGCTGCACGGGGTGTTCGAGGAATTCGCCGACTGGCAGGGGAAGGGGCGCAGCGTGTCGGCGCTGCCCTTCAAGCGCATCCCGTACCGCGAATCGATGCTGAAATACGGCAACGACAAGCCCGATCTGCGCAACCCGATCCTCATTTCGGACGTGAGCGAAGCCTTCCAAGGCTCTGGTTTCGGGCGTTTCGCGTCGATCGTCGAGGCGGGCGACGTCGTCCGCGCGATCCCGGCGCCGGGCACCGCGGACAAGAGCCGCAAGTTCTTCGACGACATGAACGGCTGGGCGCAGGGCGACGGCTTCGCGGGCCTCGGCTATGCGACGCGCAAGGGCGGCGAATGGGGCGGCCCGATCGCCAAGAACCACGGCGAGGCGAAGATGTCGGCGATGGCCGACGCGCTCGGCCTCGGTCCCGACGACGGCCTGTTCTTCGCCGCGGGCAAGGAGCCGCAGGCGGCCAAGCTGGCCGGGCTGGCGCGCACCCGCATCGCCGACCAGCTCGGGCTGATCGACCAGGGTCGCTTCGAATTCTGCTGGATCGTCGATTTTCCCATGTTCGAATATGACGAGGATATGAAGAAGGTCGATTTCAGCCACAACCCCTTCACCATGCCGCAGGGCGAGATGGCGGCGCTGGAGACCCAGAACCCGCTCGACATTCTCGCCTATCAATATGATATCGTCTGCAACGGCATCGAATTGTCGTCGGGCGCGATCCGTAATCATCGGCCCGAGATCATGTACAAGGCGTTCGAGATCGCGGGCTATACGCAGGCCGACGTAGATACCAACTTCGCGGGCATGATAAACGCGTTCAAGTTCGGCGCGCCCCCACATGGCGGTTCGGCGCCGGGCATCGACCGCATCGTCATGCTGCTGGCCGACGAACCCAACATCCGGGAGGTGATCGTCTTCCCGATGACGCAAAAGGCGGAGGATCTGATGATGGGTGCGCCGAACTTCGCCAGCCCCAAGCAGTTGCGCGAATTGAACCTGCGTTCGACGTTGGAGGCGGCGAAGGGATAGTTCGGTAGGATGCTGTCCGCGAATAGCCGGAAGGAACGCCAAGATGATCGACCTCGCCGATTATGAACGCGGGCATAAATACAAGGGCGATTACAAGGCCGATCTCGCCGCGCTCCAGACGCGGCTCGAACATGTCCAGGTCGCGCACATCGCCCACGATCGCGCGGCGGTGGTGATGTTCGAGGGGTGGGACGCGGCGGGGAAGGGGGGGATCATCCAGCGACTCGTCGCCGAATGGGACCAGCGCAATTTCGAGGTTTTCCCGATCGCCGCGCCGACCGCGGAGGAGAAGGCGCACGACTTCCTCTGGCGTTTCCGCAACCGCCTGCCCGCGCCGGGCAACATCGCGGTGTTCGACCGCAGCTGGTACGGCCGCGTCCTGGTCGAGCGGGTCGAGGGCTATGCCACCCCTGAGGAATGGGAGCGTGGCTATGGCGAGATCAACGCATTCGAGACCGACATGGCGGCGGCCGGCGTCACTCTGGTCAAGCTGTTCGTCCACATCACCCAAAAGGAGCAGGACAAACGCCTGCGCGCGCGGCTGGACGATCCGTGGAAGCGGTGGAAGACCGGCCTAGACGATTTTCGCAACCGCGCCAAACGGGCCGCCTACCTCGAGGCGATGCACACCATGTTCGCGCGCACCGACACAGGGCGCGCGCCCTGGATCGTGATCGACGGCAATGACAAGAAAGCCGCACGGATTGCTGCCCTGAACGCCATTGCAGATCGGCTGGAAGCGGCGGTCCCGATGGAGCCGCCGCCCCTCGACCCCGAAGTCGAGCGCGTTGCGCGCCAAGCGCTCGGCTAGACCTTCACGCGGGCGTGAAGGTATCGTCTGCGTCAAGCACGCGCAGCTTGCCGTCGGCGATCGCGAACACCGCGCCGTGGATCGCCAGCGCGCCCGACTCGACCGCTTCGCTGACGAACGGGAAGGTCATTAGGTTGCGCATCGAGACGCGGACGCCCTCCTGCTCCAGCGCGCGCTGACCTTCCTCGCCATCGCCATGCTCGGTCACAACCTTGTCGCGGGCGGCGTCGAGCAGCCCGATCCAGTCCGCGACGAACCCGCCTTCGCCGCGTGCCGCCCCCTCAAGGCTGCGGGTCAGCGCTGCATTCACGCCGCCGCACGCACCGTGTCCCAAGACGACGATCTCCTCGACCTTCAGTTTGGTCACCGCGAATTCCACCGCCGCCGACACACCGTGCCGTCCGCCGCCGGTTTCGTAAGGCGGCACCAGATTGGCGACGTTGCGCACGACGAACACCTCGCCCGGCCTACTGCCGAAAATCGTCGCAGGATCGACGCGGCTGTCCGAACACGCGATAATCATCACCTTTGGCGACTGCCCGCTGGACAGTTCGGTCCAGCGTTCGCGCTCTTCCAGCCACTCGTTGCCACGGAAGCGGTAATAGCCCTCGATCAGGTCGTTGAAACGCGTCATGCCGTCCTCGCCAGTGATTACATGACACCTTTGTCATGTTCATTGGCCGCTGCCAACCGGCAATCGACCGACCGGCGCGGTTGTGCCCTGCGCATGCGCGGACTATCTGGATCGGCATGAACGACATGGCCCCGATCGTCACGCGCCAGCGCAAGCCCGACTGGATCAGGGTGAAGGCGCCGACCTCGGCGGGCTTCGCCAAGACGCGCGAACTTATGCGGGCCAAGAGCCTGACGACGGTGTGCGAGGAGGCGGCCTGCCCCAACATCGGCGAATGCTGGTCGAAGAAGCATGCGACCGTGATGATCCTGGGCGACACCTGCACCCGCGCCTGCGCCTTCTGCAACGTAAAGACCGGTATGCCGCGCGCGGTGGACCCGATGGAGCCGCAGAACGTAGCCGACGCGGCGGCACAGATGGGCCTGCAGCACATCGTCATCACTTCGGTGGATCGTGACGATCTCCCCGACGGCGGCGCGTCGCAGTTCGTCAAGGTGATTCAGGCGATCCGTCGGTCCAACCCGATCACGACGATAGAGATCCTTACCCCCGATTTCCGCAACAAGGCGCAGGCCGCGATCGAGCGGATCGTCGAGGCACGGCCGGATGTCTATAATCATAATCTGGAGACGGTGCCGCGGCTCTATCCGACGATCCGTCCCGGCGCGCGCTACTACGCCTCGCTGCGGCTGCTCGAAAGCGTCAAGCGCCACGACCCTTCGATCTTCACCAAATCGGGTGTCATGCTCGGGCTGGGCGAGGAGCGACTGGAGGTCCATCAGGTGATGGACGACATGCGTTGTGCCGACATCGATTTCCTGACGATGGGCCAGTACCTCCAGCCGACGCCCCGCCATGCCAAGGTGGCGGAATTCGTCACGCCCAAGGCGTTCGACGCTTATGCTGGCATCGCGCGCGCGAAGGGATTCGCGCTGGTTGCGTCGTCACCGCTGACCCGTTCAAGTTATCACGCGGGCGATGATTTCGCTAAATTGCGCATGGCACGTGACCCCAAGCTCGGCGGGGTTCCCGTCCATGTCCCCGCCCGTGCCTAAACATCACGAGGTCCGGCACCTGCGCTATTCGTGCGAGCAGATGTTCGATCTGGTCGCCGACGTGAAGCGTTATGCCGAGTTCCTGCCCTGGGTCACCGCGATGCGGGTGCGCGCCGATTCGGCAACCGAGACGACCGCCGACATGATCGTCGGCTTCAAGGGGCTGCGCGAGACCTTCACCAGCCGCGTCCGCAAGCAGCGCGCGACCGCGATCGACGTGGATTACGTCGACGGGCCGCTGAAATATTTGCGCAACGCCTGGCGGTTCAAGCCCGAGGGGGAGGGGTGCGCGGTCGATTTCACCGTCGATTTCGCGTTCAAGAACCGGATGTTCGAGATGATGGCGGGGCAGGTGTTCGGGATCGCGCTGCGCAAGATGATCGGCGCGTTCGAAGCGCGCGCGGACCAGCTTTACGGCGCCTCGGCAGGCGGCGCGGAGCGCGGCATCAGCAGTTCGAGCGCGCATAGCGCCGCCTGAAGGCGGATGCCGCCACGCCCCAGGTCGCCGAATTCCTTGCGGTCGGCGTGGACGTCCGCCGGATCGGCGTCGCGTTCGGCGCGGGCGAAGACCACGGTGCCGACGGGCTTCTTCACGCTTCCGCCGCCCGGCCCGGCGATGCCGGTGATCGCCACCGCCACATCGGCACCGCTCTTGCACAACGCCGCCTGCGCCATGCTCCAGGCGACCGCGATCGACACTGCGCCGAAGGTCTCCAGCACGTCCGAACTGACGCCCAGCATCGAGATCTTGGCGTCATTGGCATAGGTGACGAAGCCGGCATCGAACACGTCCGAGGCACCGTTGATCTCGGTCAGCGCGGCGGAGACCAGCCCGCCGGTGCAACTCTCCGCCACCGCCAGCCGCCGCCCGGCGGCGCGGTTCGCCGCGATGACGCGCGACGCCGCCTCGACCAGGTCGGCGGGGAGGAGCGTGTCCATCAGCGTGGCTCCGCGCAGAGCGGCAGATCGGGGACGTCGACGGTGCGGCCCTTCGCCTTTTCGGCTTTGAGGTATTTCAGCGTCGCCACGACGATCCCGGCGGTGTTGCGCGGCGGCAGCGGCTCCAGCAGCGCGATCAGCCGGTCGATCGTCGGGCAATCGCCGACAGCGATGCGGCCGACCAGCTGCGGCACGAGCAACGAGGTTATCAGCGGCCGGGCGAATTCGGATTGCACCAGCATTTCCATCGCGGGGTCGCTCAGCTTGACGATCGCGGTGCGCGCGACCGGCCAGGCGCGGTTCGCCTCGGCATCGTATTTGGCGAGGAAGGGACCGGTGGCGCGGCGGACGAGGCTAGTCGCGGGCAGCGCGGTGGCGCACACGCGGCCGGTCTGGCGGATGATCTCGGGCATCGCGACCGAGGCGAAGGCCTGCGCCTCTACGTCGGTGACGCAGCGGGTCTGCGCGGTGGCGGGTGTCGCGACGATCGCGAGCAGGGCGGCAAGGCGCTTCATCGCGGCACCCGCACGGTCGCCACCGCCTGCGCCGCGATCCCCTCGCCACGCCCGGTGAAGCCCAGCCGCTCGGTCGTCGTCGCCTTCACGCTGACCCGGTCGGGCGAGAGCGCTAGCAGATCGGCGATCCGCGCGGTCATCGCGGCGCGGTGCGGGCCGATCTTGGGCGCCTCGCAGACGATCGTCAGATCGACGAAGTCGATGCGCCCGCCCCTGGCGGCGATCAGATCGGCGGCGTGGCGCAGGAAGCGCGCCGAATCGGCGCCCTTCCACTGCGGGTCGCTCGGCGGAAAATGGGTGCCGATATCGCCCGCGGCGATCGTCCCCAGCAGCGCGTCGGTGAGCGCGTGCAGCGCCACGTCGGCGTCGCTATGCCCCGACAGCCCCTTGTCGTGAGGGATCAGCACGCCACCGAGCCACAGTTCCACGCCCGCCTCTAGCCGGTGCACGTCAAAGCCCATCGCGGTGCGCGTCTCCATGGCCAGCCGTGCCTCGGCCGCCGCAAAGTCTTCGGGGTAGGTGACCTTTTCGAGCATCGCGTCGCCCTGCACCAATGCGATGCGCCCGCCAAGCCTGCGCACCATCTGCGCGTCATCGGTCGCTTCCAGTTCGGGGGGCCAGCCGGCGTGAGCTGCCTGCAGTATGTCGATCCGAAACCCCTGGGGCGTTTGAACACGGACCAGCGCGGCACGGTCCACGGTGTCGCCGAGCATATCGCAGCCGAAAGCCAGAGTATCCGCGACCGGCAGAACCGGAATCGCGCCGTCATGCGTATCGAGCGCTGCGACGACTGCGTCGATCACCGTGGCGGCAAGGAATGGCCTTGCCGCATCGTGGACCAGGACGTGCGTTGCGCCCGCGGTCGTTGCGGTATCCAGTCCGCGAGCCACCGACTCGCGACGGGTGGCGCCCCCGGCGACGATCGACGCGCCCGGGAGCATTTCGGCAGCAAGCGCAGGATCCGCGACGACGATCGTTTTCCGTATGGCGGGGTGGCAGACCAGCGCTTCATAGGAATGAGCCACCATCGGCCGTCCGGCGAGCGTCGCGAATTGCTTGGGCCGCGTACCACCGGCACGCGTTCCGTTTCCGGCGGCGACGAGAATGGCGACGATGCGGCGGCTCATACACGACGCCTAGCGCTTGGGCTGCGCGCTTGCCAGTAGGTCCCGCTTCGCCTAGTGCCTGATTTTCAGGCACATCATGCGCACGCTCTCCCCTATTCAGATCGGCCCGGTCCGGATCGACAGCCCCGTCGTGCTGGCGCCGATGACCGGCGTCACAGACATGCCGTTTCGCACGCTGGTTCGGCGCTACGGCTCTGGGTTGAACGTCACCGAGATGATCGCGAGCCAAGCCGCCATCCGCGAGACGCGGCAGTCGTTGCAAAAGGCGGCATGGCACCTTTCCGAAGAGCCCGTGTCGATGCAGCTGGTCGGTTGCACGCCTTACGAAATGGCCGAGGCGGCGAAACTGGCCGAGGATCGTGGGGCGGCGATCATCGACATCAACATGGGATGTCCGGTTCGCAAGGTGACCAACGGCGATGCCGGATCGGCGCTGATGCGTGACTTGAAGCTGGCCGCCGAACTGATCCAGGCGATCGTCGAGGCTGTGGCCGCGCCGGTGACGCTCAAGATGCGGATGGGCTGGTGCCACGACAGCTTGAACGCGCCCGAACTCGCGCACATCGCCCAGGATCTGGGCATCCGCCTGGTCACCGTCCACGGCCGCACCCGCAACCAGATGTACCGGGGGGAGGCCGACTGGCGCTTCATCCGCTTGGTCAAGGATGCGGTGACGATCCCGGTCATCGCCAATGGCGATATCTGCTCGATCGACGACGCACAGGCCGCGCTCGATCAATCGGGCGCGGATGGCGTGATGATTGGGCGCGGCGCCTATGGTCGTCCCTGGCTGCTCGGGCAGGTCATGGAATGGTTTCGTAGCGGACGGCGCTTGGCCGATCCGTCGATCGACGAACAATATCACGTCATCGCAGAGCATTATGACGCGATGCTTGAGCATTATGGGAGCGTGACGGGCGTAAACATGGCGCGCAAGCACATCGGGTGGTACACCAAGGGGCTGCCCGGTTCGGCCGAGTTCCGCAACACCGTAAACCAGGTACCCGACGCTGACCGGGTCAAGGCAATGTTAGCCGAATTCTATGCTCCCTGGCGTCGGCGCGACGCTGCCTGATCCGGCCCGTCATGGCCGTCCGGGCTTTGCCGAACTGCTCGCCGCGCTTCCGGTGGCGGTCGTCGTCGTCGATCCCCAGGATCGGATCGCGCACGCCAACGCGCTGGCCGAGCAGTTGCTGAACTTGTCGGAACGGCTGATGGTAGGCCAGCCGCTCGCGGCCATCCTGCCACTGCCGGAGGGGGCGGGGCTGCGCGATGGCCACGGCTTCGCCATCTACGATACCGAGATCGCGACTGCCCGCGGCCATCGCATCCGGGTCGATTTCGTCGAAGCGCAGGTGCCCGACCATGCCGGCTGGCGGACAATCACGCTTCACGGCTCGGCAGGATCGCGCCGCCTCGGCCATTCTGCGGACCGTACCGCGGGCAGCCGCGCCGCCGTGGGCGCGGCGGCGATGCTCGCGCACGAGATCAAGAACCCGCTGTCGGGTATCCGCGGCGCCGCCCAGTTGCTGGGTGCAGGCGAACTCACCACGCTGATCGTGACCGAGGTGGATCGCATTGCCGCGCTGATCGACCGGATGCAGGATTTCGGCGACACACGCCCACTGCCATGTTCGGCCGAGAACATCTATCCGCTGCTCGATCATGCGCGCAACGTGGCGCTCGCGGGCTTCGCGCGAGGGATCGTGATCGAGGAGCGGTTCGATCCTTCCCTGCCGCCCGCCAGCATCAATCGCGACGCGTTGCTCCAGATCATCATCAACCTGCTGAAGAACGCCCGCGAAGCCGCGCGCGCAGTACGCAATCCGCGCATCGTGCTGACCACCGCTTATCGGCACGGCCTGGCGGTCAGCGTCGCACCGGGGCGTCCTCGCCGACCCCTTCCGATCGAGATCTGCGTACTCGACAACGGCCCCGGTGCGCCCGAAGACATCGCCGAGCACCTGTTCGATCCGTTCGTTTCTGGGCGACCCGAGGGGCAGGGGCTGGGCCTCGCTCTTGTCGACAAGCTGGTCCGCGACATGGACGGCATTGTGCAATATGCGCGCGAAGGAATCCCCGAGATGACGGTCTTCCGCCTGCTTCTGCCCAGAGCGGCATCGTGAGCGCAGCCCTGTGAGCCCCGATCGGTGAGCGAAATACTGGTCGTCGACGACGATGCCGCGATCCGCACGGTGGTCGCGCAGTCGCTCCGACGCTCCGGACACCGTGTGACCACGGCCGAAAGCCTGGCCCAGCTCGACCGGCTTCTGGCGAACGGCGCGCCGGACGTGCTGGTCACCGACGTCATCCTTCCTGATGGCGATGGTCTGGCGCATCTGGCCTCGATCGCCGCGCGCTTTCCGACTTTGCCGGTGATCGTTCTCTCCGCCCAGAATACGCTCACCACCGCGGTCCGCGCTGCGGAAGCTGGCGCCTATGACTACCTCCCCAAACCGTTCGACCTGGACGTTCTGGGTCGTGCCGTTGCGGGCGCGCTTGCGCGGGGTGGGGCGCAGGCGGGCGAAGCGCCTGTGGCAGAGGACCGCGCCCTGCCGCTGATCGGTCGATCACCGGCGATGCAGGACGTCTATCGCGTCATCGCCCGCATCGTGTCGAACGATCTGACGGTCCTCGTCTCGGGCGAATCAGGCACGGGCAAGGAACTGGTGGCGCGCGCGGTCCATGATCTCGGGCCTCGCCATGCTGCGCCCTTCGTGGCGATCAACATGGCGGCGATCCCGCGCGAGCTGATCGAGGCCGAACTGTTCGGGCATGAGCGAGGCGCGTTCACGGGCGCCGCCGCACGCAGCGCCGGCCGGTTCGAACAGGCGGCCGGCGGCACCTTGTTCCTGGACGAGATCGGCGACATGCCGATCGAGGCGCAGACCCGGCTCCTGCGCGTCCTGCAATCGGGCGAATTCACGACCGTGGGCGGCGCGCGGACGATCCGGGCCGACGTCCGCATCGTCGCCGCGACCAATCGCGATCTGGGGGTTCAGGTCGCTGCCGGGCTGTTCCGCGAAGACCTGTTCTACCGCCTCAACGTCGTTCCCGTCGCCTTGCCGCCGTTGCGCGCACGAGGAAGCGACATCGCTTTGCTGGCGTACCATTTCCTTGATCGCGCGGTCGAACAGGGCCTGCCACGCCGTCGGCTGACCGCCGAGGCGCTGGTCGCGCTGGAGCAGCACATGTGGCCCGGCAACGTCCGCGAGCTGGAGAACGTCATGCGCCGCCTGGCGGTCCTGGCACGCGACGAGGTGATCGACGCCGAGGCGATCCGCGCGATGATCGGCACCGCTCTACCGGCGGGGCCGGTTGTCGCCGTCGATCTGGCCGCCGCGGTGCGCGCGCTGATCGACCGGATCGCGCGGGAGCGACCCACCGCACTCGACGATGGAACGCTGTACGACCACATCATTGGCGAGGTCGAGCGGCCGTTGATCGAGGCGATGCTGGCGCGTCACGGCCATAATCAGCTCCGCGCCGCACGCGCTTTGGGGATCAACCGCAACACGCTGCGCAAGCGACTCGATACTTTGGGGATCGAAGCACGCCCCGAGGAGCCTGCGCCGCACTGATTTGCGCGATTATGTGGTTTCCATGCAACACCGGACGCTGTAACGCGGAGTTAATGCTCGCTTCCGCGATGACCGATAGTGACGATGCCGCCGCCCGCGGGTGGTTTGCCGTGAACGCCGCGGTCGAACTGGCGGTGCTTGCCATTGCCATATTGGTTGCCGTCGGAAGCTACATGGCCGTGTCCGGTGTGGATGGCCGCAGCCCGCTGCTCGCTCCGTCATTCGTCGCCGTCCTGCTGGTCGCGAACCTCGTTCCCGGGATCATGCTCATCATGCTGGCCGGGCGGCGGATCGCGATGCGGCGTGCCGCCCGGTCGCCGGTCGGGGGTAGGGGGCGGCTCCACGTTCGCCTCGTCGTCCTCTTCTCGGTGATGGCGGCGGTGCCGATCACGCTTGTTGCCATCGTCGCGTCTCTCCTGATGCAATATGGCGTGGAGTTCGGCTCGTCGCAGCGGGCGCGTGCGATCCTGGATAGCGCGACCGGGCTGGTCAGGGCTAGCGTCCAGCGCGAGATCGATCGCACCGCGAGTCAAACGACTGCGATGGCGGCGGACGTCGGGGGCTATCTCCGCGCGATGCCGATCGAGAGCAAGCGGTTCAGCGAATTGCTGCTCCTGCAAACCTACAATCGCGAGTTGTCCGACGCGATGATCCTGCGCCGTGACGAGCGTGATCCGCTGGTCGTTCTCAATCCTTACGGGCGGCCGATGGAGAATATCGTGACACCCGCGATGATGGCTCAGCTGGATGCAGGCGCCAAGGTGTTGACGCTGCGCAGCCGCGATCGGGCCGCGGCGCTGGTGCCGCTAGCCTATGGCAGCAATGCCTATCTCTATACCTCGCGGGTGTTCGACGAACAGGTGGCCGATCAGCTTCAACGCGGCGCCGCGGTGTCATCGGACTATCGCGCGCTGCAATCGCGCTCGCGCTCGCTCCAGCTTCGCTTCAACGTCGCGCTTCTTGCGCTTTCGTTGCTGATCGTCGGCGTGGCCGTGTGGATCGCGCTGGCGGTCGCAGACCGGTTGGTGCGGCCGGTGGGTGAATTGGTCGAGGCGGCCCGGCGCGTGGCCGCCGGAGATCTGACGGCGCGCGTGCCCGATCCCCGAGCGCGCGATGAGGTCGGCACGCTGGCCAGGGCGTTCAACCAGATGACCGGGCGTCTCCAGCAGCAGAACAGCGCATTGGTCACCGCCAACGATCAGCTGGACGCGCGCCGGGCGCTGATCGAGGCGGTGATGGCCGGCGTGTCGGCAGGCGTGATCGCGACCGGGCCGGATCGCACGATCCGCATCGCGAACACGTCCGCAACGACGCTGCTCGGCACGGGCAGCGAAGGTCTGGCCGGGCGACGACTGGCTGAGGTCGCGCCGCAGCTCGATGCTCTGCTCGACACCGCAGGACGAGAGGCGATCGCAGAGATCGCCGGGCTGGGCGGGGAAACACGAACCCTGGCGGTTCGCATCGTGCGCACCGATGCGGGTCCGATCCTGACATTCGACGACATCACCCAGCAGTTGCTCGATCAGCGGCGGGCCGCCTGGTCCGACGTCGCGCGCCGCATCGCGCACGAGATCAAAAACCCGCTGACCCCGATCCAGCTGGCGGCCGAACGACTTCAAAGGCGCTACGGCGGCAAGATCGCCGCCGATGACGGAACCTTTGCGCGGCTTACCGAGACGATCGTGCGGCAAGTTGGCGATTTGCGCCGGATGGTCGATGAATTCTCCTCCTTCGCACGTATGCCCAAGCCGGTGTTTCGGTCGGACTCGCTCATCGACGTCGCCCGGCAGGCCCTCTTCCTTCACGAAGTCGCTCATCCCAACGTCACTTTCACGCTTGTTGCCGACGAAGCACCAGCAGCGCTGGTGATGGACCGCCGCCAATTGGGGCAGGCGTTGACCAACATCGTCAAGAACGCGGTCGAAGCCATTGAAGCCAAGGGCGATGCGGGCGGCAGCGTCACGATGATTCTGGCCGGCCAACACGCGCGCTTTGCAACGATCTCCGTGGAGGACACCGGAGTCGGTCTGCCCGCAGAGCGCGACCGCATCATCGAACCCTACATGACGACGCGTGCACGCGGCACGGGGCTGGGGCTGGCGATCGTCAAGAAGATCGCCGAAGAGCATTTCGGGACGATCACCTTCACCGATCGTCCCGGCGGCGGCACGATCGTGACGATGACCTTGGACACGGGGCTGTTGGCCGCGTGTGATGAGGGGGACGATACATCCGAGCCGGCCGGGGGGGGCCAGCTCACCGCACTCACGCGTAATCGGAACTGACATGGCCCTCGATATTCTCGTCGTCGATGACGAACTCGACATCCGCGACATCGTCTCCGGCGTGCTGGAAGACGAAGGCTACGACACCCGCTCGGCCGCCGACAGCGACGCAGCGCTCGAAGCGATCGCCGCGCGGCGACCTTCGCTCGTGCTGCTCGATGTCTGGCTTCAGGGATCGAAGCTCGACGGGCTGGAGTTGCTGGACGAGATTAAGCGGCGCGATCCGTCCATCCCTGTCCTCGTCATCTCTGGGCACGGCAATCTGGATACCGCAGTAGCCGCCATCCGCCGAGGAGCCGCGGACTTCATCGAAAAGCCGTTCGAGGCCGAGCGCCTGCTGCTGATGGTCGCGCGCGCCACCGAAACCGAGAGCCTGCGCCGCGAGGTCGCCAGCCTGCGCGCCGCGGTCGGCCGCGAGACCGACCTGACCGGTAGCTCCGCTGCGATCAACAACGTCCGTGCGACGCTCAAACGCGTCGCGGCAACTGGTAGCCGGGTGCTGCTCGTCGGCCCCGCGGGCGTCGGCAAGGAAGTTGCAGCCCGCCTCCTTCACGGCTGGAGCAACCGTGCCGACGCGCCCTTCGTCATCGTCAGCGCGGCACGGATGACGCCCGAACGGGTCGAGGAGGAACTGTTCGGCGTCGAGGAGGCGGGCGATCTGGTGCGTCCGGGACTGTTGGAACAGGCCCATGGCGGCACGCTGTTCCTGGACGATATTGCGGATATGCCGATCGCCACCCAGGGGCGCATCCTCCGCGTGTTGACCGACCAGAGCTTCACTCGGATCGGCGGCACGCGGATCGTGCGGGTCGACGTGCGTGTCGTTTCGGCAACCGCGCGCGAACTGACCCAGGAAATCGCCGACGGGCGTTTTCGCGAAGACCTCTACTATCGGCTCAACGTCGTTCCCGTCGTACTTCCCTCGCTTGCCGAGCGCCGCGAGGACATTCCTGCCTTGGTGGAGCATTTCGTCGCGCGTTATGCGGCCGAACGCCGGGTGCCCACGCCCGGCGTTGCGGGGGACGCTATGGTCGCGCTGCAATCCTACGACTGGCCCGGCAATGTGCGCCAACTGCGCAACGTAGTCGAACGCACGATCATCCTGGCACCCGGAGACCGGATCGGCAGCATCGACCTCGATCTGCTCCCCGCCGAAGTGCTCGGCCATCCTGGCGACATCGGGGGCGGGGGTGCGACCGCCATCATGGGATCGCCGCTGCGTGAAGCACGCGAGACCTTCGAGCGCGAATATCTCCGGGTTCAGATCCGCCGCTTTTCCGGCAACATCTCGCGTACCGCCAGTTTCATCGGCATGGAGCGCTCGGCGCTGCACCGCAAGCTCAAGCTGCTCGGGATCACCGAGACGCGCGATGACTGATACGGTTCTTTACGTTTGGGGGCGGGAACCATAGATGGGCTGGCCTCACGGGCTTGCGCCCCAGGGGTTTTCGAACGCCGACGAACGGCGCCATCGCGGAGCAACGCTTCGCCAATAAGAAGGGGCTAGCATCATGGCCGACAAGCAAGGTTCACTCCAGGATCTGTTCCTCAACACACTTCGCCGCTCGAAAACGCCGGTGACCATGTTCCTGGTAAAGGGCGTCAAGCTCCAGGGTATCGTCACCTGGTTCGACAACTTTTCGGTGTTGCTGCGCCGCGACGGGCAGTCACAGCTGATCTACAAGCACGCGATCTCAACCATCATGCCGGCGGGCACCATCGACGTTGCGAGCCTTGTCGAAGCGGTGGGTGAAGCGCAGCGCAAGCAGCCGTTGTTGCAGGAAATATTTCTCAACGCGGTGCGGAAGTCCGAAACGAGCGTCACCATGTTCCTGGTCAACGGCGTCATGCTTCAGGGCCAAATCGCGGGCTTCGACCTCTTCTGCATGGTCCTGCAGCGGGAAGGCATGGCACAGCTGGTCTATAAACATGCGGTTTCGACGATTCAGCCGGCGCAGGCGCTGAACCTGGCCGAAGAGCAAGCGGGATCGGTGGACGAATGAGTGCCGGTTTCGAGCGCGACCGTGACGAATTTGCGCGTGGCGCACGCGCGATCGTGGTGTTGCCGGACCGCGGGGACGCCTCGCGCGATGCCGACGCCCGGCTGGCGGAAACTGCCGGGTTGGCAGCCGCGATCGGCGTCGTTGTCGTCGATCGTGTCGCGCTCAAGGTGCGCGAGCCACGCGCCGCGACGCTGATCGGAAGCGGGCAGGCCGAGCAGATCGCGACGCTGGTGCGGATGGAAGAAGCGGGACTGGTCGTCTTCGACGCTGCGCTCTCGCCGATCCAGCAGCGCAACCTCGAAACCGCGCTGGGTGCCAAGGTGATCGACCGCACGGGCTTGATCCTCGAGATCTTCGGCGAACGCGCGGCGAGCGCGGAAGGGCGCTTGCAGGTCGAACTCGCACATCTCGACTATCAGTCGGGAAGGTTGGTGCGGAGTTGGACCCATCTCGAACGGCAACGTGGCGGCTTCGGCTTTCTCGGCGGCCCTGGCGAAACCCAGATCGAGGCCGATCGACGCCTGATTCGCGACCGTATGGCGCGGCTGCGGCGCGAACTGGACCAGGTGACTCGCACACGTGGCCTGCACCGTGATCGGCGGCAACGCGCGCCGTGGCCGATCATCGCGCTCGTCGGTTACACCAATGCAGGAAAGTCCACCTTGTTCAATCGCTTGACCGGCGCCGATGTCATGGCGGAAGACCTGCTGTTCGCCACGCTCGACCCGACGCTGCGGCAGATCGCGTTGCCGGGCATCGACAAGGCAATCCTCTCTGACACGGTCGGCTTCGTCTCCGATCTACCCACCCAGTTGGTCGCCGCATTCAAGGCAACCTTGGAAGAAGTGACATCGGCCGACCTCCTGATCCACATCCGCGACATCGCGCATCCGGACAGCGAAGCACAGCGCGCCGATGTCGAAACGGTGCTGGCCGAAATCGGCGTGGCTGACACGACGCCCCGGTTCGAAGTGTGGAACAAGCTCGACTTGTTGGACGGGGAAAGGCGCTTGGAGGTCGCCGGTGAAGCAAGCCGCCGCCGCGACGTTGTCGCCGTATCTGCGCTCGACGGGGAAGGGGTGGAGGCGCTCGTCGACCGGGTCGCGGCCAAACTCACCTCCGCCCATCGACGGTATCGTATTATTCTAGAATCTGGCGATGGTGCGGGTGCGGCATGGCTGCATGCGCATGGCGAGGTTCTCGGCACCACAGTCGAGGAGGACAGGGCGCTCTACGATGTTCGGCTGTCCGAAGCCGATTACGACCGGTTCATCCGCCGCGATTCTTGACGGCCTGCCAAAGCGCTTCCTTCGCAGCCAGGTCCATCGCGGGAAACGATTTGCCGCCGATCTCCTCCATAGCTGCGAAACGTCGTTCAAATTTGATGTTGGCGGCACGCAGGGCTGCTTCGGCGTTTACCCCCAGGTGGCGAGACCAATTGACGACCGCGAACAGCAGATCGCCGATCTCTTCGGCGACGGCTTCTCCCTCTGCGTTTTCCACCTCGACACATTCTTCGTCGATTTTCGCTCGCGGTCCGGATGGATCGGGCCAGTCGAAACCGACACGCGCGGCGCGCTTTTGAAGCTTCTCGGCGCGTAACAATGCGGGCAATCCCGCCGCGACCCCAGCAAGTGCGCCGACCTGAGCCTTTGTGCTACGTTCTTCAGCCTTGATCGCTTCCCAGTCGCGCGTCGTGGGAGCGCCGCCAAAAATATGCGGGTGACGGCGCTCCATCTTGTCCGCAATCGCGGTCACCACATCGTCCAGAGCAAATGCGCCGGACTCCTCGGCGATCCGGCTGTGGAAAACGATCTGGAGCAGCAGGTCGCCGAGTTCGTCCTTGAGGTCGACCACGTCGCTCCGTGCTATGGCGTCTGCCACTTCATAGGCTTCTTCGATCGTATAAGGAGCAATCGTCGCCCAGGTCTGGGCACGATCCCACTCGCAGCCGGTGTTCGGGTCACGGAGCCGCGCCATAATCGCGACCAGACGGTCGAGAGAGTAACCCGCCACGTTAATATTTCCTCAATCCGACAAAGTCCGATAATGTACATTATGTAAAACTTCGCGGTGCGCCACTTCGACGGCTGTGGAGTTCACAATGTAACTTCCAAACCGTCATACCCCGGTTCAACGTTCGGCGGCAGGGTCGCGCGGAGCGTCGCATAGTCCATCGTGTGATCCATGTGGATGAGGATCGCACGCTTTGGCATGAGTGCCTCGATCCAGCCCAAGACGGTGGCGAGATCGGGATGCGACGGATGCGGACGACGACGCAGCGCATCGACGATCCAAACGTCCAGCCCGGTGTATAACGACTCCATCGCGGGCGTCATTGCATGGAAATCCGTGGCATAGCCGATGCTCTTGCCGCCATCAGAGAACCGAAGGCCTGCCGAGACGATGCTTCCATGTGGTTGCTCGACGACGTCGATCGTCACGCCATCGCAGGTCCACCGATCGGGCAGCAATTCTCCTACGACGACCGGAGGATAGCCCGTGCGGCCTGCAAAGGCGTAAGCGAAACGCGTTTTCAGCGTTGTCAGCGTCGACGCATGTGCCATCCCGCGGACCGGGTGGCCGAGCGCGTGATACACTTGACGGAGATCATCGATGCCGTGGCAATGGTCGGCATGGTCGTGGGTCCAAACCACCGCGTCGACCGTCGCGACATCGGCGTCCAGCAACTGCTGGCGCATGTCGGGGCTGGTGTCGACGAGGATACGATGGCCGTCGTGTTCGACCAGGATCGACGCGCGGGTTCGGCGATTGCGGGGTTCATTGGGGTCGCATTCACCCCAGTCGTTGCCGATGCGCGGCACGCCGGACGAAGTGCCCGAGCCGAGTATGCGGACTTTCACGCGCGGGTTCGCGTGAAAAGAGTGTGGAAGTTCTCTGCGGTACGTGATGCCAGTTCAGTGACATCCTCTCCGCGCAGTTTCGCAAGTAACGCGACCGTGTCGGCGACGAAGGCGGGTTCGCCAGGTTTCCCGCGATGCGGCACGGGTGCTAGGAACGGGGCGTCGGTTTCAACCAGGAGCCGGTCGATCGGGAGACGTGCTGCGATCGCTTGCAGATCGCGCGCGTTCTTGAAGGTGACGATGCCCGAGATCGAAATGTAAAAGCCCAACTCCAAAGCCTTGTCGGCGAAATCCGACGACGCCGTGAAGCAGTGGATGACGCCGGAATAGGCCCCCTTCCCCATCTCGTCCGCCAGGATCGCAAAGGTATCGTCCTCGGCATCGCGGGTGTGGACGACGATCGGCAGGCCGGTTTCGCGCGCGGCGACGATGTGGGCACGAAAGTTCGCCTGCTGACGGGCGCGATCGGAATGATCGTAGTGATAATCCAGACCACTCTCCCCGATCCCGGCTATGCGCGGGTGGGCGGCGCGAGCGATCAGGCGGGCGGCATCGACATGGGCGTGCGCGTCGGCTTCGTGCGGGTGGATGCCGACCGTTGCCCACACGTCCGCCTGCGCCTCGGCGGTGGCGAGGACCGCATCCCATTCGCATTCGCGGGTCGCGATGTTGAGCATCGCGGTGACGCCGCGAGCGCGGGCACGGGCAAGGACCGCGTCCTGAACCTCGGCGAGTCCTTCATAATTGAGGTGGCAGTGGCTGTCGGCAAGCATCACGCGGCCTCCGGAGGAAGTTCCAGCCGCGGGAAGACCGGCGCCGGCGGAGCGATACGAAAGCCTGAGGCGGCAACTCGTTCATACCAACCATCGTCGTCGATGGCGGCATGATCGCGTTCTTCCGCGCCGACCTGGTCGAGCACCTTCGCCGCCGCAGTCGGCACGACCGGCAGGATGGCGATGGCCAGCATCCGGATCGCGCGAACGAGCGTGCGCAGGACCGCGTGCATCCGATCAGGGTTCGTCTTGCGCAATGCCCAGGGTGCCTGTGCGTCGATATATTGATTGCAGGCGAAGACGCCGCGCATCCACGTTTCGATGCCCTGGCTAAGCGCCAGATCGCCGAAGGCGGCGCGCAGACCGGCGCAAGCGACGACCACTTCCTCGATCAACATGCCATCAGCTTCGGCGGCCGTGCCGACCGATGGAAACGCGCCTTCCAAGTTTTTGGCAATGAACGACAAAGTGCGCTGCGCCAGATTGCCGAAGCTATTCGCCAGTTCGGCATTGACCCGGGTGACGATCGCCTCGGCCGAATAGCTGCCGTCCTGGCCGAAGCTGACGTCGCGTAGCAGGAAATAGCGCAGGGCATCGACCCCGAATGCCGCGACCAAGGCCTGTGGATCGACGACGTTGCCGATGGATTTCGACATCTTCTCGCCCCGGTGGAGCAGGAAGCCGTGACCGAACACGCTCTTGGGCAGGGGAATGTCCGCCGACATCAGGAAGGCCGGCCAATACACCGCATGAAACCGCACGATGTCCTTGCCGATCAGATGCAGATCCGCGGGCCAGTAGCGGCGCTCTGCAGCGTCGGCATCAGGATAACCGATGCCGGTCAGATAGTTGGTCAGCGCATCGACCCACACGTACATGACATGGCCATCGGCGCCAGGCACCGGAACGCCCCAATCGAAGCTGGTCCGCGATACCGAAAGGTCCGTCAGGCCGCCTTCTACGAACCGGGTCACCTCGTTCCGCCTGCCGTCCGGACGGATGAAGTCGGGGTCGCGCGCGTAGAGATCGAGCAGCGGCTGCTGATATTTGGACAAGCGAAAGAACCAGCTTTCCTCGACCGTCCACTCGACCGGGGTGCCCTGGGGCGAGAGTTTTATCCCGCCCTCACCCTCTACGACCTCTGCGTCGGTATAAAAGGCCTCGTCGCGTACCGAATACCAGCCCTCGTAGCGGCTGGGATAGAGATCGCCCTTGGCGGCCATCGCCTCCCACAATGCCTGGCTGGCGCGGTAATGCGCAGGTTCGGTCGTCCGCACGAAACGATCGTAGGAGATATTCAACGCGTCGCACATGTCGCGGAAATATCCCGACATCTCGTCGGCGAGTTGCGCCACCGGGCGGCCCTCCGCCCGCGCGGCCTGGACCATTTTCAGCCCGTGTTCGTCGGTGCCGGTCTGGAAGCGAACGTCGCGACCGGCCTGACGCTGAAATCGCGCGATCGCGTCGGCCGCGATGGCTTCGTAGGCGTGTCCGATATGCGGGCGGCCGTTCGGATAGCTGATTGCGGTGGTGATGTAATAGGGTTCGGCCATGCACGCGCTCGTAGAGCATCCACGAGGCGAGGTGAAGCCGCGCGGAGGGCGCAATGTCCCGCCGGCGGCCTTCGCAAAGGTAACGAAGGTAACGCAAATACCTGCGGGACGTCAGGCCACCCGAATTGATAACGATCGGGCTTGGTTTGCTGTCACCATTCTAGCGACAGCAGCGCATGACGCATCACTGAGAAGGAGCATGGACAGTCGGCAAATCCTGATCCGACTTTTTCCAACATTGCAAGCCGTCACGCGTGGAGGCGCGCGACGAGACCCGCCATCTCATACACCGTCGCCTGGGGATCGAGCGAGAGGCCCACCGCAGCGCTTGCCAATTCGCGCGCAGCGGCATGGGCGTCGAGTGCGGTCACCAGCGCAGCACCCCGGCGGCCTTGCGCAGCAACGGAGATATAGGCGGGAACGCGGTCCAGAAATGCCTCGTACCGCGGCTGTGCCGTCTTGCCGATTAGCGCCTTGGCGAGTTTCACGCGCCGCGCATTGCCTGGATCGCCGTCGCTGGCGATCGCCGCAATCGCGGCGTCGAGCGCGGCGACATCCAGCCCCGCGTAACGTAAGGCCCGCCCGGGCGACCCCTCGCCGATCGCGATCAGCGCTGCCACTTCGTCGTCGCTCGCTTCGGGGCGCGCATCGCGGATGGCGCCGGCCATGTCGGGCGCATCCAGCACGTCGAAGCGGAGTAGGCGGCAGCGTGAGCGGATCGTCGGCAGCAGCCTTCCCGGCGCGTGGCTGACAAGCAGGAAGATCGTGCCTGCCGGTGGCTCCTCAAGATTCTTCAGCAGGGCATTGGACGCACCCGGCCGTTCCAGATCGTCGATCGAGTCGATCACGACAACGCGCCGTGGCCCCATGGACGGCGTTGTCGCCAGCATCGGCTGAAGCGCCCGGATCTGGGCGATCGAGATGCTTCGCGCCACATCCTGGTCCGGCTTTTCGGCGTCCTTGGGCAAGCGGCGCAGGATGCGGAAATCGGGGTGAGACCCGGCCGCGATGAGCGCGTGAACGGGGTGCGACTCCGCGACCGCCAGCCCATCTTCGGCGACGCCGCCGGCCGATGCCTCGGCCAGCATCCGTGTCGCCGCGGCCTGGGCGAAGCGCATCTTGCCGACACCCTCCGGCCCGGCGATCAGCCACGCGTGGTGCAGTGCGCCGCCCGCCAGCGCCGCCAGAAACACGGATTGGGCGCTGGCATTTCCCCACACCGGGCTCACGACGTCACCCGATCACCCGAAAAGCGAGGTAAGCCCCGCCCAGGCGCGTCCGAAGAAGCCTGCTTCGGCAACATCGCTTTCGGCGACCAGCGGCAGCCGCTGTTCGGGCATGTCGGGCGAGGACACGACCAGGTCGGCAATGTGGTCGCCTGCCTTGATCGGTGCCTTCACCGGGCCGTCGTAAACGACCTTGGCCGACATCTCGGGCACCGCGCCCGCGGGCAGGGTGACGGTCAATGCTTTCGGCGCTACAAGGCCGACGGTGCTGCTGCTGCCCATCTGCACGTCTGCGAATTCGACGTGCTTGCCCTTGGCGACGATTGGCTTGGCCTGCCAGGCACGGAACCCCCAGTTCATGAAGCCGACGGATTCACTGATCCGCTGGTTGAAGCTGGTCAGCCCCGCCATCACCATCACCAGCCGCCGGCCGTTCTGCTCGGCCGAACCGGTAAAGCCGTAGCCGGCCTCCTCGGTGTGCCCCGTCTTCAGCCCATCGGCGCCGGCCACGCGGCCGAGCAACGGATCCCGGTTTGCCTGGGTGATGTCGGCACCCGCACCCAGCGTCTTGCCCCAGGTGAAGCTCGGCAGGCTGTAATATTTTTTGTAGAGCGTCGGATGATTCTGGATCGTCGCGGCGGCCAGCTTCGCCAGATCGCGCGCGGTGACATAGGTCACGCCGTTATCGGGCCAGCCGTTGGAATTGCCGAAGTTGCTGTTCGTCAGGCCGAGTTCCTTGGCCGCCTGGTTCATGCGGCTGACGAAGCCCTCTTCGGTGCCCGAGATGCCCTCTGCCAGAACGACGCAGGCGTCATTGCCTGAGAGCGTCACGATGCCCTTGAGCAGATTGTCGACGCTGACGTTCTCGCCCGTGGAGAGGAACATCGTAGAGCCCGCGGCAGGACCATGCCATTTCTGCCAGGTTTCTGGCCGCACGGGAAACTGCTGGCTGAGCTTCAATTCGCCCTTCTTAATCATGTCGAAGGCGACATAGACCGTCATCATCTTCGCCATCGAAGCCGGCGGCATCCGGCGATCGGCGTCGCGCGCGAAGAGGATCGCGCCCGACGACATGTCCTGGAGAAAGGCGACGGGCGCCGGCGTCTGAAACTGCGGTGCGGCCGCCGCGGATGGCACGCTGGCGAGGATCGCGATGAGGGAAGCAGTGGCGGGCAGTTTCATAAGCTGGCAGGTCCGTAGCTGAACATATTGGATCGATTGGCGATCATGGGTGCATCATAGCCCCGCCACGCGCCCGCCGCTAGCGTTCGACCGCATCGGCGAGCAGCCCGACCGAAAGAGCGTAGAAGTTCGAGCAATTGTAGTCGAGGATGACGCGGTAGTTGCCGGTCAGGAGATAGGCGGTCGCGCCGGGGCCGTCCGGCTCGAACAGGGTCGCAAGCGTGCGATCGGCGGGCCAGGCGCCTTGCGCGCTCACGCCGAGCGCGCGCCATTCGGCCATCGTCCGCCAGCCGCTGTGCCGGGCGAAGACGCGCGGGCATCGTGGCGACACCAGCCGATTGCGGACTTCGGCGCGGTCCATTTCTGCGGGCACGGTCACCGCGACGCCCCAGGGTTCGCCGGCACGCCAGCCGGCACTGGCGAAGTAATTGGCGATGGAAGCGAGCGTATCGGGTTGGCTGCTCCAGATGTCGGCGCGGCCGTCACCGTCGCCGTCGCGGGCCAGACGCAGGTAGATCGACGGCAGGAATTGCGGATTGCCGGTGGCGCCCGCCCAGCTGCCCTTGAGTTGCTCGCGGGGCACGCCGCGGTCGAGCATCTTGAGCGCCGCGATGAACTCGCCCTGGAACAGTTCGCGGCGACGACCGTCATAGGCGAGGCTGGCGAGGCTGCGCAGAAGGTCGAAATTGCCGGTGTACGCGCCGTAATTCGTCTCGTGCCCCCAAATGGCGACCATGATCGCCTCGGGCACGCCCGTCTGGCTCTCGATCGCGGACAGTTGCGCGCGCTGCGCTTGATACACGCGCTGACCGCGACCGATGCGCGCCGCGTCGACATGCTGCGCGCGATAAGGAGCGAAGGGAGGCGAGGTCGTGCTCGCCTCGTTTCCGGGCTGTGCGCGATCGAGGGCGACGACGCGAGGATTGAGCGTTAACGTCGGCGCGACCGCATCGAACGTGGCAGGCGACACGCCCTGTGCGATCGCCTGCCCGCGCAAGCCGGCGAGATAGGCTTGGAAGCCGGCATCGTCCTGCGCCTGTGCCGGCGCGCCGCCGAGCAGCGCGAGCGCCGCCAGCGCGCCGCCGCGCCATATCCTCGCCATCGTTGCTTGACCGATCATGCCCCGACCCTGCCATAGCCGAGCGGCGTGCGGAACCCCGTGTCGTCGCAGCACTTGCACGCGGGGGCGCGCGGCGGCTAACGGGTTGCGGGCCGGAGGGATGGCCGAGTGGTTTAAGGCAGCGGTCTTGAAAACCGCCGTGGGTGCAAGCTCACCGTGGGTTCGAATCCCACTCCCTCCGCCAGACATGCGAACGGCGGCTCCCTCGCCGGGAACCGCCGTCCTGATACCGCCGTCGCGGCTTACTTGCGCAGCGTCAGGCCACCACCGAAGCGCTTGTTGAAGCGTGCGACCTGGCCGCCGGTGTCGAGCATCGTGCCGCGACCGCCGGTCCACGCCGGATGCGCGAGCGGATCGATGTCGAGCGTCATCGTGTCGCCCTCCTTGCCCCAGGTGGAGCGCGTCTGGAATACCGAGCCGTCGGTCATCTGGACGTTTATCATGTGGTAGTTCGGGTGGGTATCGGGCTTCATCATGCATCTCCGGGCGTGGCTGGTTCCGACCAGCCTGAGCGAAGCGCGCCGCCTAGCCGACGTGCTCCAAAAAGTCAAAGTTCTCTATCATCGCGCATAGGCGGCAGTATTCAGGCTTTGGGAGGATCGGCGATCATTGCCGTAAAGTTGGCCTCTGCAACGACTTGTCCGTCGATCTTCGCACGACCTGCGAACTTGCAGACCGAACTGCGTTTCTGCACGAATTCAGCCTCCAGCCGCAGCAATACGCCGGGTTCGACGGGCTTGCGGAACTTCGCGCCGTCGATCGCCATGAAGTAGACGAGCTTGCCGGAACCGGCGAGGCCGAGGCTCTCGACCGCGAGGATGCCCGCCGCCTGGGCCAGCGCCTCGACGATCAGCACGCCGGGCATGATCGGGCGACCGGGGAAATGACCCTGGAAGAAGCCTTCGTTGATCGTCACCGCCTTGATCGCGACGATCGACGTGTCGAGGACGAGATCCTCGACACGATCGACCAGCAGCATCGGATAGCGATGCGGCACCGCCGCCATGACCCGCGTGATGTCCAGCGGGCCGATGGAAGCGCTGCTCACCGCCGGGGCCGGGGGAGCGTCGCTCACCGGCCCTGGTTGCGGCGCGGCGTGGCGGCCGGCGCGGCGGCGGCGGGTGCCGCACCGCCCTGCCCGCCCGGCTGCCAGTTCGCGGGCACTGCGGTCGAGACGGTCGGCACCAGCGCGTTCAGCTGCTGTGCGATGTCGGCGGTGATGTTCGAGGTCGGCAGCGCGAAGGCGACGCCTTCCGGGCGCAGCAGGATGTTGACGCGCTTGGCGGTCATCGCGTTGCGGGTCGCCTGATCGAGCTTCGCGGTGATCTGCTCCTCGGCATAGGCCAGCGGACGCTCGAACGGTGCGGCGAGCGGGGCCAGTTCGGTCTGGATTGCCTGCTGGCGCGCCTGGAACGCCTGGATGCGCGGGTTGATCGTGGCTTCGGGGGTGTTTGCCTGCTGAAGCGTGCGGATTTCCTGCGCAGACCGCTGCAACTCGGCCTGAAGCGGCTGGCTGCGCGCGTTATAGGCGTCGATCTGCGCCTTGTACTGCGTCTGGATCGCGCGCGCCGCGGCCTGATAGGCGTTCGAGCTGCGCACGGCGGCGGCGAAGTCCGCGATTGCGGGATAGGCCGGCGCCGAGGCGACGGGGGCCGGAGCGGGCGCTGCGGCCTGAGCGGAGAGCAGCTGCGGCGCGGCAAGTGCGGCGACGAGTGCGGCGGTTTTCTGGAAGGTATTCATCAGAACTGGGTTCCTACGTTGAAGGTGATGAGTTTGGGATCGTCGCCGGGCTGCCGCAGCAGCGCCTTGGCCACGTCGATGCGAAGCGGACCGAAGGGGGAATTCCAGTTGACGCCGATGCCGACCGACAGGCGTGGCCGCGCGTTGCTGCCGTAGAACACTTCCTTGAACGGCGCGGTCGAGGACGAATAGACGCCGTTCACCGATGTGCCCGTGCAGGCGCCACCCAAGGTCGCGGAAAAGCCCGTCCGGCAGGTCGTGATGGCGCCGGCATTGGTCGTATCGGTCGCGCTGACGAGGTAGAGCGCATTGCCCGAACTGTCGAACAACGGCGTCGTGATCGGCAAGACGGTGCCATCCGCCGCGACGGGGAAGGTCACCGTCGGCAGCGGCCGGGTGATGCTGAACAGGCTGCCCGCCTGGACGTAGATCGACGGACGCAGGCCGAGTTCGCGCGCGCCCGAGCCGAGCGGAATTTCCAGCTCCGCACGCGCCAGATAGTAAGCGGTGCCACCAAGGGCATCGTCGATGATCTGGTCGCGATCAGTGACCAGAACCTGCTTGTTATTGGCGTCGGTCGTATAGGGGATACGCTGCACGCGCGGGCCGACGCCGCGGATGTTGAAGCCGCGGAACTGCGGTTCGCCCAGATAGAAACGATCGGTGATGCGGACCTTGTCCACACCCTCGCCCCGGCTCTTTTCGAGCGAACGGATATAGCCGCCCTCACCCACCAGCGAGAAGATGAAGCCCGAGCCGACGTTGAAGAATTTGGAGGCCTCGGCGCGCGACCGCAGATATTTCACGTCGCCACCCAGCCCGGCGAAATCCTGGCTGAAGGAGAAGCGCTGGCCCGCGGTCGGGCGCAGGCGGCTGTTGAGGCTGTCGTAGATCAGCGAATAACCGATCGACGACGTCCAGCGATTGCCGATCGCCTCGCACAGATAGCGTCCGGCCTTGAGCGGATCGCAGACGCCGTTGGTGAAGAAGCTGGCCTCGTCGAGCCCGACCTCGTCATAGGACAGACCGTAGCGACCCGAAAGCGACCAGAATTCGGTGAGCGGCACGCCGGCGCGAACCTGGAAGCCGGTCGATACCTGCGAATAGGTGGTCTGGCGCTGGTTGCCGTTGAAGTTGAACGAGTTGAAATCGCGGCGGAAGATGTCGCCACCGATCGCGATGTTCTTGTCGAAGAGATATGGTTCGGTGAAGCCGAGTTCGACCGACTTGGAATAGGTCGAATAATTGACGCCCGCGCGCAGCTCCTGGCCCTTGCCGCGGAAGTTGCGCTGGGTGATCGACGCCTGGATGATGAAGCGTTCGAGGCTTGAATAACCCGCCGACAGCTGCAGCTCGCCCGTCGACTTCTCCTCGACGTTGGCCTCCAACACGACGCGGTCGGGCGACGATCCCTGGACCGGCTTGATTTCGAACTTGTCCTGGAAATATCCCAGGCTGTTGATGCGGTCCTGCGACCGCTTCATCTGGAAGCTGTTGAAGGCATCGCCCTCCGCCAGACGGATCTCGCGGCGGATCACCTTGTCCTGGGTCTGCGTGTTGCCGGTGATGTCCACCCGCTCGACGTAGCTGCGCTGCTGCTGCGCGATGACGAAATTGATCCCCATCGTCAGCGTGTCTTTGTCGCGGGCGTATTCGGGACTGACCTCGGTGAAGGCATAGCCGAACAGCCCCGCCGACTGGCTCAGCGAGTCGATCGCATCTTCAACCAGCTTGGCGTTATACCAGTCGTCTTTCTTGAGCGGCAGCGACGCGGCCAGCCGTTTGTTGTCGAAGTCGCGGATTTCGCTGTCGACGGTGACGTCGCCGAATTTGTAGCGCGATCCTTCCTCGACGACGTAGGTGATGATGAAATCGCGCTTGTCCGGGGTGAGTTCGGCCACCGCCGAGGTCACGCGGAAATCGGCGTAGCCATTGGTTAGATAGAATTGGCGCAGCTTCTGCTGGTCATAGGCCAGGCGGTCCTGATCGTAGGACGTGTTGGATGAGAGGAGGCGGAACAGCCGCGACTGCTTCGTCGCCATCTCGCCGCGCAGCGCATCGTCGGAGAATTTCTCGTTGCCGATGATGTTGATTTGGCGGACCTTGGATTTCGGTCCTTCGCTGATCTCGAACACCACATCGACGCGGTTCTGATCGAGGCTGACCTGCTTGGGTTCGATCACCGCGGCGAAGCGACCCTGCCGGCGGTACAGCTCGACGATGCGCGCAACGTCCTGGCGCACCGCGGTGCGGGTGAAGATCTGTCGCGGCGCGAGCTTGATCTCCTTCTTGATCTTGTCTTCCTTCAGGCGCTTGTTGCCCTCCAGGATCACGCGATTGATGATCGGATTCTCGCGGATGCGCAGCACGATCTCGCCGGTTTCGGCGCCGCTGACCGACACGTCGGCGAACAGGTCCGACGCGTACAAGTCCTTGATCGCCTGATCGAGCGTCTCGTTGGTATAGGCCTGGCCCTGGCGCAGTTTGGTATAGGACAACACCGTGTCCGGCTCGATCCGCTGCGATCCTTCGACCCTGAGCGTCGTGATCGTGCGCTGCGGTGCGGCGGGGGCGACGACGGCCGGCGGCACCACCCGCGCCGGCGCGGCCGGGCGCGCAGCGGGGCGCGCGGCCGGGGTCTGGGCCTGAACCGGCACCCCCGACAGCATCGTGCCCGCAAGCAGGATCGCGCCCGCACGCACGTAAGAAGAACTCTGAATCGCTGTCACAGAAAACCCATCCCAGAAAAGTCGCGTCGACCCCTGATCGCCTAAATCACGTTCGCCCAACCCATGCCCCGCCGATCCACGTCGCCCGGCGCATCCCGCGCGCGCCCTGCCCTACCTGCGTCACCCGATCAACCCGGACAGGCTTTTCCACAAGCCCAGGCTGCCCAGATCGTTGACGGTGACGAGCAACATCAGCGCGAGCAACGCCGCAAGCCCGCCGCGATAGGCCCATTCCTGCGTGCTCGCCGCCACCGGCCGCCGCCGCGCCGCCTCGATCGCATAGAAGAACAGATGCCCGCCATCGAGCATGGGAACTGGCAGCAGGTTGATGAACCCGAGATTGATGGAAACGAACGCGATCAAGAGGACCAGCGCCGACCAGCCGAGCGAGAATTGCTCGCCCGACACCTTGGCGATGCGGATAGGCCCGCCGAGTTCGTCCAGGCTGCGCCGACCGGTAATGATCTGGCCGAGCCCGTCGAGGGTGCCGCGAAGGATACCCCCGACCATGCGAACGCCGGCGACCGGCGCTTCGAGGAGAGGCACGGGTTCATAGACGATCGCGCCCGAACTGATGCCGAGGCGGCCGATTGCGGTCTCGTTGCCGAAGCGATCACGCATCGCGACCCTGCCGAAGGTGGCCTGCGCGACGGCAGGCGTCTGTCCGCGAACATAGTCGATCGCGACCCGCTCGCCCGGACGCATGATGACGTAGAGCTGGAGATCGCGGTAGGTGTCGATCCCGCGTCCGCCGAGCGCGGTGACGCGGTCGCCTGCGCGAAGCCCCGCCTGCGCCGCCGGGCTTCCCGCCTGGACGGTACCGACGACGGGCGGGGTGCGATCGACACCGACGGTGGCCGCGAAGCCGGCGAGGATAAGTATCGCCAGCACGAAGTTCACCACCGGTCCGGCGGCGACGATGATCGCACGTTGCCACACCGGCTTTGCCTGAAACGTGCGCTGACGCTCGGCGGCGGGCAGCGACAGCCATTCGGCGCTGGGCTGGCTGGCCGGGTTCATGTCGCCGGCGAATTTGACATAGCCGCCGAGCGGGAGCCAGCCGAGCTTCCAGCGGGTGCCGCGCTTGTCGGTCCATCCGGCGACCTCGCGCCCGAAGCCGATCGAAAAGGCTTCCGCCTTCACCCCGAACCATCGCCCGGCGAGGTAATGGCCCATTTCATGGACGAAGACGAGCGGACCGATCACCAGGATGAACGCGGCGATCGTCAGCAGCAGGCCAGGAGTCTGGATCAAATGACGCAATCCTTCACACAGGCATCCGCATACACCCGCGCCTCTGCATCGACCCCAAGCACGGCGTCGAGCGTCTCCGGCGCGGGCGGATCGTAGCGATCGAGCGTATCGGCCACGATTGCGGCAATTTCGAGGAAGCCGATTCGCCCCGCGAGGAAGGCGGCGACCGCGACCTCGTTGGCGGCGTTGAGGATGGCCGGGCGCGCGCCGCCGGCCTCCAGCGCCTGACGCGCGAGGCGGAGTGCAGGGAAGCGGACGGCATCGGGGGCTTCGAAATCGAGGCGGCCGATCGCGACCAGATCGATCGGCGCCATCGGCGTCGCCATCCGGGCCGGCCAGGCCAGACAGTGCGCGATCGGCACGCGCATGTCGGAGGGGCCGAGCTGGGCCAGCATCGAGCCGTCGATATGATCGACCAGGCTGTGGATGACGGATTGCGGGTGGATGACGATCTCTATCCGATCATGCGCGATCGGGAACAGCCGCGCGGCCTCGATCAGTTCCAGCCCCTTGTTCATCAGCGTCGCCGAATCGACCGAGATCTTGGCACCCATCGACCAATTGGGGTGCGCGACCGCCTGAGCCGGGGTGACGCTGCGCATGGCCTCGCGCGACCAGTCGCGGAACGGGCCGCCGCTGGCGGTGAGGATGATGCGGCGGACTCCCTGCGGACGCGCGGCATCCAGGCACTGGAAGATGGCATTGTGTTCGGAATCGGCGGGCAGAAGGGTCGCGCCGCTCGCTCGCGCGCCCGCGAGGATCAGGTCGCCAGCGGATACGAGCGGTTCCTTGTTGGCCAGGACGACGATGCCGCCCTGCGCGACCGCGGCCATCGTCGGGGCAAGGCCTGCGCAGCCGACGATCGCGCCCATCGTCCAGTCCGCGCCCATCGCGGCGGCATCGCTCACCGCGTGCGCGCCGCCGTTCGCGACGGTGCCGGTCCCCGAGAGCGCATCGCGCAGCGCTGGCAGGCACGTCTCGTCGGCAACGACCGCAAGGGCAGCACGGGTGCGGATCGCGGCGGCGGCCAACCCCGCGACGTCGCAATTGGCGGTGAGCGCCAGAACGCGGAAATCCTGCGGCGCGCGCTCCACCAGGTCCAGCGTCGAGGTGCCGACCGATCCGGTCGCGCCCAGGATGGTCACCGTCTTCATCGGACGTTGCTCATGCCAGCAGCAGCGGCAACATCACCAGCAGCGCCGCCACCGGCGCCACCGGCACTACACCGTCGAGCCGGTCGAGGACGCCGCCGTGGCCAGGCAGGGTGTGGCCCGAATCTTTCACGCCGGCGCGGCGCTTGATCGCGCTTTCGAACAGGTCGCCGACCTGCGCCAGAATCGCCAGCAGCGGGGTGGCGACGACCAGCCGCAAGGGCAGGCCGTAATACGCGTGCATCGCGACGGCCAGCGCGGTGGCGAGCAGGATGCCGCCGATCAGGCCCGACCAGGTCTTGGCCGGGCTGATCCGGGGCGCCAGCTTCGGGCCGCCGATCGTGCGCCCGGCGAAGAACGCGCCGATATCGGTCGCCCAGACGAGCGCGAGCGCCCAGGTGGCATAGACGATGCCCTCCTCCTGACGCCGCATGACGACCAACGCGAGAACCGGCAGTCCGCAATAGAGGATGCCTGCCGCGAGCTGACGCCCCCCGGTGACGATGACGACGAAGAACGCCGCCCCGGCGAGCAGCCCGAGGGTGAAGAAGTCATGGACCTCGATCAGCAGCGATGCGGGCGCCATCAGCGCGAGCGGGACGGACAGCGCGAATTGCGCGATCCGCTTCTCGCGCGCGCCGACGCCCGCCAGATCGGCCCATTCCGCCATCATGAAGAGGGCAGCGATCACCGCGAGCAGCCAGAAGAGAACACCGCCCACCGCCAGCGCGACCAGCGCGGTCGCGATCATCGCGATGCTGGCGACGATCCGCAGGCGCAAATTGGAGGGCGTCCGCAGCCTTGCGTCGGGCGTTTCGGGCAGCGGCTCGCTCATAGCCCGCCGTAGCGTCGTTGCCGCCGCCCGAACGCCGCCACCGCATCGGCGAGCGCTTCACCGTCGAAATCGGGCCAGAGCGTGTCGACGAACAGCAGCTCGGCATAGGCCGCCTGCCACAGCAGAAAGTTCGACAGCCGGTGTTCGCCCGATGTGCGGATCATCAGATCGAGCGGCGGCAGGTCGCGCGTCTCCAGCTCCGCCTCGATCGCGGCTTCGGTAATGTCCTCGGGCGCCAGGCGCGCGGCCAGCCGGCGGGCCGCGGCGGCGAGTTCGGCCTGAGCGCCATAGTTCAGCGCGATCGCCAGAATGGGGCCGGTGTTCGCAGCCGTCCGCGCGATCGCCGCGTCGACCAGTTCGACCAGATCGGGGGCGAAACGGCGATAGTCGCCGATCACCCGCAGCCGGACGTTCTCACGCGCCAATTCGTCGAGATCGCGGCGGATGAAGAGACGCAGCAGCCCCATGAGGTCGTTGACCTCCTCCTCGGGCCGGCGCCAGTTCTCGCTGGAGAACGCATAGAGGGTCAGCGCCTCGATCCCCAGCGCACGCGCGGCGCGGGTGACGTGGCGCACCGCATCCACCCCCGCCTTGTGCCCGGCAAACCGCGGCAGGTGCCGCGCCTTTGCCCAGCGGCCGTTGCCGTCCATGATGATGGCGACGTGGCGGGGGATGGCGGGCGGTGCGGGTGAGGCGACGGCACTGAGGGGCGCGGTGCTCACCGGCCGGCACTCCAGCGAGCGCCGGGCCGCTCATGCCCCCGGCATGAGCTAAACAGCGTGCGCTGTTTGCCCGTCACTTGCCGAGGATTTCCTTTTCCTTGGCAGCCGCGGTTGCATCGAGATCGGCGATCGTCGTGTCGGTCAGCTTCTGGAGATCGGTTTCGTGGCGTTTGCGCTCGTCTTCGCCGAAGACGTTCTTCTTCTCGTCGACCTTCAGCGAATCCATGCCGTCGCGGCGGACGTTGCGCACCGCGATCCGCGCCTTTTCGGCATATTGATTGGCGAGCTTGGCGAGTTCCTTGCGCCGCTCTTCGGTCAGATCAGGGATCGGCAGGCGCAGGGTCGTACCGTCGGTGATCGGGTTCAGCCCCAGGCCGGCCGAGCGGATCGCCTTGTCGACCGGGCCGACATTGCTCTTGTCCCACACCTGCACCGACAGCATCCGCGGCTCAGGCGCGGAGACGGTCGCGACCTGGTTCAGCGGCATCTGCGATCCGTAGACGGTGACGACGACCGGATCGAGCAGCGTCGTCGAAGCGCGCCCGGTGCGCAGGCCGCCCAGATCGTGACGGAACGCATCGACCGCGCCGGTCATCCGGCGTTGCAGGTCGGCTTTGTCATAGGCTGGCATCGGTCATCTCCTGCTGGACGATCGTCGACACGCCTTCACCGCGCAGCACCGCGGCAAGGTTGCCGTGTTCGCGGATGTTGAAGACGACGATCGGAATCGAATTGTCGCGGCACAAGGCGATCGCGCTGGCGTCCATGACCTTCAGGTCGTCGGACAGCACGCGGCTGTAGCTGACCGTGTGATAACGCGTCGCGGTCGGCACCTTCTTGGGATCGGCATCATAGACCCCGTCGACGCTGGTTCCCTTGAACAAGGCGTCGCACTTCATCTCGGCGGCACGCAGCGCCGCGCCGGAATCGGTGGTGAAGAAGGGCGAGCCGACGCCCGCCGCAAAGATCACGACGCGTCCCTTTTCCAGGTGGCGCTCGGCGCGACGGCGGATGAAGGGTTCGCACACGCTGGCCATCGGGATTGCCGACTGGACCCGGGTGTCGACGCCGATCTGTTCCAGCGCATTCTGCACCGCGAGCGCGTTCATCACGGTGGCGAGCATGCCCATATAGTCCGCGGTCGCGCGCTCGATGCCCTTGGCCGCGGCCGAAAGCCCTCGAAAGATGTTGCCGCCGCCGACGACGACGCACAATTCATATCCGGCGTCGCGCGCGTCCTTGATCTCGCCGGCGACGCGAGCGGTGACCGCCGGGTCGATGGCAAGACCGCCCTCGCCCATCAGCACTTCGCCCGACAATTTCAGCAGGATTCGTTTGAAGCGCGGCGGCGTCATGCGGTCTCGATCGTGATGGGGGTGGCGCCGGACCTTAGGCGCGGGTGCGGGTAGAATAAACCCCTCTCCCACCGGGAGAGGGAGGGAGCAGCCGAAGGCTGCGGGAGGGTGAGGGTGACGCGTTCGCCCTCACCCCTCGCTCGCTGCGCGAGCTTGCCCCTCTCCCGGGGGGAGAGGGGATTCAGGTCAAGCCTCCGTCGTCGTATCGGGTTTCTGGGGCACGCCGCTGGCCGCGGCGACTTCGGCGGCGAAATCGGACTGGTCCTTCTCGATGCCTTCGCCGAGCTGAAAGCGGACATAGTCCTTCAGCACGATGGTCGTGCCCGCATCCTTGCCCGCCTTGGCCACGACGTCGCTGATCTTGGTCTTGCCGTCGATCACGAACAACTGGCTGACCAGCGCATGCTCCTTGCGGTATTTGGCGATCGCGCCCTCGACCATCTTGGCGACGATATCGGCGGGCTTGCCCGATTCGGCGGCTTTTTCGGTCGCGATCGCGCGCTCGCGCTCGATCATGTCGGCATCGAGATCGGCTTCGTTCAGCGCCAGCGGGAAGGCCGCGGCGATGTGCATCGCGATCTGCTTGCCGAGCGCCTGGAGCACGTCGTCGGCAGCATCCGATTCGAGCGCGACCAACACGCCGATCTTGCCGAGGCCCGCAACCGCGGCATTGTGGACATAGGGAACGACCGCACCCTGCGACACTTCCAGGCGGCGCGCGCGGCGGATCGACTGGTTCTCGCCGATCGTCGCGATATTGTTCGTCAGCACGTCGGCGACGCTGGTGCCCGACGGCATCGCCGCGGCCTTGATCGCATCGACCGAATCACCCGTGGCGAGCGCGATCTGCGTCACTTCGCGGACGAAATCCTGGAACTGCGCGTTCTTGGCGACGAAATCGGTTTCCGAATTCACCTCGACCGCGGCACCCCTGGTGCCGGCGACGGCGACGCCGACCAGCCCCTCGGCCGCGGTGCGGCTGGACTTCTTGGCGGCGGCGGCCAGCCCCTTGGTGCGCAGCCAGTCCATCGCGGCGTCCATGTCGCCCGCGGTCTCGTTCAGCGCCTTCTTGCAATCCATCATGCCCGCGCCGCTCTTCTCGCGCAGATCCTTGACCATCGCTGCCGTGATATCGGCCATGTTCGTGTTCCTCATGCAAACATCCGTTCGCCCTGAGCGAAGTCGAAGGGCACGCCAGGTGCTTCGACTTCGCCCAGCACGAACGGCTGGATTTATCGCTGCCCCATATCAGGCAAGCGTGTGACGATTACGCGTCGATCTGGCGCTCGGCCTCGGCAGCCTGCTCACCCTGGGCGGCGGCGTCCTCGACGATCGGGTCGGTGCTGAGCGCATCCTCGCTCGGCGGCTCCATCATCGAACCGATGTCGGCACCGGTGCGGCGCTGCTGCTCCTGCCCGCCACGCGTCGCGGCGATCGCGATCGCTTCGCAATACAGGCGGATCGCGCGGCTGGCGTCGTCGTTCGCGGGCACCGGGAAGGCGATGCCGTCCGGCGACACGTTCGAATCGAGGATCGCGACGACCGGGATGCCGAGCGTATTGGCTTCCTTGATCGCCAGTTCTTCCTTGTTCGCGTCGATCACGAACATCACGTCGGGCACGCCGCCCATGTCGCGGATGCCGCCGAGCGACATTTCGAGCTTGTCCTTCTCGCGCGTCAGCTGGAGGACTTCCTTCTTGGTCAGGCCGTGGGTGTCGCCAGACAGCTGCTCCTCAAGGGTCTTGAGGCGCTTGATCGAATTGCTGATCGTCTTCCAGTTGGTGAGCATGCCGCCCAGCCAGCGATGGTTGACGAAATGCTGGCCCGAGCGCCGCGCTGCGTCCGCAATGGCTTCCTGCGCCTGGCGCTTGGTGCCGACGAACAGCACCTTGCCGCCGCCGGCGACCGAGGACGAAACAAATTCGAGCGCGCGCGCGAACAGCGGCACGGTCTGCGACAGATCGAGAATGTGGACGCCGTTACGGTCGCCGAAGATGTAGGGTTTCATCTTCGGATTCCAGCGGTGGGTCTGGTGGCCGAAGTGGGCACCAGCCTCAAGCAGCTGCTGCATGGAAACGTCGTTGGACGCCATGGTCTATTCTCCTTCCGGTTATACCTCTGCAGGGCCGAGAGACGGGGA